>DATKRZ010000088.1:0-11300 GCA_035531955.1 Acidimicrobiales bacterium | reverse complement strand
GGCCGGATCCCTCATCACCTCCATCGTCGCCACCAATACCATCGATCATTTCCTGCGCACCTACGGGCTCGCCGGGTGGAAGTCGCAGTTCATCATCTCCGGTGGCATCTCCGTGATCGTCTTTGTCGTCTCCCTGTTCTTTATGAAGGACCTCTCCCAACGGCTGCGTGAGCAGCTCATGGTGTCGGAGCAGGACCGGGCTCTGGTCGAGGCCAAGGCCCGGGGCATCTCGGCCGACGAGTTGGTGGCCGCCACCCTCCACCCGTGGCGGCAGATCCTGAAGTGGGACCTGGTCGGCTCGGCCGCGGGGATCTCGATCTTCCTACTCCTGTACTACGCCGCCTCGGGGTTCTTCACTATCTTCTGGGCCACCGTCTACCGTGACCACACCGGCCTCAACCTGTCGACATCACAGGCCAACTACCTGAACATCTGGTTCTGGAGCGCGGACGCCGTGGCCCTGATCGTCTTCGGCATCATCTCGGACAAGCTCCGGGTGAGGAAACCGCTCATGCTGGTGGGGGCCATCGGCTCGATCATCACCCTGGCCCTCTTCGCCCTCCAGACCAATCGTCCGTTCACCGGATTTGGGACGCTCATCACCCTCGAGGTCCTCCTGGCCGCCTGCATCTCGCTCACCTACGCCCCGTGGATGGCCGGTTACACCGAGATGGTCGAGGCCCGGAACCCAGCATTGGTGGGCACCGGCCTCGCCCTGTGGGGGTGGATCCTCCGGCTGACCGTCGGCCTGTCCTTCATCTTCCTGCCGCTGGTGGTGAACTCGGTCAACCCAGTGGTGGACAACCTGGCCTATGCGCAGACCTTCCCGGGCGGAACGGCGCCCTTCAACGTGCAGCAGTTCCAGATCGAACATCCCGAGCTCGTCACGTTCGCCACCGCCAACGCCAGCTGGCTGAAGCCTCTGTCTGCGCCGGAGAACGCCTCTATCGTTGCCGCCGCGCACTACTCGCCGACGGCGGCCAATCTGGCCGCCCTGCAGAAGGCGGTCGGGCCGGCGGTAGTGGTGAAAGTGCTCGCCAATCTGAAGGAAGTCAACGGTCCGGTGTGGACCTACCGGACGCAGCTGGCCTATCTGTCCGCCCACCAGGACCAGCTGACGGCGCTGCTCAACGGGGTGGGCAAGTCTCATTCGCAGTGGAAGAACTGGTTCTGGGTTTGCCTGGGAGGCATGGTCCTCTTCATCCCGACCATCTGGCTCAATCGGGGCCGGTGGAGCCCGCGCAGTGCCCGTCGGGACGAGCAGAAGCACCAGGACGACGTGGACGCGGAACTGCGGGAGCTGGTCGGGGCCAGCACCTGAACCGGTCCACCGGAGGGTGGGCGCGGGCCGGCTCAGGGTTTCCGGGGCGGGCCGTGATTCCGGCCGGCGTTGCCGACCGGTGAGCGTAGGACACGGTGTCGCATCCTCCGTCTACCTTGGTCGGTGTGGAGCGCCCAGGGGAGGGCCGGACGGGACTCGGGCCGGGATACCGAGCGGGATTCGCAGTGGTCGACGTGGAAACCACGGGGCTCTCGCCGGAGGAGGAGCGGATCGTCGAGGTCGGCGTGGTCCTCCTCGATCCCGCCGGGGTCGAGCTCAGTTCCTTCTCCACACTGGTCGACCCCGACCGTCACCCCGGTCCCACCCACGTCCACGGGATCTCGGGGGAGATGCTCGAGGGGGCGCCGACGTTCACCTCGATCCAGCCGTTCCTGGCCCACCAGCTGTCCGGTCGGGTGGTGGTGGGACACAACGTCGACGGCTTCGACCTCGCCTTCCTCCGGGCCGAATGCCGGCGGACCGGCGGGGAGTTCCTGGTCCCGGGCGACGTCCCGACCGTGGACACCTGGCAGCTGGCCCGGCGGCACCTCGGGTCGACGTGCGGGGCCGGGCTGGCCGACTGCTGCACGCACTTCGGACTGCGGTGGGACGATCATCATCACGCCCTGGGCGATGCCCGTGTCACCGGCGCCCTGCTGACCTCGATGCGAGCGCAGGTCGGCGACGACACGCTCCAGATGGCCGCCGTGCTCGACCGGGCCCGGGACTCGGTGTGGCCCGGGCACTCCGGAGTGCGACCGAGGGTCCTGCTCCGGGCGGACGCGCCCGACCCCGGGGAGCGACCGTACCGGTGGCGACGGCGGCTCAGTCGGCGGCTCAGTCGGCGGGGCCGCCGCTGACCGACGGAACCGCCTCGATCGAGGGGATGCCGGGCATCAGCCCGGATCCCACCACGGCCCGGTCCCGGGCTCCGCCCAGCATCTCTTCGTCCTGGCCCTCCTCGGTGGTCCCGGCCACGAGGGGCGAGCGGGCCAGCACCACGACGCCGACGACCAGCACCACCAGCGCCCCGACCGACAGCGAGATCCACAGGGGCCCGGTCCGGAGGCGCTCGGAAAAGAGGGTGATCCCGAGCAGGATGCTGACGAGCGGGTTGATGGTGACCAGGGTGGTCCTGGACGCGGTGATCGGCCCGGCATGGAGGGCGTTCTGCAACAGGAACAACGTCCCGATACCGGTGACCGCCAGCAGATAGGGCTGGGCGTGGGTGAAGACGTGTCCCCACCCCTCGGTGATATAGGTGGTGGTGGACTTGGTCAGCGCGGCCGTGAACGCCGCGGTGATGGCGGTGGCCGACCCGAACGCGGCGGCCCGCCACCAACGGGGGCCACGCAGGGCGGCCGCGATGCATCCTCCGACGGAGACGAAGAGCACCCCGTAGGCCACCAGCCACGCGTGGCCGCTCGGGATCCCGTGGCCACCCTTGGGTGACGCGGCGAGGAAGAACCCGCCCAGGCCCACCACGACGGTCAGGGAGCCGAGCCACTCGCGCCAGCCCAGGCGGTAGCGGAACCAGGCGGCGAGGATGAGCAGCAGAAAGAGGAGCTCGGTAGTCAGGATGGGCTGGACGATGCTGAGCTCGCCGAACCGCAGGGCGGTGGCGATCACCGCGAACTGGCCCAGGCTCAGCGCGAACCCGATCAGCCACACCCCCCGGCGGAAGGCGTGGGTCATGAGGCTCAGCCTGAGCGTGGTCGACTCCGGCGCCGTCTCGACGCCCAGCCGCTGGAGGACCGACACCAGGGCGTTGATGAAGGCGGCGAGCGCCGCCAGGAGATAGGCCACGGCCCTTGTTGTACTCGCAATTCAGGGGGCGCGTCGGCAACGGGGCTCAGGAAGCGGTCGACGACGACCAACTGGGGTCGGGGGCCGAGTGCGGGCGGTGACCGTCGACTGCGCCTCGGAGCACGTCCCCGG
This sequence comes from Acidimicrobiales bacterium, assembly GCA_035531955.1. Taxonomy (GTDB): domain Bacteria; phylum Actinomycetota; class Acidimicrobiia; order Acidimicrobiales; family RAAP-2; genus Bog-756. The sequence goes on along the minus strand of DATKRZ010000088.1, from coordinate 8,041 downwards.
GGCGTGGCCTGCGTGGGGACATCGGCTCCCGGTCAATAGGTGGCGGCGTCGTCGATGGCATCGGCGGGGCCCGGCATGTGAAGACCGAGGGCGTAGCCCTCCAGGAAGATCTCCGCCTCCCGCTGTCGGGGATATCGGTGCTCGAGCTCTCGGAAGCGCGGTGTGTGGTTGGGCTCGAACAGGTGGGCCAGCTCGTGGTGGATCACCGCGTCGAGCACCCATTCGGGCACGACCCGCAGCCGCTCGGAGATGCGGATCTCGCGGGTCTGGAGCGTGCATGAGCCCCATCGTTTGACCTGGGTGGCGGACCAGCGGATGGAGGCCGGGGCCACGCCGTCGAGGTAGCTCCGCCCGAGTGCGACCGCCCGCTGCCCGAGCTGGTCGTCGGAGGCGTGCAGATGGGGCCGGTGCCGGGCCAGGCGACGGGACAGGACGTCGACCATCTCGTCGCGCTCGGCCCCCCGCAGATGGGCCGGGACCACCACCACGATGCGGTCGCCCTCCCAGTGGGCCCCGGCGGTCTTCTTCCGGCGGGTGCTGACCCGCACGTCGACGTGGGGGTGGAACAGGGTGGCGGGTTGGCTGGTGTGACTCATGGCGTCCACGCTAGGGGTCGGGTGTCACGACGACCACTGCCGGGCACCCACCCCCCTCCTACTCGGGCTGGGGCCGCCGCCCGTAGGGGGCGGGCGCCCCGGCCTCGGACACCTCCTCGGTCATCTCGTCGGATGCTGGCCGGAGGGCACGCCACGCCGAGCCGCCGAGGATGCCGCCCACGATGGGAAAGACGATGAACACCCAGAGCTGGTTGAGCGCCCAACTCCCCTGGAATACCGCGGTCGAGAGGCTCCGGGCCGGGTTGACCGACGTGTTGTCGATGGGGATGGAGATGAGGTGGATGATGGTGAGGGTGAGGCCGACGGTGACCCCGGTGAGCCCCACCGGCATGGACAGCCGGCTGGTCGAGGCGATGATGAACACGAAGATCCCGGTGAAGAACACCTCGGCCAGCATCACGGCGCCGAGCTTGAACCCTCCGGGCGAGTGGATCCCGTAGCCGTTGGAGGCGAAGCCCGAGGACCTGGCGCTGAATTGGATCGAGCTGCTCTTGGCGATGATGAAGATGACCAGGGCACCGACCAGGCCCCCGACGACCTGTCCGACGATGTAGAAGGGCAGCTCCCTGGTCTTCGTCTTCCCGATGGTCCACAGCCCGAGTGTGACCGCCGGGTTGATGTGGCAGCCGGAGATGGACCCGATGGCATAGGCGGCGACGAGCAGGCTGAGGCCGAAGGCCAGCGCCACCCCGAGGACCCCGACCGATCCCCGGGGGAAGAACCCCCCGGTGGCCAGGATGGCGGTGCCCGGCCCTCCGGCGATGAGGATCATCGTCCCGATCGCCTCGGCGATCCCGATTCTCACACGAGTGTCCATGGCTGTCCTTCCTCGGTGCTGGCGGGTCCACGCCGGTCCCGCGGCCGTCACGCGGCCGTGGGCGGCGGTCCGTTCGGCGGACGGGCAAATAGTAGGCCCGGCCCCGGCCGGTCGAAGGGATGTCCGGGCTCCTCGAATGGGAGGCGCGCAGGCCCGCAGGTACGATGGGAGGGTGCGCCGCTACCTCTCGCCCCGGCTCGTCGGGATGCACGTGACGCTCCTGGTCCTGCTGCCGGTGTTTGCCTGGCTGACCTGGTGGCAGCTCGAGCGGGCCCTCGACGGCAACACGCTGAGCTGGGCCTACACCTTCGAATGGCCGTTGTTCGCTGGGTACGCCGTCTACGTGTGGTGGCAGCTGGTCCACGACGGGGCCGCGCCCCCGTCCCGACAGCCGCTGTCGGCCGGGTACGTAAGGGATGTCGGCCCCGAGACCCACGACCAACCCGGCTGGGCGCTGTCGGGGGGGCGCGGGAAGAACGTGGCCATCGCCGCCCGGACCGCGGTCGGGGAGACCGGCGGCCGCGGCGAGCGGTTCGAACCGCAGACCGACGAGGAAGCGGCGCGGCTGGCGGCCTACAACCGGTACCTGGCCGGACTGAACGCCGATGCCGGCTCCGGCAACCCGTGAGCGCCGCCGCTCACCCGTGCCTGGAGGGATCGTCACCGCCGGCGAGCACCGTCAGAGGGCTTCCGTGCACGGCGCGCTGATCCGCTACCGGGTGATCGCCTTCGTCGTGGGCACCGCGCTGCTCCTCTTGACCATCGTGGTCCTCTTCCAGGTGTTCGGGGCCCATCCGAAGACGGCGGAGAGGATCGTGGCGCCGGTCCACGGGTACCTCTACCTGGTCTACTTGGCGGCTGCCGCCGATCTGGCCCGGCGCGCCCACTGGCGGCTCGGACGGATCTTGTTGGTGGTGGCGGCAGGATTCGTCCCCACCCTGGCCTTCTTCGTCGAGCACCGGGTCTACCAGCAGATGCGGGCCGAGTTCGCGGCCGAGGCCGAGGCCGCCGGGGCGGCCGCGGTCGGATCAGCGGGGAGTACCCGACACGGGGCACCGGAGCAGGGTTCGCACCGCTGACTTCCGGGGAGGTGAGGTCAGCGGGCGCCCCGCAACAACGCGCCGGGACGGGCGCCGGTCTCCCGGCCGTCGGCGAAGGTGGTGACTCCGGACTTGATGGTCTCCACATAGCCGGCGGCATCCTGGACGATGCGTTTCCCGCCGGCCGGCAGGTCGGCGACCACCACCGGGTTGCCCAACTGCAGTCCGTCGTAGTCGATGAGGTTGAGGTCGGCCACGGCCCCGACCTCCACGGTGCCCCGGTCGGTGAGCCCGTAGAGCCGGGCGGTGTCGTGGGACTGCTTCTTGACCATCCACTCGAGCGGGAGCAGTTCTCCCCGGGCCCGGTCGCGGGTCCAGTGGGTGAGCATGAAGGTGGGCTGGCCCGCGTCGCAGATGACCCCGCAGTGGGCCCCCCCGTCGGCCAGCCCGGCCGCGGCGCGGGGATGGAGCAGCATCTCGCGGGCCGGCCCGAGATCTCCGTCCGAGTAGTTGAGGATGGGAACGTAGAGCAACCCGCACCCGTCGTTGTCGAGCATGGCGTCATAGGCCACCGACAAGGGAGGGCGGCCGGTCACCGCCGCCATGCCGGCCAGCGAGCGCTCGGGCCCGGGCTCGTACTCCGGAGGGCTGCCCAGGGCGAACGTCGTCCGGTAGGCCTGCTCCATCCGCTCGACCGACCCGGGGTCCGGTTCCCACGACTCGATGGCGCGCCGCACGTCGTGGGTGCGCAGGGCGGCCACGAACTCGTCGCGGGACAGGCCCTTGGCCTTCAGCTCCTGATAGGCCGGGATCAGGTCGAACAGGCTGTAGGTGGTGAAGTGGCCGGAGAGGAGGCCGGTGGCCCGTCCGGCCACTTGGGGCCAGAGGTCGGCGCCCTCGGAGACGGCCCGCAACGACTCGTCCATCAGCTCGCGCCACAACCGGGGCGCACTGTCCACCTGGAGCAGGGCGAAGGTGACCGGGCGGTGGATGGCCGCCGACAGTCGGCGCATCCAGTCGACTTCCTTCCTCGGGCCGATGATGTCCTCGCCGGCAGACCCGGCCGGAGCCAGTTCGAACACGCCGGCGGCCAGCTCCCCGAGCGCGCCGCCGATGCCGAAGAGCTCGTCCTCGGCGGCGAAGGTGCCCGGGACCGGCTCGCCGTCGATGGCCAGGTGGGCCAGGGTCCGGGAGGTCGAGAAGCCGAGGGCCCCCGCGGCGATGGCCTCCTTCACCAGTCGCTTCATGGCCTCGATGTCGTCGGGGGTGGCCGGCTCGTTTCTGGCGCCGCGATCGCCCATCACATAGGAGCGGACCGCGCCGTGGGCGATCTGGGTGCCCACGTCCATGGTCCACTTCCGCCGGCCCAGGGTGTCGAGGTACTCGGGGAAGGTCTCCCACTCCCACTCGATTCCTTCCGCCAGGGCGGTGCCGGGGATGTCCTCGACCCCCTCCATCAGGCCGATCAGCCAGTCGTGGCGGTCGGGGCGGGCCGGGGCGAACCCGACTCCGCAGTTGCCGGTCACGACGGTGGTCACCCCGTGCCAGCTGCTGGGTGCCAGCACCTCGTCCCAGGTGGCCTGGCCGTCGTAGTGGGTGTGGATGTCAACCCACCCCGGCGAGACCAGAAGGCCGTCCGCATCCACGGTCCGGTTCGCCGACTCGCCGCTGAGGGACCCGACGTCGCTGATCCGCCCCCCGTCGACGGCCACATCGGCGGTCCTGGCCGGTGCTCCGGTGCCGTCGACGACCGTTCCCCCTCGAATGACGAGGTCGTGCATGGTGCGTCCCCCTTGAAAGGCTGAACCCCGATGCTGTCATGCACGCCGGTCCCCCGCAATGACGGCTGGGGTGCAGAAGCCTCTATTTCCGGCCGCGGTCAGGGGGGATCGAGTAGGTGACCTGGGCTTTGGCCACCAGCGCGTCGTTCCCGGCCGAGAACAAGGCCACATCGGCCACCGCCAGCTGGCGTCCCAGCTTGAGGAGGGTCCCCTCCGCCACCACGTCGACCAGTTCCGGTTTGCGGAGGAAGTCGATGTGCAGGCTGGTGGTCACCGCCAGCGCCACCGGTCCGATCTGGCCGATGATGACCAGGTAGGAGGCGCAGTCGGCCAGCGCCATCAGCGACGGGCCGGACACGGTGCCGCCCGGCCGGCTGTCGCGAGGCCCGATCGTCTGGCGCATCCTGATGCTGTTCCCGGCGACCTCCTCGACGACATAGGGGGGTGGGGCATTCGGGAAGGCGCCGTCGAGAAACGCCTGGAGCTCGTCGACGGTCATGGGAAGGACGGACATGGCTCGCAGCAGCGTACCCACTGCGGATCGACCGGCTGGCAACGCCGACCCGGGTGTCGTCGCCCCGCCCTGCCCTGCCCCGGCTCTGCTTCACCCCTGCGCCATCAGTGTGTCATCAGTGTGTCATCAGTGTGTCATCAGTGCATCGCCCCATCGTGCAGACTGTGGGTCTGAGGTCGAGACCGGGGGCCGTGGTCCTCCGGGCGTGCAAGGACATTCGAACCAGGTCCGGACGGGGGAGAGCGTGTTGAGCGAAGAGGACCGGGCGGCCGCCGAGTGGGCCCGCATGGCCGGTGTGGGCCTGATGGAGCTCCGATCCCGCTCGGAACCGGGGAAGTCACTCGGCCAGGAGGGTGACCGGCTCTCGCACCGGCTCCTCATGGCGCAGATCGCCGGGAGGTTCCCCGGCGATCGGATCCGATCGGAGGAGGCGGACCAGTCCGAGGCGCTCGGCGCGCAGTCCGGCAGGGTGTGGATCATCGATCCGCTGGACGGCACCCGCGAATACTCGGAGGGTCGGGAGGACTGGGCCGTGCACGTCGCCCTGGCCGTGGATGGCGACCCGGTGGTGGGAGCCGTCGCCCTTCCCGCCCTGGATGTGGTGCTCGGGACGGGCGATCCTCCTCAACTACCGGCTCCGGCACCGGTGCCTCGCATGGTGGTCAGTCGGAGCCGCCCGCCCGATTTCTCGCCGTTCGTCGCCGAAGCGCTGGGGGCGGCCACCGTCCCCATGGGGTCGGCCGGCGCCAAGATCGCCGCGGTCATCCGCGGAGAGGCCGAGGTCTACGTCCACGCCGGGGGCCAGTACGAATGGGACTCGGCCGCTCCGGTGGCGGTGGCCCTGGCCACCGGATTGCATGCCAGCCGGGTGGACGGCTCGCCCCTCCGCTACGCGCAGCCGGACCCATGGCTACCCGACCTGGTGGTCTGCCACCCGACCCTGATCGAAGCGGTGATGGGTGCGCTGGCCGCGTTCGGCGTTTCAGCAGTGTGAGCCGGTGATCCCGATGGCCGACTTCCAGTGAGTGCCGTGGGCGAGACGGTCGGCCCCGCCCGGGACGTCTTCGGCGAGGCCAGGCTGGGTCCGATCACCCTGAAGAACCGGATCATCAAGTCGGCGACGTTCGAGGGAAGGACCCCCAAGGGCCTGATCACCGACGATCTGATCGCCTTCCATCAGCGTGTGGCCGAAGGTGGCGTGGGGATGACAACCGTCGCCTATCTGGCCGTCTCACCCGAAGGGCGGACTGACCGGCACTGCGCGCTGTTGGGAGAGGATTCGCTCCCGGGCCTGCGCCGTCTCACCGACGCCGTGCATGCCTCCGGATCTGCAGTCTCCGCCCAGATCGGCCACGCCGGCCCGGTGGCCAACGGCCGGTCGAACCGGGCTCCCGCCCTGGCACCGTCGCGGCGGCTCGGTCCCACCGGCGAGGTGACCCGGGCCGTTTCGGAGCAGGACATCGCCCGGATCACCGACGATTATCGACGGGGGGCGGCGCTGGCGGCGGAGGCCGGATTCGACTGCCTGGAGATCCACCTCGGACACAACTACCTCCTCAGCGCCTTCCTCAGCCCGAAGCTGAATCGACGCGCTGATCAGTGGGGGGGCAGCCTGGCCAACCGGGCGCGCTTCCCTCTGGGAGTGGTCGACGCGGTCAAAGGGGCGGTGGGCGACAAGGTGGCGGTGACCGCCAAGCTGAACATGGCCGACGGGGTGGCCGGAGGCTTCTGGTTGGACGAGAGCATCGAGTTCGCCCGGATGCTCCAATCCAGCGCCACCCTCGACGCGCTGGAGCTGACCGGCGGGAGCTCGCTGTCCAACCCGATGTACCTGTTCCGGGGAGAGGCGCCTCGGCCTGAGTTCGGGGCCACGCTGCCCGGTCTGCTGCGACTCGGATTCCGGGCGGTCGGATCGCGATTCCTCAAGGAGTACCCGTTCGAGGAGGCGTTCTTCCTCCCGTATGCCCGCCAGTTCCTCGATGCCCTTTCCTTGCCGTTGATCCTGCTCGGTGGCGTGAACCGGCTGGAGACTGTCGAGAATGCGCTTGCGGAAGGATTCGCATTCGTCGCCATGGCCCGGGCCCTTTTGCGCGAGCCCGACCTCGTCCAGCGGTGGGAGAAGGGCCTCACGGGCGAGGGCCTGTGCATCCATTGCAACAAGTGCATGCCGACGATCTACAGCGGCACCCGATGCGTCCTCGTGCCCGAGGCGGGGCCGATCTGACCCGGTCGTCGGTTCAGTCCACATCCTCATTCGCCAGCGGCCGGAGAGACTTAGACTCTTGTGCCAAGGCAGGCCCACGTAGCTCAGGGGATAGAGCACTCGTTTCCTAAATGAGGTGTCGCAGGTTCGATTCCTGCCGTGGGCACCGTTGCGATGTCGCGAGGGGAGAGAGGGAGAACGACAGCGGGGGGACCCCAAAAACCGCCGCCGGGCCGGACAGCGCCACGACGAGGGCGACCGGGCAAAGGGCCCGCCGGGCGGCGGCCCCACCCGAACGGGGAGCCAGGGCGCAGGGCGGAGCGAGGGGCTTGGGCAGAGGGGTTAAGCGCCGCGGGGATGGGGGGGCGGCGGCGGCCACCAGGCGTGCGTGGTAACCATTTTGAGTGCGTCTATCGACTCGGTACGACCAGCGAGCGGAGAATGTTGAGGGGTTCCTTCGGGCGTTTGGTCGTCTCTCGATCGCCATGGCGAGCGGTGCAAGCCGTTGGCACGTCGGAAACGCGCTGGACAGCGTGACGGATCCCGCGGTCCGGACCGTTGCCAGTGAAGTCGCACAACTTGGCGGTTCAGCACAGACCGCATCGTCTGAGTCTGGCGTGGTAATGATGATGAACGGACAGGTCTTGGATCCGATTCTAAATTGGCGGTCCGCGTTCATTTCAGTCCCATCCGATTACGCCTGCATTAGTGGAGGACTACTGCCGACAAGTCATCGGTCGCTATCGTCAACTCGCGAGCGAAGCCCGAGCAAGAGAGGCTGGCCTCACTGGCCTGATTGCCCGGTTTGTCAGATTTCCAACCGACGTAAGGGAAACGGCTGGACTTGAGTCGAGGGCAGGTCAGAGAGGAGCGTTCGTCGTTGCGGTCGTGGCCCAGGTTCTCGCAACACTGCTGGCAGCAGGCATACTGACTCTGTTTGGCGTACTCGTCGCCCACGCGTTTCGGTAGGGGGATTGTGACAACGCGCCTAGCCTGGACCGGCAGGTAAACGGGTGACCGAACCTGACGACCACTATCCATCCGATGAAGTGCTCACTGAACTTGGTCG
>DATKRZ010000087.1:0-29671 GCA_035531955.1 Acidimicrobiales bacterium | reverse complement strand
CAGTGGCTTGTTCCGCCACGATCGGCCTCCTCCTCGAGTCGAATCATCCAGCCGGGAAGTACTTCAGCCTTCCACGTCGGCAAGCGACGAGGCCAGCCTAGGGGCGAGTTTGTCATAGTCGAAGGATGCCTCGACCCGCCGGCGGGCAGAGGCTCCCATCCTCGACCGCAGCTCCTGATCAGCAAGCAGCCTGGCGATGGCGGATGCGACTGCGCCCACGTCGGTGGGCCGTCTGACCAGGAGCCCGGTTTCTCCGTCCTCCACCGCCTCGGCGGCACCGCCAGAGGCGCCTGCCACCTGCGGGACCCCGGCGGCGGCAGCTTCGAGGAACACGATGCCGAACCCCTCCTGCTCGAGCCCGAGCCATCGGTTGCGGCACAACATGGCGAACACATCGGCCGACCCGACCAGTCGGGGCAGGTCGCTGTCGGACACCGCTCCGAGCAGCCGCACGGGGGCGGAGTGCTCGGCGATCCTTCCCGCCAACCTCTCCGAGTCCCGTCCCCGTCCGGCGATGGCCACGGTCAGGTCGGGGATCTCGCTCCGGAGTCGGACCGCGGCGTCGATCAGCACGTCCATCCCCTTGCGGGGAACAAGGCGACTGACGCTGACCACCAGCGGACCGTAGGCCGGCAGCCCGAGGTCGGCGCGGGCCTTGGCCCGTTCGGCGGGCGGGAGGGGCCCGAAGCGCTCGAGGTCGACGCCGGGAGGGATCTCCACCACCGGTGGCATGTCCCGGCGGCGGAGCGCACGGGTTGCCTCGACCGCCGGATAACCGCCGGCCGATACCGCCAGCACGCTGTGACGCAGCACATGGGCCATAAGCTGACGGCTGGCGGGCAACCGGCCGGGGATGGCCACTTCGGCGCCGTGGAGGAGCAGGGCGTAGGGAAGGCCGAGGTGGGGACCGAGGAGGCCCAGGGGGAACACCGGGTCGAGCACCACCAGGCCGGCATCGAACCGGCTGGCCGTCTCGCGGATCCGGCGCAGGAGGTGGGGGGTGGGGGCGAGCACCCGGCTCTTCACCCGCTCGATGCGGATGCCGTTGGCTGCCTGCTCGCGATCGAATGCAGGAGCTGCCGGGTCGGACCGTGCGGTCAGCACCGCGAACGTGTCCGGGTCGAATCGCCGCCAAAGTTGCCAGAGATAGGCCTGGATCCCACCGACCTTGGGCGGGAAGTCGTTGGTGACGAGCAGGTGGGTCATGCCGACCGACCCACCAGGTCATCGCGGCCCAGCTCCCTTGCCGCCCACCGCGCATGCTCGACCAGCATCGGATCGTCCACTGCCAACCAGTGGCGCAGGGTCTGTTCGGTGGCAGCGTCATGCCCGTCACCGACGTTGCCCAGTGCCACAAGCGCGTTCCGGCGCAAATAGCGAGGGTCGCGACTCGCGATGTACCAGCGGCCGTGAGCTGTCATCAGGGCCTCGTCGCTGGATCCGAGCAGGTCGATGAGATCGATCCACGGCCTCTCGTCGGCCTGCGGTGGCGGGGGCGGGTCCCTCCGGTCGGCGAGACGGTTGATGGGACAGACCTCTTGGCAGTCGTCGCATCCGTAGATGCGGTTCCCCAGAGATCGGCGGTACTGGCGGGGAAATGACCCTGGCGCCTGCACCAACCACGCAAGACAGCGACGGGCATCGAGAACCCCGGGCTCCACCAATGCCCCTGTCGGGCAGGCGGTCAGACACCGTGAGCAAGTGCCGCAACCCTCCGCATGGGGTGACGGATCACGAGGATCGGGCGGGCGCAGAGCGGCGTCGGTCACCACCGTGCCCAGGACGAACCACGACCCCAGTCCGGGCAGGAGCATCAACGAGTTCTTCCCGAACCACCCGAGTCCGGCCCGATGAGCGGCGGCCCGGTCGACCAGGGCGTTGTCGTCGCAGACCACGGTTGCCCGCCACCCACGTCCTCTGAGATCGTCGGCGATGGGCTCCAGCGAGCGCCGGAGTGAGGCGTAGTGGTCGATCCGTGCGTATCTGGCCACCTGGCCGACAGGGCGGACGGGCGGTGGAGGTGGAGGGGGGGCAGAGCCGCGGCCTGGGGCGGAACCGGGGCCCGGGGCGGAACCGGGGCCTGGGGCGGGCCCGGGTCCGGGGACGGGGCCGTTCGGCACGGATCGGACGGCAACCGGTTGGGGCTCCTGGTGACGGTAGCTCCATGCGCCGACCACCAAGGATCTCGCACCCGGAAGTATCCGGCTCGGGTCGGTCGAGCGCTCGGGGTTCCTGTAGGTGAACTGCATGTGATCGTTGAGCCCTCGCCTCCTGCGCTCGAAGAGGACTGCCCGGGTTTCCTCGAACACCTGGGAGTCGGCGATGCCGACGGCGCTGAGCCCAGTGCTGAGCCCGAGGGCGATCATCGCCTCACCCAATCGTCCGATCTCATCGGACGAGCCCGACCGAGGCGCATCGGGAACTGCTGATCGGGGCACGCCCAATGGTTGCACGGCCAGGTCGCATGCCGCGCGCAGCTCTTCGACAGAGGTCCCCCTGCTCGTCGCCCCGACGGCCGGGTAGGTGACCACGGCGCAGGTCAGCCCACCTGCCGGGAGTGGCGCACCCCGGGAACCAGCCCTGCCTGCTCGAGCAGGCGGACGGCGCGAGCCTCGTCGACATCCACGACGACGGCATCGGAGGGATGGCGATCCACGATGAACGAGACCACGCAGTCGTCGCAGGTCGACGTGTGTTGGTGGCTGCAATCGGCACAGTCGATGGTGAAAGCACCCGGTGAGACGGTCGACCGGCCTCGCCGCGTTGTCGGCCTGGGGACGGCGACGGGGACGGGGACGGCACAATTGTTCGCGCTGAATGGCATCGAGCAGCCTCCCGAGATTGGTGATCCGGTGATGTCTTCCATGGCCAGGCATCATGGATGGCGGGTGTGACATGTCCTTCCCACCCGAGCTCGAGTCCGGCTTCCATGCACACGGCCTTGCCTTGGCCGAGCCGGGTCGTCCCTGCTCATCAAGCCCCTGCTGGTGAACAGCTCGGGGTCGCAGGGCCGGCGGGGTGTGAAAACACCTCAGAACCGATGGAAAATCATGGAAGGGGGCTCAGACGACCGGGATGCATCGCCCGGAGAGGCGGCCCACAGGGAGCTGAACCAGCCCCAAGGAGCCTGTGACGAACCTTGGGCCGGGACAGGAGGCGCCTGATCCGAGATTCTTTCAGAAACTCCTAAAGCCCGGCCGGGAAGCTGCCGATGTCACGATGCTGGGTCTGTGGAGCGGGGAGTCTGCAACCCCCCCATCCGCAAGTCGCCCCTGCTCCAGACCCGGCCCTTTTGCGACATCCCCGGCATGTGGGCCCCAGCCGATCCCACCGTTCGCCACAGGGCCGGCGTCGGTCGGCCACTCGAGTCGTGCGGGGCGATCAGTAACCGGCGTCGGGATCCACCAGCCCCACCAGCGCCTCACCGGCGGCAAACCGGCTGACGTTGGTGCGGATGCGCTCAGCCAGCATTGGGACGACCATTTCGATGGTGTCAGCGGTGTGGGGAGTGATGATGCAGTTGGACAGGTCCCAGAGGGGATGGCCCTCCGGCAGTGGCTCGGGCTCGGTGACGTCCAACGCTGCCCCGCAGATCGAACCGGCCCGCAAGCACGCCACCAGCGCTTCCGTGTCCACGTGCCCCCCGCGAGCCACGTTGACCAACCATGCGCGCTCGTCCATGAGGTCCAACTCGGGCGCCCCGATGACTCCTCGGGTCCCTGGAGTCAGCGCCAGGGCCAGCACGACGAGCAGCGATCCGGGGAGCGCCCCATGGAGCCCCGACGCCGAAACGGTGCGGGAGGCGCCGGGTACCGGTTCGGGACTGCGGCGCACGACGACGGTCTCGACGCGGAATGGCGCGAGCAGTTCCAGCAGCGCCCGAGCGATGCCGCCGCCGCCGAGAATCGTCACCTTCTGCCCGTAGAGGCTGGTCCCGGCCGGCACTCCCCATGAGCTCGCCACGACCCGGGTCGGCAAGACCCTGAGTCCCGCCAGCGCCAGTGCCAGTGCGTGTTCGGCCACTGGCTCCGCGTAGGAGGCCTTGGCACACGTCCAGATGCGATCGTGATCGAGCAGACCGAGCTCGACCGCCCGCTCAACGCCCGCCGAGGGCAGCTGTACCCAACGGACACTCGGCGTCAGCGCCAATCGGTCGGAGAGGCCGGAGAGATCACCTGGATCCAGCCACACCAGGGCATCCGGTTCGTGCTCCACCTCGACGACCGAGGCGCCTCCCGCCACCACGGCTTCGCGGGCGAAGGATGCAGCTCTCGGGCCGATGGCTATTCGCGGTCCGGACATCGAGCGCAACACTACCGACCGGGCGACCCGGACAGACCACCTCGGCCCCGGGACAGGCCAACCCGGACCCGGCCGCCTCGCTCCGACCGCATCCGTTGCCGTGATTTGGTTCAATGGTGGACGTCACCGGGCCGATCGGGGGATCGATGATCGTTCAATTCAATGTCCGCGACTTTCTCGACCGGGCTGACACCGCCTACCCCGAACGGGTGGCCCTGATCGATGAGCCGGATCAGCCGGCGGAGCCTTGGGGGCCGCTCACCTTCTCGGGCCTGGCGCAGCGGGCCCGCAGCCAGGCCGCCGGCCTCGACCGGCTCGGCATCGGAAGGGGGGAGAGGATAGCCATCGTCTCGCACAACGCATCTCGCCTGTTGACGTCCTTCTACGGCGTTTGCGGATGGGGAAGGATCCTGGTCCCCATCAATTTCCGATTGGCGGCCGCCGAGGTCGATTTCATCGTCGGGCACGCGGGTGCTTCGGTACTTATGGTCGATCCGGACCTCGAGGCCGATCTGGCAGGCGTGAAGGCCCGGCATCGCTTCGTCCTCGGAGCCGACAGCGACGATGTGCTCTTCCCGACCGGCGCCGAGCCCGAGGCGTGGGAAGCCGACGAGCAGGTCACGGCCACCATCAACTACACGTCGGGGACCACGGCCCGGCCCAAGGGGGTGCAGCTCACCCATCGCAACTGCTGGGTCAACGCCGCGATCTTCGGCTGGCACACACAGATTTCCGACCGGGACGTCTACCTCCACACCCTTCCCATGTTCCACGCCAACGGCTGGGGCATGCCGTGGTCGACCACGGCCATGGGGTGCACCCAGGTGGCGCTGCGCAAGGTCGACGGAGCCGAGATCCTGCGCCGGGTCGAGCGCCACGGCGTGACCCTCCTCTGCGCTGCCCCCGCGGTGGTGAATGCGGTGCTCGAGGCCCTGACCGAATGGGACGAGCCCATCCCGGGCAAGGACTGCACCCGCATCGTCGTCGCCGGTGCGCCACCACCCAGTCGGACCATCGAGCGAATCGAGTCCGAGCTCGGATGGGAGTTCATCCAGATCTACGGGCTGACCGAGACGTCTCCCCTGCTCACCATCAACCGGAGTCGATCCGAGTGGGAGGACTACTCTGCCGGCGACCGGGCGCGCAAGCTGATGCGGGCCGGGACCCCTGCGGTGGGCACCGAGCTCCGGGTCGACCAGGACGGCGAAGTACTGGCCCGGAGCAACACGGTGATGGAGGGTTACTGGGATCAACCCGGGGAGACGGCCGCGGCCATGGACGGGGGTTGGTTCCATACCGGTGACGGTGGGGCGCTCGACGAAGAGGGGCATCTGAGCATCCTCGACCGCAAAAAGGACGTCATCATCTCCGGGGGTGAGAACGTCTCGTCGATCGAAGTCGAGGACGCCATCTTCTCGCTCAGCGGCGTGGCCGAGGTCGCGGTGATCGGCATTCCCCACGAAACCTGGGGCGAGATGGTCATCGCCCTGGTCGTCCCGGCGGTGGGCAGCAACCTGACCGAACAGATGGTGACCGACCACTGCAGGAGCGCCCTGGCCGGGTACAAGATCCCGAAGCAGGTGGAATTCCGGGAAGAGCTGCCCCGGACCGCCACCGGCAAGCTCCAGAAGTTCCGACTTCGCCGCCCCTACTGGGAGGGTCGGGACCGCCAGGTCAACTGAACCGGGGCGACCAGGAACTGAGCCCGCGAGCGCGAGGTCAACTGGCACGTTGGAAACGGGCGGGTTCGGCGATCGCCAAAGTAATCACCCGACGCTCAGGCGGCGCCGGAATGTGCACGGCTGACCCACTGTTCAGGGATATCTGTCAAAGGGGTCACAAGGACTGGCGCAAAGGCGATCCGAATCGGATGAGATTCCCATCGGGATCGGTGTGCGTTCCCTCGCGCTTGCCGTAGTCGAAGTCCTGGGGCCCAGTGACCTCGAGGCCGGCCAGCCGCCATTGCCCCGCAAGCACGTCGGCATCGTCGCAGTGGAGATAGAGCCTGCTGGGCGCCGTCTCGCCCTCTGCCAACGTCAGGTGGATCGTCAGGTCCTTGTCCCGATGGGCGAAGGCGTAGGTTTCGTCGTGATGTCCGATCTCAAACCCCATCTTGTCGTAGTGATCGATTGCCCTCGGCACGTCTACGACCGAGAAGATCGGTTCGAATCCTGCCACCTGCCACCCTCCGCCATGAGCCCCGACCTTCTGGTCCCGCCTCATATTGAGCCAGTCAAGGCACCGATAGCAGATCTGGATTTCCCGGTGGGAGTGGAGTTGAACGGCCTGCTGAACGGTCTCTCCGCAGCATGGGCAGGTGGTTGCCACAACCAAAAGGCTAGTGAAGATGCACCGGTGAGTCTCGGGAAGAATGGCCCCATGAAGATCCAGCTCCTCTACTTCGACGGCTGCCCCACTGGGGGGTGCTGGAAAAGCGGCTGGGCCAGGCCCTCGACCTGCTCGACGTCTCAGAAACAATCGAGCAATGCCAGGTCGAGAGCCAAAGCGAAGCAGAGCGCCTGCGGTTCGCTGGATCGCCCTCGATCCTGCTGAACGGGACAGATCCATTCGGCTCACCCGTCAACGGCATCGGTCTTACTTGCCGTATGTATCTCACTCCGGATGGGCCATCCGGCGTTCCGACCCTGGGCCAGCCTGTCGGTGTGCTGAGGACAGAGCTCGGTGGGTAGATCACCCCACATTTGGGCAGAACCCCCTTGTCATGCAGCAATGCGGGCGGCTACCAACGAAGAGCCGTGCAGCCACGGTGGATGGCCGCCGCCGTCCCGGCGATATGGAATCCTCGAGTCGGGCCACCGCACCCAGCGCAGACCCGGGGGCAGGTCAGCCGACCCTCAGGCCGGCAGGAAGTCGAGCAGCAGCCTGGTGACCTGGTCGGGGGCGTCGAGCGGCATCCAGTGCCCCGGCCCCTGCAACCGCTCGTAGCGCCAGGGGCCGGCGACATACTCGGCTGACGCGGTCATCTGCTGCTCGGTGAGGGCGAAGTCGCCGCTGCCCCAGACCCCCATGGTGGGTGCCTCGACGGGGGGGAGTGCGGGCGGCGGATCGATCCAGGCCTGGGGTGGGACGTTGGCACGATACCAGTTGAGGCCCGGTGTCAGCGACGCGTCCTTCTCCAGATCGTCGATCACCGCGTCGGCGTCCGGGTGGTCCGACCAGGCGCGGAAATTCGCCCACGAGTCGTCGGACAGCCACCGCTCGGCCACGCCCTCGAACTGGAACAGGAACATGTACCAGGATTTCTCGAGCTGGCCGAGGCCCGCGGCCCGGAAGGCCAGCGGGTGCCCGACCGAGAGGGCGGCCAGGTGGTCGACCCGGTCCGGGACCAGTGAGCCCATGACCCAGGCCAGGGCTGCTCCCCAGTCGTGGCCCACCACGTGGGCCCTCTCCACCCCGAGTTGATCGAGGACGGCGAGGACATCGCCGGCGATCACCGGCAGCGAGTAATCGTCGACGGCGGGCGGCTTCCCCGACCTCCCGTACCCCCGCAGATCGGGCACGATGACCCGGAGGCCGCCGGAGGCGAGGGACCCGACCTGGTTCCTCCACAGGCGCCCCGAGTCAGGGAACCCGTGGAGGAGGATCACGGGCCGACCGGCGCCGGCGACCTCGTAGTGGATTTCGACGCCACCGCTGTCGACGCGACCACTTTGGACTCCACAACCGCTGTCAGCGCCCATCGCACTTCCGGACATGCCGCCAGGTCATCGGTCGTCGCCCGACGGGAAATGCAGCTCGACGGGACGCTGCCCTGCGGCGTGGGTTGGCTCGGGCCAGCGGGTGGTCACCGACTTCAGCCGGGTGTTGAAGCGGACCCCCTCCATCCCGTGGATGTGGGCGTCGCCGAACAGCGACTGCTTCCAACCCCCGAAGGAGTAGTAGGCCATGGGCACCGGAATGGCCACGTTGATCCCCACCATGCCGACCTGCACCTCCCGCCGGAACCGGCGGGCGGCATGGCCGTCCCGGGTGAAGATCGCCGTCCCGTTGCCGTAGGGATTGGCATTCACCACATCGATGGCCGCTCCCAGGTCGTCGACCCGGAGAACCGAGAGCACCGGACCGAAGATCTCGTCGCGGTACACCGTCATCGAGGGTGAGACCCGGTCCACCAGGCTCGGCCCCAAAAAGAACCCGTCGCCCCCACCGGGGACCTTGACCTCGCGGCCGTCGACCACCACCTCGGCGCCCTCGGCCTCGGCCGCATCGAGGTAGCCCGCCACCCGGTCGCGGTGCGCCTCGGTGATCAACGGTCCCATGTCCGATGCCGGATCGCTCCCCGGTCCGGTGACGAGCGCGGCGGCGCGGTCGCGCAGGGCCCGGACCAGGGGATCGCCGTCACCGACGACCACGACGGCAGAGACAGCCATGCACCGCTCCCCCGCCGACCCGTACCCGGCGGCGGTGAGGGCGTCGGCGGCCGCCCCGAGGTCGGCGTCGGGCATCACGACGGCGTGGTTCTTGGCCCCGCCCAGCGCCTGGACCCGCTGGCCCGAGGCGTTGGCCCGCTCGGAGACGTGACGGGCCACCGGTGTCGACCCCACGAAGGACACCGCGGATACGCCGGGGTGTCCGACCAGCGCGTCGACCGCCGCCGCGTCCCCGTTGACCACCGAGAACACCCCGTCGGGCAGGCCCGCCTCCCGCCACAGGTCGGCGATCAACTGTGACGGCGAGGGGTCGCGTTCGGAGGGCTTGAGGATGAAGGCGTTGCCGCAGGCGATGGCCACCGGGTACATCCACATCGGGACCATGACCGGGAAGTTGAACGGCGTGATGCCCACCACGACCCCGAGCGGCTGGCGCATGGACGAGGCATCGACCCCGTTGGAGACATCCTCGGAGAACTCCCCCTTGAGCAGATGGGGGATGCCACAGGCGAACTCCACCACTTCGATCCCCCGGGCCACCTCGCCCCGGGCGTCTTCCAGCACCTTTCCGTGCTCGGCGGTGACAAGGCGGGCGAGGTCGTCACGATGCCGATCGGCCAGCTCTCGGAAGGCGAACAGGACGCGTGTCCGCGCCGTCAGTGACGAGTTGCGCCATCCCGCCCAGGCCACCAACGAGGCGTCGACGGCCTGATCGACGTCGCGCTCCGAGGCCAGCACCACCGCTCCGGTCTGTTCCCCGGACGCCGGGTCGAACACCGGTGCGGTCCGGGCGGCGTCCCCCTCGATGGAGGTGCCGATCAGTTTCACTGGTGCTCCCGTATCACGGTTCGTCCCGCTTCACTGCCTCTCCCGGATCCATGCGGAATCCACATGGTACGACCGATCCAGGGGAGCGAACCCCGGAGGCCGTCGGCGGGCTCCGGGCCACCGTGACTACGGCGCGGCGAGCTGGTCACCGGACGGACGGGCTCCTACGTGGTCGTGTCGATCCCGAACATTCCGACGGGGGTTCCGAGATCTTCGGGAACCTTCGTCGGGGTGTCCCGATTGAGCACTTCGCCCCGGAAGAACGGCGGGCGCAGGGCCGCGTAGACGAACATCAGCACCACCCCCAGGATCAGGGCGATCATGTCGATGATGAAGACACCGCCGATGTCCCAGTGCGGCCAGAACGACATGTGCCATGTGGTGAAGGAGTTGACCGGCCGCCAGTAGAACCAGAGGTTGTAGCCCATCGCCCCGTACAGCATGAGGCCTCCGAGCACGGGGAGGATCCCCCGGAACCAGAGGTTGCGAGCGCTCTCGCCCAGTGTCTTCCGGTAGTACCAGGCGCAGGAGAAGCCGGTGAGCCCGTAGTAGAAGGCGATCATCACCCCGAGCGCCGACACCGCGTCCCTGATCACCGACCCGGCGGAGATGTAGTTCATGATCACGTAGAGGATGATGGAGACCCCGCCCATCGCCACCGTGGAGACGGTCGGCGTCAGGAAGCGCTTGTGGATCCTCGCGAATGAGGACGGAATGGCCTTGTACACCCCCATGGCCAAGGTGGTGCGGGCCGTCGGCAGGATGGTGGTCTGCGTCGACGCCGCGGCCGAGCTGAGCACCATCAGCAGCAGCAGATGGAACAGGACGTTTCCGCTTCCCGACGTGCCGAACACCGAGTGGCCGAGCACCGACAGCACGTCGCCCTGATTACTGGGATTGCCCAGTCCGATCCCCTTCGTACCGATCCCTGCGTATGACTCGGTCGACATGACGACCAGCACGTAGGTGACGAGGAGGATGACCGTCGAAAGGACGGCCGCCCGACCGGGGGTGGTGGTCGGATTTTCGGTCTCCTCGTTGATCGACACGGTTGTGTCCCATCCCCAGTAGATGAAGAGCATCAGGAGGACGCCGTTGATGAAGGCCGAAGCCGACGGCACGTTGAACGGGTTGAACCAGCTCCACGCGGGTGTGAGGTGCCCGACCGGCGCAGTGCCGTTCCCGACCTTGATGAGCGCCCAGATCGACAGCACGAAGAGCATGGTGAGCTCGATGCCGAGCAGTACCTTCTGGAAATTGGCCGAGATCTCGATGCCCACATAGCAGATCAACGTCATGGCGACGATCCACGCGATCCCCACGAGGAGCACCCAACCACTGCTCGCGTTCTGCCCGATCCCGTTGGCGTTGAACAGCAGGAACACGTACTGACCGGCGATCTGGGCCAGGCTGGCCATGACCAGCAGGTCCGCGGCCACGATGCCCCATCCGCCCAACCAACCCGTCTTCGGGGTGAAGGCCCGGACCCCCCAGGTGAATGTGGTGCCGCAGTCTGGGTCGGCGTTGTTCAACTCCTTGTACCCGTAGGCGATGAAGAGCATGGGCACGAAGGCGATGATGGTGATGATCGGAGCCTGCAGGCCGATGCCCGCCACCACGAAGCCGAGCGTGGCCGCCAGGCTGTAGGCGGGCGCCACCGAGGCCACGCCGACCACGGTGCTCGAGATGAGCCCGAGCGCTCCGGACTTGAGGCCCTTGTCGGGTCGCTCGGTGACTGCCAGGCCCACTGCTTCTGTGGCCACGACTCGACCTCCGTCCTTCCCCCGCAACCGTGGTTGCTCCGCTACGCGGAAGTGCTCACCTTTGACCCCGCCGCTGAAACGTAGCGGGGAACAGTGCCCCGCGGGGTGATGACGCGAGGCCGACGGTCCACACTTCGGTTTCCATCGTGTCACCGCCGCCGGCTCGCCGCCGGGGTGGCGAACACCGCTCGTCCCCCATTCTGGCCAGGTGTTTTGCGGTTGCAAGGGCAAACGCAGGCCGATCTGCCGGGGACCCTTCCGGATCGGACGACGGCAATATGGGCATCGGGACGCGCCGATGAGCAACGGTATTCGTGGTGTCCGATTCGTGGCGGCCGCACGGCCGTTCAATTCCGGTCATCCGAGGGCGGCGGCGATCGGGAGAGCGACCATATTGTGAGCCGACGCCACCGGTTCGTAGACCACCGATCCTTCGACGACATTGACCCCCTCGGCCAGGGACGGGTCGCCGCGCACCGCATCGCGCCAACCGCGGTTGGCGATCTCGAGCACATAGGGAAGGGTGGCGTTGACCAGCGCGTGGGTCGAGGAGTGGGGCACGGCGCCGGGCATGTTGGCGACGCAGTAGAACAGCGATCCGTTGTCCTCGAAGACCGGGTCCGAATGGGTGGTCGGCCGGGTCGACTCGAAGCACCCCCCCTGGTCGACGGAGATGTCCACCAGTACCGAGCCCGTCCGCATCCGCGCCACCAGGTCGTCGGACACCAGCTTCGGTGCCTTGGCCCCGACCACCAGGACAGCGCCGATCACGATGTCGGCGTCGACGCACGATTCCTCGATGGAATGGGTGCTCGAGGCCACCGTCTCCAGTGCGCCGCGGAAGTGGTGGTCGACCTGGCGGAGGCGCTCGAGGTTCCGGTCGAGGATGAAGACCTCGGAGTGCATCCCGACGGCCAGGGTGGCCGCGGCCATTCCGGCCACACCGGCCCCGAGGATCACCACTTTGGCGCTTCGGACCCCAGGCACACCGCACACCAGCACTCCGCGGCCCCCGCCCGGGCTCATCAGGTGGTGGGCACCCATGAGCGGAGCCATGCGACCGGCCACCTCGCTCATCGGGGTCAGCAGGGGAAGGGAGCCGTCGGCCAGGCGCACCGTCTCATAGGCGATCGCCGTGTTGCCCGCCGCCAGCAGTGCCTCGGTGCACGACAGGGAGGCGGCCAGGTGAAGGTAGGTGAAGAGGACCTGCCCCGGGCGGAGCCCCAGACGCCGGTACTCCTCGGCGACGGGCTCCTTCACTCCCAGGATCATGTCGGACCCCGCCCAGACGTCGTCCGGGTCCTCCACCATCTCGGCCCCCGTGGCGGCAAAGTCGGCATCGGGGATCGACGAGCCGACTCCGGCTCCCCTCTGGACGAAGACCGTGTGGCCAGCGGAGGTGAGCTCCCGCACCCCGGCCGGCGTCATGGCCACCCTGTACTCGTCGGCCTTCACCTCCTTCGGCACGCCGACGATCATCGGGCCCTGCTCACTCGCCGCCGATGTAGCTCATGACGTGCTTGATGCGGGTGTAGTCCTCGAAGCCGAAGGACGACAGATCCTTGCCATAGCCCGACTGCTTGAAGCCGCCGTGAGGCATCTCGGCGACGATCGGGATGTGGGTGTTGATCCACACGCAACCGAAGTCGAGGGCTTTGGACATGCGCATGGCCCGGGCGTGGTCCCGGGTCCACACGCTCGATGCCAGCCCGTAGCGCACACCGTTGGCCCAGGCGACCGCCTGGTCCTCGTCCGAGAACTGCTGGACGGTGATGGCGGGACCGAACATCTCCTCTTGGACCACCTCGTCGTCCTGGGCGACGCCGGCCACGATCGACGGGGCGAAACAGAAGCCCCGGGCGCCGACCGGCGTGCCGCCGGTGACCACCTCTGCGTGCCCGGGCAGCCGCTCGAAGAAGCCGGTGAGACGGGTCAGCTGGGCGGCGCTGTTGAGGGGGCCGTAGTCGGCGTCGGGGACATCGAGGCCGCCCACCGTCTGGGACCGGGCCTGCTCGGCCAGGGCACTCACCAGGTCGTCGTGGACTCTCGGCCCGGCCAGAACCCGGGTGGCGGCGGTGCAGTCCTGACCGGCGTTGAAGTACCCGGCGACGGCGATGCCCTCGGCCGCCGATGCGATGTCGGCGTCGTCGAACACCACCACCGGGGCCTTTCCGCCCAGTTCGAGATGGACCCGCTTGACCCCGGCCGCAGCGGTGGCCGCCACCTCCATGCCGGCCCGGACGCTGCCGGTGATCGAGACCATGGCCGGAGTCGGATGCTCCACCAGGAGCCGGCCGGTGCGGCGGTCCCCGCAGATCACATTGAGCACGCCCGCCGGCAGGTGCTCGGCCATGATCTCGGCCATGAGCAGCGAGGAGGCCGGCGTGGTGTCCGACGGCTTGAGCACCATGGTGTTGCCGGCCGCCAGGGCCGGCGCCCACTTCCACACGGCCATCATCAGGGGATAGTTCCAGGGCGTCACCGCGGCGCACACCCCCACCGGTTCGCGCCGCACGAACGAGGTGTGGTCCTTCAGGTACTCACCTGCCGACTTGCCCTCGAGGTGGCGGGCGGCCCCGGCGAAGAAGCGGATCTGGTCCACCAGTTGGGGCAGCTCCTCGGCCATGGTGACGGCGACCGGCTTTCCGGTGTTCTCGCATTCGACGCGCACCAGGTCCTCCCCCCTGGCCTCGAAGGCGTCGGCGATGCGGAAGAGGGCCAGGCTGCGTTCCGAGGGGGTGGCGTCCCGCCACACGGGGAACGCCCCGGCGGCGGCGGACATGGCCCGGTCCACGTCCCGGGCCCCCGACACCGGTGCCTCCAGGTACTCCTGCCCGGTGCTCGGGTCCACCAGCCCCGAGGTGGTCCCGTCGTCGGATTCCACGTAGGCGCCGCCGACGAAGTTCGAGAGGCTCCGCCGACCTCCGGTGGCCTCCTCCGACTTCATGCTGCTCACGGACCCTCCCCGAGGATTTCGGACCCATCGCCGGTACGGCAACCCGTCCCGTAGCTCATAGTTGCCGAATATAGGACGGCAGACAAGCTTTTTCTGGAGGGATCTTCCGCAGGGCTGCGAATTCGTTTGAATTTTCTTGTGGTTTCCGCTCAGACTGCTATAACAGACCGTGCATGAGCACCGTGAGAGTTGGCCGATCGAGGCGCACGCCACGCACCCACACCCGGGGAACGTTCGGTTGACCCCCGGCCCGTCCGCCTTCGGCCCGCCCGCCTCCGGCCTGCTCGACCACGTCAACAAGGCCATCGTCGAACAGCTCCAGCAGGACGGCCGGCGCACCTACGGGTCCATCGCGGGGGCGGTGGGCCTCTCCGAGGCCGCCGTCCGCCAGCGGGTCCAGAAGCTGCGCGATGCCGGGATCATCCAGATCGTGGCCGTCACCGATCCCCTCCAGGTGGGTTTCCGCAGCCAGGCCATGGTGGGGATCCGGGCGGACGGCGACGCCCGCACGGTGGCCGACCAGCTGTCCGCGGTGGCGGACATCGACTACGTGGTCATGTGCACCGGCTCCTTCGACATCCTGGTCGAGCTGGTGTGCGAGGACGAGGACACCCTCCTCGAGCTTCTCAACGGGGTCATCCGCCGGATCCCCGGCGTGCGGGACACCGAGACGTTCATGTACCTGAAGCTGACCAAACAGACCTATGCCTGGGGGACCAGATGACCGACCCGACCAATGAGGCCATGCTCTCGAACGAGGCGATGCAGGAGAGCGCCCACCGCCACCTGTGGATGCACTTCACCCGTCTGTCGGACCAACCCGGCCACCGGATCCCGGTCATCGTCCGGGGCGAGGGCGTGTGGGTCTACGACCAACAGGGGAAGCGCTACCTCGACGGGCTGTCGGGGCTCTTCACCAGCCAGGTCGGCCACGGCCGCGCCGAACTGGCCGAGGCGGCGGCCCGGCAGGCGAGCCAGCTGGCCTTCTTCCCAATCTGGAGCTATGCCCACCCGACGGCGGTGGAGCTGGCCGACCGCCTGGCCGGCATGACCCCGGGGGACTGCAACCGGATCTTCTTCACCACCGGCGGCTCCGAGGCGGTGGAGTCGGCCTGGAAGCTGGCCCGCCAGTACTTCCGGGTGACCGGTCAGCCGGGGCGGCTGAAGGTGATCAGCCGGAACATCGCCTATCACGGGGCCACCATGGGAGCCCTGTCGGTCACCGGCGTCACCGAGATCAAGTCACCGTTCGAACCGCTCGTGCCCGGTGCGGTGAAAGTGCCGAACACCAACTTCTACCGGGCCAAGTACTACGCCGACGACCTCGTCGCCTTCGGCGCCTGGGCCGCCGACGCCATCGAGGAGGCCATCCTGATCGAGGGGCCCGAGAGCGTCGCCGCCGTCTTCCTCGAGCCCGTGCAGAACGCCGGCGGATGCTTCCCCCCTCCCCCGGGCTACTTCCAGCGGGTCCGGGAGATCTGCGACCGCTATGGCGTCCTCATGGTCTCCGACGAGGTGATCTGTGCCTTCGGCCGGCTGGGGCACTGGTTCGGGTCCGAGCGCTACGGGTACGAGCCGGACATGATCACCATGGCCAAGGGACTGACAAGCGGCTACTCCCCGCTCGGGGCGCTGGCGGTCAGCGACCGGCTGATCGAGCCGTTCCTGCACGGCGAGACGTTCCTCCACGGCGTCACCTTCGGCGGCCATCCGGTGAGTGCAGCGGTGGCGCTGGCCAACATCGACGTCTTCGAGAAGGAGGGCCTGCTCGAGAACGTCCGCACCAACGAGGCGGCGTTCAAGGCGTCGCTGGACACGCTCGGGGACCTGCCCATCGTCGGGGACGTCCGGGGGGCGGGCTACTTCTACGGGATCGAGCTGGTCAAGGACAAGGACACCCGGGAGACCTTCGATGACGACGAGGCCGAACGCCTGCTGCGCGGCTTCCTCTCCCACGCCCTCTACGACGCCGGGCTCATCTGTCGGGCCGACGACCGGGGGGACCCGGTGGTCCAGCTCGCCCCCCCGCTCACCTGCGGAGAGGAGGAGTTCGAGGTGATGACCACCATTCTGCGGTCCGTGCTGACCGAGGCGTGGAAGCAGCTCTGACCTCGTCGTCGGGAGAGCGCTACCGGGACCTGTCCCTGTGGTGGGACCGGCTCCCGGGCACCCTGGCCGTCCGGCCGCCACTGGCCGGCGACACCGAGGCCGATGTGGCCATCGTCGGAGCCGGGCTCACCGGGCTGTGGACGGCGTACTACCTGGCCGGGGCCGATCCCGGTCTCAAGATCGCGGTCGTCGAGCGCGACGTGGCCGGGTTCGGGGCATCGGGGCGGAACGGCGGGTGGTGCTCGGCGCTGTTCGCGGCCTCCGAGGAGCGCCTCGACCGGGAAGCGGGGGCGGGCGCGGGAGCAGCCATGCGGCGCGCCATGGAGTCGACCGTCGCCGAGGTGGGCCGGGTGGTCGACGCCGAGCACATCGAGTGCGGGTTCGCCGCCGGAGGCACGGTGGTCCTGGCCCGCACCGGCGTGCAGCTCCAACGCACCCATGACGAGGTGGCCGCGGCCCGGGCCCGGGGCATCGATGCGGACGGCCTCCGCTTCCTCTCCGCCTCCGAGGCCGCCGCCATGGTGGGGGCCACCGATGTCCTGGGCGGGACCTACACGCCACACTGCGCGGCGGTGGATCCGGCGCGACTGGTGCGGGGGCTGGCCGAGGCGGTGGAGCGGCGGGGGGCGACCATCTACGAACAGACGGCGGCGCGGGCCCTCCTGGCCGGCGCGGTGGACACCGAGCGGGGAACGGTGAGGGCACCGATCGTGGTGAGGGCCACCGAGGGGTACACCCGCAGCCTCGACGGAGAGGTGCGGACGCTGGCCCCCGTCTACTCCCTGATGATCGCCACCGAGCCACTCCCCGACGCCTTCTGGGAGGAGGCGGGCCTGTCCCGGCGGGAGACGTTCGCCGACCATCGCCACCTGATCATCTACGGGCAACGGACCGACGACGGGCGGATGGCGTTCGGCGGCCGAGGGGCGCCCTACCATTTCGGGTCGGCCATCCGGCCGGAATTCGACCGCGACGGGGGCGTCCACGAGTCGCTGCGGTCGGCGTTGGTCGAGCTCTTCCCGGCATTGGCCGGTACCGAGGTCACCCATCGCTGGGGTGGCCCCCTGGGGATCGCCCGCGACTGGTTCCCCTCGGTCGGGCTGGACCGGGCCACGGGCGGGGCCTGGGCGGGCGGCTATGTCGGAGACGGGGTGTCCACCACCAACCTGGCCGGGCGGACACTGTGCGACCTGATCCTCCGTCGGGACACCGAGCTCACCTCCCTCCCATGGGTCGGGCACCGCTCGAAGCGGTGGGAGCCCGAGCCGCTGCGCTACGTCGGGATCAACGCCGGCCTCCGTCTGGCCGGGAGCGCCGACCGGGCCGAGGAGCGGACCGGGAGGGCGACCTGGCGGTCCCGCGCCCTCGGGAGGGTGCTGGGCGGCTGACGGCTCAGAGCTTCTCGGGCCGGAAGATCTGGGTGTGGATCGAGCCCTGCGCGGCGAAGGACCCGGATCGGCCCCCGCCGGGCCCGCGCAGCAGATAGGCCGCGGCCACCGCCAGCACCGCCCCGGCCAGCGGGCCGACGACATAGACCCAGAGGCTGGAGAAGTCGACGGAGACCAGGTCGGGCCCGAACGTCCTGGCCGGGTTCATCGAGGCCCCGGAGATCGGGCTCCCCCACAGGCCGGCGAGGGCGATGTAGGACCCGACGCCGAGGGCCCCGAACAGCCCGACCTGTTGGGCGCCCGACGCCGTCCCCAGGATGACGCTGACCAGTCCCATGGTCAGGACCGCCTCCATCAACAGGGCGTCGACGGCAGAGCGGCCGGCGGCGGGGTAGGTCGATCCGTGCATGGACGAGACGTTGACCACCGCCTGGAGGAACCACGCGGCCAGGACGGCCCCGGTCAGCTGGACCAGGATGTAGCCGGGGACCCGGCGCCACGGGAAGTCGCGGCGCAGGGCGAAGGCCACACTGACCGCCGGATTGAGATGGGCGCCGGACACCCGACCCATGAAGAGGATGACCGCCATCACCATCATCCCGGGGGCGACCACCGCCGCGGCCCGGCCGACGGAGCCCGGGATGGCCGCGTCCATCATCGGGCCGCCGGCCGCCACCAGGACCAGGAAGAAGGTGCCCAGGAGCTCCCCGAACAGCCGGCGCCACTCCCGGGACGGGTCGTTGAAGTCCCGGATCATGGCGCCCAACCGCTGCTGGGCGGTCAGGAAGGGGAACTGGTCGTCCTCGGGATCGGGGATCCGGCCGCCACCGTCGGGATCGGGCTGCATCCCTGCCGGTCGGGTCAAAGGAGCGGCGACCCGGGACCCGGGCCTCAGCCGGCCCCGTTGAACGGGGCGCCGAAGGCAAAGACCCCGCCGTCCCAGCTGACCAGCCAGTAGCCGCCCGTCGCCTGATCGACGTTCATCCCGGCGATCGGGGCGTTGAGGTCGAGCATTCCGGTCGATCCCTGGTACACCGCGCCACCGAACGAGGAGATGCTCCCGTCACTGGTGACCTCCCAGTAGCCGCCGGTGATGGGATCGAGGGCCATGCCGACGACCGGGCTGTTCGAGACCTGGCCGCCCATGGAGCCGTAGAAGGGTGCGTCCCCGAAGGCGAAGATACCCCCGTCAGCACCGACCTCCCAGTAGCCGTTACCGCTGGCATCGAGGGCCATCCCGACCACCGGGCTGTTCAGTGTCTGGCCGCCCATGGAGCCGTAGAAGTGGGCGTCGCCGAAGGCAAAGACGCCCCCGTCGGCGGCCACCTCCCAGTAGCCCTTGCCGTCGGCGGTGGCCGTGAGCCCGACCACGGCGCCGTTGAGCCTCGTGCCGCCCATGGAGCCGTAGAAGTGGGCGTCGCCGAAGGCGAACACTCCCCCGTCGCGGGCCACCTCCCAGTAGCCCCTTCCGTCGGGGGAGGCGACGATGCCCTCGACCGGGGCGTTCAACGGGAGCGAGGCCACCGAGCCGTAATTTCCCGCCGTCCCGTGGGCCGAGATCTGCCCGATCGAATTCACCAGCCAGTAGCCGGTGCCCTGCGGGTCGGACGCCATCCCGACAACCTGTCCGATCAGGGAGCCCACCGACTTGAATCCGGTGGTCGGAGTGGCCGATGCCTCAGTCGACGCCCCCGAGATCCCACCGGGGCCGACGGCGCGGACCTCGAAGTAGTACGGCATGCCCGGGACGAGGCCGGAGACGACGTACGAAGTGCCGGTGACGAGCGACGATCCGTTGGCCGGACTCGTCCCCTCGGTGCCGGGCCTGGTCGCCACGTACACGTTGTAGCCCACCACGGTCGCGTTCCGGTTCGACGCGGGGGCGGTCCAGGTCACCCGAGACGAATCCTGGCCGGCGGTTGCGTGGACCGTGCCCGGTGCACCGGGTGTGCCCGGCGCTCCCGAAGCCGGTGGTGGCGTGGCCTTCCCCGCGACCGCAGGCACCGGGGCCTTGAGGGCACCGGGGCCGGCCTGGGCCACCGACGGGGTGGCCGAGATCACCGATGTGCTCGGCGAGGGCACCACCGGGGACGAGGTGGCTGTGCCCGACTTGGCCGTGCCGGCCGCGCCCGACCTGGCCCTGCTCCCGTGCCTGCCGTTCCGGCTACGGCCGGCCGTGCTCGGCGGGCCGGCCGCGGTCGCCTGGCCGGCCACAGCGGAGCTCGAGGCGGCATTGCCCGACGCGCCGCTGGCATTCGACGCCGACGCCGGCGCCGGGGCGACCCCGGTGGCCGTGTCCTGGGCGGTGGTGCGAGTGGACCGGGCCGGGCTCCGGAACGCCGACACGACGCCGGCGGCAAGGAGGCCAACCACCACGAGGGACGCGGCCAGCATCATCCGGGCCCGCTTGGCGGGCAGCGGTGATTCGCCGAGGAGCCACGACAGCCACTCCTTCAGTTCATACGCCCAGTCGATTGCCCAGTCCCTCACAGAACCGCCCCCTCATCGATTCGCATCCCAACCCTGAGGATCCCCTCAGGTCTGCCCACAACGCAGCGTCGATGCCCGGGCACATACCCGACACTTGGCATCTCAACCGCTGGCGTCGTTCCCATTATAGGCAGCGGGATCGTCGGACCCACAACGGCCTCCCGCCCGTTGTGGTCCCCCACACGCCGATGACCAGGGTGAACGATTCGTCAGCGGTGTCCGCAGACCCCACCGGGCAGCTGTCTAGCAATCGGGCAGCTGGTCGATGGGACGGTTGTCGTCGTCGACGACGACGACGCTGGGCTCGTGGGTGGCGAGCTCGCGGTCCTCGATGTCGGCGAAGGTCACGATGATCACCCGGTCGCCGATCTGAGCCAACCGGGCGGCTGCACCATTGAGACAGATCTGACCCTCGCCCCCCTCGATGGCATACGTCTCGAAACGGGCACCGTTCATCAGGTTG
This sequence comes from Acidimicrobiales bacterium, assembly GCA_035531955.1. Lineage (GTDB taxonomy): Bacteria > Actinomycetota > Acidimicrobiia > Acidimicrobiales > RAAP-2 > Bog-756. The sequence continues at coordinate 8,981 of DATKRZ010000087.1, read as the reverse complement.
TAGACCGCCACCTGCTCGTTCGGGAGGATGTCCGCGGATTTGAGGAGCAGGGGGTCGATGGAGATCGAACCGACGTAGTCGAGGTCGGCCCCGGTGACCCGGGCACGATGGATCTTCCCGTTCATCATCCGTCGTCGCACGGCTGCTCCTCTCCACGGACTCCCGGCTCCCGGTGCGGGCGCCCTTCAGGCATCGAGGCTACTCGGAACCCCACCGATCCCGTCCTCGGCTCCGTCGTCACCTGCGTGACCGGGCGTACTCGACGACCCGGTCGACGACCGCGTCGTCAGCCTTGGCCGGCGCCCCGCAGTCGAAGGGGGGCTGGGGGTCGTACTCGATCATCAGCTGCGCGGCTTCGGCGGCGGTGCGGTCGACCACCAGCTCGACCATGCGGAGGGCCATGTCGATGCCGCTCGACACTCCGGCGGACGTGACGATCCGCCGGTCCAGGTGCTCCACCACCCGCTGGGCGGTGGGGACCGCACCCAGTGCCTCGAGCTCGGGATAGCACGCCCAGTGCGTCGCGGCGGTCAGGCCCTCGAGCAGCCCGGCGCTGCCCAACACCAACGAACCCGTGCAAACCGAAGTGGTGAGGAGGGTGGTGGCATGGGCGTGGCGGACCCACTCCAGTACCCGCTCGTCGTGTTGGAGACGGCGGGTGCCCACCCCGCCGGGGAAGACGACGATGTCCGGCCCCGCAACCTCCTCGAAGGCCGCGTCGGCGACGATGCCGAGCAAGCCGTTGTCGCTGCGGATCTCGCCCCTCTGGTGACCGAGGAAGATGACGTCGATCGACGGGATCCGCTGCAGGACCTCGTAGGGACCGATGCCGTCGAGAGCGGTGAATCCGGGAAATAGGGGGATGGCGACGGTCAAGGCACCGGTCACGCGGATGTCCTTTCATCGATGGCGACGCGGAAGCGCCGCCGGTAGGCGTCGGGGGCAACGTTGAGACGGCGTCGGAAGGCCCGTCGCAGCGTCTCGGCGGTGCCGAGCCCGCAACGGATGGCGATGACATCGAGCGTGTCGTTGGTCGTCTCCAGCTCGTGGCGGGCCGCTTCTGTGCGGACCCGCTCGACGAAGCGACTGGGTGTCTCACCCACCTCGGTTGCGAAGACCCGGGCGAAGTGCCGGACGCTCATGGCGGCCGCGGCGGCCATGGCGGGCACCCGGTGGTCACCGCCGGGTGAAGCCTCGACCATGCCCTGCACGGCCCGCACCGTCGAGTGCTCGGCCCTCGGCACCCACACCGGCGACGCGAACTGGGTCTGACCCCCGGGTCGGTGTAGGAACATGACCAGCCAGCGGGCCACGGTCTGGGCCACGTCGACGCCGAGGTCGTCCTGCACCAGGGCCAGGGCCAGGTCGATGCCGGCGGTCACGCCCGCACTGGTCCAGAATTTCCCGTCCCGGATGTAGATGGGATCGGCGTCGACCCGGAGTGCGGGAAACTCGGCGGCCAGCTTGTCGGCGCTCGCCCAGTGGGTGGTGACCCGGCGGCCGTCCAGCAGGCCGGCCCGGGCGGCCAGGAACGCCCCGGTGCACACCGTGGCCACCCGACGGCTGTGCGGTGCGGCCGCCTTGATCCACGCCACCAGCGCATCGTCGCCACGGGCGGCACGCGCCCGTTCACCGCCCGGGAGGACCAGCGTGTCGATCCCCCCGGCGGGGTCGGGCAGCGGCCCCGTGCACAGGCCGAGGCCGCTCCCGGACCGGACCGGCTGTCCGTCCCGCGAGGCCAGGGTCACCCGGTAGCCGCCGGGCCGGCCCAGCATCGTCACCGCCCGGGTGGCGCCGGTGAACACTTCGAAGGGCCCGACGGCATCGAGCGGCTGCAGGCCGGGGTAGGCGACGATGACCACGCGGCGAAGCCTCATGCAGCCAGCGTGACCGACGCCGTCGATGGCGTCAATGACGCAATGCCCACATATTCGGCCATCGGCAGGGGCCCCAGCAGGGCCGTGGTCCCGCCTCCGACCCGGTGGTCGCCATCCCCGCCGGGCGGTGGCTGTCGCCCGGGGGGCGTGGCGGCCGTACCCTGAGCACCGGAAGCCGCCGGCGACGGGAGGGTCATGGCATTACGGGTCATCCAGTGGGCGAGCGGCGGTGTGGGCCGGGCGGCCATGGCGGGGGTGGTGGCCCATCCCGAGCTGGAGCTGGTGGGATGTTGGGTCCACTCCAAGGAGAAGGCAGGTCGCGACCTCGGCGAGCTGATCGGCGGGGAGCCGTCGGGGGTGGTGGCCACCGATGACATCGACGACCTCGTGGCCCTCGAGGCCGAATGCGTCATCTACTCGCCGCTGATGGCCGATCCGGCTGTGGTCGCCCGGTTGTTGAGATCGGGAAAGAACGTCGTAACCCCCTTGAACTGGTTCTTCCCCGGTGGCCGGGACGAATCCCTCGTCGAGGCAGCCTGCGTCGAAGGCCGGACCAGCCTCCACGGCACCGGCATCCACCCCGGGGGCATCACCGAGCGCTTCCCGCTGGCGCTGTCGGCGCTGTCGCAGTCCATCACCCATGTGCGCGCCGAGGAGTTCTCGGACATCCGCAGCTACGGTGCGCCGGCCGTGGTGGGCGACATCATGCTCTTCGGGCGGACACCCGAGGAGGCGGCGAACAGCCCGATGCCCGTCATCCTCGGCGACGGCTTCGGCCAGTCGATCGCCATGACCGCCCACGGACTCGGATTCGGGCTCGACCCCGGGCTGAAGGTGACCCATGAGGTGGCCGTCGCCACCGCGGCGATCGACTCCCCCGTCGGGCCCATCCGGCCGGGTTGCATCGCCGCCCAGAAGTTCTGCTGGGAGGCGAGCGTACGCGGCCGGCCGGTCATCTCCGTGCGGACCAACTGGTTCATGGGGGACGAACACCTGGATCCGGCCTGGTCGTTCGGGCCGGAGGGCGAGCGGTTCGAAGTCGGCATCACCGGGGATCCCTCCACCCTCGTCACCTTCCACGGCCTCCATCCTGCGTCCGTGGCGGCCGGCCTGCAGCGCAATCCGGGCGTCGTGGCCACGGCCACCCACTGCGTGAGCGCGGTCCCGGCCGTGGTGGCCGCCCAACCCGGGATCCGGACCTACCTGGACCTTCCCGCCTACTCGGGCCGGGCCGCCTCCCACTTGCGCTGAGAGCGCACGAGGCGCGCCACGGAGGGGCCAGCCGGGCGCGGGACGGCCCGATCGGTTCAAGTCGGCCTCGGAATCGGTCGACAAGAGCTACAGCAGACTCACAGGAAGCGGGAACTGCAGTGTCGAACACGATGGCGAAGCCGTCCCCTCCACCGGGATCAGGCCTCCTGCCGGCAGCCGGCGGGGCGGGCGCCGGGCGCGGGTCGGACGCGTCAAAGCGCAAGCTCGATCCCAAGATGCTGGCCTATCTGATGGGCCCGGCGGCCCTGGTGATCATCCTGCCGCTCATGGACTTCGGGGTCATCGCCCGCGAGTCCGCGTGGGTGTGGCTCGGCATCTTCATCGCCATTCCGGCGTCCAACCTGGTGGTGGACAAGCTCTACACCAGCCGTCCCACTCCGGCGAGGCTGCACCTGCGGATCGCCGCCCAGGCGGCCGGGGTGACCGCCGTCATCTACCTGACCGGGTGGGGACCGGTCCTGTCCGGGGCATTCGCCTTCATCGCCCTCGAGAACGTCTTCTACGTTGGATCGAAGGTCTGGCAGACCACCGCCGTCTGGAGCCTGACGGGCATCGCCCTCGGCCAGCTGGCCGTCTGGCAGCACGTGGTCCCCTCGACCCTGTCGCTGTCCCAGGGCAACACCCTGGCCCTGATGGGTGCGTTCGTCCTGTTCTTCATCATCCGGATGGCCGGTGCGACAGCCGAGCAGAAGGAGGACGCCGAGGCCTCCATGCGGCTGAGCGAGGACCGGTTCCGATCGCTCATCCAGAACTCGTCGGACACCACCATGGTGTCGGACAAGATGGGGATCTGCACCTATGTGAGCCCGGCCATCACCGACCTGCTCGGATTCGAGCCGAAGGACATGATCGGCCGGGTCAGCACCGACTTCGTCCACCCCGACGACCGTGACCGGGTGGAGAGCCGGCTCGGAACCACGTTCCAAGCCGCCCCGGAGACCGTGTTCGTCCAGTTCCGCATGGAACGCAGCGATGGCACCTGGCGGGACGTCGAGGCGGTGGTGACCAACCAGATCGCCCGACCCTCGGTGGCCGGCTACGTCTCGAACATCCGCGACATCACCGAGCGCAAGGAGTTCGAGGCCCTGCTCGCCCACCGGGCCCTCCACGACCCGCTCACCGGTCTGGCCAACCGCCAGTTGATCCTCGACCGGGCCGAGCAGATGCTGGTCCGGTCGCGGCGGACCCTGGATCCGGTGGCCGCCTACTTCATCGACCTGGACAATTTCAAGGACGCCAACGACTCGCTCGGCCATGAGGCGGGCGACAAGCTCCTGCGGGCCGTGGCCGGGCGGTTCGCCGCCATCCTGCGGGCCAGCGACACCGTGGGACGTCTGGGAGGCGACGAGTTCGTCATCCTGGCCGAAGGTGTCTCCTTGGCCGCAGGGCCGTTCATGGTCGCCGAGCGGATCCGGGAGGTGTTGGCCAAACCGTTTACGGTCGAGGGGTACGAGGGGCTCCCGATCACGGTGACCGCCAGCATCGGGATCGCCACCGGTGACCGGCCCTCGGCCCAGGAGCTCCTCCGCGATGCCGACATCGCCCTCTACCGGGCCAAGGCCGGGGGCCGGGACGGTTCGGTGCTCTTCGAGCCGGCCATGCAGTCGGCGGCCGTCGACCGCCTGGCGCTCAAGTCCGACCTCGACTCGGCCCTGGCCGATTCACAGTTCTTCCTCCTCTACCAACCCATCTTCGACCTCGACAGCGTGGCCATCCGGGGGGTGGAGGCCCTCATCCGGTGGCAGCACCCGACCAAGGGGGTCATCGCGCCGGACGACTTCATCCCCGTCCTGGAGGACAGCGGGATGATCGTGGAGGTGGGACGGTGGGTCCTCCACGAGGCCTGCACCCAGGCCGCCTGCTGGCGCGAGATGGGCTACCCGACCACGATGTCGGTCAACGTGTCGATGCGGCAGCTCGAGGCCGACACCCTGGTCGACCACGTCCAAGAGGCCCTGGCCGCCAGCGGCATCGAGCCCGGGGCGTTGGTCATCGAGGTCACCGAGTCGACGCTGATGAAGGACGCCAATGCCACCGTGTCCCGGCTGAAGAGGCTGAAGGAGCTCGGTGTGATGATCGCCATCGACGATTTCGGCACCGGCTACTCGTCGTTGGCCTACCTCCGTCAGTTCCCGGTGGACGTGCTCAAGATCGACCGGTCGTTCGTGGCAGAGATGGACGAGACGACGGACTCCGTCGCCCTCATCCACACCCTGGTGGAGCTCGGCCGCACCCTGGGACTGGTGACCCTGGCCGAGGGCATCGAGGACGACTCCCAGCTGGAGGGGCTGCGCCGTGAGCTCTGCGATCGAGGCCAGGGGTTCATCTTCTCGCGGCCGGTCGAGCCCGGTGCCATCGAGGCCCTTTTGGCCCAGGGCGAAGCCGACCACGTCACCGGCCCGCGATCCCCGGCCCCGAGGTCCGCCGCGACCGTGAAGTGATCGGGGTGTGCCAGGGCGAAGGCGGCCGGTGACGCCGTAGCTGCTGTCGGTTCCGTCGCACTCCCTTGGACGGTCATGTCCCCGCTCTGCAGGGCACCGTGGGCACATTCCCGGACGGAGGAGCGGGTGTCCGGGTGGTGGCGGCCACGTAGGCTGCCCGCCGTGGCCAAGTCCGGAGCGCGCACGGGGTCGGGATTCGTATTGGTGGTGCTGGCGTCCGCCCAGTTCCTCATGACGCTGGACAGCTCGGTCATGAACGTGTCGATCCAATACGTGGCCAAGGATCTGCACACCACGGTGACCGGCATCCAGACCGCCATCACCCTTTACACCCTGGTCATGGCCTCCCTCATGATCACCGGGGGGAAGATCGGAGCGCGCCTCGGGCGGCGGCGGACCCTGGCCCTCGGCCTCGTCGTCTACGGGCTGGGATCCGCGACCACCGCGGCCGCCCCCAACCTCGGGGTGCTGCTACTCGGCTGGTCCCTGCTCGAAGGCATCGGTGCGGCCCTCATCCTGCCGGCCATCGTGGCCCTGGTGGCGGTCAACTTCCCCGAGGCCAAGCGCTCCGCCGCCTACGGCATGATCGCCGCGGCCAGTGCCATCGCCATCGCCGCCGGCCCGTTGATCGGGGGGGCGGTGACCACATTCGCGTCGTGGCGCTATGTCTTCGTCGGTGAAGTCGTCGTGGTCGTCGTCATCCTGTTCGCCCTGCGCAGGGTGGCGGACCAGCCGGTCGGCGCTTCGGGGCGCTTCGACTTCGTCGGCGCCGTGCTGTCGATCGTCGGGCTGGCCGCAACCGTGTTCGGGGTGCTGCGATCGTCGCAGTGGGGCCTGGTGACGGCCAAGCCGGGCGCGCCGCAGTGGCTCGGTGTCTCACCGGTCGTCTGGCTCATCCTCGGCGGACTGGCCTTCATCTGGGCCTTCTTCGTGTGGGAGCGCCACCTGGAGGACCGGGGTGCGGACCCGTTGGTGCGGCCCTCGATGCTGAAGAACTCGCAGCTCGCCGGCGGCCTGTCATTGTTCTTCTTCCAGTTCCTGGTCCAGATGGGCGTCTTCTTCGTGATCCCGCTCTACCTGTCCGTCGTCCTCGCCCTGTCGGCGGTCCAGACCGGGGCGCGCCTCTTGCCCCTCTCGATCGCCCTGCTCGTCGCCGCCGTCGGGATCCCGCGGTTTGCACCCAGGGCCCCGGCACGGTTGGTCGTCCAGGCCGGGTTCGGCGCCATGACCATCGGCATCGGGGTCCTCATCGGGGGGATCTCGCCGTCGTCGGGTGCCGAGATCGTCCTGATCCCCATGTTGCTGCTGGGCCTGGGCATCGGCGCGCTGGCTTCGCAGCTCGGCGCGCTCACCGTTTCGGCCGTCTCGGACGCGGAGAGTGCCGAGGTCGGCGGATTGCAGAACACCGTGACCAATTTCGGGGCTTCGCTCGGGACCGCCCTCGCCGGCGCCGTGCTCATCGGCGCGCTTACCACCACCCTGCTCTCCGGCGCGCAGGCCAACCAGGCCATACCCGCCTCGGTGACTCAGTCCGCCACCGTCGAGCTCAGCAACGGCGTCCCGTTCGTCTCCGACGCCGAGCTCAAGACCAAGCTGGCGCAGACCGACCTGTCGAGCTCGGCACAACAGGCCATCGTCGACGAGAACGCCAACGCCCGCCTGGCGGCGCTACGCGCCTCCCTGTGGCTGCTCGCCCTGTTCTCGGTCATCGGCCTGTTCTTCACCCCCTTGGCGCCAAACCGGCCGCTGGCGGAGGCCGGCCCGAAACCGGACCCGCCGACCGCCGGCTAGTCAGCCCGCATCCGCCAGTGCCCGTCGGCTGCCGCCCGGGCGGTGGACCACCCCCCGGGCGCGCAATAGCATGCTCGCACCTCGGCGCGTCGTCGTGCCGGTGCCGCGCCCGGCGTCCGAGCCTGCGCCGGGGACCTTCGAGAGGGGGCTCGTGCTCTTCATCCACGAGGTGCACAAGGTGGTGGGGAAGTCCGCGGCCCGGTTCGAGGACGCCTACCGGGGCGGATGGATGCCGACATTGGCCAAGGGGTCCGATGCCCGGCTGCTCTGGTATTTCGACCTGGCTCACGGGAGCGGGCTGGCCTACCGGGTGGTCACGGTGACCGCGGTCGAGGACGGCGCATCGTGGGCTCGTCTGGCCGAGCGGTTGGCCGGTGGCGACCTGCAGTCGTGGGCAAGGCACCTCGACGGGCTCCAGCACGAGTCCCACGGTCGGATCATGACGCCACTGGACTGGTCACCGCCGATCGGCGCCCTGGGCGACATCACCGGTGATCCTGGCGTTCACGAGCCGACCATCTACATGGAGGACACCATGTGGCCCTACCCGGGGAAGGTGGGCGAGTACATCAGGAGATCGGGGGACGTCTACCGGCGTTCCCTCGGTGCCGAGGAGTCGCGGATGCAGATGAGCATCGAGCTCTCGATGCAGACCATGCCGGGGGCGGGTCGCCACCCCGAGGTGACCCTGCTGCAGAAACTGTCCGCCCTCCCCCCGCTCATCCACCTCCTCACCAACGACATCCCGTCAGATGTCACCGGACCGGGATCATGGATGCACGAGGCGCTCGAACTCCGCGACCAGTGGAGGAGCAGACTCCTTCGGACCGCCGTGTGGTCGCCGCTCCAATGAGAACGATCGCCGGGGGACCCTGACCGGTGCTGTACCTGCACGAGACCCACAAGGTCATCGGCCGGCACGCCTCCGCCTTCGAGGATCTGTTCCGGGACGAATGGATGGGTGCGCTGGCCCGGGTCGAGGGTGCCCGGCTCCTGTGGTACCTGAACCATGCCATGGGGAGCGGACCGTCCTACCAGGTGGTCACCATCACCGCCGTCTCGGATGGCGCGGCCTGGGAAGCGCTGGCCCGGCGGATGCTGGCCGGTGACCTGACCGAGCTGGCGGCCAAGCTCGACTCGTGCCGCTACCAGGTGGACGGGAAGCTGCTCACGCCGGTGTACTGGTCAGAGTTGCAGGAAGTCGACCTGAAGGAGATGCCGGTCGACGGGCGGGAACACGAGCTCTCGGTCTACATGCAGGACACGGGCTGGCCCGATGCCCCACTCGACGACTACATCGAGCTGTGGGACCACGATTACTGGCAGTTCATGCGTAGGACCCCGCCGGAAAGGAGGCTCCTCGACATCCAGGCCTGCTTTCAGGTGGCGCACGGATCGGGGACCCGACCCGAGGCGATCCTCATGCAGAAGATCGTGAGCTTCTCCGCCCTGGGCGGCCTGCTGACCAGCGTCGAGGAGTACGACCCCGACACTTGGCCGGGCTCCTACATGGCCAAGGGGCTGGAGCTCCGGGACCAGTGGGAGAGCAAGCTGTTGCGCACCAGCAGCTGGTCGCCGCTCTGGTAGGGGCGAGAGCCGG
>DATKRZ010000086.1:0-25242 GCA_035531955.1 Acidimicrobiales bacterium | reverse complement strand
TGTTGGCATCCAGGCGCCACGTGTACCCGTCGGCCCGGAGACCGGCCTGGAAGGCGGAGTGGGTCTGGCCCACCACGGTGCGCAGGCGGATATGGGTGGGCCTCCCGATCGCCCCGTTCCGGATCAGCTCCCTCGCCCGTTCGAGTGGCGGGTAGTGCCGGTAGCACTCGCTGACCCGGAGGATGACGCCGGCGGACTCGGCCGCGGAGGCCATCTCCTGAGCATCCACGACGGAGTTGGCCAGCGGCTTCTGGCAAGAGACGTGCTTCCCGGCGGCCACGGCGGCCAGCACATGGCGACGGTGGAGATGCGTGGGTGTGAGGACCTCGACCGCGTCGATGCCAGGGTCGGCCAGCATGGCGTCGAGGTCGGTGAAGGCGCGGGGCGCCCCCCAGGCGGCGGCGGCGGTCGCCGCCCGGCCATCGACCGGGTCGCAGACGGCCACCAGGTCGCAGCGCGGGTCGGCCACGTAGCCCTTGGCGTTGAGGGAGGCGATGTTGCCGGCGCCCACGATGCCGATACGCGGACGACCGGTTGTCCCTGACACGGACGTCAGTGTATCCATGGCCGGCAGCGCCGGAGGGACCGCCACCGTGTCGGCTCCGCTGCATCGGCGGCGACGATGAGGAGGAAGGCCCGTTGGCCGAACCCGGGGCGATGGTAGTTTCGCGCGTCCGGCCGACGGTGAACGGAGACGCAGTGAGCGGAGAGGACCAGACAGCGGACAGGCCGGACGGGGCCCAGGGACGCGGCCCCGGTGTGGGACACGCCGTGGGCGCAGCCGTCGGCACCGTCTCCCCGCAACTGAAGCGGATCGAGCGGAAGGTACGGCGCGAGGTCACCCGTCTGGCTGCGGTCCCGTTCGAGCAGCTCCCACCCCGGGATGCGGTCCGGCTGGCGTACAACGTCCTGTTGCGGCGCGACCCCGACGAGCCGGCATGGAGCGAACAGGCGGGCGGCATCGCCTCTGGAGGGCTGACCCGCGGGGATGTGGTCGACCGGGTCCGCTGTTCCAACGAATACCGAACGCAAGTGCCGGTCGGGCCGGTCGGCTTGCACAGCGCGTTGCACATCAGCCGGTGCGAATTCATCATCGGGCTGCCTCCGGCGCGGCGGATCGTCGATCTCGGAGGGGGGCACACCACCGACGCGCGGGGAGCCCTGGTGGTGCTCGGCTACCCGTATGACTTCGACGAGCTGGTCGTCGTCGACCTCCCCCCCGACGACCGGCATCCGCTCTATCAATCCGACCGGTTCGGGCCAAGCGCCACCGATCGGGGACAGGTCCGCTACGAGTACCGCTCGATGGCCGACCTGTCGTTTGCCGACGACGACTCGGTGGACCTCATCTACAGTGGCCAGTCCATAGAGCACGTGACCGAGGCGGACGGCGATCTGGTCCTGAAAGAGGCCCTGCGTATCCTCAGACCGGGCGGGCACATGGCCATCGACACCCCCAACGGGCGGGTATGCCGCCTCCAGCAGGCCTCGTTCATCGACCCCGACCACGAGGTCGAGTACACCCTCGACCAGCTGCGGGACAAGGTGCTGCGTGCCGGCTTCGAGGTGCTCACCGAGCGGGGGCTGAATTGGGGGGGCCCGGGTGTCGCCCGTGGCGAGTTCGACCCGACTGCCTTTGCCGGCCACTACGGCGTCCACTATGACGCCGAGTCGTGCTACCTCTTGGCGCTGGTCCTCCGGAAGCCCGGCTGATCCGGCCAGCTGGGCTCAGCCGGCCACCGGTTCGAGGACGAACACCGGGATCTGCCGGTCCGTCTTCTTCTGGTAGTCGGCATAGTCGGGGTAGGCCGCGACCGCCCGGCGCCACCAGAGCGCCTTCTCCTCGCCGGTCAACTCGCGGGCCGTCCTGTCGGATCTCACCGGCCCGTCCTGGAGCTCGACATGAGGATCGGCGACGAGGTTGAAGTACCACACGGGATGGGTGGGAGCGCCGCCCTGGGAGGCGACCACCGCGTACAGGCCGTCATGCTCCACCCGCATTAGCGGGGTCTTGCGCAGCTTCCCGGACCTGGCGCCGCGGCTGGTGAGCACGATCACCGGCATCCCCCGCAGGGTCGTCCCCTGGGTACCCCCCGAGCTCTCGTACAGTTCGACCTGCTGTCGGACCCAATCGGTCGAGCTGGGCTCGTACTCTCCTTCGAGGGGCACCGTGCCAGCTAACACCAGGTATGGGGTTGGCCGCCAGCCCGTCGGTGGCTCCCCGGCCAGTATCGTTCCCGTCAGACTCGACCGACTTCGATGAGCTGGAATGATCGACAGGCTGCCATGTCCGAGAATACCGACGACCTGATCCTCGATCTGCTCGAGTGGTTGGGTCCCGGTCCGCGTCCCTACCACGAAGTCCTCGATGCATGGCGGACTTCGTGTCCGCGCCTTCCCGTGTGGGAGGACGCCAACGACTCGGGCTTCATCGAGCGTCGCTACGCGCCGGGACGCGGCCCGTTGGTTTCGGTGTCTGCCGCCGGGGCCCAGCACCTGGGGAGGCACCGCGGTGCGGCGCGGCAGGCGGCCACCGATGCCGGTATTCCTGGTCCGGTCGCGCTCCCGCTTGCCGAGAACTGACCGGACCGCCGGGAGTGGGGTTCCGAAGTCGGCAGGCACCTGACTCCTCCCGCTGACGTCGGGCCCGCGAACTGAAAGTCCACAGATAGCCAGGGGTGTTCATAGCGGACGTCGAAATGCCGCCATCAACCCGGTGTCGATCCGGTCTGAATTCTTCAAGGCCCGGTGGATCGGGGTCGATAAGAGGCTTGAGGGAAGGAGGACTCCCTTGAGGCGATGGTCCGGCCCGGTGCTGGCGATGATCCTGATGCTCGCACTCCCCACTTCGGCGGGAGCCGCGGGGGCCCAATTCGTCCACGTCAATTTCGTGGACCAGGCGCGCATGGTCACCCTGACCGTTCCGACTCCGGCCTGCCGGCCAGGCGATCGAGCCACCTCGTGTGTCTGGGAGTTGTTCGTCGACGAACCGGATGTGCCCGGCCAGCCCGTGGTCGGCGCGGTGTCCGGCACCTCGGGCGTCCTTTCGGTGCCGTATCCCACGACCTGTGGGGTCCTGCAGGCGGATGCGCTGGTCGGATCGCCGCTCCGCAAGGCCGTGGGGTACCGGCATGTGATCAGCACCTGTCGCTGTGCGCCGTTGCACTCTCCCGGACTCAGCCGGCCGACGGGCAACTCCCCGGTCCGTCCCCAGACACCCGAGGTACACGCGAGAGCGGCCGAGTCCCAGTTCGTGCACGTCAAATTCGTCGACCAGTCCCGCGCGGTCACCCTGACCATTCCGACTCCGGCCTGCAAGCACAGCTCCCGCGCCACGTCGTGCGTTTGGAGATTGTTCGTCGACGAACCGGACGTGGCCGGCCAGCCGGTGGTCGGCGCGGTGTCCGGCACCTCGGGCGTCCTGTCGGTGCCGTATCCGACGATGTGCGGAGTCCTGCAGGCGGACGCGCTGGTCGGAGCGCCGCCCCGCAAGGCCGTTGGCTACCGGCATGTGATCAATGCCTGCGGCTGTGGCGGCAACTGACTGAACGCGGTCGCCAGGGCGCCCGCCCTGATGCCGGGTCGTTCCGATGGTCCCCGGTGCCGCCCCGGGAGCCGACCAGGGCCGACGACCCGGGTCGGTTCGGTCGGTTCGGTCGGTGCGGGCGAGAGTCGGTGCGGGCGAGAGTCGGTGCGGGCGAGAGGACTCGAACCTCCATCCCCGAAGGGACCGGGACCTAAACCCGGCGCGTCTGCCAGTTCCGCCACGCCCGCGGCCTGGTCAGCCTAGCCAGGACCGGTGTCGAGCCCGGGCCGGCGTTGCCTTCCCCTGACCCCGGGTGCACCGCCACCGCCACCAGGGGTCACAGGAGGCCCGCGAGGCCCTGGCTATAGTCACCGTGTGCCGCCAGCGCAGTCCTCAACGCCCTCGGTGGCCCCCATCGAACCGGGCCCCGACGTCCCGGGCGCGTTCGACGCGGCCGGCCAGGCGGAGTACCTGAACGAGGTCATGGCCGAGATCGATGCGGAGGTGAGGCGGAGGCGGGCCTCGGGCGACCTGCCGGCCGGACTGGAACAGGAGCTGGACGAGCTGTTCTTGGAGTTCTCGCCGGTCGGGCTCCACGGGAAGGCCCGCCTCCGAGAGACGCTGGCCCTGGTCGACGGGTCGGCCTACGTCGACATGACTGTCCCCGTCGAGTCGCAGAAGGCGGTCGGTAGCCACGTCAAGCGGCTCATCCGCAAGTCGATGGGCTGGTACATCGGCTTCATCGTCCACCAGATCGTCAAATTCGCCTGGTCGGTGTCGCGGATGTTCCATGTTGTCGTCGACCACGTCGAGGACCTCGAGGCGGCAGTGGATGACCAGCGGACCCCGGAGCTCCCCCCGAGCGCCGTGCCCGTGGCCGACCCGGGTTCGACCTGGTGGTCCTCGGGGGCAGTGGCCGCCCTGTCCGGGGTCGGGGGCCGGGTCCTCCACGCCGACTGTGGGACGGGCACCCTGCTCGACGCGTTGATCGCGGGCGGCATCGACGCCTACGGCGTGGATCCGAACGAGTCGGTCATCGAGGGCGCCATCGAGCGCGGATTGGACGTCCGGGCCGAATCCGTCCTCGAGCACCTGGAGGTGGTCGCCGAAGAGGCGCTGTCCGGCATGGTGCTGAGCGGTTCGGTCCAATGGCGCCATCCCAACCAGCGGGCCCGGTTGGTCAGGCTGGCCACTTCCCGCCTGGCCGTCGACGGCGTGTTGGTCATCCATTCGGCCACCCCTGAATCGTGGGCGGCCGGGACCACCCACCTGATCAGTGACCTCGCCCCCGGCCGACCGCTCCATGCCGAGACCTGGAGCCACCTGCTCGCCGACCACGGGTTCCGCCGCACCGGCCTCACCTTCGGGGGGGAGGACCGCCGCCTCGACCGGGTGGCGCCGTCCAATCCCGACGCACCGGCCATCAACGCGGCGATCGATATCGTCAACTCGCTGCTGCTGGGCCCCGGCGAGTACCTCCTGGTCGCCATTCGCCAGCGGTGACCGCCGTTCACCAGTTCGTCCCCGCGCTGCTGCCCAGGGACGCGACCGGAGATCACACTTTGGCGTTGCGGGACGCACTGCGGGGCGCAGGGTGGGAGTCGGACATCTACGTGGAGGCCGCCCACGACGACCTGTGGCCCGAAGCGACCTACTTCGAGCGCTACCCGGAGCGGGCCAAGCCGGGAGACGTCCTCCTCTACCAGCTGAGCACGGCTTCGCCGCTGGCCGAGTTCCTGCTGGGCAGGCCGGAGACACTGGTGCTCGACTACCACAACATCACCCCGTCGTCCTACTACGACGGCTGGGAGGACCACACCAGCGCCAAGGTCGCCCTCGCCCGGGTCCAGGCCGCGGCGCTAGCCCCCGCGGCCACCCTCGGCATCGCGGACTCGGCCTTCAACGCCGCCGAACTGAGTCACATGGGCTGCCGGACCACGGCGGTGGTGCCGATCCTCGTCGACATCGCCGACCGGAAGCCGTCGGTCGACGAGGCCGAGTCGGCGCGGCTCGCCCGCCAGCACGGCTCGGGCACCGTGCTGTTGTTCGTAGGTCGGATCTCCCCCAACAAGACCCAGCACCACCTGGTCGAGGCCCTCTGGCTCTACCGACGCTGGTACGACCCGGAGGCCCGGCTCCATCTGGTGGGCCCGGCCTTCACCGAGTCCTATGTCGAAGCCGTGTTCGCACTGGCCGACGAGCTCGGCCTGGCGGACGCCGTGCGGCACGGAGAGCATCTCTCGGATGCGCAGTTGGCCGCCTGGTACGCGGACGCCGACGTCTTCGTGTGCCTCTCGGAGCACGAAGGGTTCTGCATCCCGCTGCTCGAAGCCATGCAGTCCGGACTGCCCGTCGTCGCCTTCGCCGCCGGTGCCGTACCCGAGACGCTCGGCCACGCCGGGCTGCTCCTCGGGTCCAAGCGCCCGGGCGTGGTGGCCGCGGCCGTCGACCGGGTGCGACGGGACGACGTGCTGGCCGGGCGGCTGGTGGCCGCGGGCCACCGGCGCCTGGAGGATTTCCTGCTCCCCACCACCCGCACCCGGTTCGTCGAGGTGCTCGCCGGACTGGCCGAAGACCGGGGGGTGCGCTCGTGAAGCTGGCCTTCGTTACACCCCGCTACGGCCCTGAGGTGATCGGCGGTGCGGAGACTGCCGCCCGGATGTTGGCGGAACGGTTGAGCGGGCAGCCCGGCTGGGAGGTCGAGGTGATGACCAGTTGTGCCCTCGACCATCTCACCTGGGAGAACACGGAGCCGGCCGGAGCGTCGGTGATCAACGGTGTGACCGTTCAGCGGTTCCCCACGGCCAGCCGGCGCCTGCTCGAGTACTTCGAGCTCGACGCTCGACTGAGAGTGTCCCCGTCGACCGCCACGTTGGCGGAGTCGCGCCACTGGGTGGCACTCAACGGTCCGATGTGCCCGGGCCTGGTCGATGCCGTCGCATCGACCGACGCGGACGTCGTGGCCTGCTACCCCTATCTGTTCGCCACCACCGTCGACGGCATCGCGGTGTCCAGGGTGCCGACGGTGCTGCACCCGGCCGCTCACGACGAGCCGGCGCTCTACCTGGCCGCCTTCCGCCAGAGCTTCCGGGACGTCGACGGATTCGTCTACCACACCCGTGCCGAACGCGATCTGATGGAGTACGCCTTCGGCATCGGAGCGCGGCCGCAGATCGTGCTCGGGCTGGGCGTCAACGATCCGGCCGGTTCCGGACGGGCCGGCGGTGAGCTTCTCGGCCTCGGCGACCGTCCCTACCTCTGCTACCTCGGAAGGGTGGACGAGCACAAGGGATGCGGGATGCTGGCCGAGTACTTCCGGCGTTACAAGGAGCAGCACCCCGGGGACCTCGCCCTGGCCTTCGTGGGCCCGGTGTCGGACAAGGCGCCGGACGCTCCCGACACCGTGGTGACCGGGACCGTGTCGGAGGCGGACAAGTGGGACATCCTGGGCGGTGCCCAGGTCATGGTCACCCCGTCCGCCTACGAATCGTTCTCGTTGGTGCTGCTGGAGGCGTGGACCCTCGGCGTGCCGGTGCTGGTGAATGCGTCCTGCGCGGCCACCATGGAGCACTGCGTGCGCTCGGGAGGGGGACTCTGGTTCGAGTCGTACCGCTCGTTCGAGATCGCCGTCGAACGGATGACCGGGGACGGCCTCCTCCGGTCCACCCTGGCCGACGCGGGTCGGCGGTACACCGCCCGCTACTACCGTTGGCCATCGATCATCGACCGCTACACCCGGTTCATCGCCGGCGTCGTCGACCGCGGCCGGCGGGGCCCGATCCGGTCCCACCGGCTCCCGCTCCCGGCGGGTGGGCCGGAGTACGTTCGGAAGAGATGAGGGCCTGATGTCCGACCCCGACACGACTGGCGAGGATATGACCGGCAACGCCGACCCGGCGACCGCCGAGGGCGGGGGGACGGGGGACGGCCGGGGAGCCCCGGGGCCCGACGAGTCCGAGTTGCTGGCAGCCTTCGACCGCATGCGGCCGCAGGGCAGCCTGCAGTGGGGATTCGACGATGCCATGCGCCGCATCGCCCGGCCCGAGACCGGTTCCGCCACCGCCCCGTGGAACGGACTTCCCGACGATCTGTGGGAGCGGGGACGGTCGGCGCGCATCGGGCGCCGCTTCGCCGGTGACGTGACCCGGGTGCTCGCCGATCTCCTGGCCGCCGACGCCCGGACCGCGGCCGCCGCCGCCGCCGCGGGGGTCAACGTGGCCACGTGGGACGCCCTCCGCTATCTGGCCGCCCGGGTGGGTCTCCTCGAGGCCAGGGTGGACCCGGCCCGGCTCGAGGCGGCCGAACTCCCGACGAGGGCGCCCGACCCGGCCGACTGGGTGGGCGTGATCGGATCGTGGCTGGGCCCTCCCGACCCTGCGTACCCGGTGGTGGTGGGCGAGTCGGGAGGCGGAGCGCTGGTGGTGGCGGTGCAGGCTGCCGGACACCGGGTGCTGGCCGTGGAGCCGCGGGGTGAATCGGCGTGGGCCGCGCTCACCCGGCCCGCCGCCGGGGAGGGACCCCGCGCCGAGGTCGTGCTGGCCGAGGTCATCGACCACCTGGGGACCATCCCCGACCGATCCTGTGCCGGCGCCGTACTGGCCGGCTGTGTCGACCGAGTCGACCTCGCCGCCAAGGTGGGGCTCCTCGGCGAGGCGCTCCGGGTGACCCGGGCCGGCGGTCCCGTCGTGGTCCTCACCGTCGATCAGTCGGCGTGGGACGAAGGCCTGTCCCACCCGGCCCGGGACCTGGCTCCGGGCCGTCCCCTCCATCCCGAGACGTGGTCGTTGCTGCTACGCCGATCGGGCGCAGTGGGCGCAGCCTGGCACCGGCCGACGTCAGGGACGGTGCATGCCGTGGTGGCCAGGGCGGGGCCATGAGGGGCATCCACCAATTCGTTCCCATGCTGCATCGCCACGACGCGGTGGGGGAGCACACCCGCGCCCTGCGCGACGGCCTGCACGCATCGGGCGTGCCCTCGCTGATCTACACCGAGCTCCCCGATCCGGCGACCGCGGACGAGACCCGTGACTACCTGAGGTACGGATCCGAGGCCGAGGCCGGCGACGTGCTGGTCTACCAGTTCGCCACCGACTCGGAGATGGCCGCGTGGCTGGCGGTGCGACCCGAGACGCTGGTGGTCAACTACCACGGCATCACCCCCGCGGAGTTCTTCGCGCCGTGGAACAACGCCATCACCCGCCTGCAGGTGGGGGCACAGCAGAGACTGGCAGAGCTCGCGCCTCGGGCGGCATTGGGCATCGCCGACTCCGAGTTCATCTCCGCCGAGCTGCGTGAGGCCGGGTGCGCCGACGTCGCCGTCGTCCCGGTGGCCGGCATCCCGGCCCCCGTCGAGCCGAGCACCGCAGCCCTCGACCGCGTCCGGTCACGACCCCGCGGCGCAGGGGCCGCCTGGCTGTCGGTGGGCCGGTGGGCCCCCAACAAGGCGCACCATCAGACCCTGGCGGCGCTCTTCGTAGCCCGGGCCACCGTCGACCCGGGGGCGACCCTTACCCTGGTGGGCTCGCCCACCGAGCCGGCCTATGCCGCTGCGCTCAGGCGCTACGCGGCGGTGTTGGGCCTCGCCGATGCGGTTGCGTTCGTCTCCCATGTCGACGACGACGAGCTGGCCGCCCACTACCGGTCGGCCGACGTGCTGGTCATGCTCTCGGACCACGAGGGGTTCGGCGTGCCCTTGGTCGAGGCCATGGGCCACGGCCTCCCCGTCGTCGCCTTCGATGCCGGTGCGGTGGGCGAGGTCCTCGGCGATGCCGGGATCCTGCTCGAGGAGAAAGGCCCCCGACAGGTGGCCGCGGCGATCGCCCGGCTCATGGCCGAGCCGGCCGAGCGCGAGCGCCTGGCAGGGGTCGGCCGGGACCGCTTCCGAGCCCTCGGCCTGGACGAGTCCGGGAAGCACCTGGTCGAAGCGCTCCTCACGGCGCGCGCCGGCCGCGACCAGGGCATGGTCCGAGTGTGACCGTGTCCCAGACGTGCGTGGCCGAGGAGATCCCAGCCACTAGGCTTTGGCCCCATGGACGACTGCCGTCAACCGATGCCCCCTGCCCGCGAAGCTGACCGGGCCGACCGGGCCGTGAAGAAGAGCGTGGAGATGAAATCGGCCAACGACGTCGGGCCTAGCTCGGACATCTTCCAGCGCCTGTTGAAAGAGCGGATCGTGTTCATCGGCTCGGCCATCGACCAGAACACGGCGAACCTGGTCTGCTCGCAGTTGATCCTGCTCGAGGCCGAGAACCAGGAGCGGGACATCGCCGTCTACATCAACTCCCCGGGGGGCTCGGTGACCGATGGCCTCGCCATCTACGACACCATGCAGTATGTGCGCTGCGATGTGCGGACCATCTGCGTCGGGCTGGCCGCCTCGATGGGCCAGTTCCTGCTCTGCGCCGGAACGCCGGGCAAGCGGTTCGCCCTCCCCCACAGCCGGATCCTGATGCACCAGCCCTCCGGCCAGATGCAGGGCCAGGCTTCGGACATCGCCATCCAGGCCGAGCAGATCATCTACCTCAAGCGGATGATGGCCGAGCGGATCGCCTTCCACACCGGGCAGCCGGTGGAGCGCATCGAGGCTGACTCTGATCGGGATCGCTGGTTCACCGCCGAAGAAGCCCGCGAATACGGCTTCATCGACGAGGTCATCCAGAAGGACGCCATGGAAGTCCCGACAGCCGGCGCGGAGGCCTCCAGCCAGTGAGCCTCAGCGTGGATGAGCCCGCCTCGGCGGAGCCAGAGCGCACCTCGACCATCGGTGGGAGCACCCGATTCGTCCCCGGGCAGAGCAACGACCAGATCACCGTGGTCAACGGGAAGGTCCAGCTGGGCCAACGGCTCAAGGACCTGTGGGCCAACCGGGAACTGCTGATCCTGCTCACCCGCTCCGAGCTCAAGGTCAAGTACAAGAACTCGGTCCTCGGCTACGTGTGGTCGATGCTCAACCCGGCCCTGGTGCTGGCCATCTACTTCGTCGTGTTCAAGATCATCGCCAAGAACTACCAACCCAACTTCGCCATCTGGCTGTTCGCCGGCCTGCTGGTCTGGAACCTGTTCAACGTGGCAGCCATGTCCGCCACATCCGTCGTGGTGGGCAAGGCCGGGATCGTCAAGAAGGTCGCCTTCCCCCGCGAGCTGCTCGCCCTGTCGGTGGTCGGCGTGGCCCTCGTGCTCTTCGCTATACAGGTCGTGGTCCTGGTAGTTGCCATGCTCATCTTCGGCGTGTCACCGGACTGGTCGATGGTGGCCATCCTTCCCCTGGCACTGGTGACCCTGGTCACCTTCACCGGGGCCATCTCCATCTTCCTGTCGGCGGTGAACGTGTACCTCCGGGACACCCAGCATCTGACCGAGGTGCTGATGATGGCCTGGTTCTGGGGCACGCCCATCGTCTACACGTTCGGGCAGATCTCGGGCGAGCTGGCCAAGTACCCGTCACTGATGTGGATGAAATACGTCTTTCTGTCCAATCCGATCACTCCGATCACCATGACCTTCCAGCGGGCCATCTACGGGAGAACCCAGTACACCCACGCAGGCAACGTCTACCACGTACTCCCCAACTGGGGAGTCGGCTCCTACGCCGGCCTCCTCGGCGTGGTGCTGGCGGTCAGTATCGGGCTGTTCCTGCTGGCCCTCATCGTCTTCGGCCGCCTCGAGGGCAACTTCGCCGAGGAGCTCTGATCCATGGCTGTCGCCATCGAGGTTCGGGACATCTCCAAGCAGTTCCGCCTCTACAACGAGAAGCACACCTCTCTGAAGGAACGGGTCATTCACGGCGGGAAGATGCCGTTCACGCCCTTCTGGGCCCTGCGCGATGTCAACGTCGACATCAACCAGGGGGAGACCTTCGGCATCCTCGGGCGCAATGGCTGTGGCAAGTCGACGCTGCTCAAGTGCATCGCCGGCATCCTCAAGCCCACCTCGGGTGAGATCCGGGTCCGCGGCAGTCTGGCCGCCATGCTGGAGCTGGGCGCCGGGTTCCAACCCGACATGTCCGGGCGCGACAACATCTTCCTGAACGGTTCACTGCTCGGTCTCTCGCGTGCGGACATCGAGAAGCGGTTCGACGACATCGTCGCCTTTGCCGAGCTCGAGGAGTTCATCGACAACCAGGTCAAGTTCTATTCGTCGGGCATGTACGTCCGGCTGGGGTTCGCAGTGGCCGTCAACGTTGAGCCCGACGTCCTGCTCGTCGACGAGGTGCTCGCCGTGGGCGACGCCGCCTTCCAGCGCAAGTGCCTCGACCACGTGAAGAGGTTCCAACGCGAAGGTCGGACGATCGTCGTGGTCAGCCATGGCTCCGACGCCATTCGCCAGAATTGCGGCCGCGCCATGGTCATGAACCACGGCCAGGTGATCACCGTGGACGATCCCGGCGAGGCCATCAGGGTGTACATGGCCGACCTGCTGGGGGTAGGCACGATAGAGGGCTCGGAGTCCGCCGGCATCGAGGGCAACGTCCTCGCCATCGGCACGGTGCAGGCCGAGCACGGCGGCAGCGGCTCGCGTGTCCACATGTACCCGGGGGAGTCGCTGACCGTTACCGCCGACGTGGACAGCCTGGCCTCGGTGCCCAAGGCCATGGCCACCATCGCCATCCACGACGACAAGAACGAACTGGTCTTCGCCTCCGACCCCGACGACCCGGCGTGCGAGATGGAGATCCCCGCCGGTGGGGGGATCGTCCGCTTCTTCTTTCCCGAGGTACCCCTTCTCGACGGCACCTACTCGGTGAGCGTCGGGGTGCGGAGCGACACCGACACCGCCATCTTCGACTGGAAGGACCAGGTCACCCGGTTCGAGGTGGCCAACCCCGGCCGGGCCACCGGCCGGGTCCGGCTCCCGGTGGACGTGAGCTTCCGGCTCCGGTCGGCCACCCACACCGGTGAGGTCCCCACCGTGGACGCCGGGCTGTTCCCCCCGCTGGCCGGCTGGGAAGAGAACGCCTCGTGACCGTCGTCCGCATCGACCAGGTCATCCCCTCGCTGGCCAGCAGGGATGCCATCGGTGGCCACGTCGTGCAGATCCGGGACCTCTTGAGATCGCGCGGCTTCCAGTCGGACATCTACTTCGGCAATGCCACACCCGACCGCCTGGATTTCGGACTGCCGGTGACCCGCATCGGCGACCGGTCGTCGGCGGGCCGGGTGCTCCTCTACCAGCTGTCCATCGGGAGCGGCGTGGCCGACGTCTTCCGGGGCCGCAGCGAGCGGAAGTTCGTCAACTACCACAACATCACCCCCGCCGATCTGCTCGAGGCGTGGCTTCCCGCCGTCGGCGAGGAGGCCCGTTGGGGCCGGGCCCAACTGCGCGAACTCGCCCCGGTGACCGAGTTCGCCATCGCCGACTCCAACTTCAACGAGCGCGAACTGCGGGACGCCGGTTACCGGTCGACGACCACCGTGCCCCTGCTCGTCGACCTGGAGGGCTTCGCCGGGTCACCCGACCGCGCCCTCAGCGTCCGGCTGGCCGATGAGAAGGCGGAAGGCGGCGCGGACCTGTTGTTCGTGGGGAAGGTCTCGCCCCACAAGGGTCAGGACGACCTAGTCAAGGCCTTGGCCGCCTACCGCCGGGTCTATGACCCGAAGGCCCGGCTGCGACTGGTGGGCGGAGCCATCAGCGATGAGTACCGGGTCGCCCTCGAGCGCTTCGCCAAGGAGCTCGATCTGGTCGACGCAGTGGACATCGCCGGCTCGGTGACCCACGAGGAGCTGATCGCCTACTACGACGCGGCCGACGCCTTCGTCTGCCTGTCCAACCACGAGGGGTTCTGCGTCCCCCTGCTGGAGGCGATGTACCACCGGCTGCCGATCGTGGCCTACACCAACACCGCCGTTCCCGAGACGGTCCAGGGCGCGGGGCTCGTCCTTCCCGACAAGGAGCCGGCACGGGTGGCCGCCGCTGTCGATCGGGTGATCCACGACACGGAGCTCCGATCGCGGCTGGCCCTGGCGGCTGAGGCCCGGATCCGGGCCTTCGCCCTCCCACGGGTACGAGACCGGTTCGCCACCGCGCTCGAGGACGCCTGCGCCGCGTGAGGAAGGGGGCGTGACGACGGCCGGCGGCCACCCGGGCCGCGCCCGGTGAGGGTCGGGTTCGTCCTGCCCCGCTACGGGCCCACCGTCATCGGGGGGGCGGAGACGGCTGCCCGCTCGCTGGCCGAACGCCTGGTGGCGCAGAAGGACTGGGAGGTCGGGGTCCTGACCACCTGTGCCGAGGACTTCGTGACCTGGGATGACGTCTTCCCGGTGGGCAAGGAGGAAGTCAACGGCGTACGGATCGAGCGCTTCCCCTCGTCGTCGGGGAGGGAGCCTTCGTTCCACCCCTTCTCCGCGTCGCTGCTGGCGGATCCCGACGGCGCCTCACTCGGCGACGCCGACCGGTGGATCGACCTCCAGGGCCCGGTGGTGCCGGAGCTGGTCGAGGCGGCCGCCCGCTCGGATGCCGACGCCATGGTCTTCTACCCGTACCTCTACTACCCGACGGTGCGGGCCATCGGCCGGGTGGCCGCGCCGGCGATCCTCCACCCCGCGGCCCACGACGAGCCTGCGCTCCATCTGCCGGTATTCCCCGCGGTGTTCGCAGCAGCCGACGGGATCGTCTTTCAGACGGCAGCCGAACGGGAGCTGGTCCAGGGCCTGTTCCCGGTCGCATCACAGCACCAGCTCCTCCTCGGGTTGGGGGTGGACGACCCCGACGAGGTGACGATCGGCCGGACCGGCCGCGGTGATCCCTACCTGCTGTGCCTGGGACGGGTCGACGCGCACAAGGGCTCCCGCCTGCTGGCCTCGCTGTTCGCCGCCTACAAGGCCCGGCACCCCGGGTCCCTCCGCCTCGTGTTCGCTGGACCGGTGGTCGATGCGCCCCCTGTCCATCCGGAGATCGACGTCGTCGGCCCGGTCTCGGAGGAGGAGAAGTGGTCGCTCCTCGCAGGAGCGGTGGCCCTGGTGTCGCCCTCGGCGCGCGAGGCCTTCTCGTTGGTCATCGCCGAGTCGTGGAGCGCGCGGACGCCGGTGGTGGTCAACGCCGCCTGTCTGGCCACCGTCGAACACTGTCGGCGCTCGGGAGGAGGACTCAGCTTCGGGGGATTCGGCGAGTTCGAGGCCGTGGTTGACCTCTTGTGCCGCGACCCCGGGACGCGTCGCCGGCTCGGCGTCCGGGGTCGCGGCTACGTCGACCGTTGGTTCCGGTGGCCCCGGGTGATCGACCGGTATGCCGCCTTCGTCGAGTCGGTGGCGGGGGCCGCGGTCTGATTCCGGCTCAGATCCCGTGGCCGAGGGGTCGGGGACCGGCCCTGGCCACGATCCGCACGCCGAGGATGCTGACTCCGGGGAGGACCTGCCAGACCCGGTAGCCGCCGATCGGGAGGGGAGTGCTCACCGGCAGGGCGTACCCCTGGGCGGTGAGCGAGGCCAGGCCGGGCAGGGCCGGGGAGGCGACGAGGAAGACCGAGCCCGACGGTCCCACCGCGGCGGTGGCTCCCGAGGCGTAGTACAGGGCACCGTGCAGCTGGTTGTACAGCACGTACCCCGGGCCGATCAGGGCGATGCGGTCATCGGGGAGGGCCCACCCGGCGTTCCGATAGAGGTTGGAGCCACCGTCGGGCGCGTCGAACACCACCACATCACGCCCGGGCCTGACCTGGGGCCCGAGACCACGCAGGGCGGTGTCGACGGAGTCGGCGGCACGGATGGCGGCCAGCGTGTCGGGGTAGGGGGCCTGGTAGCGGGGTTGTTCCAGCCACAACGAACCGGACGGCCGGAGCCACCGCTCCGGGAGCACGCCCGCTCCGGCTACGAAGCGTTGGATGCCGAGCCCGACGATCAGGGCGACCGCGACGGAGCCCACGGCCAGCCACACCGGTGACAGGCGGTCCTCGGCCCCCCGCCGGTGGACGAGGGCCCCCATCGGAAGGAGAAGGGCGATGGTCGCGGCCGGCAGGTAGGCCAGGAGATAGCCGCCCTTGGCAAAGGCGACCAGGGACACGACCAGGACCGGGGGGACGATGGCGGCGCCGAGGACGGCCGCACGCGATTGGTACCAGGGTCGCTCCCATCGGTCCGGGCCGGCGATGCCGGTGGGGAAGGCGGCCCCGGGGGTGGCGCCCGGGAGCGGCCGGCCGGAGCGTCCTGCCACCGCCCCCACCAACCGGCGAAGGAGGAGGCCGACCGCGCCGAGGACGGCCAGCAGGACGAGGAGTCCAAGGGCCAAGACCGTGTACGCGGCGAAGGTCCCGAGATTGGTGGCGCCGGCGGCGGCGTGATCCAGGACCGAGGTGGCCCGGGCCGCCCCGGCGGCCTCGGTCCGGGTGGCCCGCACCCAGGCGGAGAGGCCGCCCGGTTGGTCGATCGCCATGGGGACCAACCAGAGCCCGATACCGACCAGGCCGGCCAGCAGCGTCAGCACCAGCCGCCCCCAGCGCCGGGTGGACCCGGCCACCGCCACCAGGGCCAGGATCAAGAAGGCCTGGATGACGGACTGGCGGAAGCCCGCCAGCATTCCGAGCGCCACCATGGCGCCCACCCCGTGCCAGCTCCCCGGCCGGGCCCGCCAGGCCAGAACGATCAGCAGCGCCCCGGCCAGCAGGTCGAACGAGTAGGTGGCGGCGATCGAGCCCGCGAACCAGGCGAACGGGGAGGCGGCCACCACCGCCGCCGCCGCCACGCCGACCCACCACCCGCCGAGGTCGCGGCCGGCCACCGCCGTGAGGCCGGCCCCGGCCGCCGACGCCAGCGCGGCCACCAGCACCAGGCTGTGGACGGTGCCCATTCCGAACACCCGGTGGACGAGCCGCCCGGCTTCGACGTAGGAGAAGTACCCGGGGGGTTGCGGCCGCCCGTGGGTCACATCGAACCGGCCCACCGCCGCCGCGTACTGTGCCGAGTCCCAGTCGGTGGGCCCACTGGCCGCCGCCAGGAGTCGCAGTGCCAGCGTGGAGGCGAACACGATCCACGGGACCGCGGCCCACCGGTTCTGCCGCCTGACCCTCCTCCGCCGTTCGCCCCGGGTCGGGACCGCCGGTGGCGACACTGCGGGAAGAGCTGCCTCGGTGGCGATGGCCATGCCTCAGGGTACCGAGGGGCGACGGCGCGGCCGCGTATAGCACGCTCTCGCCGGCGATCGTCGACCGCTCCACCCGGCGGCGGTGGGGCGGTGAAGCACCGGTGCCGACTGCCCTCCGTCCGGATCCGGGCCGGCGGGCCGGTTTCAGTTCTGCAGGCAACGTGCCGATACCCGGTGGACCGGCCGACCGGACCGCGACGGCCAGGCCGTTGACGACCCGGGACGATCGACGCACCGGGACAACTGACTGAGGAGCGATGGGATGACCGAAGGGCGATGCGCCACCGGGGCGGACGGAACCACGATGCGGGGCGGCGGCAAGGGCCGGCCCGGCATCCGGGCCGGGACCGTGGCCGCCGGCCTGGTTGCCGCGCTCGTCCTGCTCGGCACGCCCGCCGTGTCCGCCGCCGCGGCCCCGCCGGTGGCGCACGCCGCGGCCTTGTCCATTTCCCTCGCCTGGCAGCAGGTCCTTCCCGACGGTGGGTCGCCCATCGGTCAGAGCTCTCCGTCGGTGGCCACGCTGGACGGCGGGGGACCCTCGGTCGTGGTCGGCGACCGAGCGGGCTCGCTGTGGGCCTTCCACCTGGCCGGCGGCTCTCCCCCCGGGGGGTGGCCGGCGCACACCGGCGGCGCACCCATCGACTCGACGCCTTCGGTGACTCCCGACGGGCTCGGCACCGAGAACGTCTACGTGGGAGGGGGAAATGCCTCGCAGCCGCGGGTCGGCGGCTACTACGCCTTCAACCACTCGGGCGCCCAGGTCTGGGGACGGAACGCCCAGGACCCGAACGGGCTCTACGGCGTCCAGGCTTCGATGGCCGTCGGAGTGCTCAACGGGGTCAACTCGGTGGTCGCTCCCTCCCTGGGCCAGGAGGAGTACGCCTTCGACGCGTCCAACGGGTCCACGCTCGGGGGATGGCCGTTCTTCACCGCGGACAGCGGCTTCACCACGCCGGCCCTCGCCGACCTGTACGGCAACGGTCAGACCGAGGTGGTGGAGGGGGGAGACTCCTCGGCCGGGTTGGCCTATGGAGTCACCTACGGGAACGGCGGCCACCTGCGGGTGCTCGGCCCCGGCGGCAACCTGATCTGCTCGCACGACACCAACCAGACGGTCGACTCGTCGCCGGCGGTGGGCAACTTCCTGGCCGGTGGTCAGGTGGGCATCGCCTTCGGCACCGGCTCGTACTACCCGGGCGCCTCGGACTCCAACACCCTCTTCGGCGCCGACTCCCACTGCAACATCGCCTGGCAGTCCAACCTCGGGGGCAACACCACGGGGAGCCCGGCCATCGGGGACCTCGAGGGTGACGGCAACGCACAGGTGGTCGAGGGCGTCGACACCGGCACCGGAGGCCTGGTGTGGGCGCTCAACGGGTCCAACGGCACGGCGATGCCCGGCTGGCCCCAGGCCACCTCCGGCCGGATCATCGGCGGGGTCGTGACCGCCGACCTCACCGGCGCCGGCTACAACGACGTCCTGGTGCCGACCACCAACGGCCTGGTCGTCTACGACGGTCGCAGCGCCCAGGTGGTCGCCACCTTGGGGGGCGGCACCATCGGGCTGCAGAACTCGCCCATGGTCACCATCGACCCCAACGGCTCCATCGGCATCACCATCGCCGGGTACAACTCGGCCAATGCCGGGATCATCCAGCACTACCAGGTGGCCGGTTCGGCCGGGCATTCTCTCGGCAAGCGCTCGTGGCCGATGTTCCACCAGAACCCACAGCTCACCGGGTGGGTGAGCCAGGCGGCACCCGGGCATCTGAACCGTCCGATCGTGGGCATGGCCTCGACCCCGGATGGCAGGGGCTACTGGAACGTGGCTTCCGACGGAGGGATCTTCACCTTCGGCGACGCCCGGTTCTACGGCTCGACCGGCAACATCGCCCTCAACCGACCCATCCTGGGGATGGCGGCAACCCCCTCCGGCCGGGGCTACTGGCTGGTGGCCTCCGACGGTGGGGTCTTCTCCTTCGGCGACGCCCAGTTCTACGGCTCGACCGGAGCGCTCCGGCTGAACCAACCGATGGTGGGGATGGCCGCCACCCCCGACGGCCGGGGCTACTGGCTGGTGGCCTCCGACGGCGGCATCTTCGCCTTCGGGGACGCCCAGTTCTACGGTTCGACCGGGAACCTCCGTCTCAACCGGCCGGTGGTGGGGATGGCCGCCACTCCCCAGGGCCTGGGCTACTGGCTGGTGGCCACCGACGGGGGCATCTTCTCGTTCGGCAACGCCGCCTTCCACGGGTCCACCGGGAACATCGTCCTCAACAAGCCGGTGGTGGGGATGGCCAGGACGCCGAGCGGCAGCGGATACTGGCTGGTGGCCACGGACGGTGGCATCTTCACCTTCGGCGATGCCCGCTACTTCGGCTCGACCGGCAACATCGCCCTGGTCCTGCCGGTGGTCGGGATGGCCGCCCTGCCCGGGGGCGACGGCTACTGGCTGTCGGCCGCCGACGGCGGGATCTTCTCCTTCGGGAGCGCCCCCTTCTACGGGTCGATGCCCGCGGTGTTCCAGGCGGCAGCCAATGCCGGGGCCGACTGACGAGGGGGTTGGCCCCGGCCGGCGCTCAGGGCCCGGGCGCGGCGCGGTCCCCTGCTTCGGGGGAGGGGGCCGGTACGCTGGCCCCGAGGTGCACGTGAGACCGAGGAAACCAGGCACTGGCCGGTGCGTGCCCGCAGGTCTGCGTGCCTGGGCGACGGTCGCCGTCCTCGTCACCGCCACCGGCTTCGGTGTCGTCGTACCGTCCTCCACGGCGTCCGCCTACCCGTCGGCCACCGTGTCGTTCGAAGGTCACGGCTACGGCCACGGCCACGGCATGGGGCAGTGGGGGGCGCTCGGCTACGCCCTGGCGGGGACCGACTACCAGGCCATCCTGGGACAGTTCTACGGCGGCACGGCGCTGACCGGGCTCTCGCCGGCCCAGCAGACCACCGAGGTCCGGGTGGCGATGACCGAGAACAACGGGAACTCGGTCATCGTGGCCTCCGAGGCACCGTTCACCGTCGGATCGATCAACGCCGCGCCCGGCCAGGCCGTCGAGATGCTCCCCGTCGGCGGCGGCCTGTGGGACACCTTTCTGGGCCCGGGCTGTGCCGGGCCCTGGCTGCCGACCGGCTCCGTCGGAGGCGTGTCCGATCCCACCGCCGTGCCCACCCCGGGGGCGACTCTCCAGCTGTGCCAGGCCGGGCCCAACCTCACCATGGCCGGGTCGATCGAGGCGACCTACAACTCGCTCGGCGAGACCCGGACGGTCGACATCCTCCCCCTGGAGCAGTACGTCTCCGGTGTCGTCCCCAACGAATCGCCGGCCGGCTGGGGGACGCTGGGTGGCACCGGTCCACAGGGACGGCCCTGGGGATTCCAGGAGTTGGAGGCCCAGGCGGTGGCGGCCCGGTCGTACGTCATGGCCGGGCTCGGCACCTACGGCGGATACGCCGACATCTGCGACCAGACCTGCCAGACCTACCGGGGCACCCTGAACGAGAGCCCACTCACCGACGCGGCGGTCAATGCCACCGCCGGCCTGGTCATGGAGTTCCCCGGGGGGGTGGTGGCGGCGACGCAGTACTCGGCTTCGACCGGTGGGTACACTGCTCCGGGAGCCTTCCCCGGGGTGCCCGATGCGGGAGACTCGGTCTGTGTCGCCGGAGCCTGCAACCCCGATCACACCTGGACCGCCTCGGTCCCCGTGTCGGCCATCGACGCGGCGTGGCCCCAGCTGGGAACGCTGCAGTCGATCAGCATCACTGGCCGCAACGGCGACGGCGACTGGGGAGGGAGGGTCATGGCGATGACGCTCATCGGCTCCGCCCAGAGCGTCTCGCTCACCGGGGACGGATTTGCCGGCGCCCTGGGCTTGAAGTCCGACTGGTTCACGACGACAACCACACTTACCGCCCCGGCGGTCGGCCTGGTCCCGACCGATGACGGCCAGGGTTACTGGGTCGGAGGTGCCAATGGCGGGATCTTCGCCTTCGGCGACGCCCACTTCGAGGGATCGGCCGATGGGCTGGCGCTGGCCCGGCCGGTGGTGGGGATGGCCGCCACCCCCGACGGGCAGGGCTACTGGCTGGTGGCCTCCGACGGCGGGGTCTTCTCCTTCGGCGACGCCGGCTTCCACGGCTCCGCGACCGCCTGAGCGTCGGTCCGATCCGTGAAGCGCGTCGCGTGATCGATCTGCCGGAGTCGTCGCTGGAGGAACCGGCTGACGGGTCGGGTGCGGGCCCGCTCCCGGGCCCGGGACCGAAGGGGCGACCGTGGCTCTCCGTCGTCTCCGCCCCGGCGGGCGACGGCCAGACCCGGCGCCGCGGCACCGACGCCTTCCGCCTCGGCACGTCCGTCATCGTGGTCTTCCTCTGCTGGCTGTTCACCCGGGCCGACTCCGCGGCGGAGCACACCATCGCCAGCGCACTGGCGTCCACCCCCGACGGCCTCCGTTGGGTGGTGTCCGCCATCTGGTGGATCGCCTCGTTCGGCCTCATCGCCATCATCGCCACCGTGGTGGTGGCCTCGCGGAGGTGGACGGCGCTGCGGGACGCCGCCCTCTCCGGCACCGGCGCCTGGCTGATCTGCGTGATCCTGGCGGTGATCCTGGGCCCGTCGGGGGGCCGCCCGACCACGCCCCCGCTCCATCACTTCGCATTGTCGTTCCCCGTCGCCCGGGTGGCGGCCACCGTCGGGGTGGCCTGCGCCGCGCTGCCGTACCTCAGCCGCTGGCTTCAGCTGACGACCAAGACGGCCATCGGGTTGTTGGCGGTGGCCTCGATGGTCAACGGCTCCGGCGTTCCTGTCGCCGTCCTGGCCAGCCTGGCCCTCGGGTGGGGAGTGGCCGCGCTCGTGCATCTGATCTTCGGCTCGCCGTTGGGCCTCCCGTCGATCGACGAGGTCCGGGTACTGCTCGCCGACCTCGAGATCGCGGCCGTCGACATCTCGCCCGTCCCCCGTCAGGAGTGGGGGGTCGGGCGGTTCACCGGTCGGGTGGACGGATCCACCGTTGATGTCTCGGTCTACGGACGCGACTCCGCTGACGCCCAACTCCTGGCCAAGACGGCCCGGTTCCTCTTCTACCGCGACTCCGGGCCGACCCTGGCCCTGACCCGGCGGCAGCAGGTCGAGCACGAGGCCTATCTGACGCTGATGGCCGAACGGGCCGGCGCCCGGGTGCCCCGCGTGCTCGCCGCCGGCCCCGCCGGGCCCGCCCACGACGCGCTCTTTGTGACCCGGCCCCCCGGGGGGCGCCTGCTCTCGAGCCTGCCCCCGTACACCCTCCCGAGCGCCGTCGGGCCGCAAGGGGCGGATCCGGCCGCCCCGATGGATGGTGAGGGGGATCCGGCCCCCGATGTGGTCCCGGCCGGACCGGGGTCGGGCAGCCCTGTGATCGGTGACACCGCCGCCCCCGAGGCAGCGCTGTCCGAGGCGGGCCTGTCCGAGGCGGGCCTGGACGACATCTTCGGCCAACTGGCGGCGCTCCGCCGCGCCGGGGTGGCCCACGGTTCGCTCTCGACCCAGAAGATCGTGGTCGACGAGCGCGGCACCGCCGGTTTCGTCGACTTCCGGGTGGCCTCGACGGTCGCCACCGACGACCAGCTCGATCGGGACCTGGCCGCAGCCCTGGCTTCGGCGGCGGTGGTGGCCGGCCCCGAACGGGTGATCGCCTCGGCCGCCCGCAACCTGTCGAAGGCCGCCCTGGCCGGGGCGCTGCCCTTTCTCCAGCGGGCTGCTCTCGACTCGGCGGCGTCGCGGACCCTACGCGGCAAGAAGGCCATCCTCACCGCCCTGCGCGAGCAGGGAGCAAAAGCCGTCGGGGTGGAGGTCCCCAAGCTGATCGAGCCCCGCCGGGTGAGCTGGGTCAGCCTCGCCCTGGTCGTCGGAACGCTGATCGGGGGCTGGGCCCTCATCGGTGTCCTGATCAACGTGACCAAGTCCTGGAGCACGATCGCCGGTGCCGCCTGGGGCTGGGTGGCCCTCGTGTTCGTGCTCGCCCAGGCGGCCTACCCGGCCATCGCCGTGACCACGGTGGGCTCGGTGACCGACCCGCTTCCCTACGGGCGCACCGTGGCCCTCGAGTTCTCTGACACCTTCGTGGGCCTGGCCGGGGGGTCGATGGCGGTGCTGGCCACCAGGGTCCGGTTCTTCCAGCAGGAGGGGTACACGCCGACGGTGGCCGTGAGCTCGGGGGTGCTGGCCAGCACGGCCAGCTGGATCGTGAAGGGGGCGCTTTTCCTCATCGCCCTGCCGCTGTCGGCAGGGAGCCTTCACCTCAGCACGCCGACGAGCGACGCCAGCAGCGGCAACTCCCGCCTGGTCTGGCTGATCGTGATCGCGGTGGTGGTCGTGGGCGTGGCCCTGGGACTGGTCCTCGCCGTCCCCCGGTGGCGGCGACTGGCCGCCGAGCGGCTGCGGCCCAAGGCATCCGAAGTCTGGGCGCATCTGCGGATCCTGGCCGGGCACCCGCGGAACCTGGTGGAGATCTTCGGCGGGTCCGCCGCGGCCCAGATCCTCGTGGCCCTCGCTCTTGGCGCCTCCCTGCACGCCTTCGGGGACAGCCTCGATCTGGCCACGCTGATCGTCGTGCTCACCCTGGGCTCGATGCTCGGCGGGATCTCTCCAGTACCCGGCGGGATGGGAGTTGTCGAGGCGGGCATGATCCTCGGCCTGACGGCCGCGGGGATCAACGAGTCGAACGCGGTGGCCGCCGTCTTCGTCCAGCGACTGTTCACCGCCTACCTGCCCCCGATCTGGGGTTGGTTCGTGCTGGTGTGGATGCGGAGGAAGGAGTACCTGTAGGAGGCGGTGGGCTCAGCCCGCTCGCGGCTCGGGAGTGGCCCGTTGCACCTGTTCGAGCGTCGGGAACGCCTTGAGCCGGCCCATCCGCCCGAGGCGGCCGACGTTGACCCCCACGTCGGCGCTCCGGAGAATCGAGAGGTCGCCCCGGCTGTTGCCGTAGGCCCAGACCCGCTCGGGGCAGGTCCCCGAGTCCTCGATCCACTGGCGCAGCCGGCGCAGCTTCTCGTCCCCCCGGCAGTTGGCGCCCTCGTAGCGGCCGGTCAGCGTTCCGTCCCCGCCCACCGCCAGGCGGGTGGCGATCACCCCGTCGGCCCCGAGGCGGCCGCCGGCCGCGGCCACGTAGGCCTCGGGCGAGGCCGACACGATGACCACCGTGTCGGCCCGGCCCCGGTGCCAGTCGAGGCGGTTCCCCACGTCGGGGCGGAGGCGGCCGTCCACGTGATCCCGGCCGTACCGGGCGGCCACCTTGTCGACATGGTCGAGGGGCACGCCGGCCATCACCCGCCCGAAGAGGCGCTCCTTGGCCCGGTCGGCGGCGGCGCCACCGACGATGGCGGCGTGGGCCAGCTGCGGGGAGAGCGCGGCGGCGGCTGCCACCACCGGACCGCGCCCGACCAGCGCGGTCAGGAAGCCGAACACGCTCCCACCCGAGGTCAGGGTCCCGTCGAAGTCGAAGGCGGCGAGATCGGCCACGGTCCCGGCTCAGCGACCGGTGGTGTCGAGCACTGCCCCGCCCCGCCCTTCGCCACCGGCGAACCGGAGGGCCCCCGAGGCCGCGTCCGGAGATGCCAGCGAGGCCAGCCCGAATCGGATCTCGGCCCGCATGGCGTCGGCCACCGGAAGTCCCCACTGGGCCAACGCCGACGCCCGGTCGTTGCGCAGGCAGGTCTGGGGCAGGGCCGCGAGCTGCCGGCCCCAGGCCACGGCTTCGTCCAGGGCGGAACCGTTCGGAACCACCCGGTTGACCAGTCCCATGGCCAGCGCCTCGGCGGCCCCGACCTCGCGCCCGGACAGGATCAGGTCGAGGGCCCGTCCCTGGCCGATGAGCCGGGGGAGGCGGACCGTCCCGCCGTCGATGAGGGGGACGCCGAACCGTCGGCAGAACACGCCGAACGTCGCGTCCTGCGCCGCCACCCGCAGATCGCACCATATGGCCAGCTCCAGGCCCCCGGCCACGGCAAAGCCCTCGACGGCGGCGATCACCGGCTTGGACAGCTCCAACCGGGTGGGCCCCATCGGTCCCGGCCCTTCCTCTGCGACCCGGTGACGGCCCCCTTCGGCCAGGGAGCGCAGGTCCGCGCCGGCACAGAAGGTCCCGTCGGTGCCGGTCAGCACCGCCACCGACGAGCAAACGTCGGCATCGAAGGCGGTGAACGCCTCGAGCAGGGCGTCGGCGGTGGCCGGGTCGACCGCGTTGCGGCGACCGGGCCGGTCGAGGGCGACCACGGTGACCGGCCCCTCCCGGGTGACCCGCAGGGTGGCAGTCGTCATCGCCCCAGCATGGTGGAACGGGGCGGTCCCCGCCACCGTGGCCCGGGTGCGGACAAATCTCGACCAACTCGGTCGACAATTGGCACGGCTTCGTCTATCCTGGGCGGGCGACCCGATCACCAGTTGCTCGGGTCCGGCTCGCAGCCAAGGCTCACAGGACCGACGACACAGGACAGAGAAGGAGCATTTCATGGCCATTCGTCTGGGCGACACAGCCCCTGACTTCACTGCGGAGACCACCGCAGGCACGATCAACTTCCACGAGTACCTGGGCGACAGCTGGGGCGTGCTGTTCTCCCACCCCAAGGACTTCACCCCGGTATGCACCACCGAGCTCGGCGCATTCTCCAAGGCC
>DATKRZ010000085.1:0-37301 GCA_035531955.1 Acidimicrobiales bacterium | reverse complement strand
CCAGGTCACCTCCTACGTTCTGGGCACGATTGCCCTGTCGGCCATGTTCGGCGTGGTCATCCTGGTCACCATGCTGATCCTCGGCGTTCCCTTCGCCCTGCTCATCGGGCTATGGGTAGCGCTCGTGGCAATGATCCCTTTGGTCGGGGGGCTGATCGCCGGTGCGCCCAGCGTTGTCATCGCCCTCCTCCACTCACCCACCGCCGGGGTGGTGGTGGCCATCGTCTTCATAGGGTTCCAGCTCGTCGAGAACCATTTCCTCTATCCGGTGGTGATGAGCCGGTCGGTGAGGATGAACCCCCTCTGGGTTCTCCTGTCGGTGTTGATCGGGGCCAATCTCGGAGGTGTCTTCGGTTCGGCACTGGGGGCCCTCACCGGCGCACTCGTCGCCATCCCGGTCGGGGGTGCCATCCAGGTGGTCTTCCGCGAGGTCTGGCAGCACACCCGGGCCTCCGGGGGCCTGACCGCCGGTCCGGGTGGGGGCCCGACCACCGGCAATGCCGATGATCAGGGCTCGGATGTCGGCGTGGATTCCGGGTCAGGGGCGAGACCCGCCGGATCTTGACCTCCCGACCGGTCGGCCTCCGAGGGTCCCGGCCCGCAGCCATCGGCGGGGGCGTGTCTCGTAAGCTGCGGCAATGGATGTGCTGGTCGTGCTGCCCACCTACAACGAATCCGAGAACATCGAGCGCGTGCTCCGACGGATCAGGGACTCACTCACGGCCGCCACCGTGCTCGTGGTCGACGACGGCAGCCCGGACGGAACCGCGGAGATCGCCGAACGCCTGGGCACGGAGCTCGGCAACATCGAGGTCATGCGCAGGCACCGGAAGTCGGGCCTCGGTAGCGCCTACCGGGCGGGGTTCCACTGGGGGCTCGAGCGTGACTTCGACGCCTGCGTGGAGATGGACGCCGACCTCTCACACGAGCCCGAGGCACTCCCGGTGCTGGTCGGGGCCCTGTCCGACGAGTGCGAGCTGGCGGTGGGGTCGAGGTACATCCCCGGCGGCGCCATCCCCAACTGGGCGTGGCATCGGCGCTTGCTGTCCAGGGGGGGGAATGCGTACGCCTCTGCTCTGCTCGGGCTCGGGGTGGCCGACTCGACCTCCGGGTTCCGTGCGTACTCGGCGACCGTCCTCCGCCGCATCGATCTCGACCGGATCAGAGCCGACGGCTACGGGTTCCAGATCGAGATGACCTATCAGGCCAAGCGGGCGGGGGCCTCGGTGACCGAGGTCCCCATCCGGTTCGTGGACCGGGTGGACGGCCAGTCCAAGATGTCGACGTTCATCGTGGTCGAAGCTCTGGCCCTGGTGACCTGGTGGGGTGCGCAACGGTTGGTCGGAGGCCTGGTCGGCCCACGCCACCTCGTGCGCAAGTGATACCGCCCCGGTGACCGCCGCCGGCCGGATCCTGGTGGTCGACGACGAGCCTTACATCACCGACGTGGTCACCGCCGCTCTCCGGTTCGAGGGATTCAGCTGTGATGAGGCAGCCACGGGACCCGAGGCGCTGTCGAGGGTCCGGACCGGCGCCTACGACCTGATCGTGCTCGATGTGATGCTGCCGGGCATCGAGGGATTCGAGGTGTGTCGTCGATTGAGGCAGGAGGGCGATCGCACACCGGTGCTGTTCCTCAGCGCCCGTGACGCCACGCAGGACAAGGTCACCGGCCTGGTCGACGGCGACGACTACGTGACCAAGCCCTTCAGCATCGACGAATTGGTGGCCCGGGTCCGTGCTGTGCTGCGACGGACGGGAGGCGGGCCCGAGGCCGAGGGTCGACTGGTGTTCAGCGACCTGGTCGTCGACGCCCTCACCCGCGAGGTCTGGCGGGGCGACCGACCCATCGCCCTCACAGCAACGGAATTCAACCTCCTGGCCTACTTGGTGGCCAACGCCCGCCAGGTGGTCTCCAAGGCTCAGATCCTCGACGCGGTGTGGTCGGAGGGATTCGCCGGTGAGTCCAACATCGTCGAGATCTATGTCTCCTACCTGCGCAAGAAGGTCGACTGCTATGAGCCGCCGCTCATCCATACCGTCCGGCGGGTGGGCTATACCCTGCGGGAGCCGCGTCCGTGAGGCTCCGCCGCCGGCTTGTCGCCACCATCGTCGTGTCCCTGGCGCTCGGCCTCGCACTGGTCGACTTCATCACCCTGACGTCACTGCACTCGTATCTCTACGGGCGGGTCGACGACCAGTTGAGCACCGCCAGTGGGCTGATGGCCCGGTTCGTCTCGCTGGGCGAGGCACGGGGATTCCGGATCACCCCGGCCGGCATCCAGTCCCGTGTCGGACCCGACACCTACGTTGAGCTCATCGATGCGAACGGACGAGTGCAGGTGGCCCGGCCCTCGGGGACCGGGGGCCGGGTGGATGCCCCGCCGTCCCTGCCGTCACCGCTCCGGTCATCGGCGGCCCCCGGTCCCGGGCCCGCGGCCAAGCGCCGTCAGACCTACCATCCCAGTCCGGCCTCGATCGACGCCCCCGCTGCCGGCGGCCACGGGCCCGAGTACCGGTTGCAGGCCACGTCGGTGGGCAGCCAGACCCTGGTGGTGGCCGCCCCGCTCGATGAGGTGAGTGCCACCCTGGATTCGTTCCGGCTGGTCGAATTGGTGGTGTCGGCCGGTCTGCTGGCCGCCCTGTTGGTCCTGATGACCGTCCTGGTCCGGTTGGGGCTCCGGCCCCTCGAGGACATGACCAGGGAGGCGGACGCCATCGCCGCCGGTGACCTCACCCGGCGGGTGCAGTTCACTGAGGGCAACGGCGAGATCGCCCGCTTGGGCCGCGCCCTCAACGGGATGCTGGCCCAGATCGAGACGGCCTTCGCCCAGCGGGCCCGGTCCGAGGAGAGGCTGAGGAGCTTCCTGGCCGACGCCTCCCACGAGCTCCGGACCCCGCTCACCTCGATCCAGGGCTACGCCGAGCTCCTGCGGAAAGAGGCACTGGCCGACCCGACTGCCCGGGCACGGGCCCTGTCCCGAATCGAGAAGGAAGCAGCCCGGATGGGAGTGCTGGTGGGTGACCTGGCCCTCCTGGCCCGGGAGGGCGAGGGACCTGAGCCACCCCGGGCCCGGGTGGACCTGGCCGCGGTGGCCGCTGAGGCGGTGGCCGACGCCGAGACCATCGACGCCTCCCGGCGCATCGCACTGCATGCCCCGAGGGAGGTCCCGGTGGCAGGTGACGACGCCCGTCTGGGGCAGCTTGTGCACAATCTGCTCGGGAACGCCTTGGCCCACACGCCGCCGGGGACGCCGGTGGAGGTGGGGGTGGCCGTCCGGGGGGAGCGGGCGGTGCTCGAGGTACGTGACCGGGGGCCGGGGATGACCGACGAGCAGGCCGGCCGGGTGTTCGACCGGTTCTACCGCGGTGATGCCGACCGTCTCGACGGTGGTTCCGGGCTGGGGCTGTTCATCGTGGCCAGCCTGGCCCGCAGCTTCGGCGGGGAGGCCACCGTCGAAACCGGCGTGGGCCGGGGCTCGACCTTCCAGGTGGTGCTCCCGCTCTACCGTGCGGGAGCGAAGGAGGGCCCGGAGGACCGTCCGGAGGACCGCGGGGAGAACGGCGGGGGAGAAGCCCACGGTGCTGGCCTCGACTGACCGGGGGTCAGGCCCCCCGGTGGTGCTGCTCCACGGCCAGCCCGGGTCGGGGAGTTCGTGGGACCCGGTCACCGCCCTGCTGGAGCCCGACTTCCGCGTGCTCGCCCCGGACCGGGTCGGCTACGGGGCCACCACCGGGGAGGCCAGGGGCCTGGCCGGCAATGCCGAGGTCGTGGAGGAGTTCATCAGGACCCGGGGAGCCTCGCCGGCCACGGTGGTGGCTCACAGCTGGTCGGGGGGAGTGGCGGTGCTCCTGGCCGACCGCTGTCCCGGCCTGGTGAGGAGCCTGGTCCTGGTGGGCGCGGCCTGCACGCCGGACAGCCTCAACGCCCTCGACCGTTGGCTCAACGTCCCGGTCTTAGGGGACGCCCTCACTGTGGTCGGTCTGGTGGGTATCGGGGAGGTGCTGCCCCGGTTGCGTCGGCTGGCCCGCCACGCCCCCGCACGCCTCCGCGACGAGCTGGCGTCCGCCCTCCCGGACCCCGGCGTGCTGGGCGGCGGACGAGGCGCCCTCGGCCGGCACAAGCGGACATTCATGATCGAGCAGCGGGCGCTGGTCGAGGAGCTGCCCTCGGTGACCGCCGCCCTCGGCCGGCTCGAGCTGCCGGTCTCCGTGGTGCAGGGCCAGTGGGACCTGGTGGTGCCGCCGCGGGCCGGAGTGAGCCTGTCAAAGGCCGTTCGGGGGGCGGAGTTGGTCCTCCTCCCCCGAGCCGGGCATTTCGTGTCCCGTGACGATCCCCGCTCGCTCGCCGATGTGATCCGGCGGTCGGCCCTCAGATGACCGGGCTCAGCCCGTGGTGCCGTGGCCCACTGGTATCGGCGAGGTCGTGAAGGGGACGCCCGGGGCCAGGGCGTCGAAGACGGCGGTGAGCTTGAGGTTCGCCTCCACCAACTCGGCCGCCGGCTCCGACCCGCTGACGATGCCCACGCCCGCGGCCATCCGGGCCCGACGGCCCTCGACGCTCATGGCCCGGATCCCGACCATCCACCGCCCGTTGCCCTGCGAGTCCACATAGCCCACCGGACCGGCGTAGTTGCCCCGTGGACGCGGCTCGAGCCGGTTGATCAGCCGGCAGGCCTCGGCCGAGGGAACCCCCCCGACGGCTGGTGTGGGATGGAGGGCGGCCACCAGGTGGAGTGCGGTGGGGACCGTTCCGTCGGCGGCCCCGGCCAGGGTGCCGGTCACGGAAGTACCCAGGTGGGTGAGGTGGTGCAAGTGGACCAGGTGGGGTCCGGGGGGTACGTCGAGGTCGGAGCAGAGCGGTCGGAGGGCCTGCTCGATCGCCTCTACCACCAACCGGTGCTCATTCCCGTCCTTCCGGGATTCGAGCAGCTCGACCGGTGGGACGATCCCCCGCGTCCCGGTCGGTGGACCAGCGGTCCCGGCGAGGGGCCGGCTGTGGACACGCCGCCCCGACCGCTCTACCAGCAGCTCCGGGCTGGCACCGACGAACCGGCCGTCAGGGGTGGGCACGGCGAAGACGGTGCAGTTCGGCTCGAGCTCGTGCCATCGTCGGAGCAACCCGGCGATCTCGACGGTCGCTTCCATCTGGACGTCGACCTGGCGGGCCAGAACGACCTTGGCCACCTTTCCGTCGCCGATGGCCACCAGGGCCTCTGCCACCATCGCCTCGAACGATTCGTCGGACGAGAGGGAATCGACGCGCACCGGGGACAGGACCCCCCCGGCGCGTCCAGAGCGGGGGGCCGTCATCCGGTGAAGCTTGGCCCGCAGCCCGGTGGACCCGCTGGGCAGGTCGGACCGGTCGCGGGCGACCACGGTCACCCACTCCATCTCTCCGGAGGCGTCGGTGCCGACGGTGATCTCGGGGACCACCAGGCTTGCCGGCCGGGACCGCTCGAAGGGCAGAGCCCCGAACCCGACCACGCCGACGCCGATGCCGATGCCCACCGGACCCAGCCTGTCCTCGCAGGGGATGGCGGCCAGGGTGTGCCGGACCCGGTCGAGATCGGAGGCGGAATCGAGGCCGTGGGGGAGGGCGATCGTCAGCGCCCGGCCCAGGCCGACCAGCGCCTGCTCCCCGGTGTGGAACAGGATGCCGTCCGGCCCGGCGAGGGCGAAGGGGTCGATGGGCGGCCCCGGGTCGAGCGGGAGCCGCGCCGCGACCAGACCACCAGGCGATCTGTTCACGGTCGTCCCCGGCGGGTGGCGGTGACCAGTTGGCTCAGTCCGCCGGAGAGCGGACGCTGGTTGACGGCGGAGAACCCGGCCTCGCCCAGCATGGCCCGGAGCTCGGTGGTCGAGGGCAGGTACGCCGTCGACTCGGGCAGGTACCGGTACGCCGGCCCGTCGGACAGCAGTGCGCCGATGCGGGGTACCACCCGCCTGAACCAGACCCGGTGCCCAGCGAGCAGCAGCCCGTTGCTGGGCTCGTCCACTTCGAGCAGGCTGATGCGCCCACCGGGCCGGACCACCCGGCCGATCTCGTCGAGCACCGGGCCGAGGTCGGTGAAGTTACGCAGGGCGTACCCGCAGGTGACCCCTTCGACCGCGGCACGGCGCATCGGGAGCCAGGCGCCATCGGCCTGCGCCAGGGGTGCCCCGGTGTGGTTGGCCGCCAACATCCCGGACGACAGGTCCATCCCCAGCGGTCGGAGGCCCGCCGCCTGCAGGATGCCGATGAAGTCCCCGGTCCCACAGGCCAGGTCGAGGACCAGCGATCCCTCGGGAAGCCCGAGGGCCCGCACGGACTGGCGGCGCCAATGCATGTCCAGGCCGAAGGTCATCATGCGGTTGACCAGGTCATAGCGAGGCGCGATGGCATCGAACATCGAGCGCACCAGCTCGGTCTTCTCCGGTCCGCTGGGAAGGTCTACCCGGGTCACCCCCGAGACTGGCTCGAACGACGCCGTCGACCCCCGGGACGATGGCCTGCCGCTCATGGAGGAGACACTGCGGTCATGGAGAAGACACTGCGGCCGGGGCCTCACGGCCGCCGGGGGCGGTGGGCTCGTCGGACCCCACCCGGCCCCACACCGCCTGTCGCTCCGCATCGGACCCGACCTGTTCGACGTGGTCCAGCGCCGCCTTGACCAGTGCCCGGGTGAAGTGGTGCCCGACCAGGTCGTTCACGGCCGGAAGGAGCTCCGAGTAGGCCAGCAGGAGCCGATCGATCCCGGGATCCTCTCCGCCGGTCGGCGACGTCAGGCGTTCGGGCCCGAGCGTGCGACCCTGGCGCAGCGGGCCGCGCACGTGGGTCGAGAACATCTCCACCGCGGCGTGGGCGACCTTCTCGGTGGCCTCGTGGTGCCGGCGGGCCAGTTCGAGCAGGGCCGAGAGCGGGATTCCCCATTCGAGCAGCAGGAGCCCGGCTCTCGACGAGGAGACGTCCTCCGCCGTGTAGCGCTCGACTCCCCCCATCCGCTGCGGGATGAGGAGCCCCTCGGCCTCGAGGGCCTTGAGCAGGGCCAAGGGCACCCCCGTCTCCTCGGCCAGCTCGGTGATGGTGAGTCCGGCCCCGTCGCCGGGCGGCGTCCCGTCCTGGGTGGCCGGGCCGTCGGGCCCCGGGCCGCCGGGATCCCGGTCAGTGGTGGGCGCCTCTGGCGGGACTCCGACAGCCCGGCGGGCCCCGGAGAGCTCGCCCAACAGGGCCTCGTCGGCGGCGTCGAGGTCCCCGTTCACCAGCCGGACGATGGTGGCCAGCGTGAAACCGCGCTGTTGGAGGGACCGGATCCGGGCCAGCCGCTCGAGGTGCGCATCGTCGTACCAGGCCACCCGCCCCTGGCGCCGGGGAGGCTCGAGCAATCCCTTGCTCTGGTAGTAGCGGATGGTGTCCACCGACTCCCCGGAGCGCTGCGAAAGCTGTTCGACCCGCATCTCCATGGTTCATACTCTAGGAGTAATCGCTCGCACGGTCGGAGCGCGGGTCGAGGCGGAGGTCGGAGCGGCCGGAGCCGGAGGTCGGAGGGTCGGAGTCCGGCCGGGACCCGGCCCTGGGAGGGCCGGCCGCCGGGGTGTCAGTGGAAGTATCGGTAGACCACCTGGGCGACGCAGGACGGCTTGGGGGAGTCCTCGGTCTCGAAGGTGAGGTCCAACGCCACCTGCACTCCGCCGGTGACGTCCTCGGCCCCGGCCACCTCCACCCCGAGCCGGAGATTGCTGCCCACCAGGACCGGGGCCGGGAAGCGAACCTTGTTGCAACCGTAGTTGACCCCCATCGAGGCGCCCTCGACGGTCAGGACCTCCCCCAGGTAGACCGGAGCCAGCGAGAGGGTGAGGTAGCCGTGAGCGATGGTGGTCCCGAAGGGCCCGCCTTTGGCCCGCTCGGGGTCGACGTGGATCCACTGGTGGTCGCCCGTGGCGTCGGCGAAGCGGTCGATCTGCTCCTGATCGATGCGGTGCCAGTCGCTGTAGCCCAGATGCTCGCCGACCAGCTGGTGGAAGTTCTCGATGCCCTGCACGGTGGTTGCCATAGCCAGAACTGTACGGGAGCGAGGCCTCGGTGGACCAGCCCGCGACCGGAGCGGGTCGGCACGGATCTCGATACGGCCACCGGCACGGCCACCGGCACGGATCTCGACACGGCCACCGGCACGGATCTCGGACGGCGGACCGTAACTCGGTGTGCGGGTGGTGTCGATACGCTGGCCGTCGTGGCCTACGAGCACCACCATCGGAACCTGCAGGGGGGCGGGCCGCGCGCCGCGGTGTTCGGGGTGAGCGACGGGCTGGTCTCCAATGTCGCCCTCATCTTGGGGATGGCCGGGGCCCATTCGTCCGCCGGTGCGGTGCGCCTGGCCGGATTGGCCGGCCTCATCGGTGGCGCCTTCTCGATGGCGGCAGGGGAGTACGTGTCGATGCGGGCACAGTCCGAGCTGATGCAGCGCGAGCTGGACGTCGAGCGCCAGGCCATCCACCACGATCCCGAGGAGGAGCGCAAGGAGCTCGCCGCCATCTACGAGAGCCGCGGACTCGAGGCGGTCCTGGCCCGAGAGCTGTCGTCCAAGATGATGCGCAGCCCCGAGCTCGCGCTCGAGACCCACGCCCGGGAGGAGTTGGGCATCAACCCCGACGAGACCGGCAGGCCCTTCCAGGCTGCGGCCGCGTCGTTCGTGACCTTCGCGCTCGGGGCGGTCATCCCCCTGCTGCCCTGGCTGGTCGCCTCGGGCACCGTGGCGACGTTGTGGTCGGTGGGACTCGGCGCCGTCGGAGCCTTCACCGTCGGGGCCGCCCTGGCCGTGTTCACCGGCCGGTGGTGGCTGTGGTCGGCCGGTCGCCAGCTGCTGATCTCCGGCGTGGCCGCCGGGATCACCTACTCCATCGGGCACGTCGTGGGATCCGGTTAGCGAGCGGGCTCGCCCTGCCGCCGGGGCGATCCGGGCTGCTCCGCCCCTTCAGGGCTCGATGGTGGTCACATAGGCGCGGTCGACATGGTCCTCGACGAAACCCATCGACCGGTACATGGAGACGGCGGGCTGATTGGCGGCATCCACATACAGCATCCCGAGGGCCAGGCCGCGAGCGGCCAGCCAGTCCAATCCGGCGCGGGTGAGCGCCCGGCCCCATCCCCGTCCCTGGAAGTCAGGGTCCACGCCGATGACGTAGATCTCGCCGAGGGGCGGGTCCGCGGAGTCGTGGATCTTGGTCCAGCACGAGCCGGCGAGCCTTCCCTCCGCTTCGAGCAGCCTGAGACCCTCGGGGTCGAACCACGGCTCCCGCTCGCGTTCGAGCAGGGTGGCGAGGTCCCAGCGGCCCTGCTCGGGGTGGGAGGCAAAGGCCCTGTTGTTGGTGGTCAGCCATGCCTCTTCGTCCACACCGGGCCGGAACGCACGGGTGTGGATCGGGGGCTCG
This sequence comes from Acidimicrobiales bacterium, assembly GCA_035531955.1. Classification (GTDB taxonomy): domain Bacteria; phylum Actinomycetota; class Acidimicrobiia; order Acidimicrobiales; family RAAP-2; genus Bog-756. Next base: position 27,890 of record DATKRZ010000085.1, on the reverse strand, counting down.
TCGGGCGCTCTGGGTAGCGGCAGCGCGCACCGCATCTGGACGAGTTCCCGCTCGAGTTCGAACCCCGCGGCCAACGCCCGCTCGTCGTCGGTTGCCGCGGCCGCCGCGGCCCACAGCCTCAACAGGCCGCCGCCGCGCGCTGCCACCTCCCTCACCGAGGCGCCCAGGAGCGCGTCGGCGATCGATACCCCATCGCCGGTGTTCGGCGCCACTGCCATCTCCACGGCGTACTCACGCGCACGGGGGTCGCCGTCGACCTGTGCGTACCCGGCCAGGCCGGGCCGGGAGGCCGCTCTCGCCACCACCCCGACGAAAGTGTGGGCGGCCCGGGCCGGAGCGCCGGCATCCCGGTGGCGCCGCAGCTCGATCCGCTTGTGCTCGCTGAGTGCGGGGTGCCCGCCATCCCGGCCGACGTCGTCGAGCAGGGCCGTGATCTCCCGGAGGAGAGAGCCGTCGGGTGCGGTGGCAATCGCCAGCTCGAGGCCGTTCATCCCGTGGACGCTACCGGTAGTCTGCACGCCGTGGCCCGACCCCGCACTCCAGCCGGGCGCGCTCGAACCGTCAATGCGCGGCTGGGGGAGCTGTACCCCGGATCGGCGGAGGAACTGTGCGCGCTCGATCACCGCGGCCCCTTCCAATTGTTGGCAGCCACGATTCTCTCGGCCCAGTGCACGGACGAGCGGGTCAATCTCACCACGCCGGCGCTCTTCGCCCGCTTTCCTGACCCGGACGCAATGGCCGACGCCGATCTGTCCGAGGTCGAGCGCCTGATCCGCTCGACCGGGTTCTTCCGGTCCAAGGCCAAGAGCCTGGTCGGCATGGCCGCGGCGGTGGTCGAGCGGTTCGATGGAGAGGTCCCATCCGCTCTGGCGGACCTGGTGAGCCTGCCCGGTGTGGGCCGCAAGACGGCGAACGTCGTGCGGAGCGTGGCCTTCGGGCTTCCGGGGCTTCCCGTGGACACCCACGTCCAGCGCCTGTCGCTCCGGCTGGGCCTGACCGATGAGTCCGATCCGGTGAAGGTGGAGGCTGTGCTCAACCGTATGGTCCCGGCCTCACAGCGCGGGGTCTTCAGCCTCCGACTGATCCTCCACGGCCGGGCCGTCTGCCAGTCCCGGGCACCTCGGTGCGCCGGATGCGTGCTGTCGGACATCTGCCCATCGGCCCGGGAGCGGATGGTCCCCGCCCGGGTCGGCTGAGCAGGCCACCCGGCGGCCGGGACCTCTGCAGCCGGCGGTCCGGCAGCCCTGGCGGCCGCCCTGGCGAGAGGGCCGATCGCACGAACCGTCTGTCGCGCTCTGTGACAGAAGACCGCGCCGTGCCCGCTGAACCGCTCCCCGTGGGCACCGTGCCGCGCAGCTGAGGAAACGCCGGTGCGGCTTCCCATGCGGAAATGACCGTTACCTGGGCATTTGGATTTCGAATCGCCGAACGGCAACCGGGGTTGCGCAGATTTTCGGCCGCGGTGACTGGTAATCGGCGCCGAAACGTGATGATCTAGAGGTCTCGGAACCGGTTCCCGCCAACTGGTTCCGCTGAGCGGTGTTCGGGATCCGCCGCCCGACCCGCTCGCGCGAAGGCACCTTCGGGTGCCTTCGCCGCGTCCACGGTGCGTCAGCGGCGGCTGAGCGCCGTGGAGAGGCGGGCCAGGCGTCGGTTGGCGCTGTTGAGGGCCCGTTCGATGGCGAAGAGCTCCCGCGCCGTGTCCTCGTCTTTGGCCGCGTCGGCGGCATCGGCATGGACGGTCACCCTGCGGGTCAGCTCGTCGAGGGCGGTGGCGAGCGAGGACAGTTCTGCGGAGCTGGCGGGCATCGACTGATCATGACAGGTCGGCTTCTGGACGGAGGGTGGTGGACGCAGGAGCGGTCCCGCCTGCGCCGGGGCGGCGATGCGGTTCCGGTAGCATCGATTGGCCATGCCCCTGACCCGCCTCGACCTTCGCGGCTTCACCGGCAGCCGTCGGCAGCTGCGCGAGGTCCTGCCGCGTCCCGTCGATGAGGGGGACCGGTCGTCGGCCGCGGTGACGGCCATACTGGCCGAGGTGCGCCGGGGGGGCGACGCGGCCCTGCGCCGCCTGACCCGGGAGTTCGACGGCGTCGAGCTCGATCAATTGCGGGTTCCGGAGGAGGAGATCCAGGCTGCCCTCCGCCGGGTGCCCCCGGAGCTCCAGGACGCCCTGGACGTGGCCCACGATCGGATCCTGGCCTACCACGCCCACGAGTCCGGAGCTCCGGTCGACGACTTCGAATCGGGCGGGATCGGCGTTCGCCATCTGGTGAGGCCGGTCGGACGTGCCGGTTGCTACGCTCCGGGGGGCCGGGCCCGTTACCCCTCCACGGTCCTCATGTGCGCGGTCCCCGCCCAGGTTGCCGGCGTCGACGAGATCGTACTTTGCGTGCCCCCCCGACCTGACGGCCGGATCGACGACGCCTCATTGGCCGCCGCCGCGGTGGCCGGGGTCGATGAGGTCTACCGGATGGGCGGGGCCCAGGCCATCGCGGCCATGGCCTACGGGACGGAGTCCATCGACCCGGTGGATGTGATCGTCGGCCCGGGGAATCGGTTCGTGGCGGAGGCCAAGCGCCAGGTGTCCGGGGTGGTGGGGGTGGCGTCGGCCTTTGCCGGGCCCTCCGAGGTGGTGGTGGTGGCCGGACCCGACACCCCCGCCGACCTGGCGGCCATCGACCTGGTGGTCCAGGCCGAGCACGGGCCCGACGGCCTGGCCTGGCTGATCACCTGGTCCGAATCGCTGGCCGAGGCGGTCACCGCCGAGGTGGGACGGATGGTGTCCGCGTCGCCGCGCCGCGACGATCTGGAGGCGACCCTCGATGCCGGTGGTTATGTGGTGCTGGTCGACGGCGCCGAACAGGCGTGCTCGGTGGCCAACATCGTGGCTCCCGAGCACCTCGAACTGCTCACCGAGTCCGCCGAGGCGCTACTGCCCCGGATCACCTCGGCGGGAGCGGTGTTCGTGGGCCTGAGCTCCCCGGCCAGCGTGGGCGACTACCTGGCTGGTCCCAACCACGTCCTTCCCACCAATCGGAGCGCCCGGTTCGCCAGTGCGCTGCGGGTGGACGACTTCCGCCGGCACATCCACGCGGTCACCGTCTCGGAGAAGGCCCTGGAGGTCCTCGGGCCACACGTGGTGACCCTGGCGGAGACCGAGGGTCTGCCCGCTCACGCCGAGTCGGTACGCCTCCGATGGTCCCGGTAGTGGGGGATCCGGGAGACCGGCCGCCCGCTCCGTCGGTGCCCCCGGTGCGCCCCGTCCCCTCGGTGCGCCCCGACCTGGAGGCGCTGGTCGGCTATCACTCGGCGCAGGTCGAGGTCGACGTCCGGCTCAACACCAACGAGTCGCCCCTCCCGCCTCCACCCGACTGGTTCGAGGCGTTCCGCTCCGGGCTGGGCTCCATCGAGTTCAACCGCTACCCGGACCGCGACGCGTCGGAGCTGCGTCGGGCCGTGGCCAACGGCCACGGCGTCCGCGCCGAGCAGATCTTCTGCGCCAACGGCTCCAACGAGGTCCTGCAGTCACTGCTCCTTGCCTACGGCGGGCCGCAGCGGACGGCAGCCCTCTTCGAGCCGACCTACACGCTCCACCGTCACATCGCCCGGGTCACCGGGACGCAGGTGGCGGCTGGCCGGCGGACCGACGAGTTCCTCCTCGACCTCGACGAGGTGAGACGGGTGCTCGACGCCCACGACCCGGTCCTCACCTTCCTCTGCTCGCCGAACAATCCGACCGGGCGGGCGGATCCGATCCAGCTGATCGAGGCGGTCCTGGCCATGGTCCCCGGCCTGCTCGTCGTGGACGAGGCCTACGGGCAGTTCGCCCCTTCCTCCGCGGTGGACACGGTGCGCCGGGGGGCCGCAGGCTCCGAGCGGTTGGCCGTGGTGCGGACCTTCTCCAAGACCTGGTCGATGGCCGGGTTGCGACTCGGATACGTGGTCGCCGCGCCCGAGGTCGTCGAGGCCTGCGAGATGGTGGCGTTGCCCTATCACCTCGACGCGGCCAAGCAGTTGGCGGGGCGTCTGGCCGTCGACTTCGCTCCCGAGATGGAGGCCAGGGTGGCCATGGTGAAGGAGGAACGAGGGAGGATTGCCGCGGCCTTGTCCGCTCTGCCGGTCGACACCTGGCCGTCCGACGCCAATTTCATCCTTTTCCGGCCGACCGGGTCGGAGGCCGGGGCGGTCTGGGCCGATCTCCTCGAGGCATCCGTCCTCGTGCGAGACTGTTCGAAATGGCCGGGCCTCGCCGGATGCCTCCGGGTCACGGTCGGGCTCCCTCACGAGAACGACCGGTTCCTGGCCGCATTGACGGAGAGCCTGCGATGACCGCATCCACACCGACCCCCGCCTCGACACCCACGCCGGCTTCGTCACCGCCGACACCGGCCCGACGGACCGCGTCGGTGCGGCGGGCCACCAAGGAGACGACCATCGATGTGGGCCTCGACCTTGACGGATCTGGTTCCACGGAGGTGTCGACCGGCCTGCCGTTCTTCGACCACATGGTCAGCCAGCTGGGCCGGCACGGTGGATTCGACCTGTTGGTCCAGGCCCGCGGCGACCTGGACGTCGACGCCCACCACACCGTGGAGGACGTCGGGATCTCCCTGGGCGAGGCTCTGGCCGAGGCGCTGGGGGACAAGGCCGGCATCCGCCGGTTCGGCTCGGTCTCACTCCCACTCGACGAGGCACTGGTCGACGTGGCCCTGGACCTGTCGGGGCGACCCTTCCTCTCCTATGGCATCAGCTTCGACCCGGACACCAACCCCCTGGGAACTCCGCCGTTCGACCCCCAGCTGGCCGAGGAGTTCTGGCGCGCACTGGCCACGTCGGCGGCCCTCACCCTCCACGTGCGCCTGCAGACAGGGAAGAACACCCACCACATCCTCGAGGCGTCGTTCAAGGGGGTGGCTCGCGCCCTGCGCGACGCGGTCCGCCACGAAGGCGGGGGGATCCCCTCCACCAAGGGGACGTTGTGAACGCGCCGGGCGGTCCGCCGGCCGGCCGGCCGTGATCGCGGTCCTCGACTACGGCATCGGGAATCTGCGGTCGGCCGAGAAGGCACTCCAGCACCTCGGTGCGGACGCCGAGCTCGTGGACGATCCCGATCGCGCCGCTGCCGCCGACGGCGTGGTGATCGCCGGGGTGGGTGCCTTCGGATCCTGCGCCCGTGCCCTGCGATCGACCGGATTGGAGCGGGCGGCGAGGTTCGCCATCGACCGCGGGGTCCCGTTCCTCGGGATCTGTGTGGGGTTCCAGCTGCTGTACGAAGGGTCCGAGGAGGATCCGGCCGAGCCGGGCCTCGGAGTGCTGTCCGGTACCGTCCGACGTCTGCCGGCCGGCGTCAAGCACCCCCAGATGCAGTGGAACCAGCTGGTGTACGACGGGATTGCCACCACCGGCCTGCTGGCCGGCACCCGGCAGCCCGCCTGGGTGTACTTCGTCCACTCCTACGCCCCCGAGCAGACGGCCGACACCTCTTCCATCTGTGATTACGGAGGCCCGGTCACCGCCTCAGCCGAGCGGGGCCCGGTGTGGGGGGCCCAGTTCCATCCCGAGAAGTCCGGCGCGGTGGGGTTGGGCATCCTCTCCAACTTCGTGAGCGCAGTCGCCGTCGCCCGCCGATGATGGATCTTTACCCGGCCATCGACATCCGGGACGGCGGTGCGGTCCGCCTGGCCCAGGGCGACTTCGACCGCCAGAGCGAGTACGGCGACCCGGTGGACCTGGCCCGTCGTTTTGCCGGGGCCGGGGCGCCCTGGCTGCACGTCGTCGACCTCGACGCGGCCCGACGTGGAGAGCCGGTCAACCGCGCCACGGTGCTGGCCGTCGCCGCCGCCGTCGACATCCCGGTGCAGTCCGGAGGCGGGGTCCGCTCGGAGGCGGATGTCGACGAGCTCCTTGGCGGCGGTGTGACCCGGGCGGTCCTCGGCACCGCCGCGCTGGACGACCCTGGCCTGGTCCGGGCCGCCGCCGCCCGTTACCCGGGACGGGTGGCGGTCGGGATCGACTACCGCGTCGGGCCGGACGGGCGGACCGAGGTGGCGACGAGGGGATGGGAGCGGGGGAGCGGCCACTCGGTGGGCGACGTCCTCGAAGAGCTGGACGGGGCGGGAGTGGCCGCGGTCATTGTGACAGCCATCGACAGGGACGGCATGCTCACCGGGCCCGACCTCGACGGGCTGCGGGCCGTGCTGGCCATGACCGAGATCCCGGTCATTGCCTCCGGAGGCGTAGGGGGGGTGTCCGACGTCGCCGCCCTGGCCCGGCTGGCGGTGGGCTCGGGCCCGACTCCCGGTGCAGACGGCAACCCGGTCCGGCGGCTGTCCGGTGTCGTCACGGGCAAGGCGGTGGTCGAGGGGCGGATGACGGTCGGAGAGGCGGTGGCGGCGTGCGCACCGTCCGGGTGATCCCCTGTCTCGACGTCGACGCCGGAAGGGTGGTGAAGGGCGTGCGGTTCACCGATCTCTTCGACGCCGGCGATCCGGTGGAGCTGGCCACCCGCTACGACCGCCAGGGCGCCGACGAAGTGGTCTTCCTCGACATCACCGCGTCGTCGGACGGCCGCCGGACCATGGTCGAGGTGGTGGCCCGCACCGCGGAGGTGGTCTTCATCCCCTTCACCGTGGGCGGGGGCATCCGCTCGATCGAGGATGCCCGGCACTTGCTCCGCGCCGGCGCCGACAAGGTGGGGGTCAACACGGCTGCGGTCGAGCGGCCGTACCTCATCGCCGAACTGGCGGACGAATTCGGGAGCCAGTGCGTGGTGGTGGCCATCGACGCCCGGCGTCGGACGGCCGGGCCCGCTCCCACCGGTGCCGGGGGATGGGAGGTGTTCACCCACGGAGGACGCACACCGACCGGAGTGGACGCATTGGCCTGGGCCGAACGATGCGCCGGGCTCGGGGCCGGCGAGATCCTGCTCACGTCGATGGACCGCGACGGCACCCGGGACGGCTTCGACTTGGAACTGACCAGGCAGGCGACCGGGCGCTGTCCGGTGCCGCTGATCGCCTCCGGTGGCGTCGGCACGCTACAGCACCTGGTCGATGGTGCGATCGACGGGAAGGCCGACGCGGTCCTGGCTGCGTCGATCTTCCACCTCGGGGAGCACACGGTCGCCGAGGCGAAGGCCTATCTGCAGGCGGCGGGGGTCGAGGTGCGTCCGGCCTGACGCCGCCCTTCGGCCATGCCCCAACGTGCCACCCGTCCACAGGCGGCCGGCACGCTCCTGGTCGTGTGGCGCCGCCTGAGGTCCCGTCGCCCTGCGGTAGCCTTCGACTGTGGCCTCGACGACCTCAGAAGCACCGACGACCAGCCAAAACGGGGACAGCGGGCGCGACAAGCTGGCCATCACCGTGCTGGCCGACCGGGTCCTGGTCCAGGTGGGCCAGGCCGAGGGGGAGCGCCGCTCGCGGGCCGGGATACTGATTCCGGCCACCGCGCAGGTGGCGCGGCGGCTGGCCTGGGCGGAGGCGGTCGCCGTCGGCCCCCACGTCCGGTCGGTGAAGGTCGGCGACAACGTCCTGTTCAACCCCGAGGATCGCTTCGAAGTCGAGGTCCAAGGGGACGAGTACGTGATCCTCCGCGAACGGGACATCCATGCGGTGGCCTCCACCCGCATCGACGGAGGGACCGGGCTCTACCTCTGACTTCCACCGACGGGGAGGACCGGCCCTCTCCGTCCCGGATCCCGAGTCCGGAATTCTCGACCTACCCGACACCGCGCCAGGGAGCACGACCCGTGAGCACCACCCGGACACCCGAGAGCTTCGAGACGACTCCCGTCGCCTTCACCGACGACCAGCTGGCCCAGATCGCCTACAACGGTGACGGTCTGGTCGGAGCCGTCGTGCAGGACGCCGGGGACCGTACCGTCCTGATGTTCGCGTGGATGAGCAGGGACTCCCTCCGAAAGACGTTGGAGACCGGCCGGACCTGGTTCTGGAGCCGCAGCCGGCAGGAGCTCTGGTGCAAAGGGGAGACGTCGGGCGACCGACAGTACGTCCGGAGCGTCCACTACGACTGCGACGGCGACACCCTGCTGGTGGTGGTCGACCAGGAGGGCGCGGGGGCCTGCCATACCGGCCATCGCAGCTGCTTCTTCCGCACCTTCGGCGATCCCTCGACGGATCCATGACCCGGGTGCGGAGTGATCATTCCTCGGTTCCAGACGGACCCGGGTTCCGCTCCTTGGCGGCCAGGCACCGCATCGTCCCGGTGTGGCGCGAGCTGGTGGCCGACACGGTCACGCCGGTGGCTGCCTTCCTCCGCATCGTCGGGGAGGCCGGCGACTCCGGGTTTCTCCTCGAGTCGGTGGAGGGCGGGGAGCGGTGGGGCCGCTACTCCTTCGTGGGCCGCAACCCGCTGGCCACCGTCATCGCCCACGGTACCCGGGTGACCACCAGGGGAGGCCTCGACCTCGACGCGGCCACCGGCGGTGGGGTGTCCGGGGACCGCGGAGTGCTGGCGGCCCTCGAGGCCGTCCTCGACGGGTTCGACTCACCCGAATTGCCCGACCTCCCGCCGCTGCACGGCGGGTTGGTCGGCTACCTCGGGTACGACGTGGTCCGGGAGGTCGAGCATCTGCCCGGTACGCCTCCGGACGATCTGGGCCATCCGGACGCCGTGCTGGCCGTCATCGGCCAGCTGGCGGCGTTCGACCACTGGCGCCAACGGGTGGTGCTCATCGACAACGTGGTCATCGACCCGGAATGGGGACCCGAGGAGCTCGATGCCGTCCACGGGGAGGCGTTGTCCCGGCTCGACCGCCTGGCCGCCGACTGCTTTCGGCCCCTCGACGACCCGCCCCGGCTGGTCCCCGAGCGTGTCGGGTCCCCCGAGGACGTCCGCCGCACCATGTCCGATTCGCTCTTCGAGGACGCGGTCCGGGCGGCCAAGGAGCACATCACCGCCGGCGATGTGTTCCAGGTGGTGCTGTCCCAGCGCTACGACCTCGGGTCTCTCGGCGCCGAGCCGTTCGACGTCTACCGGGTCCTGCGCCTGGTCAACCCCAGCCCGTATCTCTACTTCCTCCGCTTCCCCGAGGTCACCGTCGTCGGCGCGTCACCCGAGCCCATGGTCCGTCTGCGGGACGGTACGGTCGTCTCCCGGCCCATTGCCGGCTCGAGACCACGGGGGGCCACGCCCGAAGAGGACGGTCGGCTGGCAGCGGAGTTGGTCGAGGACCCAAAGGAAGTTGCCGAGCACGTGATGCTGGTCGACCTGGCTCGCAACGACGTGGGCCGGGTGGTGTCGTTCGGCACCGAGGTGGTCGAGGAGACGATGGTGGTCGAGCGCTACAGCCACATCATGCACCTCACCTCGCAGGTCTCGGGGGGTCTGGCCCCGGGCAAGGGACCGATCGACGTCCTCCGGGCCACCCTTCCGGCCGGCACCCTGTCCGGCGCGCCCAAGGTGCGGGCCATGGAGATCATCGACGACCTCGAGCCCACCAAGCGGGGGGTCTACGGAGGGGTCGTCGGCTACCTGGACTTTTCGGGCAACCTCGACACGGCCATCGCCATCCGGACGATGACCGTCGGGCCGGACGGGGTGGCCTCGGTGCAGGCCGGCGCGGGCATCGTGGCCGACAGCGATCCGGCCGCGGAGAACGCCGAGTGCTCGCACAAGGCGGCAGCGATCCTGTCGGCGGTGGCGATGGCCCGGGCCGTATCCGCGGCCGCCGGAGCGCGAGCGCTCCCATGAGTGCCGGGTCCGAGCGGTCGGCCGGCGCGGCTGTGCGGCCCGGTGTCGCCGTCGAGTACGGTGCGCTCCGCTCGGGGGCGGCGTTCCGTCTGCTCCCCCGCGACGTGGTCCGGCTCTCCGGGGCGGATGCGACCCCGTACCTCCAGGGGCAGTGCAGCCAGGACGTGGAGAACCTCGAGAGCAGGGCATCGGTCGACGCGCTCTTGCTCAGCCCGCAGGGAAAGGTCGATGCCCTCATCCGGGTCACCCGTGCCGACGATGATGGATTCGTCATCGACACCGACGTCGGGTTCGGGCCGGTGGTGACCGCTCGCCTCGAGCGCTTCCGGCTGCGCACCAAGGTGGTGATCGAACCGCTGGCGTGGGTGTGCACGGCCGTTCGCGGGCCGGGCGCAGCCGGGAGCATCACCGGCCGGCCCGAATTGGTGGTCCCCGTGGAGTGGCCGGGCCTGGCCGGATTCGACCTGCTCGGGCCCCAGCCCTCCGCGGGCTCCCCGGCCTGGGTGGCCGACGGCGCGGTGGCATGCGGCGAGGATGCCTGGGAGGCAGCGCGGATCGAGGCGGGCGCACCGGTGAACGGCCGCGAGCTGGTGGAGGGGACCATCGCCGCCGAGGTCGGCCTGGTGGAGCGGACGGTGTCGTTCACCAAGGGATGCTTCACCGGCCAGGAGCTGGTGGCGCGGTTGGACGCACGCGGGTCCAAGGTGGCCCGCCGCCTGTGCGGGGTGGTCTTCGATCCGACCGGCACCGGGCCGGGATCGGAGGCGGCCCTCGTCGGGGCCACCGTTCTCACCGCGGACCGCCAGCACGAGGTCGGCCACCTTTCGTCGGTGGCCTGGTCGCCGGGCAAGTCGGCCACCGTCGCCCTGGGAACGCTCCACCGCCGGGTGGCCCCCCCGGAGCGGGTGTCGGTCGAGTGGCGGGACGGGGGAGGGCGTCACGAGGTCGGAGCTGAGGCCCTCCCCCTGCCCCTCTACACCTGAGGGCCGGGGTGGAGGTGCTAGACCTTCTGCCGGAAACGGGGGGCAGGTCCCGGACAGGTACGAGCGCCGCGGCCACGATCGGAGACGGCATGAGCACGGATGCTGCGGCCAACCAGCGACCGAACGGTGACGGCACCGTCGACCTGGATCCCGACCACATCACCACCTCCACCCGTGACCCCGATGAGATGGCCGGGCGCCTCCGGTCCTGGTTGGCGGAGACCCTGGCCCCGGGGGCCGCCCCACGGATCACCGACGCCGTCAGTCCCGAGGGCAACGGGATGTCGTCGGAGACACTCCTCTTCACAGCGCAGTGGGACGAGGGCGATGAGCGCACCGAGCACCGGCTGGTGGCCCGCATCGAGCCTCCGGCCACCGCCCACCCCGTCTTCACCACCTACGACCTCGAGATGCAGTTCCGGGTCATGCGGCTGGTGGGCGAGCAGACGTCCGTCCCGGTGCCGGAGACACTCTGGTACGAACCCGACCCGACGGTGCTGGGTGGCCCGTTCTTCGTCATGGCCCGGGTCGACGGACAGGTGCCGCCCGACGTCATGCCCTACACGTTCGGCGACAATTGGGTCTTCGACGGCACCGACGCCGAACGGAGGGTCATCCAGGAGTCGGCCATCGAGGCGCTGGCCGGCATCCACGCCATCACCCCGACGAAGCACGATCTCGGCTTTCTGGAGCTGGATCAGCCCGGCGGGTCGGCGCTCGAACGCAGCCTGAACCACTGGCAGGCGTACCACGACTGGGTGGTGCGGGAGACACCTTCCCCCTTGCTGGCCGAGTGCTTCGCCTGGCTGTGGGACAACCTTCCTCCCGACACGAGCGACGACGCGCTCTCATGGGGGGACGGCCGCATCGGGAACATGATGTTCCGCCAGGGCCGGGTGGTGGCCGTGCTCGACTGGGAGATGGCGGCGGTGGCCCCGCCCGAGGTGGACATCGGGTGGATGTGCTACCTCCACCTCTTCTTCCAGGACCTGGCCGTCGACCTGGGCGCACCCGGGCTACCGGACATGTTCCGGCCGGTCGATGTGGCCGCGTCCTATGCCGGGGCGTCGGGCCGGTCGCCCCGGGACCTGACCTGGTACCTGGCCTATGCCGCCATGCGCCACGGGGTGATCATGCGCAGGGTCACCGAGCGGGCCATCCTCTTCGGTGAGGCCGAGCGGCCCGACGACGTCGACGACCTGATCATCCACCGCGACACCCTGCGGGGCATGCTGGACGGGAGCTACTGGACGGGCGTCGCCCTCTGACCGTCCGGCGGGCGGAAGGCCGGCGGGGCCGGGGTCGATCAGACGCCGAGGTTCCGCCTGGCCGCCCGCTCGAAGATCCGGTACGGCATCACCCGTTTGGCCATGATCCCGATCCGCTCGTCGATCTTCCCGACCGATACCCGCCTCGGCGGGTTCCTCGCCTCGAGTGCTCTCTGCACGACCACCGCCACCCGGTCGGGGGCGACCCCGGCCGCCTCGTCGGCGGCCATGGTGCCGACTGCCTTGGCCACCGCCGAGGAGTAGGCCGGGTCGCTGGCCGGCGCCCCGACGTCACGACGCCGCTCGGTGAACTCGGTGCGCACGTTGCCGGGCTCCACCAAGGTCACCTGGATGTTGAAGGGCGCCACCTCGTAGGCCAGTGCTTCCCCGTAGCCCTCCAGGGCGAATTTGCTCGCGCTGTAGAAGGCCTGGAACGGGATGGCGACGATCCCGCCGATCGAGCTGATCAGGACGAGCCGACCACGGCGTTGCCGGCGCATGACCGGGAGCGCGTGCTGGACCACCCGCACCGCTCCCCAGAAATTGGTCTCGAGCTGGTCGTGGGCATCGGCCATCGGGGTCCGCTCGGCGGGGCCGGCCAGCCCCCAGCCCGCACACGCAACCACGGCATCGATCCGATGGTGTCGGGCGAGCAGCGAGGCAAAGCCCGTTGCCACCGAGTCGTCACTGTCGACGTCCATGGCCAGGGGCGTCCAGCCCCCGGGTGAGATCCCCCGCCGGCTGGCACCGAACACGTTCCACCCCTGGTCGTGCATGCGGTCGGCACTGGCCAGGCCGATGCCGGCCGAGGCCCCGGTGACCAGGACGACCTCATTCATCGAGCGTCCTCGCTGGGCGCTGGGCGGGTGTCGGGCCCCGGGGCCCGGTGGGGGCCCCATCTGGCACCGGGTCCGGCGCCCTTGGCGCGATCAGTGAAGCCGGACCCGCTGCCGGCGCCGTTGTCCCCGGACCGGCCGCTGGGTCGGAGGGGCCGGCGGCCGGAGGGAACCAGACGACCATCCTGGTGCCCCGCCCGTAGGCCACGGGCGACTCGGCCCGGACCCCCGCCCCCATGGCTGCGGCCAGCTCGGCCACGATGGCCAGGCCCAGACCCGCTCCGGTGCGCCGGCCCCGCACCCGGTCCGAGACGAAGTGCCGCTGGAACACGTGGGAGGACTGGTCGGCGGGGATCCCCGGACCGTCGTCGACTACCCAGACCGTCGGCAGGCCGCCCACCCGGTCTGCACCGACCCCGATCCGGTGCTCGGCGAAGGACGAGGCGTTCTCCACCAGATTGGCCACCACCTGACCGAGCCGATCGGCGTCGGCGTCCACCCAGAGAGGACCGTCGGGCGAATCGGTGGCGACCAACTCGAGCCCGAGCTCGGCGGCCCGGGGTCGAAATCCCTCGGCCACCTGGGCGACCACCCGGGCCGCGTCGACCGTCTGCAGGTCGAGCGAGAACCGGTCGGCCTCCAACCGGGCCAGGTCGAGCAGGTCCTGCACCAGCCGCTCGAGCCGCCGCGCCTCGGTGCTGATCACGGTGGCGGCGGCCACCGGGTCGTCGGCGGTCCCGTCGACGACCGCATCGGCGTAGCCACGGATCGAAGTCAGGGGTGTCCGGAGCTCATGGGAGACCGAGAGGAGGAACTGGCGCTCCTGGTCCCTGGCTCTGACCAGGTTGGCACCCATGGCATTGATCGACTCGGCCAAGCGCACGAATTCCCGGTCGTCGCGGGGGCCGGACGGCACGGTGGCGTCGAGATCCCCGGCTGCGATCCGCGTGGTCGTGTCCACGGCGGCGACCAGGGGACGGGTGAATCGTCGGGCCAGACCCGCGGCCACCAGGGCCGCCACCGCCAGGGCGATGGCACCCACCAGGGCGAAGTACTGGAAGCCGCTGACCGGATCGTGGATCTGCCGGGTGATGACCAGCACCGGCACATACGCCTTGAGCCGGGAGATTGGAGTAGGCATTGCCACATAGACCAGCAGCGAGGGCGTGTGGCCGACGGTCTGTTGGCCGGCCACGAGCATGGGGACATCGAGTTGCTGGACGGTCAGGTTCGACGGCGGCGTACCGACGATCGACCCGTCCGGGTAGAGCTTCAGCACATCGATACCAGCGAAGGCGCCCGCCGCCGAGATGATGGCGAACTGGCGGGTGAAGCGGGCCGGGGTGATGGCAGGGTCGCCGGAGAACTTCGACGAGATGGCCCGTGCCTGTCCGGACAGCTCCTGTTGGGCCGTGGTCACCGCTGCTCGCCGGATGAAATAGAACCCGCCCACCGCGGTCACCACCAGGGTCGACGCCACCAGGACGAGGATGGCGATGGTGAGGCGTCGCCTCATCCCAGTCGGTAGCCCACGCCCCAGACCGTGGCGAGCGGCAGGGTGTCACCCAGCTTCTTGCGCAACTGTCGGACGTGGACATCCACCGTGCGCTCGTCGCCATACCAGTCGGTGCCCCACACGCCGTTGAGGAGCTGCCGGCGTGACAGGGCCAGGCCGAGGTTGTCCGCCAGGTAGGCCAGGAGGTCGAACTCGCGGGTGGCCAGCGGGATGACCGAGCCATCCCGGCGGATCTCCCGACGGCCGGTGTCGACCTCGATGGCACCGAACGCGACCACGGTGGGGGCGGCGGCGTCCGGCGACGCCGCGCTACGGCGCAGGATGGCGCGCACCCGGGCCACCAGCTCCCGGGCGGAGAAGGGCTTGGTGACATAGTCGTCGGCCCCGAGCTCGAGGCCGAGCACCCGGTCGACCTCATCGTCGCGGGCGCTGAGGATGAGCACCGGCGTGGTGCCCGCCGCCAGGGGGGTACCCGTCGACAGGCCTGACGGTACAGGGGAGGCCTGGCGGAGGCGCCGGCAGACATCGAATCCGTCGAGATCCCCGGGAAGTCCGAGATCCACGATGACCAGCCTCGGGTGCTCGCGCTCGACGAGCACCATCCCCCCTTCCCCGTCATCGGCCTGCAGGACCCGGAATCCGTCCCGTCGGAGGTACATGGCCACCAGGTCGGAGATGTGGTGGTCGTCTTCGATGACCACCAGGGTTTCTTCGCCGGACGTCATGGTGTCCAGCCTGCCACCGGGACCGGTGCCGCGTCGGTCATGGTTAGGGAAGTGTGAGGGAGCTCGCCCGCCGCACCCGGTTGTGCCGTCGGAGTTGGCCACCAGCCGGGTCGGTGCCCGGATGGCAGCATTGGGGGATGAAGGCCGGCGGAGGGCTCACCGCGCAGGGGGGCAGGGTCCGGCCCGGCGGGACACCGTCGCCGCCGCCGCCGCCACGCTGCTGATGGCTGCCGGCTGCTGGAGCCCGTCCACCCCAGGCCCCACGGCGGACACCTCCAATCCCTTCTTCACCCACCGGTTCACCTCCGTCGTCAACCCGTTCACCTTCGGCCAGGACCCGTCATGGACGGCTGACGGCCGAATCCTCTCCAACGAGCAGGACGGGTTCGGGGTGTCCCAGGTCTACGTCTCCACCCCGGCCGGGACACGGATGGCCCGTCTGGCCTGTGGCCAGCCGGGGCCCAACGGGTTCCCCCAGGAGCGACCCCAGGGGGACTGGATCCCCTTCTGCTCGTTGCGCGGACAACGCGCGACCTTCGGCGCCCCGTGCCTCGGCGGCATCGGTAGCGACCTCTATGCCATGCGCCCGGACGGCAGCCGGGTCACCCGGTTGACCGGACCGGGCGCGTCATTCGAACCGGGTGGGACTCCCTACGGCGGCTGACCGACCTGGGCCAGGTGGTGTCCGAGTTCTAGTTCAAACCTGCCGGTACCGAAATCGTCTGGACGACGGGCCACCTGCTCCAGGGGCTGCCCCGCCGGGCCGTCGTGCTGCCGGTCCCCGGGCTGACGACCCGCGGGGTGAGGGGAGGCGGGCGCCGAGGAGTCGATGGAGGGCGGTCCGACACCCCTGACCGGCGCCCGCGACCGGGCGGTCCGGAAGGTGATCGTTGGTAGGATCGAACGGCTATGCCGGCCTACCTCGAGACGATCGTCGCCGCCCATCGGGCCGAGGCGTCCAAGGACCGGCGCGACGTCGAGGCGGCCATCGAACGGGCCGGTCGGGCCGGCCCCACCCGGCCGTTCGCCGATGCCCTCCGCAGGTCTGCGGCCCGCCAGGGGATGGCGCTGATCTCGGAGATCAAGCGTCGCTCGCCCTCCGCGGGGGACCTCGATGCGGACCTCGACCCGGCCGAGTTGGCGGCCGACTACGAGGCCGGTGGCGCCGCCTGTCTCTCCGTCCTCACCGATCGGCAGTTCTTCGGTGGCAGCGCCGAGGATCTCCAGGCCGCCCGCGCCGCCTGCTCCCTGCCGGTGCTCCGCAAGGACTTCACGGTCAGCGCCCTCGACGTGTGCGATGCCCGGGCGATGGGTGCGGACGCGGTCCTCCTGATCGTGGCCGCACTCGGGGACACCGAACTGGCCTCCTTCCTCGAGCTCTCCCGCCGCTGTGCGCTGACCGCCCTGGTCGAGGTGCACGACGAGATCGAGCTCAAGCGGGCCGTCGACGCCGGAGCCGACGTGATCGGGGTCAATCAGAGAGACCTGCAGACCTTCGAGGTCGACCACGGCCGGGCCGTGGACCTCGGCGCCCTCCTGCCTGAGGGGGTGCTGGGTGTGGCCGAATCGGGCATCCGGGGGCCCGATGACGTCCGCCGGCTGGCCCGGGCCGGGTACCGGGCGGTGCTGGTCGGGGAGACCCTGGTCCGCTCGGGAGACCGTCGGGCCGCGGTGGCGGGACTGCTCGGAGCCGGAATGTGACCCTGTACGAGGCGGTGGGAGAGATCGACGGTCTGTTCGTCAAGATCTGCGGAGTCACCTCGGAGGCCGACGCCCTGCTGGCGGTGGGGATGGGGGCGTCCGCAGTCGGGTTCACCTTCGCCCCTTCGCCGCGCCGGATGGCCCCCGCCGCGGTGGCCGACATCGTCAAGCGCCTTCCCCACGAGACGGTGACCGTCGGCGTGTTCAGGGACGAGGCACCGCAACGGGTCGTCGACATCGCCAACCAGATCGGTTTGCGAGCCGTCCAGCTGCACGGCGTGGAGTCCGCCGAGGACACCCAGTGGATCAGCAGTCGGGTAGGCATCACCATCAAGGCATTTCCAGCCGGTCACCGCAACATCGACCGCTTCGACCGCTACGGTGCCGATCTGCTGCTGATCGACGGCGCCAACCCCGGCTCGGGGGAGCTCTTCGACTGGCGTCTGGCCGAGGGCGTGGTCGATCCGAGTCGATTGATCGTCTCCGGCGGGCTGACTCCGGAGAACGTCGGGTCCGCCATCGCCCACCTCGGGCCGTGGGGGGTCGATGTGGCCACCGGGGTCGAGGCGTCACCGGGCGTCAAGGATCCGGGCAAACTGCGCGGGTTCATCGGCGCGGCACACGCCGCCCACGCCGAGCAGATGAACGCCCGGTCGGGTCCCGTCGCCGGTGCGGGCGAAGACGCCGGGCCGGTATACGGAGCGGACCGCCCGGTGCAGGGTGCCGCCTCCGAGCCCTTCGACTGGCAGGACGAGTAGTGGCCGCCGAGGTCATGGGCGACCCGGGGCCCACCGGTCGCTTCGGGCAGTTCGGCGGGCGCTTCGTGCCGGAGTCGCTGATGCCGGCCTGCATCGAGCTCGAGGCCGCCTTCCGCTCTGCGTGGGCGGACCCGGCGTTCCGGGCCGAGCTGAGCGGCATCCTCCGGAGCTACGGCGGCCGCCCGACGCCGGTCACCGAGTGCGGCCGTCTCTCGGCGGAGCTGGGCGTCCGGGTCCTGCTGAAGCGCGAGGACCTGGCCCACACCGGTTCACACAAGCTGAACAACGTGCTGGGCCAAGGCCTCCTGGCCCGCCGCATGGGCAAGAGCCGTCTGATCGCCGAGACCGGGGCCGGGCAGCACGGGGTCGCCACCGCCACCGCAGCCGCGCTGTTCGGCATGGACTGCGTGGTCTACATGGGTGAAGTGGACACCCGGCGCCAGGAGCTGAACGTCTTCCGCATGGAGCTGCTGGGCGCAGAGGTCCGTCCAGTGGGGAGTGGCAGCCGTACGCTCAAGGACGCGGTGAACGAAGCGCTGCGCGACTGGGTCGCCTCGGTCGGCGACACGCACTACTGTCTCGGTTCGGTCATGGGGCCCCACCCGTACCCGTGGATGGTCAGGGAGTTCCAGAGGGTGATCGGCGAGGAGTCCCGGGAGCAGTGCCGGGAACTGCTCGGCGGCGCCGATCCCGACGTGGTGGTGGCCTGCGTGGGGGGCGGATCCAACTCGGCGGGGATATTCGCCGGCTTCGCCGATTCCACCTCGGCGTCGCTGGTGGCCGTCGAGGCCGCGGGAGGGGCGGCGATGACCACCGGGATCACCGGGGTGCTCCACGGCATGCGCAGCGCGCTCATCCAGAACGAGGAGGGCCAGGTCCTCGAGGCCCACTCCGTCTCGGCAGGTCTCGACTATCCGGGCATCGGTCCAGAGCACGCCCACCTGGCAGAGCTGGGGCGGGCCAGATACGTGTCGGCCGACGACGGCGAGGTCATCGACGCCTTCCAGCGCCTGGCCCGGACCGAGGGGATCCTCCCCGCCCTCGAGTCGGCCCACGCCGTCGCCTGGGTCATCGCCAACGCGTGCACGGCCGCGCTCCCCGCCGGCTCGACCGTCCTCGTCAACCTCTCGGGACGGGGCGACAAGGACGTCGCCCAGGTCCGCGACATCCTGCGGGCATGAGCACCGGCATCGGCGGTGGTCCGCCTGTCCGCTTCCTCGCGGGCCGGCTCGAGGTGGCGCTGGCGGCCCGGCGTGACGCCGGGCACAAGCTGCTGGTGCCCTACGTCACCGGCGGCATGGACGACCAGTGGCTGCTCACCGTCGAGGCGCTGGCCGGGGCAGGGGCGGACGCCATCGAGGTGGGGATCCCGTTCTCGGACCCGATGATCGACGGCCCCACCATCCAGGAGGCGTCGTTGCGGGCCCTGGGCCGGGGGTGCACACCCGACGGCATCCTCGCCGATCTGAGCCGGGTCGACGTCGGCATCCCCGTCGTCGTCATGACGTACTACAACCTGGTCTACCGGGCCGGGCACGCCCGGATGGCCGGGCTGATGGCGGGCTCAGGGGTGGCGGGGGCGATCATCCCCGATCTGCCGCTGGAGGAGCTCGGACCCTGGGCCGAGGCGGCCGATGAGGCCGGGGTGGCCACCGTCCTCCTGGTGGCGCCGTCGACCCCGCCGGAACGGGTACGGGCGGTGTGCGCCCGATCCCGGGGCTTCGTGTATGCGGTCGGCCGGATGGGGGTGACCGGCGAACAGGTCGAACTGGCCGACTCGGCCCGCCGGGTGGCCGAGAGGATCGTGGAGGCCACCACGCTTCCGGTGTGTGTCGGCATCGGCATCTCCTCCCCCGAGCAGGCGGTGGAGGCCTGCCGGTCGGCCGACGGGGTCGTGGTCGGCTCGGCGGTGGTGCGCCGCCTACTCGAAGGGTCAGGACCGGAGGGGGCGGCCGCGTTCGTCTCTTCCATCCGCCAGGCGCTCGACTCGGCCTGAGTCCCACATCGTGCCCGGACAGGACTGCTCCCGCGGACGGCCGATCCGGTGGGACCCACGCGGTGGCGCCCGCGTGACTCAGTCAGGTCCGGGCCGGATCGCCCGGTAGACCGTCCGGAGGAACGGTTTGCGGCCGCGGCTCTCATTGCGCTGCCGGAGCCGGCTGCGGATCAGCTCCCGGCGCTCCTGGAGGTCGTGGAACGTGATCGGGTCGGTCTCGTCCGGAAAGCCCATGGCGGCGCGGTAGCCGTCCAGGTCGATAGGGGTCTCGGCCAGGTCCACGCCGACCTCACGGGCGATCCGCTCGCCGTGGTGCTCGGTGAAGTAGGTCATCACCGCCAGGATCTCTCCCAGGATGTCGACGTCGGGGGCCATGGTGGCCATGGCCCCGTTGAGGAACAGGATGTCCTTCACGAACAGCATGAGCTCCTTGGGCAGTCGGGCGCCGTAGCCGAGGAGTGACTTGGTCACCTCGCGCAGCTCGTCGACCATCTGATCGGCGGTCAGGGTGGTGGGGTCGAGGGCGGGGCGGTCGAGCCCGAGATCGCTGATGACCGCCTCCACGTCGGAGTCGGCCGGTAGTGCCCCGAGGTCCCGCAGTGCCTCGACCTGGACGGTGACGTTGTTGGTGGTCGCACCCATCTGCAGGCGGAGGAAAGCCAGCCGCTTTCGCTCGTCGAGCCGTCCGGTGATCCCGAAGTCGAGCAGGGCCACCGTCCCGTCCGCCTGCACCAGGAGGTTCCCACCATGGAGGTCTCCGTGGAACACCCCATAGAGCAGCGCCCCTTCGAGGAAGGCGATGAGGCTCGAGCGCAGCACCGCGGCGGTGTCGAGTCCCGCCGCCCGCATGCCCGCAGCATTGCCCCAGGTGAACCCCCGCAGATGCTCCATGACCAGCACCCGCCTGGTGACCAGTTCCGGATGGGGCCGCGGCACGACGATGGAGCGCTGGCCGGTCCCGGCGTGGACGGCGGCGATGTCCAGCATGTTCTGCGCCTCGAGGCGGAAGTCCAACTCCTCGACGATGGTCTCGGCGAACAGCTCCACCAGGGCCGGCGGATTGGTCAGGGCGGCCACCGGGATCCTCCCCACCAGGATGGGGGCGATCCAGGACATGGCGGCGATGTCGAGCCGTACCAGGGAGGCCACGCTACGCCGCTGGACCTTGACCACCACCCGTTCGCCGGTCCGGAGGGTGGCGGCATGCACCTGGGCCACCGAGGCCGAGGCGATGGGGGCGCGGTCGAACGAGACGAAGACCTCGGCGAGGGGCCGCCCGAGGTCCTCCTCGAGGGTCCTGCGGACGGCGGAGAACGGCTCGGGCGGGACCCGGTCCCGCAACAGCCGGAACTCCTCGACCAGCTCCTCGGGGAAGATCCCCTCTCCGGACGAGATGATCTGGCCCAGCTTGATGTAGGTGGGCCCCAGACGCTCGAACGCGGGACGGAGCCGTCGGGACAGTCCCGACCGCGAGCCCGGGGTGCCCCGGTCGCGGATGCCCCAGGCCGCGAGGGCCGAACCGAGGCGCAGGCCCACCGTGAGCACCCGGGCGCCGGGGGGGAGGCGTTGGGGCCTGACCAGCCGACGGGCCAGGGCGGCGGCTGAGGCCCGGAGGGCGTCGATGTCGCCGGCGGTCTCCTCGGGGAACCGCCAGGCCATGCTCTCCGGATCGACGGTCCACGGCCCGTGCGGGGTGAAGGCCCCGATGGCCAGGTCGGGGCGCGCCGGCGCGGACCGTCCCGTCCCCTTGCGCCCGGTTGCGGTGTGCCCGGCTCGGCTCAGGTTCTCAACCATGCATGGTCAACGGTAGGGGGAGCGCCGGCCGGTTCCTCCGCCCGGCCCGGAGGACGGGGGCTCCCGGGCCCACACCCGTGCTCAGGCGGGCGCGATCACCAGGCAGCCGTTGTGCCCGCCGAACCCGAAGGAGTTGGAGAGCACCGGGCTCGGATCCCACGGACGCGCCTCGCCGGAGACGACGTCGAGGCGGATGTCGGGGTCCGGCTGCTCGTACCCGGAGGTCGGCGGGATCAGCCGGTGCTGGATGCTGAGGACCACAGCCACCGCCTCGATGGCCCCGCAGGCGCCCAGTCCGTGGCCGGTGATCCCCTTGGTGGAGGTCACTGGAGGGGAGTCGGCGCCGAAGACCTTGGCGATGGCGTCCGATTCGGCCCGGTCGTTGAGCGGCGTCGACGTCCCGTGGGCGTTGATGTGGCCGATCTGGTCGGCGGTGACCCCAGCGTCCTCCATGGCCAGGGTCATGCAGGCGGCGGCGCCGGACCCCCCCGGGATCGGCGCGGTGAGGTGGTGGGCGTCCGCCGTACTCGCCGAGCCTGCGAGCTCACCGTAGATGTGGGCCCCCCTGGCGGTGGCATGGTCCCAGGCCTCGAGGACGAGGGCCCCGGCCCCCTCGGTGATGACGAATCCGTCGCGCCGGATGTCGAAGGGGCGAGAGTTCCCGGAAGTGGACAGGGCGGTCATGTTGGAGAAGGCCGCCATCCCGACCCCGGTCATCCCGGCCTCGGCGGCACCACCGATGGCCACCTCGCACCGCCCCGAGGCCACCAGGCGGGCGGCGTGGCCGATGCTGTGGGCACCCGCCGCGCAGGCCGTGGTGATGGTCTCCGACGGGCCGTGCCAACCCAACCGGATGGAGACCGCGGCAGCGCCGGCGTTGGACATCATCATCGGCACCAGGCGGGGCGAAACCCGGCGAGGACCCTTATCGCCGAAGACGAGGATCTGGGTCTCGAGGGTCTCCAGGCCCCCCACACCGGTTCCCATCACCACGCCCGAGCGCCCGGGGTCGGCATTGAGCTCGCCGGCGTCCTCGAGAGCCATCGTCGCCGTGGCCACGCTGAACTGAGCGAACCTGTCCAGCTGCCGGGTGTCCTTGGTGCTGAGCCACCGCTCCGGGTCGAAGTCGGGCACTCGGCGCTCACCGAGAGGCGGCGGTCCGTTGAGCCCGGCCCACAGCGCCTCGACGCCGGTCCCACAGCACGAGACGGCCCCGATCCCGGTGATCGCCACCCGCCGGCCGGCGACCGGGCCATCCGGGCCGATGCCCAGTTGCATCAGAGCTTGGCGGTGATCAGGTCGAATGCCTGGCCGATGGTCTCGATGTCCTCGAGCTCGGTCTCGTCGACCGAGACATCGAACGTCTCCTCCAGCGCCATCACCAGTTCGACCAGGTCGAGGCTGTCCGCATCGAGGTCCTCGGCGAATCGTGCGTCCCTGGTCACCTTGTCCGCTGGCACCTGGAGGACCTCGACCGCGCACTCCTTGAACTTCTCGAATGCCTCGTCATTGCTCACGCATCTGCTCCTTTGTCATGGGTTGATCTCGCTCACGCCCGGCGGGTCGTCCGACGGCGGCCCGTCACAGGCCCATGGCCAGGCCGCCGTCAACCGGCAGGACCGCACCTGTGATGTAGCCGGCTCCGGCCGAGGCCAGAAAGCCAACGGCCTCGGCGATCTCCTCGGGTCGGGCCACCCGGCCCAGAGGTACCTGGGCCTTGAATTCGTTCATGCGATCCTCTCCGAGAGCCGCGAGCATATTCGTTCCGACCAGGCCCGGGGCAATCACGTTGACGGTGATCGACCGGCTGGCCACCTCCCGGGCCATGGATCGGGCCATGCCCACCAGCCCGGACTTGGACGCTGCATAGTTGGCCTGGCCGGCCGACCCGATGAAGGCCCCGACCGACGAGACCATGACCACCCGTCCACGGTGGAGGCGGATCATCTTGGCGAGGGCCCGCTTGGTGACCCGGAACACGCCGGTCAGGTTGGTGTCGATCACCTCGGACCAGGCGTCCTCGCCCATCCTCAGGACCAGGCTGTCGCGGGTCACTCCCGCGTTGGCCACCAGGACCTCGACCGGGCCCCAGGCCTCCTCGATGGAGGTGAAGGCCTGATCGACCTGATCCTGGTCGGTGACGTCGCAGGCCAGGGAGAGGAGGCCGGCGGCTTCGGAGCCGATGTCGCCCTCGATCGCCCCCGATCTCGAGGTGACCGCCACCCGGTCGCCGCGGGCCGAGAACCACCGGGCGCAGGCCAGTCCGATGCCCCGGGAGCCCCCGGTGACCAGGACCACCCGACCCGGGTCGTCGGAGCCGGTCACGAGTTGGTCCCCGGGCTCCGGATCCATGCCACGGGCTGACCGTCGACGACCCGCTCGCCACGCACCGCCAACCAGCGCACCAGGATCCCGTGGAAGGGGGTCCGGACCTCGGTGAGGCCGACGGTGCCGACCCGGTCGCCGACAGCCAGGACGGATCCGGGTTCAGCGCCCTGACCGCTGCCGGGCGCCGCCGTCGCCTCGGCCAGGGCCGTGCTCTCCAGCGCCGCCAGTTGGACATCAGGCTCGAAGACCCCGGGGGCCGGGCTCACGATGACCCGCTCGGAGGTGTAGAGGTGCTCACCCTGGTGGGCCTGGGCCGAGGCCGTCCACTCCTCGGTTCCGGCCACCATGTCCATGAGCTTGTCGAGATCGGCAGGGACGGCGACGGCCACACCGCGCACATCGGGGACGCTCCGGCGGACCAGACCGGTGAGCACCCCTCCGGGTCCGAGCTCGGCGAGCACGGTGGCTCCCCGTCCGCTGAGGGTTTCCAGCACGTGGCGCCATCGGACCGGGCTGCACAGCTGGGCAGAGAGGAGGCCGGGCCACTCCGAGGGGTCGGTGTGGATGCGGGCGTCCACGTTGGCCGCCACCGGGACCTCGGGGGAGTGGAACTCGACCGCATCGAGGGCCCGGCGCAGGCGGTCCCTGGCCGGGAGCATCAGTTGGGTGTGGAACGCGCCCGACACCGGGATGGGGAGCACCTTGCGGGCGCCGAGCTCTCTCGCCCGCTCGGTGGCCGCCGCGACGCCTGTCACCGTCCCGGCGACGATCACCTGCCCGGGTGCGTTGTAGTTGGCCACCCAGACCTCGTCCTCCGCCCGCTGGCAGGCGGCATCCGCGTCTTCGTCGGAGATCCCGATGAGGGCGGCCATCGTGCCGGGGCGCTGATCGGATGCGGACTGCATGGCGTCGCCCCGCTCGATGACCAGTCGGGTGCCGTCCGAGAGTGACAGGGCCCCGGATGCCACCAGGGCGGTGTACTCGCCGAGGCTGTGGCCGGCACAGGCGCCGGGGAACAGACCCACCCGTTCGACGGCGTCCAGCACGATCAGACTGGCGAGGAAGGTGGCCAGCTGGGCATTGGCGGTGAGGGTCAGCTCCTCCATCGGCGCGTCCAGGAGCAGGGCGGTGAGGTCGCGCCCGGCGATGTCCGAGGCCTCGGCCACCACCTCCCAGGACGGGTGCTCGACCCAGGAGTGGCCCATCCCGGACCGCTGCGATCCCTGTCCTGGGAAGGTAAAGGCCAGCACCTGCCGACTCCTCTCGAAAGCGTTGTGCCCGATCCGGCCACCGATGAACGGACAAGTGTGGCACGACCTCGGTGGGGCAGGGTGATTACCCGCCGGTCACCGGGCGGCCGCCGGCCGTCACCGGCAACGGTGGCTTCGGATGGCCGGCCACCTCATGTCGTTTCGAACCATGGCGTTGCGAACGCCCTATCCAATTGTGGCCGACCCGGAACGGCGGAAGGGGACCAGGTGGGGCCGTCGACCTCGAGGGCCGGACGACCACCGGTAGACGGCCACCAACCCTGGTTGTAGCGCCCCCTGCGTCGAGGACGGGAGCTGTCCCGAATACGTGGGGGTGTCGCGACGGTGATTGGACGGCGACCGGCCATTCTGTTGGCGGCGATCGGGATCACCTTCTGCGCAACGGGTGGCAATTGGACGATGTTCGGGTTCGGTCCAAACCACCCCCACTCCACTCCCGACAAGACGATCAGCCCCAAGAACCTTTTCAAACTGGCTCGGCACTTCACGGTCAGACCGGTGGCCAGGTGAACTCGCCGCCGGCCACGAGCAACGGCGTCGTCTATGTCGGGTCTGAGGATCACAGACTCTATGCATTCGATGCACACGACACCACCAACTGTTCGGGCACACCCAAGGCCTGCACCCCACTCTGGACCGGTACCGCCACGGTGATGGAGTCTTCGCCATCCGTCGCCAATGGGCTGGTGTTCATCGGCTCCTTCAGCAACTCCGCTCCCGAGCCTTGGTGTCGAGGCCTTCGATGCGACCGGAACCAAGGCCTGCTCAGGAACTCCCAAGGTGTGCGCTCCGTTGTGGACGGGCGTCACGGGCTCTCCGGTGTTCTCGTCCCCGGCGGTTGCCGACGGCAAGGTCTACGCGGGTGATGGACTCCCGGTCTTTTCAGATGACAAATTTCTACGCGTGGGCATCCCCCTGAAGGCTCAGGCCCGCCAATCGAGATCTATGCCCACGAACCGGGGGCGCCGGAGCCATCCCTGACAAGGGGAGTGGGTGACGGAAGCCTCCGCGATCATCCGCACATCCTGCCGTTACCAGGAGGTGACTCTTCCCTGTGCCGGGGCAAGGTGGCCGATCGGAACCGGCCAATGAGTCAGGAGACGCTGGTCCGTTCGACGGGTGCCCGGGGCGGGATTCGAACCCGCACGTCCTTTCGGACAGTGGATTTTGAGTCCACCGCGTCTGCCATTCCGCCACCCGGGCCGGTGGGGGCGCAGCCTATCGCCGGGCCTGCCGAACCGAGGGCATCGGAACGGCGACAAGCGCCGGGTACCGAAACCGTAGGCTCCCCCGGGTGGACGGCGCGGAGACCGATGTCGGCCTGACCCGGAGGTGGAGCGGGATCGGGGCGGGGCGCACGGTGGAGCTCCATGCCCTGACGTTGTGGATGACCGAGCTTCCGCTCGTGCGCCCGATCGCCACGGCCAAGGGGATCCACCGCAGCCGACCCCTCGTCTTCGTCCAGGTGTTGGGGCGTAGCCATGGCGACGCGGTCGAGGGCTGGGGGGAGTGCGCGGCGCTGGGCGACGCCTCCTATGACCCGGAGTACGCGTCAGTCTCGTCGGAGGCACTCGAACGCACCATCGTCCCCGCGCTTTTCGAGCAGGTCGTGGGAGACGCCCACCGACTCCCCCCGCCGTCAGCGCTGGACCCGGTCCGCCAGTTCGCATCCGGCACCCCCCTGGCCTTCGCCGCGCTCGAGATGGCCGTGGCCGACACCCACCTCCGGGCCGAGGGCCGCTCATTGGCGGCCCTGCTCGGGGTGGACCGTCGGAGCGTCGAGCTCGGCGCCATGGCCGGACTGGCCCCGTCCCCGGACCGGTTGGTCGCACGGATCGGTGAGCTGGTCGACGCCGGTTTCACCCGGGTGAAGGTGAAGGTCGCCCCGGGCACGGACGTCGAACACCTCGAGGCGGTGCGCCGTTCCTGGCCGGACCTTCGACTGCAGGCGGATGCCAACGGTTCCTATGGCGCCGGTGATGACGGCCACCTCCGTGGCCTCGATCGATTCGACCTGCTCTGCCTCGAGCAGCCGTTCGACCGGATGGACCTGGCCGCCCACGCCCGGCTGGCCGCCGCAATGAGCACGCCGATCTGCCTCGACGAGAGCCTCGGCTCACCCGCGGACGTGGAGGAGGCACTGGCCATGGGGGCCTGTTCGGTCGTGTGCGTGAAGCCCGCTCGGCTCGGCGGCCTGGGTGCCGCGCTGCAGGTCATCGACTCTTGTGCCGCGGCGGGCGTGCCGCTGTGGATGGGGGGCATGTTCGAGTCCGGCTACGCCCGGTCGGTCAACACCACGCTGGCCGCCCTGGCCGGCTTTGCCTGGCCGGGTGACCTGAGCCCGGCCGCCACCTACCTCCGGGACGATGTGGTGCCCGGCCCCCGGCTCTCGCGCCGCGGGCCGGCCGGCGCACTTGCCGCCTCCCCGCCCCCGGGCCCGGGGATGGGGCCGCCGCCCGATCCCCTCGCCCTGGCCAATCATCCGGGGCGCCGGATGGTGATGGAGGTCCCGTGAGCGTGAGCGGTCGATGGGGTCAGTCGTCGATGGGGGTCTCCGAACCGGTGATGGGCCCGCGGGTTGGTATGCCCGGGCTCCAGGGGCTTCACCGGTCCTTCGGCGGATCCTCGCATGGGCACGCGGCCGCCATGCGTAGAATTGCCGCTCCATGCGTCGCGCCACCATCGAACGCCGCCTCAGTGACGTGCACCGCCAGCTGGTGCGCGCCCGAACCGACCTCGCCGTCCTCGATGAGCAGTTGGCAGTGGCCAACGACATCGCCGACGACACCCGCCTGCGCGCACTGGTGGCCGAGTCCACTGCGGAATCCAGGGAGCACGACGAGGCGGGCCGGCACGCTACGGTCTTGGCTCAGGCCCGCGATGCCCTGGTGAGCCGGATCGACGGCCTCCAACATCGGCAGGACGACCTGCTCGGCCGGTTGGTTGTCGGCCCGGGATGACGGTCGTGGGCCCGTATTTGGATATGTCCGAGTCATGCCG
>DATKRZ010000084.1:0-38187 GCA_035531955.1 Acidimicrobiales bacterium | reverse complement strand
TCCCTTGGCGGATCGACGGCCGTTGGCCATCTCGACCTCTTCCCCTTCGAACTGCCGCTTCTCACGGCACTTCACGCAATATCCCTCATACGACGCCATGGTTCCTCCTCATGATTCGGACGGCCAGCATCCGGCGGTCGGGCGAGCATCCGGTGATCGGATGGACCGAACGTACCGGTCCAGGCTCCCGCAAGGGGGGATAGCCCGGCCCATGGCTAGCAATCGCTTGCAATAGTAAGCACCTCGTGATGGGCGTCGGCCCCGCAGGCCCACGCTCAGTCGTCCCCCGGGACCACCGCCTCACCGGCCACCGAGATGCTCGCCATCATCCTCTCGATGTCATCCGCCGGCAGCGGCGGACTGAAGAAGTAGCCCTGGGCAGTGGTGCAGCCGCGCTGGAGCAGCACCCGGCTCTGCAGCGAGGTCTCGACCCCCTCGGCCACGCACTCCAGCCCGAGCCGGTCGGCCATGGAGATGATGGCGGCGACCAGCGAGTCGCTGTCACCGTCGGGGCCGAGCACCTGCACAAACGACTCGTCGATCTTGAGGGTGCTGACCGGGAAGGACCCGATACGGCTCAGCGAGGAATTGCCGGTGCCGAAATCGTCGATGGTGAATCGCACGCCGAGCCTCCTCAGCCGCTCGATGTTGGCTTTGGCCGGCCCGGTCTCGTCCAGCACCACCCGCTCGGTGATCTCGAGTTCGAGCAGGGAGGGGTCGACGCCGGTCTCGTCGAGGACCCGGTCGATGTGGGCGAACAGATCGGGGTTCGAGAGGTCTCTCGATGCCAGGTTCACCGAGAGCCGTAGGCGGGGCAGTCCCCGGTCGAGCCAGATCCGCGCCTGCCGGCAGGTCTCCTCGAGCACCCAGGTGTCGAGGGCGACGATGATGTCGCTCCGTTCGGCCATCGAGATGAACGAGCCGGGCTCGAGTATCCCGAGCGTGGGGTGCCGCCAGCGGACCAGCGCCTCGACTCCCACCACCTGACCGGTCCGGAGGTCGATGTAGGGCTGGTACAGGATGAAGAACTCGCCGTGCCTGAGGGCGTGGATCAGATCGGCGTACAGGGAGCGCTCGTCGATGGCCTGTCGGCCCTGGCCGGAGGAGTCCGGGGCGTCCGAGTACATCTGGAAGGCGTTGCGGCCCCGGGCCTTGGCCCGGTACATCGCCTCGTCCGCCCGACTCAGCAGCTCGTCGTAGGAGTCACCGTGCTCAGGGGCCATGGCGATGCCGATCGAGGCCGAGGCCCAGATCTCCTCGCCGGAGACCAGGAAGGGGGCGCTCACGGCTTCGAGCGACCGCTGCGCCAGCTGGTCGATGGCCAGCTGGTCGGAGAGCCCGGGCAGCAGAATGGCGAACTCGTCGCCGCCCACCCGGGCCACGGTGTCCTGGCGCCGGACGGTGTCCACCAGTCGTTCGGCGACCTGTCGGATGAGGTCGTCCCCGGCACCGTGCCCGTAGGTGTCGTTCACGATCTTGAAATGGTCGAGATCGACGAAGAACATGCAGACCGGCTCACCGACCCGGCGGGATCTGACCAGTTCCTGCTCGACCCGGTCCTCGAACAGACGGCGGTTGGGGAGCCCGGTCAACGCGTCGTGCCACGCCATGTGGGAGACCTTTTCGAGGAGTGCGAGGTTCTGCAGCGCGGTGGCCGATTGATCGGCGAGACCGGCGAGGCGCTCGTGGAGGTCGGCATCCCGAATCGAGGCCAGTGGCGTATCGGGCCCGAAATTGGCCGAGATCACCCCGAGGAATTCGCCCGCGGCGAACAGCGGGGCCACGACCGACGCCGCTGTCTCGGACCGATCCATGAGCCGGCGCACAGAGGGATCGTCGGTCGTCCGGTCGATGACGACGACCTCCCGGTGCCTGATCAAGCGGTCGATCAACGAGAGGTCGGCGTGGACTACGAGCGGGTCGAGCGACCCGGACGGTGCTGGGTCCCCGGTGCCATCGGCCGGTTCGGTGCCCGCCGATGGGGGGGCGTCGTCGTGGTGCGGCGGACCCGGCCATCGCCGCGGTTGGCCACCTCGGGGCACGGGGACGATCGGCCCGATGAAGGCATCGGGGGGCGACTGTGTGCCCGTCGTCCGGGCCCGGGGCGTCATCTGGCCGAGATCCGCCTCCCACAGGTACACCGTCGACCGGTCGCAGTCGGTGACCTCGGGGACGGTGTCCGCCAGGAGCTGGACGAGGTCGGCCAGGTTGGTCACTCGGGACAGGGCCTCGGAGAAGGAGAGCAGCGCCCGGGCGGTGGCATCGCTGCGCTTGGCCTCGGAGATGACCGCGAAGACGTCGAGCGCAGTGGCGGCGTACTGGGCGAACAGACCCAGCACCCGTGACTCGGAATGCGGATGGACGACCCCCGCCGGGAGGAGCTCGGCGAGCCGTCCGTAGTGGTGCCGCTGCGAGGTGATGTCGACGATCAGGCGTGAACCGCCGTCTCCGGCGGGCTCCCCGCGCCAGAGCTCCGCCGCCAGGACCTGTGCCTCGTCCGGATCGAGCCCCCGGTAATGGAGTTGTATCGGGGTGTCGGTCCGGACCCTGACCATCAGGATGTAGCGGTCGGCACTCACCACCGAGTCCGCCCGGTCCGCGATCTGGGTCAGCAGTGACCCGACGTCGTCGTCCAGGAGCTCGAGCGCGGTTGCCGATGCGCCCTCGACCAAGACCGTCATCTTGTCGAGCTCGGCCCTGAGCTCGGCGACGGACTGGTCCGACCCGCCGTCGGGGACGCTCTCGTCGCAGGCCCCGGCAGTCCAGGCGGCCCCGGCCGAATGGGCGGCCCCGGGAGTCCAGGCGGCCCCGGCCGAACGGGCGCGACCGGCGGGTTCGGGGGGGCCGTTCAGCGTCCCGGTCCGAGGGGGAGGGCGAGGGCTCTCGTCCACCGCCCACCCTGCGCTCGGCTCGGCCGCCGGGTCGGCGTCCCAACTCATGGCGTAGAGGCACCGCCGACCACCCCGGGCGCTGCACTCCGCCTCGGTGACGAGCGCCGGGGCGTGCCCGAAGAGGACGGGGATCCGGGACAGGATCCCACGGGTCATCTCGCAGAGGTGGGCGTGTCGCGACGACCTCCGGGGCGTCACACCGACCAGGGCGTGGTCGTCGGCCACCTCGAGCGCCTCTGCCTCCGAGGTGGTCTCGACATGTTCCAGCCATCGAGCCACATCGTCCACCACCTCGCCCGGGGAGCCGAGGCCCCGGAGCCGGTCGGTGAAATTGTCTCCCGGGGAAGGAGCGAGCAGCAGGGTGCCGACATGGAGGGCGACGGCCGCGTCCCCGGTGACGAGGGCGGCCGCATCGCACAGCGCCACCACCTCGTCGAGGGAGCTCCATCCATCCAGGTCCGCCAGCTCGCCGAAGGACCGGCTCTCGCTGGCCAGGGCGAGCATCTGGGCGACCCCGACATCCCCGCAGCGGGCATGCACGAGTCTGACCAGCACGCCGATCACCGCGCCCGAGACGTCGCGGCCTTTCCGGGTCCGGTGGCCCGTTTCCTCAACCTCGACGGTCATCGCTTGCCATTCAACCCCTCGGCACAACGGCAGCCCTTGGACGCTGCGCACGCCTTTGCCGGTATCTTCGACCAAACGACGGGCTTCCTTTACCCGTCCAGGCGTGAGTCTGCCCGGAAAACCAGGGCGGCGGCCGTCGATCCGACCTGCGGCGGGCCGTCGAGCACCGTGCCGCCGGAACCAGCTCGGAAGGGCCGCGGAGCGCCGGGACCACCTACACTGGCCCGATGAGTATCTACGATCCAGACCTCCACTCCCTGACGGGTGATCCGGCCTCGGTCGGCGACTACCGGGGGAAGGCGCTGCTGTTGGTCAACGTGGCCTCCCAATGCGGCCTCACCCCCCAGTACGAGGGGTTGGAGCGCCTGCAGAAGACCTACGGGGACAAGGGGTTCACGGTGCTCGGGTTCCCGTGCAACCAATTCGGCGCCCAGGAGCCGGGCACGGCCGAGGAGATCGCCACCTTCTGCTCGACCACCTACGGGGTCAGCTTCCCGATGTTCGAAAAGGTCGAGGTGAACGGCGACGACCGGCATCCGGTCTACGCGGAACTGGTCACCTTTCCCGACGCGGACGGCGAAGCCGGGGACATCCAGTGGAATTTCGAGAAGTTCCTGGTGTCGCCCACCGGTGAGACGGTGCGGCGGTTTCGGCCGATGGTCGACCCCGAGGCCCCCGAGGTCATCGACGCCATCGAGGCCAATCTCCCGGGTTGACCGACGGCCCACCGGGAGAGCCGAATCGATGCGGGCGCGGACGGACGACGGGGGGACCCGGTGACAGCACCCGCCGCGCCCGGTGAGCCGGTCGTCGACCAGCTGGCAGAGGTATGGGCCTCCCTGATCGACGTCTGCGAGCAGTTCGAGGGCGGCGAGTGGGACCTCCCGACGGATTGCCCGGGCTGGAGTGTCAAGGACAACCTGTCGCATCTCCTCGGGATCGAGCGGATGCTGCTTGGCGACCCGGCACCCCCCCGGCCGGCCGAGGTCCCGGCCCATGTGGCCAACGAATTCGGGGAGATGAACGAGGCCTGGGTCGACTCCCGACGTCTGGTGCCCGGGCCCGGGGTCCTGGCCGAGTTCGCAGAGACCACCGGGTGCCGGATCGAGGCGCTGTCGGTCATGTCGGCTGACGACTGGGACGCGGTGGGGTGGAGCCCGGTGGGCGAGGTGGCGTACCGACAGTTCATGGAGACCCGCGTCCTCGACACCTGGGCACACGAGCAGGACATCCGCCGGGCCGTCGGCCGGCCGGGCGGTCGCGACGGGCCGGGCGAGGCGACAGCGCTCGACCGGTGCGAGCGGACCATGCCCTATGTGGTCGGCAAGCGGGTCGCACCTCCCGACGGCTCCTCGGTGCTGTTCAGCGTGACCGGGGCCCTGGGTCGCCAGATCGTGGTGACGATGGAGGAGGGTCGCGCCCGACTCGCTCCCGCGCCGCCTCCCGACCCCCCGATCGTGGAGCTGGGCATGGACCAGGAGACATTCTGGAGACTGGGATTCGGACGGGTGGCGGCGGCAGAGGTGCTGGCCTCGGGCCGGGTGTCGGTCAGGGGCGACGCCGGGATCGGCCGCCGGGTGGTCGAGTCGATGTCCTTCATGATCTGAGGGCCATCCGGTCACCGGCCTCCGATGACCAGGTTCCCGACCCGGAACACCGGGCCGCCGGGGGTCCGGGGGAGGGTCGGTCATCCCGGCGGCCAGTACACTCACCAATTCGTATGCGAGCCACCGCCGCGCCCGAGGAGGGCAACAGGGTCCGACTGTCCGTCGAGATCGACGAGACGGAGATGAGCGAGGCCCTCGACTCGGTCATCAACCGGCTGGCCCGGGAGGTCCGGGTGCCGGGATTCCGTCCCGGGAAGGCTCCCCGGCGGGTCATCGAGGCGCGCATGGGTGGGGCGGCGGCGATGCGGGGCGAGGCGCTCCGCGAGGCGCTTCCCGACTTCTACGCCCGCGCCGTCACCGACACCGAGGTCGACCCCATCGACCAGCCTGAGATCGACATCACCTCGGGCGAGGAGTCCGGAGCTGTGTCCTTCGACGCGGTGGTCCTGGTCCGGCCCACCGTGGCCATTCCCGGCTACCGGGGCCTGGTCGTAACCCTGCCGAGCCTCGAGGTCACCGACGACGAGATCGACACGCAGATCGACCGCCTCCGGGCCACCTCCGGCGAGCTGGTGGAGGTGTCGCGTCCTGCACAGGATGGAGACCAGGTCACCATCGACCTCCACGGCAAGCGTGGCGGCCGTGTGGGCGACGACGACGAGGGCGAAGGCGACCTCGATGCCGAAGACTTCCTCTACGAGGTCGGGAGCGGTCTGGTGACCCCGGAGCTCGACGAGCACCTCCGCGGGGCGAAGAGGGGTGACATCTTCGCCTTCGAGGCCCCCGCAGAGGCGCCGGTCTCGTTCCGGGTGCTGGTGAAGGACGTGAAGCGACTGGTCCTTCCCGAGGTAACCGACGAGTGGGCATCGGAAGCGTCCGAGTTCGACACGGTCGAGGAGCTGACCGCTGACATCTCGGCGGGGTTGCGCCGGCGCCACATCGTCCGGGCACAGATGGCGCTCCAACAGAAGACGGCGGAAGCGCTGGTCGAGCTGGTCACCGAGGAGATCCCCGAGCAGCTGGTGCTCGAGGAGCTGCGCGAGCGGATCCACGACCTGAATCACCGCCTGGACAGCCAGGGGATGAACCTCGGCCAGTTCCTCGGCGCCACCGGCCGCGACGAGCAGGAATTCCTCGACGAGCTCCGGGCCGCTGCGCTGCAGAGCGTGAAGGTCGACCTCGCGCTGCGGGCCCTCGTGGAGGAGGAGGGCGTCGAGGTGACCGACGAGGAGCTCGATGAGGAGCTGGCGGTCATGGGTGACCAGCTGGAAATGGATGTCGACCAGGTTCGCGAGCGATTGGACCGGGCCGGGCGCCTCCCGGCGGTACGCTCGGATCGACGCAAGTCCAAGGCGATGCGTTGGCTGATCGACAACGTCGAGTTGCTGGATGAGGACGGGAACCCCGTGTCACGGGATGACCTGACGGTGAACGAGGCCGAGGAGGATCCGGAGTGAGTGCTATGGAGGGAACCAGGGAGATGGATGCACAGGCCTACAGCGTGCCTTGGGTGGTCGAGTCCACCAGCCGCGGTGAACGCAACTACGACCTGTACTCGCGGCTGCTCCGGGAGCGGATCATCTTCCTCGGCACGCCGATCAACGACACGGTGGCCAACCTGGTCTGCGCCCAGCTGCTCTTCCTCGAATCGGAGGAAGCGGACAAGGACATCCACCTCTACATCAATTCGCCCGGCGGGGACATCACGGCGCTGTTCGCCATCTACGACACCATGAAGTACATCAAACCGGACATGTCCACGTTCTGCTTCGGTCAGGCGGCGTCGGCCGCGGCCGTGCTCCTCGGAGCCGGCACCCGCGGGAAGCGCTTCGCCCTTCCCCATGCACGGATCCTGCTGCATCAGCCGTTCGGCGGCGTCGAGGGTCAGGCCAGCGACATCGAGCTCCAGGCCAGGGAGATCCTCCGGATGCGTGACCTCCTGAACGGGATGTTGGCCGCAGACACTGGGCAGACCATCGAACGGGTGTCGAAGGACACCGATCGTGACTTCATCATGACCGCAGAGGAGGCGGTGACCTACGGACTGATCGACGAGGTCATCACGGCCAGGGACTCGATCGGCATCGAAGCGGTCGGGGCGGCGTAGTCCCATGACGGGTACCGGCCGTGGCCGGGCCAGCAGCTAGAGTTGTGGGGGACATGGCCGAGGTGCGGCCGGGGCAGATCGGGCATGACGCACGGCTGGACGACTGGGATCGCTGACAGAAGGGCAAGGGGAAACCGACGTGGCGAAGTTCGGAGACGGTGGCGATCTGGTCAAGTGCAGTTTCTGCGGGAAGTCGCAGAAACAGGTGAAGAAACTGATCGCCGGGCCCGGTGTCTACATCTGCGACGAGTGCATCGAGCTCTGCAATGACATCATCGCCGAGGAGCTGGCCGACACCACCGAGCTCTCCTTCGAGGAGCTCCCGAAGCCGAAGGAGATCTTCGAGTTCCTGAACGACTATGTGATCGGGCAGGAGTACGCCAAGAAGATCCTGTCGGTGGCCGTCTACAACCACTACAAGCGGGTGCAGGCGGACAGCAACGGGACCCACGACAACGAAGTCGAACTGTCCAAGTCGAACATCTTGTTGCTGGGTCCGACCGGCTGCGGAAAGACCCTCTTGGCCCAGACACTGGCCCGGATGCTCAACGTACCCTTCGCCATTGCCGATGCGACGGCCCTGACGGAGGCCGGCTATGTGGGCGAGGACGTGGAGAACATCCTCCTCAAGCTCATCCAGGCCGCCGACTACGACGTCAAGCGGGCCGAGACGGGGATCATCTACATCGACGAGATCGACAAGATCGCCCGGAAGTCGGAGAACCCGTCGATCACCCGGGACGTGTCCGGTGAGGGCGTCCAGCAGGCGCTCCTGAAGATCCTCGAGGGCACGACCGCCTCCGTCCCGCCCCAGGGCGGCCGCAAGCATCCCCACCAAGAGTTCATCCAGATCGACACCACCAACATCCTGTTCATCTGCGGTGGCGCCTTTGCCGGCATCGACACGATCATCGAGAACCGCATCGGCCGCAAGGGGATGGGGTTCCGGGCCGAGGTGCGCAAGGCGTCCGAGCGGGACGACTCCGAGCTGCTCCGTGACGTGCTCCCCGAAGACCTGATGAAGTTCGGGCTCATACCCGAGTTCATCGGACGCCTCCCGGTGGTGAGCGCGGTGTCCCACCTGTACAAGGACGCCCTCATCCGGATCCTGGTGGAGCCGAAGAACGCCCTCACCCGCCAGTACAAGCGGGTGTTCGAGCTCGATCACGTCGAGCTCGAACTGACCGAGGATGCCCTCGAGGCGGTGGCCGAACAGGCGCTCCTGCGGGGCACCGGCGCCAGGGGCTTGCGGGCCATCCTCGAAGAGGTCCTCCTCGAGGTGATGTACGACCTCCCCGGCCGTACCGACATCTCCAAGTGCGTCGTGGACCGGGCCGTGGTGCTCGACAAGGTCCACCCCACCCTGGTGCCGTTGAGCACGACTCCGGCCAAGGCGACCCGGAGCCGCCGGGCTGCATCGTAAGGACAGGCCCGAGTCCGGCACGACGGCGGTGCCGGACCCGCAGAGGACGGGCCCGGGTCCCCACGTGAGCTTCGACGACCTTCCCGACGCCCTGGTCTGGCTCGACGGGCATATCGACTTCGAGTCGAACATGCCGTCGAAGCGCTCCCTCCCCACCCTGGAGCGCATGCGCGCCCTGGTGGGCCTGCTGGGTGATCCCCAGGAGGCCTATCCCTCGGTCCACATCACCGGGACCAACGGCAAAGGGTCGACGGCGGCGATGGCCACCGCCCTGCTCGGTGCCCGCGGCCTGAGGGTCGGCACGTACACCAGCCCCAACCTGAACCGGGTGAACGAGCGCCTCTGCCGGAACGGCGAGCCCATCGATGACGATGCCTTCGTCGAGGTGCTCGGATCGCTGGCCCGGCTCGAACGGCTGATGGACGATCGCCCGACCCGGTTCGAGCTTCTGACCGCGGCCGCGCTGGCCTGGTTTGCCGACGAGGCGGTGGACGCGGCGGTGGTCGAGGTGGGGTTGGGGGGCCTGTGGGACTGCACCAACGTGGTCGACGGGGACGTGGCCGTGGTCACCAACATCAGCTTCGACCACACCGAGGTGCTCGGGCCGACCCTCGAGGACATAGCCACCGACAAGTCCGGCATCTTCAAGCCGGGAAGCCAGGTGGTCGTCGGGGAGACCGACCCGACGCTGGCGGCGCTGTTCGACCGGGCCGCACACCAAGTCGGTGCCTCCGGGGTGTGGGCACGCGACCGGGACTTCGCCTGCACCGCCAACCGGCTGGCCGTCGGCGGCCGGCTGATCGATGTCCGGACCCCGGGGAGGGCCTACGGCGAGCTGTTGGTCCCGTTGCATGGCGCCCACCAGGGGGACAACGCCTCATGCGCCATGGCTGCGGCCGAGGCGTTCTTCGACACCCCGCTGCCGGAGGACTTGGTCGAACAGGCCCTGTCGGGGGTGCGGGTCCCCGGTCGGCTGGAGGTGATCGGCCGGCGTCCGCTTGTGGTGGTCGACGGCGCCCACAATGTGGCCGGGATGATCGTCCTGGCCCGGTCGATGGTCGAGGAGTTCACGGTGGAGGGCG
This sequence comes from Acidimicrobiales bacterium, assembly GCA_035531955.1. Classification (GTDB taxonomy): domain Bacteria; phylum Actinomycetota; class Acidimicrobiia; order Acidimicrobiales; family RAAP-2; genus Bog-756. The sequence continues at coordinate 28,450 of DATKRZ010000084.1, read as the reverse complement.
CGTCGCAGGCGGTGGTGGGCATGCTCACCGGCCGGGATCCCACCGCCATGCTCGAGGCGCTGCTCACCGCCGGCATCCGTTCGGTCGTGGCCTGCTCGCCCCACTCGCCTCGGGCGCTCGATGCCGGGGTGGTGGCGGCGGCCGCCGCCGGCCTCGGTATGGACGCCCTGGTGGCCGATTCGCCTGAGGAGGCGGTGACCCTGGCGGTCGCACGGGCCGGTTCCGACGACCGGGTCGTGGTGTGCGGCTCGCTGTACGTGGTGGCCGATGCCCGACGCCTGTTGGGCCCCGATGCGGTCTGAACGGGCGCCCCGGGGTCGGCTAGCCTGCCTCGCTCGTGGGACGAACTCTTGTCATCTGCAAGCCCGATGCCGTCGAACGCGGCCTGGTGGGCGAGATCATCGGCCGGATGGAGCGCAAGGGTCTGACCCTGGTGGCGGGCGAACTGAGGACGATCACCGCCAAGGTGGCCAGGGCCCATTATGGCGAGCACGAGGGGAAGCCGTTCTTCGAGGACGTGGTGGCGTTCATCACCCGCTCCCCGGCCATGGTGCTGGTGGTGGAGGGGCCGGGTCAGGCCTACAGGGTGGTCCGCTCCCTGATGGGGTCCACCGACCCGGCCGAGGCCGCGCCCGGCACCATCCGGGGCGACCTGGCCACCGAGGTGGCGGAGAACCTGATCCACGGATCTGACTCCGAGGAGGCTGCGACCCGGGAGATCGGGATCTTCTTCCCGGCCCTGGACTGAACGGCCCGGCGGCCGCGGCCCTCCTGACCAGGGGCTCACCTCCCCTGGGGCCGCGAAACCCCTGGAGGCGCCCTTGTGCCCGCCGGGCGATTCCCGTAGCCTGAGGGGCACAAGCCGCTGCGCCGGACACGGGTGCAGCGGAGCCCAGGTGTGGGCGACACGCGCTCGCGCCGTCCCGATCCGATACCCGCAGCCCCGATCCAATATTGACGGAGGAGTGCATCGTTGATGCGCGACAACAGTTTCTCGCTTCTCGGCCGGGATATGGCGGTCGACCTCGGAACCGCCAACACCCTGGTTTACGTGCGCGGCCGGGGCATCGTGCTCAACGAGCCCTCGGTGGTGGCCGTCAACGTGAAGGACGGCCGGCCGCTGGCCGTCGGGGCCGAGGCCAAGCGGATGATCGGCCGGACCCCGAGCCACATCCAGGCCATCCGGCCGTTGAAGGACGGGGTCATCGCCGACTTCGAGATCTGCGAGAAGATGCTGCGCTACTTCATCCACCGGGTGCACCAGCGCCGGTTCGCCAAGCCGCGCATGGTGATCTGCGTGCCGTCGGGGATCACCGGCGTCGAGCAGCGGGCAGTGATGGAAGCAGCGGAGTACGCAGGCGCCCGCAAGGCCTACATCATCGAGGAGCCGATGGCCGCAGCCATCGGGGCGGGGCTGCCGGTCCACGAGCCGACCGGCAACATGGTCGTCGACATCGGCGGGGGCACCACCGAGGTGGCGGTCATCTCGCTCGGCGGCATCGTGACCAGCCAGTCCATCCGGATCGGCGGCGACGAGTTGGACGAGGCGATCGTGTCCTTCGTCAAGAAGGAGTACAGCCTGGCGTTGGGCGAACGAACCGCGGAGGAGATCAAGATCGCTCTCGGCTCGGCCTATGAGCTCGAAGAGGAGCTGCACGCCGAGATCCGCGGCCGCGACCTGGTCACCGGACTGCCCAAGACGGTGGTCATCTCGACCCAGGAGATCCGCAAGGCCATCGACGAGCCGGTGTCGGCCATCGTCGACGCTGTCAAGGTCACCCTCGACCGGACGCCCCCCGAGCTGGCTGCGGACATCATGGAACAGGGCATCGTCCTGACCGGCGGCGGCGCGCTGCTGCACGGGCTCGACAGCCGGCTGACCCAGGAGACGGGCATGCCGATCGTTGTGGCCCGGGACCCGCTGAACTGCGTGGCCATAGGGAGTGGGCAGTGCCTCGAGGAGTTCGAGGCCTTGAAGCAGGTCCTCATCACTTCGTCCGCTCGCTGAACGACCGGAGAGCTCGTCTCCCGTGGCGAAGTCGCGGCGGTCCCGCCGGCCCCGCACCACGCTGCTCCTGTTGGTCCTGGCCTCGGTGACCATCATCACCCTCGACGCGCGGGGCGGGTTCCACCGGGTCATCTCAGGAATGAAGTCGGCGTCGGCCGACGCATTCGCGCCGGTGCGGTCCGCGGTGAACGATGTCACCCAGCCGGTTGGGAGCTTCCTCGCCGGCTCGGTCCACTACGGTGCCGTCCGCCAGCAGAACCAGCGGCTCCAGGCCGAGATCGACCATCTGAAGATGCAGGAGCGATCGGCGGCCGACACCGAGCAGGCCATGAAGCAGCTCAGCGCGCTGCTCAACCTGCCCTTCGTCGGGAACCTGCAGAACGTGCCGGCCGAGGTGACCAACTACGGAACCAGCGACTTCGCCGCCACCATCGACATCGGGGTCGGGCGTGACCAGGGCGTGCAGCTCGACATGCCGGTGGTCGGGGCCGGCGGGCTGGTCGGACAGGTCGTCCAGGCCAACCACGACACGGCCACGGTGCGGCTGGTCACCGACGGCCAGTCGGTGGTCGGTGCCCGCTACGGCCCGCCCCCCGGTTCGCTGGCGGTTCTGAACGGCCAGGGCTCGGGCAAGCCCCTCGACGCCGACCTGGTCCCCACCAACACACCGTTGGCCGTCGGGGAGACCTTTGTCACCAGCGGGCTCCAGGGCGCCCTCTTCCCCGCCGGGATCCCGGTGGCCAAGGTGGTCTCGTCCAAGACCGGCGCCACCGCCTCCCAGGAGTCGGTGGCGCTGCAGCCGGCGGCCGACCTCCCCCATCTCCGCTACGTGTCGGTGCTGTTGTCCTACGGGCCTTCGCCGTGAGACCAGCGTGATGACCCGGTCCGTCCGGTCCGGACCGGTCTGGATGGTGCCCCGATGACGGTGCGGGACGTGGCCCGGATCGGCCTGGTGATGGCCCTCTTCGTCACCGTGCAACAGACCCTGGTCCTCGACCTCCGGGTCGGGGGACTCCACCCGGACATCATGATCCTCCTGCCCATCGTGGCGGGCATCGTCGGTGGACCGAGCCGGGGCGCGTCGATGGGGTTCTGGGCCGGACTGGTGGCCGACCTCTTCCTGCCCACCCCGTTCGGGCTGTCGGCGCTGGTCGGCTGCCTGGTCGGGTTCGCGGTGGGCGCGGCCACCCTGGCTCTGGACCGCACGGCCCTGTGGCTCCCTCCCTTCGCCGCCCTGGCCGGCAGCGCGCTCTACGAATTGATCTATGCGGTGCTGGGGTCGGTCCTGGGCCAGCCCCAGATGCTCCACGCCGGCGTGGCTCAGATCGTGCTGCTCGTGTCGCTGGTCAATGCCGTCCTGGCCCTGCCCGCCCTGCGCTTGGTGGCCTGGGCGCTGCCCGAGGTCTCGACGGAAGGAGTGCCCACCTCGGCCACCGCAACCGGCGTCCTGCGATGAGCTGCAGGCGGACGCGCGTACCCATCCGTCCCCCGGCTTGGGATACTGGACGCCCGTGAGCCGATCCCTGCGACACCCGTTCAACGGCGGCCGGCACTATCTGCGCCCGGAGAAGGACCGCAGCCCCCAGCGGAAGAAACCCCGCCAGCCCAAGCTCCGCCAGAACCGCTTCTCGGTCGGGGCGGTGCTCGACGCCCCGGACACCAGTGCGTCCCGCCCCGGGCTCCGCCTGCGGATCGCCGGGCTCGTCGTCGCCGGGCTCTTCGCCCTGTTGGGACTCCGACTGTGGACGCTGCAGGTGCTGCAGGCACCGGCCGCGGCCCACGCCGTGTCGGCCAACCAGATCCGCGCCGTGGCCGTCGACCCGGCGCGCGGCCTCATCCTCGACCGATACGGGAATCCGCTGGCCAACAATCTGGTCGTCCGGCAGATCACCCTGTCACGGGTAGCCGCTCAGCAGCATCCCGAGGTGGTCGGGCGGCTCGCCACCCTGATCGGAGAGACCTCCGCCCAGATCAATGCCTCCATCGCCGACCTCCGCAACAGCATCTACAAGCCGGTGCCGATCCTGTCCGACGCACCGCCCGCCGACATCCTCTACATCAAAGAGCACCAGGACGACTTCCCCGGTGTGTCCTGGGTGGCGACGACCCAGCGGAACTACCCCCAGGTGGAGCTCCCCGGGCCCGCCCAGACCGGCTACCCGGCGGCCCAGACCCTCGGGTATGTCGGGGCCATCAACACAACCGACCTCAAGGCCCATTCGGCCCAGGGATACCAGGCCGGCGACCCGTTCGGCCAGTCGGGCCTCGAGCGGCAGTACGAGTCCGACCTGCGAGGCACCCCGGGCAGCCAGCAGCTGGAGGTCGACCCCAAAGGCCAGGTGGTCGGCACCCTCAGGACCACCCAGGCCACCGCCGGCAACAACGTGGTCACCAACCTGGACACCAACCTCCAGCAGGTGGCCGACAACGCCCTGGCCAGCCAGATCACCAGTCTGCGCCGCACGTTCGATCCCCAGTGCAACACCAATGCCGGATGCTACCCGGGGGCCACCGGCGGGGCGGTGGTGGTGATGAGCCCGCAGACCGGTGCCGTGTACGCCCTCTCCTCGTTCCCCACCTACAACCCCTCGGTCTGGGTGGGAGGGATCTCCAACGCCGCCTACGCGGCGCTCCAGGACCCGAAGGGCAACGACCCCCAGCTCAACCGCACGATCCAGGGGCTCTACACCCCCGGGTCCACCTTCAAGCTCAACACCGCCACCGCCGCCCTCGGGCTCGGCCTGATCACCCCGGGCTACTCCTTCTACGACAGCGGCACCTACAAGATCCCCGGGTGCCAGTACGGCAGCACGACCTGCATCTTCCACAACAGCGAAGGCGACCCGAACGGCACCTTCAACATCTCGAGCGCGATCACCGTGTCCAGTGACGACTTCTTCTACAACCTGGGAGCCATGTTCTACGACAACCGGGCCAACCCGGCCTACGGGCAGACCCCGATCCAGGACCAGGCCCACCAGTACGGGCTCGGCGAGCTGACCGGCATCGACCTGCCCGGCGAGGTCCAGGGCCGGGTGGACAGCCAGGCCGAGCGGCTCAAGCTGCACGCCATGAGCCCGAAGGGCTTCCCCAACACCACCTGGTACGCGGGCGACAACGTCGAGATGGCGTTCGGGCAGGGGACCACCGTCATCACCCCCATCGAGCAGGCAGTGGCCTATGCGACCTTCGCCAACGGCGGCACCCGGTACGCCCCCCAGGTGGCCGCGGCCATCGTCTCCCCGTCCGGGACGGTGTTGAAGAAGTACGCCCCCCAGGTCACCGGCCACGTGAACCTGTCGCCCAGCCTCCACCAGGCCCTGCTCACCGGCTTCGAGGGAGTGGTCAACTCCCCCGGCGGCACCGCCTACGGCGTCTCCGGCGGCCTCAAGACCTTCCCCGGCGGCGTGGCCGGGAAGACCGGCACCGCCGACACCGAGATCGGCAAGGAGCCCACCGCCTGGTTCGTCGGCTGGGGCCCGACGGCCACCGCCCCCCAGTACGTGGTGGTCTGCGTGATCGACCAGGCCGGTTACGGCGCGGCGGCATCGGCCCCGGTGGTGAGCCAGATCTTCGACTACCTGGCCGCCCACCCGGTCACCTCCCCGGCCATTCCCCCCGGCCAGACGGTGATCCAGAACCCGAACCCCGTGGACCTCCCCACCTCCACGGCGCTCCCGGCGGGCTCGACCACGACGACCTCCTCACCGACGGGAGCGAGCTCCGGGTGAGCAGATCGGGTCCGGGTGGGCGGCCCGGGTCCAGGCACCGCTGGGTGGCCCTAGGATGGAGGGGGAGATGGAGAGCCTTTGGCCACGGGTAGAAGCCCTGTTGTCCCAGGTCACGAAGCCGGCCCGCTACATCGGCGGCGAGCTCGGGGCCCAGATGCCCGAGCACGGTCCCGGGTCCGTCGCGTGGCTGCTCGTCTACCCCGACACCTATGAGATCGGCCTCCCCAACCAGGGGCTCCAGATCCTCTACGAGATCCTCAACGAGCGCGACGACGCCGTGGCCGAGCGGGCCTACGCCCCGTGGGTGGACATGGAGGCGGCGATGCGCGCCGCCGGGCTGCCCCTCTTCTCGCTCGAGAGCCACCTGCCGGCCCGTGCTTTCGACGTCCTGGCCTTCAACCTCTCCGCCGAGCTGGTCTACACCAACGTCCTCAACCTGATCGACCTGTCCGAGGTGCCGCTCCACGGCGCCGACCGCACGGCCGACGACCCGATCGTGGTGGCCGGTGGCCACTGCGCCTTCAACCCGGAGCCGCTGGCCGACTTCGTGGACTGCTTCGTGTTGGGGGACGGGGAGGAGGCGATCGGCGAGATCAACGAGGTGCTGGCCGCGTCCAAGGCGGCGCCGGCGGCGGGCCCGGCCGGGGGGACCGACCGGGCCGCGGACATCCGGCAGGCGAGGTTGCGGGCCCTGGCCCGACTGCCCGGGGTCTACGTCCCCGGGTGCTACGCGGCCGACTACGGGCCCGGGCCCGCACCTGCCCGGGCCGCCCCGGGCCGAGCCCAACAGCGCCTGGTCGCCACCACGCCGCGCTACGCCGAGGTCCCGGCGCGGGTGGAGAAGCGGACCATCGCCGACCTCGGCCGCTGGCCCTACCCCAAACAGCAGCTGGTGCCGCTCATCGAGGTGGTCCACGACCGCCTCAACGTCGAGCTGTTCCGGGGGTGTACCCGGGGCTGCCGGTTCTGCCAGGCCGGCATGGTCACCCGGCCGGTCCGGGAGCGGCCGGGTGACCAGGTCCGGACCATGGTCGGCGACGGCCTGGCCCGCACCGGGTACGACGAGGTGGCCCTGACCTCGCTCTCCAGCGCCGACTACTCGGGCATCGAGGAGACGGTCACCTCGATCATCGAGGACCCGTCCTGTTCGGGCCAGGTGTCGGTGAGCCTTCCCAGCCTCCGGGTCGATGCCTTCACCGTGGGCACCGCCGCCCAGATCCAACGGGTGCGGAGGACTGGACTCACGTTCGCCCCCGAGGCGGGCACCTGGCGCATGCGCCAGGTGATCAACAAGCTGATCCGCGAGGAGGACCTCTACGCCGCGGTCGACGCCGCCTTCAGCCAGGGGTGGAAACGGGTCAAGCTCTACTTCCTCATCGGGCTCCCCACCGAGACCGACGAGGACACCCTGGGCATCGTGGAGCTGGCCAAGCAGTGCGTGGCCATCGGCCGCCGGTACCACAAAGGGGTGACCGTGACCGCTTCGGTCGGGGGGTTCGTCCCCAAGGTGCAGACCCCGTTCCAGTGGTTCGGCCAGAACACCATCGAGGAGCTCACCCGCAAGATCCACCTGCTCCGCGACGCCGCCCGACCGGTGCGGGGCCTGACCGTCCGGTGGCACGATCCCAAGGCCACGGCGGCCGAGGGCATCGTCAGCCGCGGCGACCGGCGGATGGGCGGGGTGATCGAGCAGGTGTGGCGGCGCGGGGGCACCTTCCAGGAGTGGACCGAGCATTTCGACCTGCGGCTGTGGACCGAGGCCCTCGCCGACCACGGGATGTCCCTCGAGGACGCCGTCTACCGCCACCGGTCCGAGGACGAGGCGCTGCCCTGGGACCACCTCTCGGCCGGGCTGCACCGGGACTTCCTGTGGCAGGACTGGTTGGACGCCCTGGCCGAGCACGGGCTGGCGGACTGCCGCTGGACGCCCTGCTACGACTGCGGGGCATGCACCGGCTTCGGCATCGAACATGTGGTCGCCTCGGCGGTGCCCCCGGCGGGCGGCAGCCAGGGCACCGGGCAGGATCTCTCATCCGGGGGCCGGGTGCCGGTACGATTCCTCACGACGGCGCCGTCCGGTGCCGTGCCGGCCCACGGGCCGGACCGGCGTGGCGAAGTAGGGGTCGGAGGGGGGAAAGGCTGAGGTGCGAATACGGCTCCGTTTCACCAAGCTCGGTCGGATCCGCTTCACCAGCCAACGCGACGTGGCCCGGATGTGGGAACGGGCGCTGAGGCGTGCCGGACTGCCGCTGGCCTACACCGAGGGGTTCTCCCCCCGGCCCCAGCTCAGCTTCGGGCTGGCCCTCCCGACCGGCTGTGAGTCGCTGGCCGAATACCTCGACGTGGTCCTCGACCGGCATCGCCCCGAGACAGCCGGCATCGAGGTGGAGGCGTTGCCCGGGCGGCTCTCCGACCTCCTGCCTGCCGGCATCGAGGTCGAGGCGGCAGCTCCGATCGAGCGCCGGGCCGGCTCGCTGCAGCAGGAGGTCACCTCCTGCTCGTGGTCCATGGACATCGCCGGGATCTCCAGGGACGAGCTCGAAGCGCAGGTCAGGACCCTCCTCGCCGCGCCGGTGGTGCCCATCGTGAGGGAGCGGAAGGGCAGGGAGGAGCACGACGACCTCCGGCCGTCGGTGCTGGCCCTGGCGGTGGAAGGTCATCGGGTACCGGCCGGGAGGAATACCATGGCCGAGGGCCGGCGGCCGATCGGTGTGGTGGCGGAGCTGGCCACCCGACCCCGGGGGGTCCGGCCGATCGAATTGGTCCGGGGCCTGGTGGCCGCGTCAGGGGGCCCGGCGGGGGACGGGTCGCTGGGAGACGCCCACGGTCGAGGCACGGCCGCAGGAACCCCGGTGCTCGACCGGGCACGCAGAACTCAACAATGGATCGAGCGCGAGGGCATCCGGGAGGAGCCCCTCCGACGGAGGGGTGAACCGACCGGCACCCACCGCGCCGCGCACGCGCTGGAGCGTGCGTCATGAGCAGGACGAGAAGGGAATTCGATGTCAGATGCACCAATCGGGCAGCCGGTGGAGGTCCCTGCGGACCCGCCGGGATCCCCGACGGCAACCGCGGAGACCGATTCGACCAAGGCCGCCCCGGAGGCTGTCGACGCCGCGCCACCGCCGGTGGCGAACGGCGCCGCCGCTGACGGCCCGAGGGACCCGGTTGCCGGCACCGCCGGTGGCCGGGACCAGGGAGGCGGGGACGGCCCGAACCGGAGGCGGCGCGGCTCCCGGGGCGGTCGGGGCAGGGGCCGGACCGGCGATGGAACGGCGCCCGCTCGCTCCGAGGGCCGGACCGATCCCGGGCCCACCGCATCGACGGTGGCTCATCCCGCCCCGGCTGGGGCATCGGCGGAGCCCGGGGCCTCCGGTCCGTCGGCGGTGGTTGCCGGCCCGACCCCGGCCGTAGCTCCGGAGCGCCCCAAGATCGGCGACAGCCGCCCCGCCCGACCCACCGGCCCCCAGAACGGTGGAGGCAACCGGAACGGCGGAGGCAACGACGGGCGGGGCTCCCCGGTGGCCGGTCGAGGCCCGGGACGATCAACCGGGGGAGGGCGATCTCGGTCGCGTTCGGGCGGCGGAAGCGGGGCCACCCCGGGCGGCGGCGCTCCGGCGGCCGCGACCAAGGGCCCGCCGACGACCGGCTCTGCGCTCCGCGGCGGCCCCGCCGCCCGGACGGAAGGGCGCCGGGGCGGGCGCGAACGCCGAGGCAAGGCGGTGGGACGCTACATGATCTGCGTCCACGTCCGTCCCGAGATGACCCAGATCGCCCTGCTCGAGGGCCGCACCCTGGTCGAGCACTACATCTCCCGGGCGGCCGACGACGCAACCCAGATCGACGGCAACATCTACCGGGGCCGGGTGCAGAACGTCCTGCCGGGCATGGAGGCGGCGTTCGTCGACATCGGAACACCCAAGAACGCGGTGCTCTACCACGGGGATGTCCGCTTCGACACCGAGGACGTGGAATCCGGAGCCTCCCCCGGCCAGCCCCGGATCGAACAGCTGCTCCGTCCGGGCCAGACCATCTTGTGCCAGGTCACGAAGAACCCGATCGGGGCCAAGGGCGCCCGCCTGACCCAGGAGGTCTCGCTCCCCGGCCGGTTCGTGGTGCTGGTCCCCAACAGCACGGCGTACGGCATCTCCAAGCGCCTCGAGGACAGCGAGCGCAAGAGGCTGAGAAGGATCGTCGACGGCGTCCGGCCCGAGGGGCACGGGCTCATCGTGAGGACGGCGGCAGCCGGAGCCAGCGCCGAGGAGCTGGGCAACGACGTCGAGCGCCTGGCGAACCAATGGGAGTCCATCGCCGCCGAGGCCACCCGGGGCCAGGGCCCGGCCCTGTTGTACCGGGAGCCGGCCATCGCGGTCCGGGTCATCCGCGAAGAGCTGAACCGCGAGTACCGGGCCGTGGTCATCGACGACCCGGCCCTCTACGAGCAGGTCCGGGACTACGTGGGCGCGGTCAACCCGGAACTGTCCGACCGGGTGGAGTACTTCGACCCCGAGGTGGAGTCCCTGCCGGTCTTCGAGCGCTACCACGTGCACGAGCAGCTGCACAAGGCCCTCGACCGCAAGGTCTATCTCCCGTCGGGCGGCTCGCTGGTCATCGATCGGACCGAGGCGCTGACGGTGATCGACGTCAACACCGGCAAGAACGTCGGGACCACCAACCTGGAGGAGACCGTCTATCGCAACAACCTGGAGGCGGCCGAGGAGGTCGCCCGCCAGCTCCGTCTCCGGGACATCGGCGGCATCATCGTCATCGACTTCATCGACATGGAGATCCGGGAGAACCGCGACAAGGTGGGCAGTGCCCTGCGTTCGGCCCTGGCCAGGGACAAGACCCGCACCCAGGTCTTCGACATCTCCGAGCTGGGCCTCGTGGAGATGACCCGGAAGCGGGTTTCCGAGGGGCTGATCGAGTCGATGTCCACGACCTGCGAGGTCTGCAACGGACGGGGAATAGTTTTCGAGGACCCCGAGCGGTAGACTGCTGGCCCTATGTACGCAGTGATCAAAACCGGAGGCAAACAGGAGCGGGTGGCCGAGGGCCAGCAGCTCCGGGTCGAGTTGCTGGGGGAGTCCCCCGGGTCGGAGGTGACCTTCGCGCCGGTGCTGGTGGTGGACGGCGATACCGTGCTGGCCACCCCGGACCAGCTGGCCGGCTCGTCGGTGACCGCCACCGTGGTGGGAGAGGAGCTCGGGCCGAAGATCCGGGGCTTCACCTACAAGAACAAGTCGAACCAGAGCACCCGGTGGGGTCATCGCCAGCGGTACTCGACGATCGCCATCACGTCGATCAGCGCCACCGGCTGAGCTTCGCCGGCCGGGCACCGGCGACGGAGCGGCCGGGCGATTCGGGTCCCGGGTGTCCTCCCGATCGGCGCCGATCGGCGCCGGGCCACCTGGTCCGGGGGCCTGAAGGACGAGCACGAGCACGAGGAAGAACGGAAGGAACACGAAGACATGTCGAAGACCAAAGGTGGCGGTTCGACCCGCAACGGCCGCGATTCGAACGCTCAGCGATTGGGGGTCAAGACGTTCGGCGGCACCTCGGTGCGGGCAGGGGCCATCATTGTGCGCCAGCGGGGCACCAAGTTCCACCCCGGCGTCAATGTGGGCCTGGGCGGCGATGACACCCTGTTCGCGTTGGCCGACGGCACGGTCCGGTTCACCAGCCGCAAGGGCCGCAAACTGGTGGACGTGGTGGCGGGCGACTGACACCCGGCGTGGCCGTGCGGCGTGTCCCCTGTGGCCGCCGGCCGCCGCCGACGGTACGCTCCCGGGATGTCAGCCCCCAACCCCGTCGCATCGAACCGGAGCCGTCCGCCGGTGCCCGAGCCGACCCGGGCGCTCAGCTTCGAGGGGTGCGTCAACTTCCGAGACCTGGGTGGCTATCGGACTGGGGACGGCCATCGGATGGGCTGGCGGCGCCTGTTCCGGGCGGACGGTCTCAACAAGCTGAGTGAGGCGGACCGGGCCCAGGTGATCGACCTGGGGGTGGCCACGGTGATCGACCTCCGGACGGTGGACGAGGCAGAGCATCGTGGTCGGTTCCCCGTGGACCTGGTACCGGTCCGCTATGTGGACCTGCCCCTCACCGACGTGCTCCCCTCCGCACAGGAGATCCCCTCGTGGGGCGAGGCCTCCTACGTGGCCTCGCGCTATGTCGAGATGGTCTCGCAAGGCGGACCGGCGCTCACCGGGGCCATCGAGGCCCTGGCCTCCCCGGATTCGTTGCCCGCGGTGTTCCACTGCAGCGCAGGAAAGGACCGGACCGGCGTGCTCTCCGCGCTGATCCTGGCCTTCCTCGGCGTTCCCGATGCGACCATCGTCGAGGACTATGCGCTGAGCGCCGCGGCCATGGGCAACCTCCTCGACCGCCTGAAGGCGGAATACCCGGACTCGACCGAGGAGGTCGAGCGCTACGCGCCGACCATCCTCAACGTCGTGCCGGGGACCATGGAGGAGTTCCTCGCAGCCCTGCGGAAGGAGTACGGCACCTATGACGCCCTCGCTGCGTCCCTCGGTGTCACCGAGGCCATGGCCCGGATCCGACCGCTGGTGCTCGAGGCGGACTGAGCCGGTGGCGTGAGCGGAAACAGCGCGCACGGGCACGGGCACTGGCACTGCGGCGGCGCTGCGTCCCCTGCGGCAGGCCTGCACGAGTTGGTCGAGGGCGTTCACGCCTGGATCCAGCCGGACGGGACCTGGTGGATCAACAATGCCGGTGCGGTCGTGGGCAGCGACGAGACGATGATCGTCGACACCTGCGCCACCGCGGAGCGGACCCGCCGGTTCCTGGCCGCGGTGGGCGAGGCCGCGGGCAGCCGCCCGATCCGGGTGGCCGCCAACACCCACGACCACGGCGATCACACCCACGGCAACAGCCTGCTCCCTTCGGACGCCGTCCTGGTCGGCCACGAGAGCACCCGACGGCGAATGCTGAGGGACCCGACGATCGATGCCGGCCCCCGCCAGTGGGATCCGGTTCCCGAATGGGGGAACGTGAGACGGCGGCCACCGACCATCGTGACCCGATCGGAGCTCACCGTCTACGCCGGCGGTCGTCGGGTGGATCTGCGCCACCCGGGCCGGGCCGCCCACACCCGGGGCGATCTTGTGGCCTGGCTCCCCGACGAGCGCGTCCTGTTCGCCGGCGATCTGGTGTTCCACGGGCTCACCCCCCTCGTGTTCGCCGGGTCGGTGAGGGGTGCGCTCGAGTCGCTCGACTGGTTGGCCGGTTTCGGCGCCGACTGGATCGTCCCGGGCCACGGCCCGATCGTCGGAAGGGGGGCGATCGAGTCGGTCCTCGCCGACCATGAGCGGTACTACCGCTTCGTCCTTCGAACCGCCGAGCTCGGGCGGCGGGAGGGCTGGAGCATGCTCGAGACCGCGCAGGAGGCCGATCTCGGCCAGTTCGCGGCGTGGGCCGATGCCGAACGGCTGGTACTCAACCTCCACCGCGCCGACGCCGAGTCGACGGGAGGGTCGATGGACGTCGGCCAGGCCTTCAGCGACGCTGTGGAGTGGAACGGCGGGCCCTTCACGACCCACGTGTGCTGCCGACCGGACGCCGCCCCGCCGGTGGCCTGAGAGCCAGTCCCGGTCCGAGACCGCTGAGGGCCGGCCCCGGCCGTCATACCCTGCGGCGGACGGCCGATCGGTAGGATCGGCCCATGTCCGGCTTCGTCGACGAGGCACAACTGCACGTGAAGGCCGGCGACGGGGGGGCGGGCGCGGTGGCGTTCCGCCGTGAGGCCCACGTGGACAAAGGTGGCCCCGACGGGGGCGATGGAGGGCGGGGGGGCGACGTGTGGCTGGTGGCCACCACCAACCAGTCCTCGCTGCTCGGTTTCCGGGACCATCCCCATCGGCGGGGTGGCGACGGCGGCCACGGGGGCGGGAAGAAGAAGCACGGGGCGCGGGGCCGCGACCTCGACGTGCCGGTCCCGGTCGGAACCCGGGCCAAGGGCCGCGACGGCTCGTTCCTGGTCGACCTGGCCAACCCCGGCGACCGGTGGCTGGCGGGCGAGGGCGGTCGTGGGGGCCGGGGGAACGCCAGCTTCCTGACCAACCGCCGACGGGCCCCGGCCTTCGCCGAGCAGGGGGAGAAGGGCCACGAGCAGTGGTACGACCTCGACCTGGCCCTGGTCGCCGACGTCGCCCTGGTCGGCTTCCCCAACGTGGGCAAGAGCACGCTCATCTCACGGATCTCGGCGGCCAAGCCCAAGATCGCCGACTACCCGTTCACCACGTTGGAGCCGCACCTGGGCGTGGTCCGGGCGGATGACGACTCCGACTTCACGGTGGCAGACATCCCCGGGCTGGTGGAGGGGGCCGCCGACGGTAAGGGGCTGGGGCACCGGTTCCTCCGCCACATCACACGGTCCAGGGTGTTGGTCGTGCTGGTCGAGCTCGACCCGGTCACGGGCGTTCCGCCGGGCGAACAGGAGCGGGTCCTCCTCGGGGAGCTCGAGCGCTATCAGCCGGACCTCGTGGACCGGCCCCGCCTGGTGGTGGGGTCCAAGGCCGATGTGGTCGGCGAAGCCGGCGTCACCAGGGCCAGCGGTGACGGCGTTGGCTCGTTCCGACCGGACATGGTCGTGTCCGCCGTCACCGGGTTGGGCATCGGGACCCTGGTCGGGAGGCTGGCCCGCCAGGTGGCCGAGGCTCGTGCCGCCCAGCCCGCCGCCGAGCACGCCATCGTCGTCCATCGGCCCCTCCCCGAAGGGTTCGCCGTGGAACGGGTCGAAGAGGGTGTCTACCGGGTGGTGGGCAAGGTGGCGGAGCGGGCGGTCGCCCTCAACGACGTGACCTCCGACGAGGCTGCGGACTACATCCAGGGGCGCCTGCGCCGCATGGGCGTGGACCGCCAGCTGGCCCGGGCCGGGGCCCGTGACGGGGACGTGGTCCACATCGGCGCGCTGTCCTTCACCTGGTATCGCGACCAGCCGGAGTACACCGGGGGCCCGGGTCCCCGCCGCCGCCCGTGGTGACCCCTCTGACGGGCGGAGCGGGACCGCGCACGCTGGTGGTCAAGATCGGGTCGTCCTCGGTGACCACGGCGTCGGGCCGGGTGGACACCGATGCCATCGACAAGCTGGCGGAAGAGGTGGCCGAGGCCCGCTCCGCCGGCAACCGGGTCGTGGTCGTCACCTCCGGTGCGATCGCCGCCGGCCGGACCAGTCTGGCCCCCACCGAGCCGCGTCCGACCGATCTGGCGACGCTCCAGGCATTGTCCGCAGTCGGCCAGCACCGATTGATGAGGGTGTGGAGCGACGCTCTCGGTCGCCACGGGCTGGACGTCGGCCAGGTGCTGCTCGCCCCCCTCGACTTCGTCCACCGGAGCCAATACCTCCACGCTCGCCAGACCCTGGCCCGACTGCTGGACCTGGGCGTCGTCCCGGTGGTCAACGAGAACGACGCGGTGGCCGACGAGGAGATCCGCTTCGGCGACAACGACCGTCTGGCCGCGCTGGTCGCCCATCTGATCGGGGCCCAGCTGCTGGTGCTCTTGACCGACACCGCCGGGTTGTTCACCGAGGACCCCCGTCACGCCGGCGGGGCATCACTGATCGAAGAGGTGGTCGAGATCGACCATGAGCTCGAGCGAATCGCGGGCGGTCCGGGTACCGCAGCGGGCAGCGGGGGGATGGGTTCGAAGTTGGCCGCGGCCAAGATCGCCGCCTGGTCGGGAGTGGAAGCGGTGATCGCCGACGCGGCGCGGCCCGGTGTGCTCGGCGCGGTCGCCGGGTCGGTGTCCGGGGTGGGCACCCGGTTCCGGCCCCACGACCGCCGCCTGCCCGCCCGCAAGCTGTGGATCGCCTTCGCCATCGGCGCCTCAGGGACCATCGTGGTCGATGACGGTGCCCGTCGGGCACTGGTGGCGCGGGGCCGCTCCCTGTTGTCGGCCGGGGTGCTCTCGTGCCGGGGTGGCTTCGGGGTGGACGACGCCGTCGAGATCGCCGGTCAGGACGGGGCCGTCTTCGCCAAGGGCCTGGTCCGCCAGTCGTCCTCGGAGGTGGCGGCCTGGGCGGGGCGGAAGTCCGACGACCTCCCCGAGGACGTCTCGTCCGAGGTGGTCCACCGCGACGACCTGGTGGTACTCGAATAGCGGCAGCCGGGTCCGGGTGCAGTGGCCGGAGGCCCGGGAAGTACGCTGACACGGTGCAATCGACATCGCCCTCCTCGCTCGTGGACCTCGGGCGCCGCGCCCGGGTGGCCGGTCGGCTCGTGGCCCGGTCCTCGTCTGCGACCCGGGACGAGGCTCTGCTCCGGGCGGCGGACCTCTTAGAGCAGCGGCTCGGCCCGATCCTCGAGGCCAACACCGCCGACATGGCCCGGGCCGAGAAGGCCGGTGCGGACCCCACCTCGCTCGACCGCCTCCGCCTGGACGGGGACCGGGTGGCCTCGATGGCCGCCGGCCTCCGGAGCGTCGCCGGCCGGCCCGATCCGGTGGGCGAGATCGTCGAGGGATGGGTCCGCCCCAACGGGCTGCGGGTCCGGAGGGTCCGGGTCCCCCTCGGGGTGGTCGGGATCATCTACGAGAACCGTCCCAACGTGACCAGTGACGCCGCCGGGCTGTGCGTCAAGTCCGGCAACGCCGTACTCCTCCGGGGCTCGTCGTCGGCCATCGCCTCCAACACAGCCATCGTGGGAGCGCTCCGGGACGGGTCGGACAAGGCCGGGCTGCCGAGCGACGCGGTGGTCCTGGTGACCGACACCAGCCGGTCCTCGGCGGTGGCCTTCATGCAGCTCCAGGGCCTCATCGACTGCCTGATCCCCCGGGGGGGCCCGTCGCTACTCGCCTCGGTCGTCGAGCACGCCACCGTGCCCTATGTGGTCGACGGGTCCGGGAACTGCCATATCTACGTGGACGCAGCTGCGGACCTCTCCATGGCCGAGGCCATCGTGGTCAACGCCAAGACCCAGCGACCGGGTGTCTGCAACAGCGCGGAGACCCTGCTGGTCCACCGGGCCGTGGCCGACGTGTTCCTGCCCCGGGTGGCAGCTGCGCTCTCCGGGGTGACCCTGATCGGGGACGAGGCCACCCGGTCGGTGCTCCCCGGACTGGGCCCGGCCACCGACGCCGACTTCGCCACCGAGTTCCTCGATCTCACCCTTTCGGTCGCCGTGGTCGAGGATCTCGAGGGCGCCATGGACCACATCGCCCGGTTCTCCTCGGGCCACTCCGAGGCCATCGTCACCGGCGACCTGGCCGCCGCCGACCGGTTCACCACCGAGGTCGACGCCGCCGCCGTGCTGGTCAACGCCTCGACCAGGTTCATCGACGGCGAGGAGCTCGGGCTCGGGGCGGAGATCGGCATCTCCACCCAGAAGCTCCACGCCCGTGGGCCGATGGGCCTGCGGGACCTGACCTCCGTCAAGTACGTGGTCTCGGGCACCGGGCAGGTGCGGTCATGACCGGCGTCGTCGACCCGGCCGGCCGGGTGGGACCGCCGCCCGAGGTCGTCACCGGGTTCCCGGTGGCCGGCCCGCCCCGCTTCGACTCGATCGCCGCCGTCCGGGAAGGCCTCGCAGGCGTCGACTACCTGGCCGACGACGGGATCGCCGGCGTGGTCTTCCTGGCCGACCGTCTGGCCAAGCCGGTGCTGGTGGAGGGACCGGCGGGGACGGGCAAGACCGAGCTGGCCAAGTCGGTGGCCCGGATGACCGGTAGCCGGTTGATCCGGCTCCAGTGCTACGAAGGCCTCGACGAGTCCAAGGCGCTGTACGAGTGGAACTACAAGAAGCAGCTGTTGCGCATCCAGGCCGACTCGGGCCAGGCCTGGGACGAGCTCGAGGGGGACATCTTCTCCGAGGATTTCCTGCTGGCCCGACCGCTGCTCGAGGCCATCCGGTCGGCGGAGCCGGTCGTGCTGCTGGTCGACGAGGTCGACCGGGTGGAGCTCGAGACCGAGGCGCTGCTGCTCGAGATCCTCTCGGAGTACCAGGTCTCGATTCCCGAGCTCGGCACCGTTCGGGCCACCCAGATCCCCCTGGTCTTCCTCACCTCGAACAACACCCGCGAGCTCTCCGAGGCGCTCAAACGGCGCTGCCTCTACCTGCACATCGACTACCCCCTGCTCGACCGGGAGCGGGCCATCATCGAAACCCGGGTACCGGGCATCAGCCGGTCGTTGGCCGATCAGGTGGCACGTATCGTGCGTTCGATCCGGACCCTCGACCTGAAGAAGGACCCGTCGGTCTCCGAGACCCTCGACTGGGCCCGCACCCTGGTCGTGCTCGGGGTGGAGTCGATCGACGCCGAGCGGGCCAAGGACACCCTCCACATCCTCTTGAAGTACCGGTCGGACATCGATCGGGCCGCCAAGGAGCTGGCCGGGGTGGAGTCGCCCGACTGAGGCCGGGGGACAGCGACGATGCTCGAACTGCTCACCGGTTTCGTGACCGAGCTCCGCGCCGCGGGCATCCCCGTGTCCCTGACCGAGCACCTCGACGCGGCCGAGGCGCTCCGCCATGTGCCGATGGAGGACCGCGAGGCCGTGAAGTACACCCTCGGGGCCAGCCTGGTGAAGTCCTCGTCCCACTGGCGGGCCTACGAAACCGCGTTCGAGATCTACTTCTCCCTGCGCGGGCCCGGCTACCGGATCGCCGGTGATCCCGACGATCCCTCGAGCGGGGCCGGGTCTGACGAGGGCGAGGGCGAGGCGGCCGGCTCTGGGGGTCGCCGGGGCCAGGGGAAGGGCGGTACCGGGGGTGGGGAGGGGATGACCCCCGAGGAGCTGGCCGACCTTCTCTACCAGGCGCTACTGGGGGCCAACGACGCCATGATGGCGGCCGTGGCCCGACAGGCGGTGACCCGCTACGCGGGGATGGAGGCGGGTCGCCCGGTGGGCGGGACCTACTACCTCTACCGGACACTCCGGAACCTCGACCTCGACCGGGTGCTCGATCGGTTGGTCGACCAGGCCAGGGACGCCACCGCCTCGCTCAACCGCGAGGCCCCGCCGGCCCCGGGGGGGCCGGAGACGACCCTCACCCCTCTGGAGGAGCGTCTGTTGCGCGACGAGTACCAGTCGAGGGTGGACCAGCTCCGCAAGGAGATCGAGGACGAGATCCGCCGTCGGCTGGTCGCCGACCGGGGGAGCCAGGCCCTGGCCAAGTCGCTGCGCAAGCCGTTGCCCGAGGACATCGATGTGATGCACGCCACCCGGGAGGAGCTGGTCGCCCTGCGCAAGTCGCTGCAGCCCCTGTCCCGGAAACTGGCCGTCCGCCTGGCCCGGAAGCGCCGTCACGGTCGCAAGGGCCCGCTCGACTTCCGCTCCACCGTGCGCCACTCGCTCTCCACCGGAGGGGTTCCGGTCGACCCCAAGTTCCGATACCCCCGCCCGTCCAAGCCGGAGATCGTGGTCATCGCCGACATCTCGGGATCCGTCGCCTCCTTCGCCCGCTTCACCCTCCACCTGGTCCACGCCATCAGCTCCCAGTTCTCCAAGGTCCGCAGTTTCGTCTTCATCGACGGGATCGACGAGGTGAGCAGCTTCTTCGAGGGCGTCGACGATCCGGCAGACGCCGTGCACCGGATCAACACCGAGGCCGACGTGATCTGGGTGGACGGTCACTCGGACTACGGGCACGCGTTGACCGTCTTCTGGGAGCGCTGGGGGGAGGAGATCACCCCGAGGTCGAGCGTGCTCCTGCTGGGCGACGCCCGCAACAACTACCACGCCTCCCAGTCCTGGGTGGTCAAGGAGCTCCAGGCCCGGGCCCGCCACGTGTACTGGCTCAACCCCGAGCCTCGCGCCTACTGGAATTCGGGTGATTCGATCGTCGGCGAGTACGCCAACCACTGTGACGAGGTGGTGGAGTGCCGCACCCTCAGACAGCTCGAGCAGTTCGTCGGCGGGCTCGCTTGATCCCCGGGACCTCCGGATTCGACGGTCTGGCCGGGGCGGGACCCGAGCCCGCACCCGCCCCGAGCGTCCCATCGGGGGTTCGCACCGTGCCGCCCCTGCCGCCTGGGGCCACCCGCCTGGTGCTGATCCGCCACGGGGAGGCGGTGTGCAACGTGTCGGGGGTCTGCGGCGGCCAGCTGGGATGTGACGGGCTCACCGGGCTCGGACGCCGGCAGGTGGAGGCGCTCCGGGACCGACTACTGGCGACCGGGGAGCTGGCCGGGGCAGACGCCCTCTATGCCAGCGTGCTGCCCCGGGCCATCGAGACGGCGGAACTGCTGGCGCCCGCCCTGGAGGCTGTCGCCGACGGCCACCGTGGGCCGCCGCTCGGGCTGCTGACCGAGTGCGGGCTGTGCGAGCTCCATCCCGGGGAGGCCGACGGGCTGACCTGGTCGGAGTTCACCGAGCGATTCGGGATGCTCGACTGGGATGCCGATCCGTGGCGACCGATCGCCCCCGGAGGAGAGAGCTGGGCCGGATTCGTCAACCGGGTAGCAGGCGCGCTGGACGGGATCGTGGCCCACCGGGCCGGGCAGCTGGTGGTGGTCGCCTGCCACGCCGGGGTCATCGAAGCATCGATCCTGGCCAAGCTGGCGGTCGCCGGGGGACTGGAGGGAGCCCGCCTGCAGCTCCGGACCGGGCACGCCTCCATGACCAGCTGGGAGGTCGAGGCGGGGCGATGGCGGCTCCTCGGCTACAACGACGGCGCCCACCGGTTGCCGTCCGGATAGGCGGGCGGGGGAACCAGAATCGATTCAGCAGGCGTAGTCGCTGTCGAACCCGTTGGTGTTGGCGCCATCGGTGAACTGCACCATGACCACGGGACCTGACGCGAAATTGAATCCCGAGCAGTACTGGGCCGGATTGAACGGCGGGGTGTTGGAGCCCCAGTTGGCGACCCACTCGGGAACGCCGGGGGAGTAGCTGCCGACGATGGACGACCAGTTGGACGGCTGGGAGTAGATGCCGACGCTGTTCACTCCGAGCGACTGGATCCCGGCGATGGCACCTTGGACGAGGGAGGCGTTGGCGGCGGGGTCCCCGGACCAGGAAGGGTCCGGCTCCACGTCGAGCCACCAGGCCACCGAGGTGTTCACGCCGGTCGAGGCCGCGTAGTCGAAGGCGGCCTGGGCGGTGTTGAAACCGTAGTTGCAGGCCCCGGGATTCTCGGTGGCGGCACAGGCCGGATCGTTGCTGGATCCGGCCGTGGCGAACGCAAGGTAGACGTAGAGGTTCAGGCCCGCCCCCGCCCACGCGGCTTCCTGGGCCAGATACGGGTTCGTATAGAGACTTGGTCCGGACGCGGCCGCGGCCTGCACGATGCCGATGGCGTGGGGCGGAGGAGGAAGGTTGGGACATTGCGGGTTGGCACACTGCCATTTGGAGATGTCGTAGCCGTAGGAGCCGGACTGGTACGAGGACGCAGAGAAGCGCCCGGTGCCGGCGGCCTCGGCCATGCCCACGACTGGCTTGTTGAGCACCTGGGGGGCGGAGCCCCAGTAATAGGCATCCCCGAATTCGCTGACCGCACCGTTGTTGTTGGTGAACCAGTAGCCCCCACCGTCGCTGGTGCTGGTTACCGAGACGATGGGCCGGCTCTGGGGGGTGCTGCCCAGTGACCCGAAGAATTGCGCATCGCCGAAGGCGAAGACCCCACCGTCGGAAGCCGTGAACCAGTAGCCGTGACCGCTCGGGGTCGCCGTCATCCCAACGATGGGCTTGTTCAAGTGGATGTTGCCGGTGGAACCGTAGAATTGTGCATCGCCGAAGGTGAAGATCCCCCCGTCGGCCGCCACCAGCCAGTAGCCGCCGCCGTCCGGTGTGGCGGCCATGCCCACCACCGGCTGGTTCAGGCGGAGGTTGCCGGTGGAGCCGAAGAAGGGCGCGTCACCGAAGGAGAAGATCCCCCCGTCCGAGGCCACCATCCAGTACCCGGCACCGCTGTGGGTGGCCGCCATGCCGACCACCGGACGGTTCAGGCGGAGGTTGCCGGTGGAGCCGAAGAACGGCGCGTCACCGAAGGAGAAGATGCCGCCGTCGGAGGCGACCAACCAGTAGCCGGCGCTGTCGTGGGTCCCAGCCATCCCGACGATGGGTTGGTTCAGGCTGATGCCACCGGTGGACCCGTAGAACTGGGCACCGCCGAAGGCGAAGACGCCGCCGTCCGAGGCCACCAGCCAGTACGCCGACCTCTGAGGGACGGCATGGGCCGTCGGGACGGCGGTCGCCGAGGCCCCGGCCGGGAGGGCGATCGAGCCCATCAGGCAGAGGAGGCCGGCCGTGATCGCCCCGACGGCCCGGCCCCCGCGGTGATGTCGCCCGGGTTTCGAGCGGGTTGGGGCCTGGCGCTGACGACGTGGGAACGGCATGGTGAACGGAAGCTCCATTGATCGGATGAGCAGGCCCCAGCAACGGCACGGCCGCTGTTGTCCGGTTGCACGGCGGTCGACACGGCGGCCGGTTCGCGTGATCCCAAGTCTCGTTCCTCGGGGCGGCTTCGGTCAATCACCCCCCGTGACCTCCGATTGGTCGGTCGGTGGTGGCCGGTGTCGATGATCGCCGAGTGGCCGCTGAGGCCCGGCTGGTGCCCGACGGTCAGCCGCGCAGCAGCTCGGCGATGCCGAAGGCCAGGTCGAGTGATTGCCGGCCGTTGAGCCTCGGGTCGCAGGTCGTGGTGTAGCGCTGGTGCAGCTGGTCCTCGACGATGTCCTCGGCGCCGCCGAGGCACTCGGTGACGTCATCGCCGGTCAGCTCCACATGGACCCCTCCCGGCCAGGTCCCTGCCTCCCGATGGGCACGGAAGAATCCGGTGAGTTCGCCGATGATGTCGTCGAACCTCCTGGTCTTCTGACCTCCTTCGGCGGTGAAGGTGTTGCCGTGCATCGGGTCGCAGACCCACACCACCGGGTGGCCCTCGTCCCGTACGGCGCTGAGCAACGGCGGCAGGACGGTTTCGACCGCGTCGACGCCGAGCCGAGTGATCAGCGAGAGCCGGCCGGGGATCCGCTGGGGATTGAGTCGCTCGCACAGGCCGATGACATCGTCGGGCCTGGCTGTCGACCCGACTTTGGACCCCACCGGATTGTGGATACCGGCCAGGAACTCGCAGTGGGCACCCTCCAGCTGTCGGGTCCGCTCGCCCACCCACAGCATGTGGGCAGAGCAGTCGTACCACTCGTCTGTCAACGAGTCGCGACGGGTCAACGCCTCCTCGTAGTCGAGGATGAGTGCTTCGTGGCTGGTCCAGAAGTCCACCTGGTGCAAGGTGTCCTCGGCGGTGAGATCGATGCCGCAGGCGGCCATGAACCGGAGGGCACTGTCGATGCCCTGGGCGATGTACTCGAATCGCTGCCCCTCGGCCGAGGAGGCCACGAACTCCTGGTTCCATGCGTGGATCTGGCTGAGGTCGGCGAAGCCGCCCTTGGTGAAGGCCCGCAGCAGATTGAGGGTGGCGACCGACTGCTGGTAGGCGGTGACCAGGCGCGCAGGGTCCGGGATGCGGGACTGCCGATCGGGGAGGTCGTCGTTGACCATGTGTCCCCGGAAGGTGTCGAGGGTCTGGTCGCCGACCTGCTCGGTGGCCGCGGTCCGGGGCTTGGCGAACTGCCCGGCGATCCGGCCGAGCTTGACCACGGGAACCCCGGCACCGTAGGTGAGGACGACCGCCATCTGCAGGATGACCTTCAGCTTGTCCCTGATGGCGTCAGCGCTGAATTCGGCGAATGACTCGGCGCAGTCCCCTGCCTGGAGGACGAACGCCTGCCCGCCGGCGGCATCGGCCAGGGCGCGGGTGAGGTGGCGGGCCTCGCCCGCAAAGACCAGAGGAGGAAGTCCGGCCAACTGGGTGTGGACCCGCTTGAGCTCGCCCTCGTCGGGCCAGACCGGTTGCTGGGCTGCCGGCCTCGACCGCCACGAACCGGGGGCCCAGGTGGAGGGTTGGGTTTGACGTGCCACGCCACCAGCGTACGGCCTCCGGACCGGACGGTGATCGACCGCATAGGCTCGGGCCGTGCCGTCGTTCCGATTCGGGGTCCAACTGTCGAGAGCCGACTCGGGGGCGGTTTGGCGCCAGACGGCCCGCAAGATCGAGGACCTCGGGTACTCGACCCTCTTCATCCCTGATCACTTCGAGGACCAGTTCGGGCCGCTGGTGGCGCTGACCGTGGCCGCCGAGGCGACCACGACCCTCCGGGTCGGGTCGCTGGTCTTCGGGAACGACTATCGGCATCCCATGGTGCTGGCCAAGGAGATCGCCACCCTCGACCTGATCTCCGAGGGACGGGTGGAGTTCGGGCTGGGTGCGGGGTGGATGACCAGTGACTACGAGCAGTCGGGGATGGCCCTGGACCCAGCGGGCGACCGCATCTCGCGGATGGCCGAGAGCCTGGCGGTGATGAAGTCGCTCTGGTCGACGGGCAAGGCCACCTTCGAGGGCGAGCATTATCAGGTCTCCGGCGCCCTCGGTGCGCCCACCCCCAGGCAGCGGCCGCATCCGCCGGTGATCATCGGTGGCGGCGGCCGGCGGGTGCTCGGAATCGCCGCCCGGGAGGCCGACATCGTCGGCGTGAATCCGAGCCTGGCCGCCGGATACATCGGCCGAGAGGTCCTCGAGACCACCTCCGCCGAGTACTACCACCGCCGACTCCAATGGATCAGGGAGGCTGCCGGGGGCCGCTTCGACCAACTCGAGTTGCAGTGCCTGACCTTCCTCGTGCAGATCGTGCCGGATCGGGACGAGGCCATCGCCCGGTTGGCCGGCGCAATGTCGGTCCCGGCTGAGCAGATCGACGGGTCGCCGATCGCCATGATCGGCACCACCGACCAGATCATCGAGAGCCTCCGCCAGCGTCGGGAGGAGTTCGGCTTCTCGTACATCGTGGTCCACGAGGCGGAGATGGAAGCTCTGGCACCGGTGGTCGCCGCTCTCCACGGGACCTAGTAGTGGGCGCGGCGCCCACCCGGATCGGCATATTCGGTGGCACGTTCGATCCCGTTCACACCGCCCATGTGGAGGTGGCCGAGTCGGTGCGAATGGCCCTCGGAATCGATCGCATGCTCTTGGTGGTGGCCAACCAGCCCTGGCAGAAGGAGGGGGAGCGCCCGGTCACCCCGGCTGAGGACCGCTATGCCATGGTCGTCGCCGCAGTGGACGGACGCCCGGGTCTGGAGCCCTCCCGAATCGAGATCGATCGGGGCGGCCCCTCGTACACCATCGACACCGTCCGCCAACTGGTGCGGGACGAGCCGGGTGCGGCGCTGACCCTGGTCGTCGGCTCGGATGTGGTGGGTGGCCTCACCACCTGGCGGGAGGAGCCGGCCCTGCGTGCAGAGGTCACCCTGGCCGTGGTCGGGAGACCGGGAGTGCCGCCGGTGGCCCCTCCGCCGGGTTGGCGCTCCGTCGACGTGCCGGTCGCAGCCTTCGATGTCTCGAGCACCGAAATGCGGAGACGGCTCGAGACCGGTGGGTCGGTCCGCGGGCTGGTGCCCGATGCGGTGATCCGTTGCATCGAGCAGCGGGGTCTGTACGCTACGGGGAGATGACTGTGCGGATGACGCAAACCGGGTCAGGTTCGGCCACACAGTCCACCGGCTCGCATCCGGCGCTCCGCCGTCGCTTCCCCGAGGGTCCTGTCGGGGGGACCGATCGGGCTACCGGCCCACCCTTCGACCGGCCACCAACCGGTGACCCGGTGCCCGCCGGCGACCCAGCCGTCACCAGGAACCCGGTGCCGCCGGACGCGGTGCTGCCAGCCGCAGAGAAGACGGATCCTGAGCCTACGGACCAGCAGCCCAGGGCCGACCGCTGCCGGGCCGAGCGTGCCGAACGCAGGCAGCGGAGACGTATCTCGGTGGGGTGCGCGCTCCTGGTTGCCGTGTGCCTGGTCATCACTATCCTGATCGTAGGAATGGCCCGCAGCCACAACCCAGGCGCCCAGGTCGTGGTTCCCGGCCTGGCGCTGGCCGCACCGCCGGCATTCGAGTCCCATCCCACCGTCCACACCGTCCACACCGTCCAGGTTCGCGGCGCGGAGGCGCCAGAAGGAGGCAACCGTTGACTTCGATCAGTTCCACACCGGTCGTCGAGCGAGACGAATCGCTCGTCCCCGAAGAGTGCCTGGTGGCGGCGCGTGCCGCCGAGGCGAAGTCGGGGGAACGTACCGCCATCCTGGCCATGGGCGAATTGCTCGGGATCACCGATGCCTTCGTGATCACAAGCGGTCGCAACACCCGCCAGGTCAAGACCATCGTGGATGAAGTCGAACGACAGGTGAAGGCATCGGGCGGGAGGGGTCCGACCCGGGTCGAGGGGCTCGATGACTCACGCTGGGTGCTCATGGACTATGGGGACTTTCTGGTCCACGTGTTCCTCGACGAGGCCCGTGACTACTACGACCTCGAACACCTCTGGCTCGAGGCGCCCCGGATGCCCTGGGATCTGCCGGCCCGCGCCGAGCCGTCCACCCGCTAGGGGAGCGGAGCCTGGGGAGCGTAGAGGGTGCGGTCCACCGGACCGGTGACCTGGGCCCCGCTGGCGGTCGGCACCCCGATGGTCTGGCCTGCGATCTGAAAGACCACGCCGGTCACCCCCGGCTGCTCGGTGGCGGTGAACACGACCTGGGCGATGGCGAGGGTCTGGTTGGGCCCGAGCGCCTGGATCGGGTTGGCGGTGAAGTCCACCGTGGCGATGCCACCGGCCACGGTGGCGGAGACCTGGGTCTTCGTCCCGGTCAGAAAGCTCTGGAGACCGGCTGCTGCTTCGACCGGGGAGGGTCCTTCGAGGAGGGCACCCATGATCTCGCTCATGTTCGGGGGGAAGGTCACGGGCCGGGTGACGGCGGTGACGTGCTGGGTGGGGGCGACCAGGAAGATCGACTCGGGCACCCCGACCGCGGGAGGGACGGTGGAGCCGACGGTGGAGGGTGTGGCCGGGTTGAGCAGGTGGCTCGGCAGGTCCCCCTTGGCGATGGGGGTGGGACCGGTGGCGCTGGGGATTCCGCACGAGACGGCCGCCAGGGCCATTGCCAGCGACGCCGTGGCGGCGAGGAGGCGGCCGCGTCTCACCCCGCCCGTCCTGGGCCGGGCCCCGGGACCAGCGGCAACTCGACGATGAAGCGGGTCCCCTGCTCGGGGGCATCCTCGATCCAGACCGCGCCCCCGTGGAGCCGCACGTGCTCGGCGACCAACGAGAGCCCGAGGCCAGTCCCCTCGCTGGATGCCCGTTGGCCGGCCCGGCTCCCGCGATAGAAGCGCTCGAAGAGGTGATGGCGCTCGGGGGGCGGGACACCAGGGCCCCGGTCCTCCACGATCACCCGAATGCTCTTCGCCGCTTCGCTGCCGTTGCTGCCCGACGGGTGGCCCGAGGGGTGAGGGGTGACGATGACCCGGGTCACGCCGCCGGCATAGAGAGAGGCGTTCTCGATCAGATTGGCCATCACCCGCTCGAAGCGGCGTTTGTCCACCCGGAGGCGGAGGCCCGCCACCCCCGGAGCCACCTCCACGGGAAATGCTGCCGCCCTCCGGCCGTCGTCGGTCCTGAGTCGGGCGGACGAGGCCACGGCCCGGCGCACCAGCTCGCCAGGGTCCACCTCATCGAGCGAGAGCTCGGCGGAGCCGGCGTCGAAACGTGAGATCTCCAAGAGGTCGTCGACCATACGGGTGAATCGCCGGAGATCCCCGTCGAGCAGGTCGAGGGCCCGGCGGGCCCGTGGAGCCAGCTCGTCCCGGTGGCCCTCGAGGACCCCCACGGTGGCCGCAAGCGTGGTGAGGGGCGAGCGGAGCTCATGGCTGACGTCCGAGGTGAAGCGGGCCTCGCGTTCGATGCGCTGTTCGAGGTTGGCGGTCATCTGGTTGAAGGCGGAAGCCAACTCCTGGAGGTCGACGTCGTCGCCGGCCTCGACCCGGGTGTTGAGCTGGCCGCCGGCGATGGCCACCGCGGCATCGGTGACCCCGGCCAGCGGCCGCAGGGCCCTGCCGCTGGCCCACCGGCCGAGCGCCGCGCCCGCCAGGGTGGTGACCAGAGCCGCCGCAGCCAGGGCGAAGGCCAGGGTCCGTAGGGTCCCAGCCAGTTCCTCGAGCGAGAAGACCTCGAAGTAAGTGGCGTGGACCGCCGGCAGCGGCACGCCGATGACGATCGAGGGAGTGCCGCCCAGTGAGAAGAGCTGGGACGCCGGCGTCCCGGACAGGACCAGCTGGCGGGCCTTGGCCGGAATGGCGCTCTGGCCCACCGAGATCGACGTGGCGTACCATTGGCCGCCGAAGTGCAGCACCGAACGCGATCCGGGGCCGGTGTCGACGGACTCGATCAACTGGCCGACCTGGGTGGTCGGTGAGCGCAGCGAGCTCTGGATCAGCGAGGCGTTGGCGAACGCCTGGCGCTGGACCGCGGACTGGCGCTCGTGCAGGAAGGTCTGACGGGCGGAGAAGTAGGTGATGCCGGCCATGATGGTGGAGAGGGCGAAGGCGCCGATGGCAAAGGTCGCCGTCACCCGGGCACGGAGGCCGAGCCCGGCCGACAGGCGGGTCCGGTGGATCCGTCGAGGGTGGTCTTCGAACGCCACGGGGCCGGCGTCGGCGCCCTCTTCGGCCGGGGCCACGGGTCAGACCGCCAGCTTGTAGCCCATGCCGCGTACGGTGAGGATGTAGCTGGGGTTGGCCGGGTCCGGTTCGACCTTGGTGCGGAGCCGGCGTACGTGGACGTCGACCAGGCGGCCGTCGCCGAAGTAGTCGTACCCCCACACCCGCTCGAGGAGGTGCTCGCGGCTCAGCACCTTGCCCGGGTGGTCG
>DATKRZ010000083.1:0-13423 GCA_035531955.1 Acidimicrobiales bacterium | reverse complement strand
GGACCGCAAGGTCGCCGACCTGTACGACATGATCCACCCGAATGCCAGCGACACCTTGACGGTGCGGTCGGTGTTCATCATCGGCCCGGACAAGAAGGTCAAGCTCACGCTCACCTATCCCGCATCGACCGGGCGGAACGTTGACGAGATCCTTCGGGTCCTCGACTCGCTGCAGCTGACCGCCGACTACAAGGTGGCCACCCCGGTCGACTGGAAGGACGGCGACGACGTGATCATCGTCCCCGCGGTTTCGGACGAGGAGGCGAAGGAGCGGTTCCCGAAGGGCTTCGACACGATCAAGCCCTACCTCCGGATCACTCCCCAGCCCAACCGGTAGCGCACCGGGCTGGGACGGGCGGGGACGGGCGGGATGCCCCCGAGCTGGGATGCTGCTAGCATTGCATCGCCGATGTGTTCCTTCCGTCGGCCGTCGCGAAGTCACCGAGGTCGAACTCTCCATATGCCAGACAAGCAGGCCACCATCTCCGAGTACCGTCTGCACGAGACGGACACCGGATCCCCAGAGGTGCAGATCGCCGTTTTGAGCGAGCGCATCGTCCATCTGACCGAGCACCTGAAGGTGCACAAGGGCGACCACCACACCCGTCGCGGCCTGCTGAAGCTGATCGGCCGCCGACGGCGCCTGCTGGACTACGTCCGCAACAACGATGTCGAACGCTACCGGGACATCATCGGTCGCCTCGGCCTGCGGCGCTAGGCGCCCACCAGTCGTTCCGCCCGGCCTCGGCCGGGTGTGCGCAATTTCTCCGCTGGCAGGTTGTCGGCGGACTTCAGGCCGGCACGGTGTCGGCCTGCGACAGGACCGGCCGGTCACCGAGGTGGCGAGCCGTGAACACAACAAACACATTGGGCTCCAACCGGGGTCAGTCACCAGTTGCCGATCACCCCGAACTCGTCCCGCCGCGGGGTGGCCGACAACTGGGAGCTGGCTCGGGGAGTCCCCGAGCAACCAAGGAGCGTCATGTCAGACGCCATAATCGTGTCGGCGCCCATCAGTGGCACCGACCGCACACTCACATTTGAGACAGGAAAACTGGCCCAGCTGGCCGACGGAGCCGTCGTCGGACGGATCGGCGACACGGTGCTCCTGGCCACCGCCACCGCGGCCCGGTCGGTCCGGGAGGGAGCTGACTTCTTTCCGCTGACGGTGGATATCGAGGAGCGGACCTATGCGGCCGGGAAGATCCCCGGCTCGTTCTTCCGGCGGGAGGGGAAGTCGTCGGACCAGGCCATTCTGACCTGCCGCCTGATCGACCGGCCCCTACGCCCGTCCTTCCCCAAGGGCTTCCGCAACGAGGTCCACGTGGTGGGCACCATCTTCGGCGCCGACCAGGTCAATCCGCACGACGTGCTCGCCATCAACGCCGCCTCGGCGGCCCTGATGATCTCGGGCATCCCCTTCGAGGGGCCGATCGGCGCCGTCCGGGTGGCCTACTCGACCGACGGCCGGTGGATCCCGCACCCCAGCTTCCAAGAGGGCGACGAGTCGACCTTCGAGCTGGTGGTCGCCGGGCGCGCCCTGGGCGACGGCGACGATGCCGACATCGCCATCATGATGGTCGAGGCCGGCGGCTCGGAGCGTTCCTTCCAGTACTACGACGAGGGAGCCCCCCGAGTCACCGAGGAGGTGCTGGCCGACGGGCTCGAGGCCGCCAAGAAGTGGATCCGCGAGGCCATCGTCCTCCAGCGCCGGATGGTCGACGCCTACGTCGCCGTCCGGGGCCCGATCGAGGCCATCGAGTACTCGACCCTCTCCGACTACGGCGACGACGTGTGGGAGCGGGTCCAGGCGGTGGGCACCGATGCCGTCGCCGCGGCCAACATCATCGTGGCCAAGGCGGATCGCAACGCCGCCATCGGCGATGCCACCTCGACCATCGTGTCGGCGTTGGCCGGAGAGTTCCCCGACCGAGAGGGTGAGATCAAGGCCGCGGTGCGCGGGCTGACCAAGAAACTGGTGCGCAAGCGCATCGTGGAGGACGGCCTGCGCATCGACGGTCGCACCACCACCGGCATCAGGCCGCTCTCGGCCGAGGTCGATCTGTTCCCCACGGCCCACGGATCGGCCCTGTTCCAGCGGGGTGAGACCCAGGTCCTCAATGTGACCACCCTGGGGATGCCCCGGATGAACCAGCTCCTCGACACCATCACGCCCGATGAGCACAAGCGCTACATGCACCACTACAACTTCCCGCCCTACTCCACCGGCGAGACCGGGTTCATGCGCGGCCCCAAGCGCCGGGAGATCGGGCACGGGTTGCTGGCCGAGCGGGCACTGCTTCCGGTCGTTCCCTACGAGGAGGACTTCCCGTACACGCTCCGACTGGTGTCCGATGTGCTGGCCTCCAACGGTTCGACGTCGATGGCCTCGGTGTGTGGCTCCACGCTGTCGATGATGGCCGCCGGGGTGCCGCTCAAGGCGCCGGTGGCCGGAATCGCCATGGGCCTCGTCTACGACGGCGGCACCTATGTCACCCTCACCGACATCCTCGGAGCGGAAGACGCCTTCGGCGACATGGACTTCAAGGTGGCGGGCACCAAGGACGTGGTCACCGCCCTCCAGCTCGACACCAAGATCGACGGGCTGCCCCTCGACGTGCTCACCGAGGCCCTCCTCCAGGCCAAAGAAGCGCGTCTGGCCATCCTCGAGGTGATGGCCGACGCCATCGCCGAGCCGCGGAGCGAGGTCGCGGAGTCCGCTCCCAAGATCATCTCGTTCGAGATTCCGATGGACAAGATCGGCGAGGTCATCGGGCCGAAGGGCAAGGTCATCAACGCCCTCCAGCAGGAGACCGGCGCCGACATCGCCGTCGACGACGACGGAATGGTGGGCACGGTCACCATCGGTGCCAAGGACGGCAACGCGGTCGAGGAGGCCCGGCGCCGGATCTCCACCATCCTCGACCCGCCGCTGGCCGAGGTGGGTGCCACCTACCCGGGCAAGGTGGTCAACATCACCAAGTTCGGGGCCTTCGTCAACATCCTCCCTGGGCGTGACGGCCTGCTGCACATCTCGAAGATCGGGCAGGGCAAGCGGGTGGAGCGGGTCGAGGACGTCCTCGAGCTCGGCCAACCGGTAGAGGTCAAGGTCGACGACATCGACCCGCAGGGCAAGGTATCCCTCTCCTTGGCCGGCGAGGCGGCCTCCTCCGGGGGCGACGACCGGTCCGGCCGCAGCGACAACGGAGGACGCGATGGCGCCGGGCGGGGCCGCCCCCGGGGCGACCACGCCGACCCCGGCGATCGCGCCGATCGTGGCCGCCCCCGGGGCGACCACGCCGACCCCGGCGATCGCGCCGATCGTGGCCGCCGGCCCGTCGAGACCACCCCCGCCTCTCCCCGGGTCGCCTCCTTCGAGGAGGCCTTCGAGGTCGAGTTGGTCCAGGAATTCGGCGATCTGGGACCGGCGGTGTCCGAGTCCTCCGATCGTCCCGGTGGAGGTGGCGGAGGCGGCAGCAGGGGCGGTCGCCGCCGCCGTTGAGCGCTCGCGGCCACGCTCCGGCCCGACCGGCGGAACCGATGGAGGGACGGGTGCCTTCGGATGGCGCGGCGTCGTCCCCCGGGATCGCCGAGGGTCGGCGCGGGTGATCCGCACCGAGGCACTGTCCTCCGGGCTCTCGCTGGTCACCGAGCGGATGGACGACGCCCGTTCGGTGTGCATCGGGTTCTGGGTGGGCACCGGCGCTCGCGACGAGGAGCCGAGCCAGGCCGGCGCCTCCCACTTCCTCGAGCACCTGTTGTTCAAGGGCACGGCTGACCGCTCGGCGTCCGAGATCGCCGAGGTGGTCGACGAAGTAGGCGGTGACTTCAACGCGTTCACCACCAAGGAGTACACGTCGTTCTACATACGCCTGCTGGCCGAACATCTCCCGCTGGGCCTCGACGTCCTTTCCGACATCATGTGGCAGCCGGCCCTTCGCTCCCCGGACCTGGAGGCCGAGCGACAGGTCATCCTCGATGAGATCCTGATGCATGCCGACGAGCCCGCCGACGAGGCGGCGGAACAGAGCTCGGCCCTCCTGTTCCCCGACCACCCGTTGGGTCGGGAGGTCCTCGGCAGCCAGGAGTCGGTCTCGTCCATGAGCCCGGAACGGATACGGGACTTCTTCTCGGTGCACTACCGGCCCGGCAACATGGTGGTGGCCGTGGCCGGTGACCTCCGCCATGAGGAGGTGGCCGACGGCCTCGAGGAGCGGTTCTCCGGCCCGACCGGTGGCGCCACGCCCGAGCGCCGGCCGCCCGACGACAAGGTGGAGCCGCTACGGGTCACCCGGAGGGGTACCGAGCAGGCCCACCTCGTGCTCGCCGCCCGGTCGGTGAACCGGTTCGACCGGCGTCGCTATGCGCTGGCGGCGCTCAACCACACCCTGGGTGGAGGCGTGTCCAGCCGGCTCTTCCAGGAGATCCGGGAACGTCGTGGGCTGGCGTACTCGGTGTGGTCCGAACGAGTGGCCTACCACGATGCCGGATCGGTCAGTGTGGGGATGGGGACCGCGCCCGAGCACGTGGCCGAGGTGCTCGACATCGTCTCCTCCCAGCTGGCCTCGCTCGGGGACGCGGGCATCACCGAGCGGGAGTTGGCCGTGGCCAAGGGGAACCTCCGCGCCGAGACGCTCCTGGCCTGTGAGGACTCCGGTGCTCGGATGAGCCGGATCGGGGCAGGGCTCCTGCTCCACGGTGAGGTGCTCTCGATCGACGAGGTGCTCGCCAGGGTTGGCGCCCTGACTCTCGACGAGGTCCATGCCACCGCGTCGGAGTTGGTGGCCGCGCCCCGGACCCTCTCGGTGGTCGGGCCGTTCGAGGAGTCCGACTTCGATATCCGCCAGCTCGGACTGGGATGACGCGCGCGGCGGGTCATCCAGCGGGCTCGAGCGGTGGCGGGGGCTAGGAGCGACCATTCGCCCTAGGGTGGCCGCCATGCGGGTCGCGGTCGTCGGAGCCGGGGGCAGGATGGGGAGAGAGGTGTGCCGCACCGTCCAGGCGCACGCTGAGCTCGACCTGGTGGCGGCGGTGGACCCTCTGCATGCCGGGTCGGACGTGGGCCTGCTGATCGGGGGCGCACCGTGCGGGCTGGTGGTCACCGGCGAGCTCGAGGCACTCATCGCCGCCGGGACCGAAGTGGTGGTCGACTTCAGCCGGCTGGCCGCGGCCCGGGAGACGCTGGCCTTCTGCGCCGGGGCCGGGATCCACGCGGTGGTGGGGACCACCGGATTCACCGAGGTCGACTTGGCCGAGTTGGCTCTGCGCTTCGACGGGCAGACAGCAGGCGCGGCCAACTGCGTGGTAGCCGCCAATTTTGCCATCGGCGCGGTGCTGATGATGAAGTTCGCCGAGATGGCGGCGCCCTGGTTCGAGGGGGCCGAGATCGTCGAGTCCCATCACGACGGGAAGCTCGACGCGCCCTCGGGCACCGCCATGCGCACCGCCGAGCGCATGGCCGCCGGGCGCGCCGCGGTCGGGGCCGGCGACTTCCCGCCCGACCGAACGTTCACCGCGGTGCTGGAGGGTGCCCGGGGGGCCGGGGGGCCGGGGGGCGTACGCATCCATTCATTGCGCCTGGCCGGACTGGTCGCCCACCAGGACGTGGTCTTCGGCGGCGTCGGGCAGAGCCTCACCATCCGTCACGACTCCTATGACCGGTCGTCGTTCATGGACGGGGTGGTGCTGGCCGTGCGCTCGGTCGGCGGCCGGCCCGGACTCACCGTCGGCCTCGAGCCCCTCCTGGGTCTCTGAGGATCGGTCCCGGCGGATGGGCGACACCCGCCAGCGGATCCTCGAGGCCACCTACGCCTGCGTGGCCCGCTGGGGTCTGGCCAAGACCTCCGTCGAGGATGCCGCCCGTGAGGCCAAGGTGTCCCGGGCCACCGTGTACCGGACGTTCCCGGGTGGCCGCGACGAGTTGATCAGCGCGGTTGTGGCGTGGGCCACCCTCGAGTTCTTCATCGAGTTGTACGAGCAGGTGCAAGGGGCCGAGAGCCTCGAGCAGGTGATGGAGCGGGGGATTATGTTCGCCCACCGGTCCATCGTGGAACACGAGGTGCTGCAGCGGGTGATGCAGACCGAGCCGGAGAAGCTCCTCCCCACCCTGACCTTCGAGAGCAACCGGATCCGTCAGGGGATCGCCGAATTCCTGGTCCCCTACCTCGAGCAGCGCGGGGTGGCCCCGGGGGTCGACCTGAGGGAGGCGGCGGACTTCCTGGCCCGGATGGTCCTGTCGTACATGTCGGCACCCGGCCGCTGGGACCTCGACGACCCGGTCCAGGTGGCCCAGTTGGTCCGCGCCGAGCTCCTGGCCGGCGTGGTGGCCGGCCCGGGCCCCGCCAGCCCGCAGCCTCCGGGGCTCGCCGGCCTGGATGGTTGACAATGAGACAAATACCGACCTAGCGTTTCAACTGTGCCACCCCGGGGGAACGCGTACCGAGTCGTCGTGGACGGTGTCGTCGACACGGCGGTCGAGGCCTTGGTCCCGGGGACGGGACCGGACTCGCCCCGCCGGGTACGGATCATCGATGCCACCTTGGCCTGCCTGGCCCGCCACGGCACGACGAAGACGACGGTGGACGACATCGCCCGCCAGGCCGGAGTGTCCCGGGCCACCGTCTACCGGGTGTTCCCCGGCGGTCGGGACCAGATCCTCGGAGCCGTGGTCGACACCGAGATGGCCCGGTTGTTCTCGGCGCTCGGGGTCCGATTGGGTGAAGCCGGTGATCTCACCGAGGCGCTGGTCGGAGGCATCGTGGAGGCGTCGACGCGCCTCCGGGACCACGCCGCCCTGGCCTATCTGGTCGAGCACGAGCCCGAGATGGTCCTCGGGCACCTGGCCTTTGACGAGTCCGACCGGCTGTTGGTGGCCGCGTCCCATTTCACGGCGCCGTTCCTGGCCCGGTGGATGAGCCCGCCGGAGGCCGAACGGGTGACCGAGTGGGCCACCCGCATCGTGCTCTCCTATGCCATCGCCCCTTCGGACCGGATGGATCTCACCGATCCCTCCCAGACCGCCCACCTGGTGACCACCTTCGTACTGCCGGGGATCCGCTCGCTCCATGCCGCCGGGACCCCGACCGTGATCGACATCACCCCGTTCGGGTCCCCACAGGCACCGCCCGACCCACCGGCCAGGTCTTTCCCGGGGTCGGCCCGCTCGGGCCACCCGTCCACCGACCAGCATCCGTCCGAGCATTCCAGAGCCACCGAGCATTCCAGAGCCACCGAGCATTCCAACGCCACCGCGCGTTCGAAGGGAGCCATGCCATGACCACCGAGATGAGCAGCACCGAGGACATCATCGGCCGAGCCGAGATCGACGACTTCGAGGCGATCCTGTCGGTGGTCGGCACCGAGGAAGCCGATGGGCGCCACGTCGTCCACTCCGAGTACGACTCCATCTTCACCTGGGACTACGAGAAGGGCTCCCGGCCCAAGCTCAACAAGCTCTACGAGAAGGCCAAGGGTGCGCAGTGGAACGGCGAGACCGACCTGCCGTGGGAGATCGATGTCGACCAGGAGAAGCTGGTCAGGGAGCAGGCTGAGGCCACCGGCGGATTCGGGGCCGGGTTCGACCTCACCGGTACCCCGGTGGAGAAATGGGGGGACAAGGAGTGGGTGCAGTTCGGGGTCGAGAGCCAGAACTGGACGCTGTCCCAATTCCTCCACGGCGAGCAGGGAGCCCTGATCTGCACGGCCAAGATCGTGGAGTCGGTGCCGTGGATCGACGCCAAGTACTACGCCTCGACCCAGGTGATGGACGAAGCCCGCCACGTCGAGGTGTTCGGCAAGTACCTCGACGAGAAGCTCTCGGGCCACTACCCGGTCAACGCCCACCTGCGCATGCTCCTCGACGACATCATCGCCGACTCGAGGTGGGATCTCACCTACCTGGGGATGCAGATCATGGTCGAGGGCCTGGCCTTGGCGGCTTTCGGCTTCATGCACCAGATGACCGCCGATCCGCTGCTCAAGCAGCTGCTCCGCTACGTGATGGCCGACGAGGCTCGCCATGTGGCCTTCGGGGTGCTGAGCCTGCAGGAGTACTACGAGGGGCTGAGCGCGGGGGAGTTGCGCGAGCGACAGGAGTTCGCCTTCGAGGCCGCCGTGCGGATGCGGGACCGGTTCCTCCAGCAGGAGGTCTGGGACCGGATGGGCGTCGATCCCAAGGCCATCGTCCCCGTGGTGCAGCAGGCCCCGGAGCGAGGTGAGTTCCAGGCCCTCCTGTTCTCCAAGATCGTTCCCAACTGCAAGAAGCTGGGTCTGCTGGACGCCGCTGACGGCTGGCTTCGGACCAAGTTCACCGAGCTGGGCGTGATCGAGTTCGAGTCCTGGGTCGACACCACCGAGGAGTACGACGCCATGGCCTCGGTGCCCCCGAAGGACCGGATCGCCTCCTGAGGCCTTCGTAGCGGACGCCCGCGCCCGCCACCGGACGGCGAGGAGGGGCGTCCCCGCCAGGCGCGGTCTTTCCACCGGCCTGGTCGGCTGCGGCTGGTAGCCTGCCCGTTCGTGACCCCTCGTATGAACCCATCACTCCGTTCGAGGGGCTGAGGGCAGGTGCCGCGCTTCGGTTCGGTGATCACCGCTATGGTCACCCCGTTCGACGCCGACGGCACCGTGGACCTCGAGGGGGCGGCAACGGTGGCCAGCCACCTGGCTGCGTCCGGCAGTGACGGGCTGGTCGTGGCCGGCACCACCGGGGAGGGCCCGGTGCTCTCCGATGACGAGCGGGTGGAGCTGTTCCGGGCCGTCGTCGGCGCGGTCGGCGTTCCCGTCATCGCCTCGACCGGCACCAATGATACTGCCCACTCCGTCCGGCTGACCGAACAGGCCGCGGCGTGCGGGGTCCACGGTGTGCTGGCCGTCACTCCCTACTACAACCGACCGTCTCCGGCCGGGCTGTCGGCCCACTTCCGGGCGGTTGCCGCCGCGACCGACCTCCCGGTGCTCCTCTACGACATCCCGGTGCGGACCGGCCGCCGGATCGGCCCCCGGCTCACTCTCGAGCTGGCCCGTGACGTGCCGACCATCGTGGGGGTGAAGGACTCTACGGGCGACGTAGCCGGGGCAGCCCTGGTCGTCGCCGAGAGCCCCGGGGGTTTCGACGTCTACTGCGGCGATGACCCGCTGGCCCTGCCCTTTGCCTCGATCGGCGGGGCAGGAGTGGTCAGCGTCGCCGCCCACTGGGCGGGCCGGCTGTTGGCCGAGATGCTGAGCTGCCACCGCTCCGGCGACGTCGATCGGGCCATGGTCATCAACCAACACCTGGCCGAGTCGTACCGGTTCGAGTCCAGCGATGAGTTCCCTAACCCGGTCCCGGCCAAGGCGGCCTGCCGCGCCCTCGGACTGCCGGTCGGGCAGTGCCGCCTCCCCCATGTCCCAGCGCCCGAGGCGCTCGACGACCAGGCACGGGCGGTCATCTCGAGACTGGGTCGGCTGAGCCCGGCCCACCAGTCGGTTGGCTGAGTCCGAACGCCCCCGTCGTCCGACCGGTCGCCCGGGCCTGGCGACCGGAGAGGGGAGCACCACCGCCAAGGGCCGCCGAGGCGCCGGCAGGCCCCCGACAGCCCGAAGGGCCGAAGACGCCGGCAGCACGGTCCGCGGTGCGGAGGTGCCGAAACCGGCGAAGGCGGCCAAGGCGGCCAAGGCGGCCAAGGTGGCCAAGGCGGCCAAGGCGGCCAAAGCCGGGAAGCAACCGGCGCGGCCGCCTGGCGGGGGCGCCGGAGCGGTCCGGGTGGTGTTCCTGGGCGGACTGGGTGAGATCGGGCGGAACTGCGCGTGCATCGAGGTCGAGGGCCGGATCATCGTGCTCGACGTGGGGATCATGTTCCCCGACCCCGACATGCCGGGTGTCGACCTGGTGCTGCCCGACTTCACCTACCTGCGGGAGAATGCCGATCGGGTCGACGCGGTCATCCTCACCCACGGGCACGAGGACCACACGGGTGGGTTGGCGTACCTCCTCCGTGACTTCCCGGTACCGGTCTACGGGTCCGAGCTGACCCTGGCGATGGCCCGCAACCGGGTGGATGAGGCCGGCATGGCCGATCGCGCCCAATTCATCCCGGTCCGGGACGGAGAGAGGCGGCGAATAGGGCCCTGTGACGTGGAGTTCATCCCGGTGACCCACTCGGTGCCGCACGCCTTCGCCACCGCCTTCCACACGCCCCAGGGGATCGTCCTCCACTCCGGCGACTTCAAGATCGACCTGCACCCGGTCGACGGCCGGCGCACCGACCTGGCCCGGATGGGGGCCCTGGCCTCCGAACAGGGAGTACACCTGCTCCTGGCCGATTCGACCAACGCCGAGGAGCCGGGGTTCACGCCGTCCGAGTCCACGGTGGGGGAGACGCTGCGCAAGGTCTTCCTGGCCCGCCCCGACCGACGTTTCATCGTCACCTGCTTTGCCAGCCACATCCACCGTGTCCAGCAGGTCGCCGACGCGGCCATCGCCGGAGGGCGGACGGTGGCCACACTGGGCCGGTCGATGCAGAAGAACGTGGCCCTGGCCCGACGGCTGGGCCTCCTGCACATTCCCGACCGGTCCCTCGTGGACATCGAGGAGGTGGACCGGATGGAGCCGGGCCAGGTGTGCGTCATCTCCACCGGGTCGCAGGGAGAGCCCATGTCCGCGCTCTCACGACTGGCCGCCGGCGAGAACCGCTTCTTTCGGGTCCGCGAGGACGACGTGGTGGTGATCAGCGCCCACCCCATCCCGGGCAACGAGTGGTCGGTGGGCCGGGTCATCGACAGCCTCCACCGGCGCGGCGTCGAGGTCATCCACTCCGGGGTGGACTCCGTGCACGTGAGCGGCCACGCCCGCCAGGGAGAGCTGGCCATATTGATGTCGGTGACCAGGCCGCAGTTCTTCATCCCCGTGCACGGCGAGTACCGCCACATGGCCAATCACGTTCGACTGGCTGCCTCGATGGGCATCACCGGCGATCGGGTCCTGCTGTGCGAGGACGGTGACGCCGTGCGCCTGGACGGGTCAGGGCTCCACCGCGACGGCTCCGTCCCGGGGGGGTACCTCTTCGTGGACGGCAGCTCGGTCGGCGACATCGGCCATGGCGTGCTGCGGGACCGGATGGTCCTGGCCGAGGAGGGGGTCGTGATGGCCGTGGCCACCGTCGACCTCAAACGGGCCGAAGTGGTGGGGACCCCCCAGATCGTGACCCGGGGGTGGGCGTATGACGAGGACACCGACGTGCTGCTCGACGAGGCCAGGATCGCGGTCACCAAGGCGCTCGAGCAGGCGCTGGGCACAGGGAGCCACGACCACGAGACCCTCAACCGGGTGGCCCGCAAGGCCCTGGGGCGCCTGGTCGGTGACCGGACCCGGCAGCGCCCGATGATCGTGCCGGTGATCGTCACCGTCTGAGCGGCGATCCTGGCCGCGGTGTCCCCATGATGACGACAGGGCGGGAGTACCCTGTAGTCCACTGTGACGACCGCCACCAAGCGCCGGGCAGGTCGATCCGGGGGTGCGCGGTCGGGGCGTAGGCCGACGCCCCTGTCTCGGTCGCGCCCCAAGGCATCGGCCAGGCGGGGCAGCGCCCGCCGGGGGAGGGGCGCGAGGTCGTCGAGGAAGGCGGGGAGGCGGCAGGAACCGGGCCTCCTGGCTTCGATGTGGGCGGTCGTCGCCGGACACGCCACCGACCTGTGGGGCGTGGTGCTGGTCACCCTGGGCATCCTGGCAGCCGTGGCCTTCTACGCCGGTTCACTGGGCCCGGCCGGCCGTGGTGGGCGGGTCGCCGTGGGCGACCTCCTCGGCTGGGGCAGGTTCCTGGTGCCGCCGGTAGCCGTCGCCGTGGGGATCCTCCTCCTGGTGGGCCGGGACGACTCCGAGGAGGGGG
Organism: Acidimicrobiales bacterium; assembly: GCA_035531955.1. Lineage (GTDB taxonomy): Bacteria > Actinomycetota > Acidimicrobiia > Acidimicrobiales > RAAP-2 > Bog-756. Next base: position 1,559 of record DATKRZ010000083.1, on the reverse strand, counting down.
ACCGGGCCACCCCCGAGCCTGCCCGAGCGGTGATCGGGGCCTCCCTCACGCTGCTGTCCGTGGCCGGCATGGCCGCCCTGGCCGGGGGCTCCCCCGGGTTGCGGGCGTCAACGGCGACCCTGTCCTCGGCCGGAGGGTGGGTAGGGGCCCTGATCGGCAACCCGCTGCGATCCGCCCTCGGGGGATTCGGGGCTGCGACCGTGCTGGCCGCCGTCCTGGTGGCGGCCATGGTGGTGCTCACCGGCGTTCCAGTCAGATCGGCGGCGGGGGCCGTGGCGCGGGTGGCCCGGTGGTCGGCGTCGGTGGCCAGAGGGGAACCGGGCGACGACGACGCAGGCGAGGCGGACGAGGAAGAACCGACCGATCCCTTCGGGCGGGCGCTCGCCACCGAGGAGGGCGAGGAAGAGTCAGAGGAGTACGAGGAGCCGATCGTGGTGCCGCAGGTCGCCGAGGTGGCCGATGGGCCCGTCGACTCCGGTCCGGACCCGTCCGAGGTCGTCGCGGGGAAGGCTGCCCGGTCGGGCAAGGGATCGCAACTGGAGATGAAGCTGGGACCGACGGTTGGTGACTGGCGGCTGCCTCCTGCCAATTTGCTGAAGCGGGCCAAGCCCCAGGCCGTCGACGCGCGGGAGGTCGACGCCGCCGGGGCCGCCCTGGTCACCGCCCTGGCTGCGCACGGGGTGGACACCCGCCTCGTCGGGCGCACCGTCGGGCCTTCGGTCACCCGGTACGAGTTGGAGCTGGGTGCCGGGGTCAAGGTGGCCCGGGTGACCTCGCTGTCCAAGGACATCGCCTACGCCATGGCGTCGCCCGACGTCCGCATCCTGGCCCCGATCCCGGGGAAGTCGGCCATCGGCGTGGAGGTGCCCAACCGCCACCGGCAGCTGGTCGCCCTCGGCGACATCCTCGCCTCCAGCGAGGCCGCCGGCGCCGATCATCCGCTCGAGGTGGCCCTGGGCAGGGACATCGCCGGTCGTGCGGTGATGGTCAACCTGGCCGAGATGCCTCACGTGCTGGTCTCCGGGGCCACCGGATCGGGCAAGTCCTCGTGCATCAACTCGGTGCTCACCTCGATTCTGAGCCGGGCCACACCCGACCAGGTCCGCCTGATCCTGGTGGACCCCAAGCGGGTGGAGCTGGGCCAGTACAATGACCTTCCCCACCTGCTGACCCAGGTGGTCGTCGACCCCAAGAAGGCGGCCAATGCGCTGGGCTGGGCGGTGACCGAGATGGAACGGCGCTACGACCTGCTGGCCGAGGTCGGGATGCGGGACATCACCGGGTACAACGCCGGCTTCGACGACGGCCATCTGGCCCAATTCGAAGAGGACTACCAGTTCCGGATGCGGGGCACGGGAGCCGGGACCGATGGGGACGAGGACGAACAGGACCTGGAGGCCGAGCCCCGATTCCACCGACTGCCCTTCATCCTCATCGTGGTGGACGAGTTGAACGACCTGATGATGGTGGCGGCCAGGGACGTCGAGGAATCCGTGTGCCGGATCGCCCAGATGGCCCGGGCGGTGGGGATCCACCTGGTGCTGGCCACCCAGAGGCCC
>DATKRZ010000082.1:0-8945 GCA_035531955.1 Acidimicrobiales bacterium | reverse complement strand
ATCGTCGGGACCTACGGCGACAACTTCGACCGGTATTCGATCCGGTTGAACGAGATCCGCGAATCGGTGCGGATCATCCGCCAGGTCATCGAGAAGATGCCCGCCGGCGACTATCGCGTCCAGGACAAGAAGGTGACCCCGCCGCCCCGCGCCCGCATCGATGAGTCGATGGAGGCCCTCATCCACCACTTCAAGGTGTTCACCGAGGGCTTCAAGGTCCCCGAGGGGGAGGTGTACGTCGCCATCGAGTCCCCGAGGGGCGAGCTCGGGTGCTATCTGGTCTCGGACGGATCCCCCAAGCCCTACCGGATGCACATACGCGGCCCGAGTTTCGTCAACCTTCAGGGACTCCCGCTGATGATGCGCGGCGGACTGGTGGCTGACGCGGTGGCGGTCTGCTCGACCATCGACCCGGTGATGGGGGAGGTGGACCGGTGACCGCGGCGGCCCGCACCCCGGTCGGGGGCCCGCGCCGGGCCGGTGACCACGCCGCGTCCGCGCACCTCTCAGCTGACGCCCGGGCCCGGGCCCGTGAGGTCATCGCCCTCTACCCGCACCCCCGCTCTGCCTTGATCCCGCTCTGCCACCTGGCCCAGGAGGAGCAGGGTTGGCTCACCCCGGAGGCCATGGTCGACATCGCCGGGCTCCTCGGCGTCACCCCGGCCGAGGTGCTCGGCACCGCCTCGTTCTATGACATGTTGCACACCGAGCCGGTGGGCAGTCATGTGGTCTCGGTGTGCACCAACATCGCCTGCCTGCTCAACGGGGCGGCCGAACTGCTGGAGCACGCCGAGTCGTCCCTCGGGGTGAACGCCGGTGGCACCACCGCGGACGGAAGCATCACGCTCGAGGAGTCGGAGTGCCTGGCTGACTGCGACCGGGCACCGTGCGTCCAGGTGAACCACCGGTTCGTCGGGGCCCAGACCCCGGCTTCGTTCGACCGGCTGGTCGCCGACCTGCGGGCCGGTGCCCGCGCTCAGGACATCCCCGACCACGGCACGCTGGTCCGGGTGCGTCGCACCACCGGGCTGCAGGCCGACTCGACCACGGTGGCAGCCGAGCGGGCGGCGATGGCCGAGGCACAGGCCGGGCGGGCCGCGGCCGCCGAGGCGGCCAAGACCGCGCCCGAAGGGGTCGGAGGACACCCGTAGTGGCGGTGACCGCAGCCCCGAAGATCGTGACCAGCCGGCTCGGCCATGCCGATTCCCACACGCTCAAGCGGTACCTCGCCAGCGGGGGCTACGAGGGCTTGCGCAAGGCGCTGGCCATGACCCCCGAGGCGGTGGCCCACGAGGTGGACACGGCCAGCCTCCTCGGTCGCGGCGGGGCCGGGTTCCCCGCAGGCCGCAAGTGGGCCATGCTGCGCAAGGCCCCGGTGACCTACCTGGTGATCAACGGCGACGAGAGCGAGCCGGCCACCTTCAAGGACCACCTCCTGCTCGAGCGGGACCCTCACCAGCTCCTCGAAGGAGTGCTCATCGCCGCCTACGCACTCCAGGTCACCCAGGCGTTCATCTACATCCGCGGCGAATTCGCCCTCGCCCTCGAGCGGGTGCAGGCGGCCCTCAACGACGCCTATGCGGCCGGCGCGGTCGGCAGTGACATCTTCGGATCGGGCTTCTCGGTGGACGTCGTCGTGCACCCGGGAGCCGGGGCCTACATCTGCGGAGAGGAGACCGCCCTGCTCGAGTCGCTCGAGGGCAAGCGCGGGTTCCCCCGGATCAAACCGCCGTTCTTCCCCGCCGCCGTCGGCCTCTATGGGGAGCCCACCGTCGTCAACAACGTGGAGACCATGTCCAACCTCCCGTGGATCGTGGTGAATGGAGGGGCGGCGTTCGCCGCCCTCGGCGGGGGGCGCTCGACCGGCACCCGGCTGTTCGCCCTGGCCGGCCATGTCAACAACCCCGGCGTGTTCGAGCTCGAGATGGTAAAGACCACCTTCTCCGATCTCATCCACGCCCCCGCGCTAGGCGGCGGCATCCCCCACGGGCGTGCCCTCAAGGCGTTCATCCCCGGCGGGGTGTCGGCACCGTGGTTCGGGCCCGACCGGATCGACCTGCCCCTCGGACAGGACGAGGTGGCCGAAGCCGGCTCGATGCTCGGATCGGGCTCCGTGGTGGTCATGGACGACCACACCTGCGCGGTGCGGGCCTCGTGGCGCATCACCAGGTTCTTCGCCCGTGAGTCGTGCGGGCAGTGCACGCCGTGCCGCGAGGGGTCGGGCTGGCTCGAGCGGATCATGCGGCGCATCGAGAACGGCCACGGTCGTGAGGCGGACCTCGGCCTCCTCCTCGATGCCTGCGACAACATCTCCCCGGGACTGGACTGGCCTCCCCAGCAGACCACCATCTGCGTGCTCGGCCCATCGATCCCGTCGTCGATCGCCTCGGCCATCGAGATGTTCCGCGACGAGTTCCTGGTGCACATCAAGGAAGGGGGCTGCCCCTATGGCTGAGCTGGCCGGTCCCCACACCGACCCCGGCGACGAGGCTGCAGCCGGGCCGGTCCCCATGGTCACCTTCAGCCTCGACGGGCGGGAGGTCCGGGCCCCGAAGGGTGAGATGCTCATTGCCGCGGCCGAGCGGGCCGGCACCTTCATCCCGCGGTTCTGCTACCACCCCCGGATGAAGTCGGTCGGAGTATGCCGGATGTGCCTGGTGGAGGTCAGCGGCCCGCGGGGTGCCTCCCTGCAGCCCAGCTGCTTCATCGAGGTGCAGGACGGGGCCTCGGTGGTCACCGCTTCCGACAAGGTCAAGAAGGCACAGGACGGCGTCTTGGAGTTCCTCCTGATCAACCACCCGCTCGACTGCCCGGTGTGCGACAAGGGCGGCGAGTGCCCCCTGCAGGACCAGACCCTGGCCTACGGGCCGGGCGAGTCCCGGTTCGTCGAGGAGAAGCGGCATTTCGAGAAGCCGATACCCGTCTCGGAGCTGGTGCTGCTCGATCGCGAGCGGTGCATCCAGTGCAGCCGGTGCACCCGTTTTGCCGACGAGGTGGCCGGCGAGGCGCAGATCGACTTCGTCGGTCGGGGCGAGATGCTCGAGGTCAACACCTTTCCCGAGCTGCCCTTCGCCTCCTACTTCTCGGGCAACACCGTCCAGATCTGCCCGGTCGGGGCCCTGACCGCGGCGCCCTACCGGTTTGCCGCCCGGCCCTGGGACCTCGACCAGGTCGAGTCGACCTGCACCACTTGCGCGGTGGGATGCCGGGTGGCCGTGCAGTCGTCGTCCAACCGGGTCACCCGCCTACTGGGCATCGATGCCGACCCGGTCAACCACGGCTGGCTGTGCGACAAGGGCCGGTTCGCGTTCGACTCGGTCAACCGCGACGACCGTCTGACCGAGCCCCTCGTCCGCCGGAACGGCGGCCTGGTGGCGACCTCGTGGCACGAGGCCCTACGGGTGGTCGCCCGAGGCCTCAAGGCGGCCGCGTCCCGGGGTGGCGCCGAGTCCGTCGGAGTGGTGGGCGGAGCGCGCCTGACCAATGAGGGGGCATACGCCTGGGCCAAGCTGGCCAAGGGGGTCCTCGGCACCGACTCGGTCGACGCCCAGATGGGGGACGGCCTGCCCGCCGAGGTGGTCGCCGGGCTGCCGCGGGCCACCATCGACCAGGCCGCCGCGGCCGACACGGTGGTCCTCCTCTCGGGCGATCTGCGCGAGGAGCTCCCGATCCTCTTCCTCCGCTTGCGCGCCGCGGCCGTCGACGGCGGGCTGTCCCTCGTCGAGCTGTCCCACCGGTCCACCTCGCTGACCCCGTACGCCGGGGCGTCCCTCCGCTATGCGCCGGGCGATGCCCCTGCCTTGGCCCGGGCCCTGATCGATCCCACTGCCGACGCCCCCGCCACCACCGAGCCTGAGATGCTGGGCCAGGCCCGGCGGCTTGCCCGGGCCGGCCGGGTGGTGGTCATCCTGGGGCGCCCGTCGCTGGCCGAGGACGCGGCCCTGGTGGCCGAAGCCGCCCAGGTGCTGGCCCGGGCCCTCCCTGCCGCCCGCTTCCTCCCGGCCCTGCGGCGGGGCAACGTCCAGGGTGCCCTCGACATGGGCCTGGCTCCGGGGATGCTCCCGGGGCGGGTGACACTGGAGGCCGGGCGGGAGTGGTTCGGCCACGCCTGGGGCTCGGTGCCCGGGGCCCGGGGCAGGGACACGGCGGCCATACTGGCCGCCGCGGCTGGCGACGGTTCCGGCGACGGGCGGGTCCGCGCCCTGGTGGTGCTGGGCTCCGACCCGCTGACCGACTTCCCCGATCGGCGTCTGGCCGCCCGGGCCCTCGACGGTGCCGATTTCGTGGTGGCGGTGGTGTCAGGGCCCGGGCCGGTCACCGAGTACGCCGATGTGGTGCTGCCGGCGGCCGAGGCCCACGAGCGGCCCGGGACCACCACCAACATCGAAGGCCGCATCAGCCGGCTGGGCCAGAAGCTGGTGAGCCCCGGTCAGTCCTGGTCCGATTGGATGATCGCGTCGGAGCTGGCCGTGCATCTCGGTGCCGACCTCGGACTCGGCTCGGTCGGCGAGGTGTGGGACGAAGTGGAGCGGCTGGCGCCCGCCCACCGCGGCATCACCCGGGCAGTGCTCGACGCCCCGGGGGCGGCCGACGGGGTGGTGGCTCCCCTTCGGGCCAGCCCGGTGTCGATCTCGAGAAGGGCGGCCGACGGACTGCTCGATCCGATCGCCTTCCCCGGGGTGGAGTCGGCGGAGCGACAGGGGGCACCACCGCGGGCCGGTCTGGCCGAGGTGCCGACGGCCGGCCCGGCACTTCCGACCGCGGTGGGGGAACGGACCGACGGTGACGGCCCGGTGCGGCCGGAGCCGGTGGCCGGCCCCGTCGACCTGGCCGTACCCCGGGTCGCCCCGGGCGACCGCTATTCGGTGCGGTTGGTCGCCGCCCGCTCGCTGTACGACCTCGGCAGCGCCGTGAGCTCGGTGCCCGCGCTGGCCGGCCTGGTGGCCACCGCCACGCTCCGGGCCAATCCTCACGACCTCGACGAGCTGGGGATCCCCGCCGGAGGTTCGGTGCGGGTTGGCACGGCCTCCGCATCGGCGGTGCTGAGGTCGGTCCCCGACCCGTCGCTACCCCGCAAGGTGGTGGCAACCGACTTCAACGTCCCGCTGGACGAGGGGACGATCGCCGACCTCATCGAGGTGGGCGATCCCGTGGTCGAGCTACGGATGGAGACGCCGTGAGCCCGCTGGCACTGGTCGTGCCATTGCTGACCGCCGCCGGGGACCCGCTCTACGTCGGCGGCGTGGGATGGGTCGTCGTCCTCATCGTGGCGATCAAGGTGCTGGTGGTCTTCGCCGCCTTGATGGTGTCGGTGATGCTGATGATCTGGTTCGAGCGAAAAGTGATCTCGGACATGCAGAGCCGCATCGGGCCCAACCGGGCCGGGCCGTTCGGGATCGCCCAGACATTGGCCGACGGGATCAAGCTCTTCTTCAAGGAGGACCTGCTCCCCGACCAGGCGGACCGCTTCGTGTTCAAGCTGGCGCCATACCTGACCATCATCCCGGCATTCCTCAGCTTCGCCATCGTGCCCATCGGCGGCGAGGTGACCGTAGCCGGGCACACCTTCGAACTGCAGCTGGCCGATCCCCCGATGGGCATCCTCTTCCTGCTGGCCATGTCCTCGATCGGTGTCTACGGGATCATGCTCGCCGGATGGTCGTCCGGGTCCAAGTACCCGCTGCTCGGATCGGTCCGGGCGTCGGCCCAGATGATCTCCTACGAGGCCGCCCTCGGCATGACGGTGGTGGCGGTGGTGCTGATAACCGGGTCACTGAGCACCCGCGGCATCGTCAACGCCCAGGCCGGCCACCTCTGGCAGTGGAATGCCATCCGGCTTGGGGTCGTCCCCTTCGTGATCTTCTTCATCGCCATCGTGGCCGAGACCAACCGGCCCCCGTTCGACCTGGTCGAGGCCGACTCCGAGCTGGTGGGCGGCTTCGTCACCGAGTACTCGTCGATCCGGTTCGCCCTGTTCTTCCTGGCCGAGTTCATGAACACCATCACCATGTCGGCCATCACCGTGACGCTCTTCTTCGGCGGACCTGACGGGCCGGTCCCCCACGTCGCCCACCTCCAGTGGCTGTGGCCCATCTTGTGGTTCCTGGGCAAGACGATCGTGTTCCTCTTCGTGTTCGTGTGGCTACGCGCCGCCCTACCTCGGCTCCGTTACGACCAGCTGATGGACCTGGGCTGGAAGAAGCTGATCCCTCTGTCGCTCGGGTGGCTGCTCATCGTGGCCGGGTTCGTGGTGGATGGATGGTGGGGCTTCGGGATGGCGGCCGCGGTGGTGGCGGCAGCCGTGTTGATCACCCGGGCGTTGGCCGTTGGTGCCGAGCGCGAGGAGACCCGGGCCATCATCCCGGCCGTTGGCGTCCGGCTGTGGACGAGGCCGGACGTGCCCACCGGCGAACACTCCGAAGGCGTGTCCGCCGACCGGCCTGGCGGCGTTCCCGCCGATCCGCCCGACGGCATCCCCCCACACCCCGGACGGCCGGTCTCCCCGTCGACCGAAGGAGGTGGCCGCTGATGGCCGTTCCCGAGCCGCCGCGCCGGCGGCAGAACTTCCTCGGCGGGTTCAAGCTGACCCTCGAGCACCTGGGCCGGCCCCCGGTGACCCGCCAGTACCCCGAGGAGAAGCGGCCGAAGCAGCCCCGCCAGCACGGCCGCCATGTCCTCAACCGCTACGAGGACGGCATGGAGAAGTGCATCGGCTGCGAGCTGTGTGCCGGGGTGTGCCCGGCCGACTGCATCTATGTGCGGGGTCTCGACAACCCGCCCGACCATCCGGTCTCCCCCGGCGAGCGGTACGGCTACGTCTACGAGATCAACTTCCTGCGCTGCATCCACTGCGACCTGTGTGTGGAGGCCTGCCCCACGGAGGCGATCACCGAGTCGAAGTTGATGGAATTCTCCTTCACCAACCGGGGTGACGCCATCTACACCAAAGAGGAGTTGCTGGTCGACGACGACGGGAAACCCCGGCACCTTCCCTGGGAGGACTGGCGTGAGGGCGACGACCTCTACACCTCGGGATGGATGCGGGCGACTTCGCCGTCGGGCAGCGCCGAGTACGAGGGCCGGGTGCAGTGGTCGGGCGAGCTGGGATTCGGGGTGCGCTCGGCGGAGGGGGGACAGAGTGCGCATCGCGACGACACGGCGACGGGCAGCCGGCAGCTGCGGGACACGCTCGAGCGCCATCTGGTCCCCAGTGACCTGCCCGCAGCCCGCCGGGGGGCCCGGGGCGCGATCGGACGCCTGCGGGAGAAGGCCGAGCGGTTCGCCCCCGGCGCGGGCCGGAAGCACCGGGCCCGAGCCGACACCGAATACGCCGCCGCGGTGACGGCCGGCGACTCGGAGGGGGACCGAGCCGGGACCGGCGCGCCGCCCGAATCGGGCGGGACCTGATGGTCGGGTTGCTCGGAGCCCTCACCGCGGCCTCCACCACCCACGCGTCGTGGGTGGACGTGGGCACCTTCGCGGTGGCGGCGGCGATCGTGCTGGCCGGCGCGGTGGGGGTCGTGGTGGCCCGCAACCCGGTCCACTCGGCGCTGATGCTGGTCATGACCCTGTTCGGCATCGCCGTGCTCTTCGTCCTCCAGCGGGCCGACTTCCTGGCTGCGGTGCAGGTGATCGTCTACGCAGGTGCCATCGTGGTGCTCTTCCTGTTCGTCATCATGTTCCTCGGGGTCGACCGTGAGGAGAACATCGCCGCCGAACCCCTCCGCGGGCAGCGACCCCTGGCCGTGGCGCTGACCGCCCTCGGAGCCACCGGACTCCTGCTCCTCGGACAGGTCTCGGCCTGGGCCACCGGCGCCCCGCATGTGGCCGGGCCGGACACCGGCCAGTCCAACGTGGCGCTGTTGGGCAAGTCGGTGTACACCACCTACCTCTTCCCCTTCGAGGCCACGGCGGCGCTGCTGGTCATTGCCGTGGTCGGGGCCGTGGTGCTGGCCCGTCGACCGGCGGTGGCCGCTGAACCGGTGCAGAAGGACAGGTCCGCCGTGGCTGCGGATGAGCCGGGTGCGCCGGACCCTGGTGAGGAGGCGCGGTCATGACCATCAACCCCGACTGGTACCTGGCGCTCGGCGTCGTCCTGTTCTCCATCGGCGCCCTCGGTGTGCTGGTCCGACGCAATGTTCTGGTCATGTTGATGTGCGTCGAGCTGATGCTGAACGCCGCCAACCTGACGTTCGTCACCTTCGCCCGGATGCTGCACGACATCGGCGGGCAGGTGCTGGTGTTCTTCGTGTTGGTGGTGGCCGCAGCCGAAGTGGTGGTGGGGCTGGGGATCGTCGTCGCCATTTTCCGGCGCCGGTCTACGGCCACGGCAGACGACCTCCATCTGATGAAGGGCTGACCGGGCTGATGCTCCACGTGACCTACCTGATCATCCTGCTGCCCCTGGTCGGCTTCGCCGTCCAGGTGGTCGCGGGCCGGCGGCTGGGGGATCCGGCGGCCGGAGCGGTCGCCACCTCCTTCGTCGGAGCCTCCTTCGTGGTGGCCGTCGGGGCCTATGTGGACCTGCTGGGCGTGGGCGGCCCGGTGCGGACCTTCACCCAGAACCTGTGGACGTGGATGCCGGTCGGGAACCTGCAGGTCCGCGCCAGCCTCCTCGTCGACCCGCTGTCGATGACCATGGTGCTGTTCGTCACCGGTGTCAGCACGCTCATCCACCTGTACTCCATCGGGTACATGAAGGGCGACCGGGACTATCCCAAGTTCTTCTTGTACATGAACCTGTTCGTCGCCTCGATGCTGATCCTGGTGCTGGGCAGCAACATGCTGGTCACCTTCGTCGGCTGGGAGGGGGTCGGGGCGTGCTCGTACTGGCTGATCTCGTTCTGGTTCACCCGGGACTCGGCCGCCAGCGCCGGCAAGAAGGCCTTCATCTACAACCGGATCGGCGACGTCGGGTTCCTCCTGGCCATCTTCCTGACCTTCGA
>DATKRZ010000081.1:0-39868 GCA_035531955.1 Acidimicrobiales bacterium | reverse complement strand
ACGGCCACGGCGACCATCTACGGATGGATCGTCGTCTGGAACACCACCGCGGTGCCCAACAACACCTACGTCCTGTCGTCTGAGGCCTTCGGTCCGGGCGGCACCGCCTTCAGCGGCAACGTCAGCATCACCGTTCACAACTGACCGGGGCTAGGGACCGCGGCCATCGCCAACGCACCGGGCACCCGGGTGGCCCGCACGACCGTGTCCGCTCCCTGCTCAGGCGGGGCTATGGGCCCGACCGGGTGTCCGGCGGGACAGGCGGTGGACGCGCTCGGTTGCGCTCACCGCGGCGCCGACGCCGTCCCCCAGGGGCTTGACCTGCGAGTGGTAGCAGTCGATCACCTTCCGCTTGCCCGTTGCATCAAGACGCATTTCGATGTCGGCGGGTCGGAGTTCGAATCCCAGGGAGCGGAGATCGGCGATGGCCGAGCCGACCGCTCCCGGCCGGAGGACGGCGTAGGGGAGGTCCTCGTAGACCAGCCAGTCGACCTCGGGGAATTCGTCGACCAGGGCCAGGCAGGCCGAGGCGGCGATCACGTGGTCCGGGTGGCTCAGCCCCAAGGGGATCAACCAGGTGTCCAGGGCCGCGCCCTCGACCAGGCTCCCGAGATCTGACGCCAGCGCCCGGACCAGTCCGGCGTGGTCGGTCGGTCCCTCGTACCCGTACGTCGAACTGCGGTACTGGTGGTCCCAGTGATCGAGGTGGCGACAGTGGCAACCGAGCATGGTCGCAGCTCGGGCGTCCTCCGCACGACGGGCCCCGACCACGTCTGCTCCTGGCTGGAATTCACCGGAGATGGCCTCCCATCCGGTGACCGGGTCCACGACCGGGGGTCCGCCGGCCAGGGCGGTGACCATCGAGGACCCCGGATGTGCAGCCAGAACGGCGGCGCAACTGAGGGCCAGGTCGTCGAGGTGCGGTGAGACGGCGCCGACTGCCGGGGACACGGCGCCAATCTAACGGAGGCGGTCGGCCACCGACGTGGGATCCGGGGCGATGACCGCGGGGTCCCCGGTGTCGTGGTCCTGTCCCATGAAGGGGTCGTGGATCTCGACGGCCAGCACCCGGGCCCGTCGGGCCACCGCGGCCTTCTCCGGTCCCCCGGAGGACCTCCGCCCACACCTCCGATCTCAGGTACGGGACGCCCCGGCCAACCCGAGCAGCAGGAGGATCCACACGCCGAGCCGGAGCTCGACGGCCCCTTCGAGCGTGTGGCGGGTGACCTCCTGGCCGTCCCCGTGCCAGGACACGAGTATGGCCGCCAGCCCGAGGAGGGTGAGAACCACGACGGCCCGCCAGGCCCGCTCATGCCAGAGCCCGGAGCGGACGGCCAGGCCGGTGCCCACGGCGGCCATGACGGCCACCACCACCGGGGGAGGCCACATCACCGGTGTCAGCGGCGAGCCCATCCGGTTGACGGAGGCGGCATAGAAGGTGAGGTCGCCGCGGGCGAAGTTGTACGACCGCTCCGGGCGCTGCAAGGGCTCCGTCACCACGAACCAGGGGTGGGTCACCAGCCAGAGCAGGTAGGTCCTCTGGCCCGCGCCGGCCACCATCCACCGCTCGAGCGGCCTGAACGCCGGATCCTGCGGAGCGAACGCCACCACCCTGGCCTCCCCGGCCCGGGTGGGTGTGGCCGCAGCCAGCTCGTCGATCTGACTCTGCTGGGGCATGCCGTGGCCGGCGAACCAGGCGACCCGGTCCGGGAACGGGAAGACCCGGACGTAGAACACGTCGGCCACATCCTGGGTCGTCCGGTGCGAGGACACGGTCCCCCACCCGGCGAGGATCCCGACGGTGAGCAGGCCGGCGGCCAGCGCCCCGCCCCGGGCGGCCGTGGGCCGGCTCCGTCCCAGCTGGGCCAGCGCCCAGGCGCCGACGGCGATGGCCAGCAGGAGCACCGTCCCCACCTGCGCGTCGCGGTCGGCGGCGTAGCACAGGCTGGCGGCGGTCACGGCGGCGAGGCGGGGCCAGGTCGGCCGGCGGGCGGCCCAGATGAGGGCGGCGAACATCAGGGCGAGGCTGCTCAGGGCCAGTGACTCGGAGAGCACCGATCGGTTCCACAGGGTGACCGGAAGGGTGGTGGCAAAGGCCAGGACCACCCAGACGGCCAGGACACGCCGCCATCCGGGAGCCACCATCCGTCCAACCGTCCACGCCAGGATGCCCCAGGCGACGGCGGCGATGGCTGCTTGCGCGACGAGCAACCCGCCGGAGGAACCGAACACCTTGATGGCCAGCGGGGTCAGTGGAGGACGCAGGCCACCCCATAGTGCCGCGCTCCACAGCGGGTCGGAGGCCACGGCCGCATAGGCCTTGGAGTCGTTCCAGACCAGGGCCGGCCCGGCGGTCGCCTGGGCGACGAGGTAGGCGGCGGAGGCGCACCATCCGGCCAGCGCCATGGCGGGGGCGAGCCGGGACCGCCCTGCCGGCGGGGCCCGCCGCTGCCTCGTGGCCATCGTCACCCCCGCAGGGTATTGGAAGGCCGGAGGACCAGGTGGCCGATCGGTTGACCCGAGGGGGAGTGGCGACCGGCGGTCTACTCGTCGAGGTAGTAGCCGTTGTCAGATCCGTGCTTGTCTGGCAGGGACTCCACCAGACGGCTGGCCGCCGCGTGCTCGCCCGCATTCCACGCCTCCGCCATGGTCCGCCCGCCCAGCTCGCGGTGCTTGGTGAAATTCCACCAACGGGTGACGTCGCTGTCGCTGTACCCCTTGTTGGCCAGGAGGATGTTGAGGCGGGTGGCCTCCCAGGCCGCCTCCTCGGCGGTCATCTCACCCGGGGGCACCGCGGCGGGACCGACCGGCTCGGGATGCCGCTCCATCTCGTAGGCGAGCTCCCGGTCGAGGTCGCGGGAGACGTGGCCGCGGATCGTCTTCAACGAGCCGCCGGTGAGGGCGTGGCGGTCGGTGACCCGGCGCTCCCGTTCGCTCTCGAGGCTGCGGGACCAGAGGTGCTGCGCGGCGGCGTCGACGTCGCTGGCGGTGACCCGCAGTCGCAGCCGGCGCTCGATCCGCTCGGCCGTCCGCTGCGGGGTCGCAGCAGGGCCGCCGGGGCGCCGGACCTGCTGCTCTGCTTCGTCGGGCTCAGCCATGCGGCGATCACCCCGTCGCCTTTCGGGCACCTCCGTCGGAGGGGTCGGACGGGAGGCCGACCCGGCGGTGTCAGCGGGCTCGACCGCCCTGGCGGCGGGAGAGGCGTAGCTGTCCGGGGGGAAGATGTCACCGGCGGTGCCGGCGATGGCCGCGCCGAGGTAGGCGGCCGTCCACTCGCCCTCGCCGACGGCAACGCTGGGGGCGCCGGTGGCGGTCAGTCTGGCCACCGGCACGTCGAGGCAGGCAGCCACCACAATGGCCTCGGTGAAGCCGAGGCGCCGGCTGGTGGTCTCCACCTGCGCCACCGTCTCACGGGTCCAGGCGATCCCCCGGAGCAACATCTCGTCGGCCAGGCCCTGTTGGGTCAGGTTGGCCTTGGACCTCAGGGCGGCGACATTGCGCCGCACGATGTCCTCGATGCCAGTGGTGGGATCCCCGTTCATCTCTGCATTCTACTCCACTGTAAGAAAAATGAACACAGAGCGGCGCCCCCCCCGACGCCACAACTGGGCCGGTCGATCCCCGTCCCGTCTCGATTCACGGTCTCAACGCCCGGTAGGGAAGGGGGTCCGCTCCACCTGGACGATGAGAGTATGAACAATCGGGGCGGGGGACCGCCTTCTGCTCCTCCGTGCGACACGAGCCGGGTCCGCCCACCGTGGCCGAGCGGGGCTCCTGACGGGCCCGGGGGTGGGCGGATCGTCGGGATTCGTTCCGGGTGGCTGTTGCCGGCCGGTGGACCTGGCCGGACCATCTTGGCCGGTGACCGGGGTGAACGGGTGGATCGGAGCCGGCGACCCGGTGGGTGCGGTGCGCTCGTTCCGTCCCGACGTACGCAATTCCCGCTACAGCTTCGGCTTGCGGGTTCCGATCAATTCCGGAGAGGGATCCGACACAAAAGGGGCAGGAACGAATTTGACGATCGACCCGTTTCACGTACGGCAATTCAGCCAATGGTCAGACGCCGACTTCGATGTGGATGACCTGGTACTGCCGGAGGCGCCGCAGTGGCACCGGTGTGGTGCCGTCCATTGCATCGATCGGGGGCCGTGGCTCGGGACGTTGGTGTGCTGCATCAGGCGCAGCGGCCACGAAGACGGTCATTCGATGTCGTTGGGGGACGAAGGCTCCCCCGACTACTGGCGCGAGACCTGGTTGTGACGACCGCCCGGCGGCCGGAGCGGATCAGCTGGTGAGCACCACCGCCTGATCGGCGCCGACAGCCCCGTCGAAGGTGCGGCCTTCGCCGATTCCGTCGCTCGACACCAGCACCCGCAGCCCGGGCTCCACCGACGGACGGGTGTCGTCGACGGCCTGATCGGTGAAGTTGACGATCACCACCATGGCCTCGCCGCCCCGGCCCCGTCGATAGCCGAGGAGGCCGTCGGGCAGGTCGAGGAGGTCGAACTCGCCCAGAGACAGGGCCGGCGAGCGGTGGCGGGCGGCGATGAGCCGACGGTAGAGGTTCAGTATGGAAGTGGGATCATTGCGCTGGTCCTCGTAGTTCCTGACCTCGGACTCCGGAGGAAGGTGCAACCATGGGCCGGTCCCGTCGACGGTGGCCCAGCCGGAGTCGCCGGTCCCCGTCCACGGAATCGGTGCCCGGCAACCGTCACGTCCGCCGGGGTCGACCCTCCGCTCCGGGGGGATGACGGCGTCGAGCAGGCCCAGCTCCTCGCCCTGGTAGAGGAAGGGGGTGCCCCGGAGGGTGAGCAGGAGCACGGCAGCCGCCCTGGCCCGGGCCTCGCTCCGCCGGGCGGTGACGCCGGCGTCCTCCCCCGCGGATGCGGCTCCCCGGTCGTAGCGGGAGCGATGACGCGGATTGTCGTGGTTGGAGAGTACCCAGGTGGGCCAGGCGCCCCGGGGGTCGAGGGCGGCGACCGTGGCCTCGATGCACTCCCTCCATGGCCCCGGCCGCCACGGGGCGTACAGCGGGGGGAAGTTGAAGGCCAGGTGGAGCTCGTCACCGTCCCCGTAGTATCTGGCCACGGCGTCGGTCGAGAGCAGGTACACCTCGCCCACGACCACCCGCTCGCCGGGGTAGCCGTCGGCCACGGCCCGGATGTCCCTCAGGCGAGGGTGGGTGGACGGGACGTCGTTGAGGGCGCAGTGGGGGATCCCCGCGACCGCTACGGGGTCATCTGGCAGTTCCGGGTCCTTGCCGATGCAGTGGATGACGTCGGCCCGGAACCCGTCGACGCCCCGGTCGAGCCAAAACCGGAGCACGTCATGCATGGCGGCGACGACGGCAGGCTCGTCCCAGTTGAGATCGGGCTGGGCCGTTTCGAAGAGGTGGAGGTACCACTGTCCCGACGACTCGTCGAGGGTCCACGCCGGCGCAGAGGGATCGAAAGCGGCCGCCCAGTTGTTGGGCGGGGTGTCATCGGGGCGGCCGTCGCGCCAGACGTACCAGTTCCGATGGCGGCTGGCGCGGCCGGACACCGCATCGACGAACCAGGGGTGTCGGTCCGAGGTGTGATTGGGGACCCAGTCGATGATCACCTTGAGCCCGAGCGCATGGGCGGCGTCGACCAGCCGGTCGAAGTCGTCGAGGGATCCGAACAGGGGATCGACATCGCAGTAGTCACTGACGTCGTAGCCGAAGTCGACCATCGGCGAGGGATAGAAGGGTGAGATCCAGAGGGCGTCGACGCCGAGCCACGACAGGTCGGCCAGGTGCGAGCGGATGCCCGCCAGGTCCCCGACTCCGTCGCCGTCCGAGTCGGCGAACGAACGCGGGTAGATCTGGTAGAAGACGGCCTGCTTCCACCAGGGATCGGGAGGGGAGGGCACGGCTCAGGTCTCGGCGCGGGCCCTGATGCGCTCCAGGGCGGCGACCATCTCGGATCGGTCGGGCCCTTCGCCGTCACAGGTGCCCCGGACCAGCCCGCCCGGTCCGCCCGCCCACCGCATTTCGATGCATTCGGCGGTCGGTCCACCCGCCTCGACGGGATCGGGGACCAGCTGCCGTCGCGGGTCGGGAGAGGCCCTGATCTGCTCGGACACCTCGACCATGGGCACGGAGCGACGCTAGCAACACCCCCGGCCGGGGAGCGGTCCGTGACTGCCGACCCCCTCTCGGCCTTGCCCGGTACTCCCCGCTTTCCGGTCGTTACAGTTTGTGCACTTTCATGCCGAAGACATCTTGAAAGGTCCCGACACCGAATAGGGATGCGACCCCGAAAGGCAGGGCGGCATGGTGGACAGACGACAGGTAGAGGAGGGCCGGCTCCTGGCCGATGGCCTGTCCGGGAGCACTCCCCCCGAGGTGTTCGCCACCGGCCGGGTGTGCAAGGAGACCACCTGCGCGGTCCGGCTGTCCCGCTACAACAGCACCGAATGGTGTTCCCTCCACGAGAGCCCGGCCTCGACCCAGAGGCCGTTCGACACATCGACCCGGCAGCGCCGGGGCCGTCGGCGCCGCAGCTCCGGTCAAAAGCGCTCGGAAGCGGCCAAGACCTCCCGCCAGACCGCGGCGTAGCTCCCTCAGGGCCGTCCGCCGTCCAGGGCGCCCTGCGGTTCGCTGCCTCTCTCCCACCGTCGCGCTCCTCAAGGGCCCTGGTGGCGGTGGTCCTGTTTCGCACCACCTCGTACACTGCCCTCGTCCGCGTGGACGACGAGGTGTCTGAGGATCGGAGGCGAGCCATGACGCGTCGGCTGGAGGGAACGGTGGCCCTGGTCACCGGGGCATCGAGTGGCATCGGGGAGGCGACAGCCGTCGCCCTGGCGGCGGAGGGGGCGACCGTGGCCGTCGCCGCCCGTCGCCGGGACCGGCTGGAGGCACTGGTCGAACGGATAGGCAACGACGCCGAGGTCCTGGTCATCGAAACCGACATCACCGACGAGGGTTCGGCCCAGGCCATGGTGGAGACCACCGTTCGGGAGTTCGGCCGGCTGGACACCCTGGTCAACAACGCCGGCGTCATGCTGCTCGGTCCGATCGTGGACGCCCCGGTCGAGGAGTGGGGGCGGATGATCGAGCTGAATGTGCTCGCCCTCCTTCACTGCACGCGTGCCGCACTTCCCCACCTGCTGCGGGCGGCGGACACCGACCCCCGCCGGGTGGCCGACGTGGTGAACGTGAGCTCGGTTGCGGGCCGGGTGGCCCGGTCGGGGAGCGGGGTCTACAACGCCTCCAAGTTCGGGGTGGTCGCTTTCACCGAGTCGCTTCGCCAGGAGGTGACCCACCGCCACGTCCGGGCGTCGGTCATCGAGCCGGGTGCCGTGATGACCGAGCTCGCCACCCACAACCGACCCGAGATCATCGAGACGATGCGGGCCAACTTCGGGGAGATGGAGATGATGCGTTCGGAGGACATCGCCGAGGCGATCCTCTTCACGATCACCCGGCCCCGGCACGTGGCCGTCAACGAGATCCTCATCAGGCCCACCGAGCAGGAACGCTGAGTGGGGATTGCCGGGTATCCGCCTGTCCGTCACCTCCTGTCCGACCTGGGCATCGAAGCCGAGTCGATCGCCGAGTCGGACACCGTGGCCCGCATCCGGGCCACGCCGCACATCGCCGGGGCGGACGGCGGGGTCCGGGCCGGGGTGCTGGCCACGTTGGTGGACCTCGTGGGCGGGTCGGAGGCGATCCGGGCGGCGCGGCCGGATCGGATGGTCACGGCCGACCTGACCCTGCAGGTGGTCCGGCCAGCGGTCGGGCCCTTCGTCGAGGCGCGGGGGAGGGTGGTGCGGAGGGGCCGGACCACCCTGGTCGTCGAGGCCTGGGTGTTCAACGTGTCCGGCGACGGATCCGACGCCACCGCCGATGCCCGGGACACCCCGCCGGTGGCGTGGGCCACCATGACCTTCGCCATCCACGCCGGGAAGCAGTCGAGACCGTCGGGGGACGAGGGCCCCGAGCTGCCTGCCCGGTGGTCGTTCACCGGCGCCGGGCTCGAAGGCCCGGTGGTCGAGACTCTCTGCCTGTCGGAGACGGGCGTCGCCGAGGGCGAGGTCTCCATGCCGGTCGGTGAGTACCTGCTCAACTCGTTCGGCGCGGTCCAAGGGGGGGTGATGGCCCTGTTGGCAGAGGTGGCAGCCCTCCGGGCCTTCGAAGCGGGGGTGGGCCACGACGGCGCGGCGGTCACCGACCTCCAGGTCGCCTATCTGGCCACGGGCCGGGTCGGGCCCATCGTGTCCCGCGCCAGGGTGCTCGTCGGGACCAGCGGGGACGGGGTCGGCAGCGGCGGCTCCCGACGGAACGCCGTCGTCGAACTGGTCGACGAGGGCGACGGCGGCCGACTGACCACGGTGGTCAACGTCGGCGCCGTGTCCCCCGGCCCACCCGCCGAAGACCCCGCCTGATGGGTCGGGAGGCACCCACCGACGGGGTCGATCCCCGCCGGAACGTCGGCGAGTACTTCCGCCTGCAACGGTGGGAGATCCCCTCCGCCCACGGGGGGTACCCCGAGCTCGCTGGGCGCGCCCCGGTCGACGACCACCAGCGCGGCGCGGGCGGTGGACTGCGCACCGGGGGGCTGCTCACCGGTGTCGACTCGATCGGGGGCATGCTCGCCGGGCTCTCGGTCCAGCCCGAGTGGATCGTGACCACCTCGATGATGGCCACCGTCACCCGTCTCTCCCATCGCGGACCGCTCCGCCTGCACGCCCGGGTCCTGCGGCGGGGGCGCAACGCGGTGGTGGCCGGGGTGGACGTGGTCGACGAGGGGACCGAGGACCTCCCGGTCGCCTCGGTGGTCATGACCTCGGCCGTGCTCGACCCAGGGGGGATGCACCTGCACTTCGAGCGGCCGATCCGCACGGCCATGCCCCCGCCCGCCCCCGACCCGCAGGGGATCGAGGAGTTCTTCGGCATCGAGCCCGGGGCCGGTCCCGTCACCCGGCTCGACCTCGCCGATCATCTGCGGAACCCGTGGGGCATCCTGCACGGGGGCGCGGTGGCCACGCTGGCCGACGCCGCCGCCTGCCGCGCCGTGGCGGCGGGCCGCTCCGTGGCGGCGGGCCGCGCCGGCGGGGACGGCACAGAGCTCGGGGACCCGGGCGGTCTGGCGGCCGGCGACATGGTGATCCACTACCTCCGCCCCACCCGGGTGGGACCGGTCGAGGCCCGGTGCAAGGTGATCGGCGGGCAGGGTCACCGCACGCTGGTCCGGGTGGCGGTGCACGACGTCGGAGCCGACCACCGGCTGGTCGACCTGGCCTCGGTGGCCGTGCTCGAGGTCTGATCCCCTCCTGCGGTGCCCGCCGGCCGGGGGCCCGGCCGGCGGGCCCGGCTCCCGACCCGGGTCAGCCCATCCGGGCCGGCCAGACGACGGCCGATCCCTCGGCCGTGATCTCGACTTCGGTCCCGTCGGCCACCGCCAGATCCCCGTCGGCCCGGATGGTGACGGGGCCCGCGGCCGGCGGGGCGTGGGGATCGACGGTGATCACCGTGTCGTGGCCGTGGAACTGGGTCCGGACCACGGTCGCCCTCAGCCCCGTCCCGCCCACCGTGGTCGACAAGAGCAGCTGCTCCGGCCGGATCAGCGCCACCACCGGCCCGGCACCCGCTCTCCCGAGGGTGTCCCCACGACGGGCCAGCGGACCGAACGGCGTGGACACCCGGTCGCCCTCGACCGTGGCCGCCACCAGGTTGGCGTCCCCGAGGAACCGGGCCATGTCCGGGTCCACCGGATGGTCGTAGAGCTCCTGGGGCGTCCCGCACTGGCCGATCACCCCGTCCCGGATGACCGCCACCTGGTCGGCCACCGAGAGGGCTTCGTCCTGGTCGTGGGTGACCAGCACCGCTGTGGTCCCGCCGGCCCGCAGCACGTCCTGGACGTCGGACCTCACGCTCGACCGGAGCCCGGCGTCGAGTGACGAGAAGGGCTCGTCCAGCAGGACCAGCGCCGGACGGATGGCCAGCGCCCGGGCCAGGGCCACCCGCTGCTGCTGTCCACCCGACAGCTGGTGCGGGTACCGTCCGCCCAGGCCGGCCAGGCCGACCATCTCCAGCAGCTCGCCGGTGTGGCCCCCGGCCCGCCGCCGGTCGGCCCTCGGTGCTCCGAAGGAGACGTTGGCGGCCACGGTGAGATGGGGGAACAGCGATCCGTCCTGGGGCACGTAGCCGATGCCCCGCCGTTCGGGGGGCACGACGTGCACGGCGTCCTCGACCGTGCGGCCGCCCAGGACGACCGTGCCCCGGTCGGCCCGCTCGAACCCCGCCACCACCCGCAAGAGGGTGGTCTTGCCGCTGCCCGACGGGCCGAGGATGGCGGTGAGCGAGCCGACCGGCACGTCGAGGTCTACCCCGGCCAGCACCGAGTGGGTCCCGAAGGACTTGTGGAGGTCGCCGACCCCCAGCCCGGTCATGGACGGCCTGCCCGGGAGGGGAGCCGGTCGAACCATCGCCCGAGGACATAGCTCGGCACCGCCGCGATCAGGATCATCAGCCCGGCATAGGGGGCCGCGGCCGCGTACGAGAGGTTGGACGTGTAGGCCCAGAACTGGGTGGCCAGGGTCTGGACGCCGGTGGGGACCAACACCAGTGTGAGGGTGAGCTCGGTGACGGTGGAAAGGAAGACCAGGCTGAACGCGGCGGCCAGGCCGGGGGCCACCAGGGGGAGCACGACCCGCCACCACACCGAGAGGCGGCGGCGGCCGAGGGACCGGGCCACGTCCTCGAGGGCCAGGGGGGCCTGGGCCACCGAGGTGCGCACCGCCACCAGGGCCAGGGGGAAGAACATGATGGCGTAGCCGGCGACCAGGAGCGGCGTGCTCTGGTAGAGCGGTCGGACGACCCGGATGGAGAAGTACACGAGGGCGAGGGCGATGATCAGCCCCGGCACCGCCTGGACGATGAAGGTCCCCCGTTCGAGGGCGGTGGTCGACGGGCGGGGATGCCGCACGGCGAGCAGCGCCACCGGTAGGGCCAGCAGGGTGGCCAGGGCCCCGGCCGCGGCCGCGTATCCCGCCGTGGTCAACGCGGCCCATACCATCGAGGTGGAGGCGGGCAGCGTCGTCGTCCCGCCCCGGACCAGCCAGTACACGACCACGCCCACCGGCACCCCGAGGGACAGGCCGACCAGCACGGTGAGCGAGGCGAGGGCGGGCGCGGTGGCCCGGCCCAGTCGGTGGAGCCGCCCGGTCCTGATCGCCCTCGTGGTGCGGGTGAGCCGCCCCCGCCCCCGGCCCAGCGCCTCGGCACCGAGCACTCCCAGGCTCACCACCACCAGGATCAGGGCCAGCGACGACGCCACCGGGATGTTGTAGCTGCGCTGGGACTCGAAGAAGATCTGGGTGGTGAGGGTCTGGTAACGGAGGATCTCAAAGGCGCCGTACTCGGCGAGCAGGGCCAGCGACACCAGCACGCACCCCCCCAGCAGCGCAGGGCGGGCCTGGGCCAGGGTGACCCGTCGGAACGTCGCCAGCCGGGAGAGCCCGAGGGAGCGGGCCACCTCCTCGTGGCCCGGGTCCGCGCCCCGGAGGGAGGCCGCCACCGGGAGATAGACCAGCGGGAAGAGGGCCAGGGTCATCACCAGCACCGCGCCGGTGAACCCGTGCACGCCCGGGGCCACCGAGACCCACCCGAAGCCGATGACGAAGTCGGGGATGGCCACGGGCAGGACCACGGCGACCGCCCAGAACCCCCGGCCGGGGAGATCGGTCCGCTCGACCAGCCACGCGGCCGCCGTCCCGATCACCGCGCAGGCGGCGGTCACCACCGCGGACAGTCGCACCGTGTTCCACAACAGGCCGAGGGTGAACTGCCGGAAGACCAGATTCAGGACCTCCGCCCAGCCGGTCTGGGCGGCCTGGACCACCACGTAGGCCACCGGCAGGGCCAACAGGCCGGCCACCGCCAGGGCCGACACCCACAGCACCAACGGCCGATCGCGGCGGGCCAAGGCCGGTGGCGGCGTCGGTTCGGCCAGGACCATCTCGGTGGTGGACGAACCGGTCAGGACCATGGCGGGCCCTCCCCGGGGTGCCGGCTCCCCCGACCGGTCGGACCACTCCTTTGGCCGCAGGTCGATTCCACCGCGGTCATGCCAACCCGGCCTGCTGGAGCAGGGCGATGGCCGATGAGCCGTCACCGAGCTCGGCGACGGTCAGAGGCGACGGCTGCAACGAGGCGAGGGGGGGGAGCGCCTGGGCGGTGGTGACCCCGGAGCCGATGGGGTACTCGTAGCTCTGGCTGTGGGCGATGATCTCCTGGCCTTCGGTGCTGACCAGGAAGGCCAGGAACTTCTGCGCGGCGGCCTTCTGCCCGCTCGACTCCAGCACCCCGGCCCCCGAGACGTTGATCAGGTAACCCGGGTCGCCCGGTTGGAAGGAGGCCACCGCCGAGTGCATGGCCGCCACCCCCACCTCGGCCCGCTGCCGGTACCAGTAGTAGCTGTTGATGAGACCGAGCTCCACGTGGCCCAGGTTGACCTCGTTGGTCAGCACCTCGTTCGACGGATAGAGGTTGTCCCCGGCGTTGGCCTTGACCCCCGCCAGCCAGGCGGCGGCGGCGGCCCTCCCGTGGGTCCGCTCGATGGAGATGACGATCGGGAGGAAGTCGGTCTCGCCCGCCGCCAGCCCGATCCGGCCCCTCCACCTCGGCTCCGCCAGTTCCATCACCGATCGGGGCAGCTGCGCCGGGGTCAGCTGGTCGGTGTTGTAGACCATCACCCCCGCCCGGGCGGACACCCCGACCCACAGGCCCCCCGGCGAGCTGTACCGGGACGGCACCGCGCCCAGCGTGCTCGGGTCGACGGGTGCCAGCAGGCCCTTCCCGGACAGCAGCTCGAGGGCCGGTGAGTTCTCGGTGTAGACGACGTCGGCGGGGGAGGCCGATCCCTCGGTGATGATCTGGTTCACCAGCACCGACTCGTCATCGCTGCGAACCTCGACGGCGATGCCCGTCTGCTTCTCGAACGCGGTGACCAGGGCACCGGTGGTCTGCTGGTGCTGGCCGTTGTAGACGGTGATGGTGGCGGATCCGCCGGACGGTCCCGACGACGGGGCGGAGCTGCAGGCCGCGCCGAGCAGCGACAGGGCGGCCACGGCGACCAGGGCCGCGCCCACCGGGGACCTCCTCACCCGGGCCGGATCCGTGCTCATTTCGACGCCGGCCGGTTCATCGTCCACTTCCTCTGGTCGGGCGCTGCGGTCGGGAGTTCGAGATGGCCCGGCTCATCGGGAACCCGTTGAGATAAGGGTCTGGTCACTAAAAATATTAGGTAAGCCGAACATTGGGTGTCAACCAGGGATTTCGAGTGGGCGACGTAGGCTCGTGCCAGCGTCGGGCCGGCAGGCGGCCCGGCCCGGCCCACCCCGGGAGACGACACCATGTGCGCAGAACGATCGGCCGGAACCGCCCCGATGCAGGGGAGGACCGTTGTCGTCACCGGCGCCAATTCCGGCGTCGGCAAGGCCACCGCCACGGCCCTGGCGGCGGCCGGTGCGGACACGGTGATCACCGCCCGTAGCGAGTCCCGGGGCCGCCAGGCGCTCGACGACATCAGCCGGGACAGCGGATCGGAACGGGTGGGCCTGGTGGTCTTCGACCTGGCCGATCTGGCCTCGGTCCGCGACGGTGCCGCCGAGCTCCTCGACCGTTGTCCCGGGATCCATGTACTGGTGAACAACGCCGGCCTGGTGCTGTCCCGGCGGACCGAGACCACCGACGGGTTCGAGACCACCTTCGCCACCAATCACCTGGGTCCCTTCTATCTCACCCGACTGCTCACCGACCGGTTGGTGGCCTCCGCCCCCGCCCGGGTGGTCAATGTCGCCTCGACCGCCCACCGCTCGGCCCGGCACGGCGTCGGCTTCGACGACCTCCAGTCCGAGAAGCGCTACTCGGCCATGAATGCCTACAGCCGCTCCAAGCTGGCCAACATCCTGTTCACCAACGAGTTGGCCCGGCGGCTGTCCGGTACCGGGGTCACGGCCAATTCGGCGCATCCGGGCACGGTGGCCACCGGCTTCGCCGGGGACGACGACGCCTCGGGCGTCCTGGCCTTCGGGATCAAGGTGATCAAGCCGTTCGTCCTCACGCCGGAGAAGGGAGCGCGGACCTCGGTCTATCTGGCCTCCTCCCCGCAGGTGGCCGACGTCACCGGGCAGTACTTCGTGAAGTGCCGACCCCGTTCGCCGTCGGCCGCCGCCCGCGACGCCGAGGCGGCTGCCCGGTTGTGGGCGGTCAGCGAAGGGCTGGTGGAGGGGGCCACCCGGGGGAGCGGGACGCGCTGAGGCCCCCGGCCCGGCCCACAGGCGGCCCCGTCCCGGTCCCACCCTCACGGGAGTCCCAGCCGTAAGGTGGGTGAGGGGTTGGTGGGCCTCGAGCCCTCGAGCGACGCGGAGGTTGCCATGTCTGGTCCTGGGGGAGTGGAGGTGGCGCCTCCGGAGGGTGACGTCCTGCGCCTGATCGGGAAGTCCTGGGGGTGGGTGCTCTTCTTCGGCATCGTGACCCTGGGCCTCGGGGTGGTCGTCACCCTCCACCCGAAGGACAGCGTCTATGCCTTCGCCATCGTCTTGGGCATCTGGCTCTTCGTGGCCGGCCTGTTCCGCATCGTGGTGGCCATCGCCGACCACGACGACAGCGGCGGTGCCCGATGGATGATGGCCGTGCTCGGGCTGGTGTCGGTGATCGTGGGCATCCTCTTCCTCCGCCACACCGACCAGACCGTCAAGACGCTGGCCTTCCTGATCGGCCTGTTCTGGGTCGTGGGCGGCATCATCGAGTTCTTCACCGCCTACAGCGACTACGCCTCGCCGGTCCGGGTGTGGAGGATCGCCATGGGCGTGCTGGCGTTCGCCGCCGGTGTGGTGACCCTGGTCTGGCCCAACCTGACCGTGACGACCTTGGCGGTGATCATGGGGATCTGGCTGATCATCTACGGCGTGCTGGAGATCTCCCTCTCGTTCCTCCTGCGACGGTTGGCCCACCCGCCCGCCGGGCCGTAGCCCGGTCCTCGGCCGGCGAGGGGTGCGGGGGCCCTACAGGGGCTCGCCTTCGCCCAGTTCCGTGGTGACCTCGGCGATGGCATCGGTCTGGGCCTCGGCGCTGAGCTCCCGGCCCCCGCCGTCGTCGCGCCAGAGTTCGGGCACCCGCCAGATGAGCACGCCCACCCCGACGACACAGGCCAGTCCGCCCGACCACACCGCGAATTGGGGGCCGCCGACGGCCGCTGCCGCCCCGGTCTCGGCGTCACCGAGACGCGGGCCCCCGGCCACCACGGCGAAGAAGGTCCCCGACAGCCGGCCCTGCAGGTGCTCGGGGACGGTCCGCTGCTGTACCGCCTGGCGGAAGACCGCCGAGACCACGTCGGCGGCGCCGGCCAGGGCCAGCAGGGTCAGCCCGATCCACAGGACGGGGATGATCCCGAACAGGGCGATGGTCACCCCCCAGACCACCACGCAGGCGGCGATGGCCCGGCCCTGGTGACGCACCCGGCTGCACCACCCGGTGAACAGCGAACCGGCGAGCGCCCCGGCCCCGGGAGCGGCGTACAGCAGCCCGACCGTCCCGGCCCCGCCGCCGAACAGGCCGACCCCCAAGGCCGGGAAGACGGCCCGGGGCATGCCGAAGATCATGGCGTTGAGGTCGATCCAGTAGGTCGCCGACAGCAGTCGCTGGCGCCGGAGGTGGCGGAACCCCTCGGTCATCGATCGCAGTCCCATGGGTGTTCCGCCCCCGCTGGGCACCAGCGCCGGCAGGAGGAGGGCGGCCACCAGGGCCACGCCGTAGGTGGCCACATCGATTGCGTAGACCGCACCGAGTCCGATGGTGGCGATCAACACGCCGGCCAGCGCCGGGCCCGCCACCAGGGCCAGTTGCTGGATGGAGGTCTGCAGGGCGATGGCGGCGGTGACGTCGCCGTCGTCGACCAGCATCGGGAGCGCGGCCCGGCGGGCCGGCCAGTCGACTCCCTGGAACCCCGCCCCGGCCGCGGTGCAGACGAACAGCGGCCACACCGCCGGGTGTGGCCGCGACGCGTTGACGACCAGGCCACCCACCGCCGCGGCCATGGCCACCTGGGTGAGGACCAGCACCCGCTTGCGGTCCATGGCGTCGGCGAGGGTGCCGCCCCAGAGGGCTCCGGCGAGCAGGGGCAGCAGTTGGACCAGCCCGATCAATCCGACGACCAGGGTTGAGCGGGTCAGACTGTAGGCCTGGAAGGAGACCGCCACCAGGGTCAGCTGGGTCCCCATCCCCGAGACGACCTGGCCGGCCCACAGCCGGCGGAAATGGCGGTATCGGCGCAGGGGGGAGACGTCGACGACGAACCGGGCCACCCGCCAACGGTAACGGCCGCAGGTGAGGGCGCCGGCGGTTCCCGCGACGGGCCGGCGACGGGGTCGGGCGGTCAGAGTGGTGGTCGCCGGCCGACGCCGGAGGCCGCCTCTCTGTCGGAGAAATGCATGAAAATGCGTCAGATGCCGCCCACTCCGCCGTCTGCACCGCTACAATGGCTGGCGTGAGGAGCAGGGAGAAGTCGTCGAGCCCGGGGATTCAGTCGAACCCTGAGAATCAGGCCGACGGAGGGCCGACGGCCTCCGACCAGGCCGCGGGTCAGATTCCGTCAGCCATGGCCGTATCCATTGCCGGCGTGTCGCGGGCGTGCAGCAAGGACGCCCTCGTCTCCAGCGCCAAGGCAGTTCGGGAGGCACTCCAGACGGAATGAACAGACACTGACAGGGTCTGGAACCGTCGAGGAGTCGCTTCTTAGGAAGCGGCTCCTTTTTGTTTTGGACCGTCTTGGTCCGACCCTGCCCCGGTCGGAGGACGGGGCAGCGTCACCGGCCCGAGGGGAACCGAACCATCTGCCGGCTGCACCGAGCCGGCCCGAGCCACACCAACGAAACGACCGAAAGGAGAACGACATGGTTGACCACCACGATCTCAGAACGAGGCACCACGATCCACGCGCACCGACCGGCCGGGTCCCGACCGACCGGGCCACCCCGGCCGGGTCGACCGAGGGGTCGTCGGATCGCGGCCTCGACCCGGGAGACTCCCACGACAAGGGCGAGCGCTCGTTGTGCGTCGGCGAGGCGGCATGACCTGACGGCCGCTCGGCATGACTGACGGCCGCCGGCCGGCCCGGCCGCTTGCTCGCCGCGGCCCTCCGGGGTCCGTGGGCTCCCTCCGATCCGGCGTAGCCTTGGGGCATGTGCCGCAACATCACCACGCTCCGTGGTCTCGAGCCCCGGGCCACCGGTGAGGAGATCGAGGCTGCCGCCCGCCAGTACGTGCGAAAGGTCAGTGGCGTCCAGGCGACGTCACCCGCGACCGAGGACGCCTTCGAGGTCGCCGTTCGCAAGGTGACCGAGGCCACGACCGAGCTGCTGGCCGGGCTGCCGCCGCGCCGCCAACCTCCTCCCACCCTCCCGCCACTGCGAAGAAGGGCACTGGCCGCCGGTTGAGCGGCCTGGCCGCGGCTCAGATCGCCGGTCGGGTCCAAGAGGCCGCCCTAATGGCGGCGGCGTCGTCACCGGGGCCGCCCCGGGCCCGAAGCCGTTCGACCACGGCGAGCCGGTGGTGCTCGTCGACATTGCCTCCGTACTTGAACTTGGCCCGGACCGAGTCCACCGCGATAACGATGGCCCGGATGCTCCGGAGCCTGCCCGGGTGGGCCAGCTCGGGATCGGACACCGGGGTCTCGGGCTGGAGCGCGGCCAGCTGTCTCCGCAGCACCGCCGCCACCATCGCCGGTTCGCTCTCCACCGTGGCCACCCCCGCCAGCTGCACGGCGGCGTAGTAGGTGGTCGGGATACCGAGCATCGGGTCCTCGTTCCCGATGGCCTTCCACGCCGACGGTATGAAGGCCCAGTCGCCGGCGACGCTGAGCACGACCCGCGGCTGCTCGGCGAGCGCTTCGAAGATCGGGTTGGGACCGGCCAGATGGAGCAGGACCTGTTCGCTCTCCAGGATGAACTGCGTCGGCACGACCACCGGCACGTCGCGACCGAGTCCGGCGGCGACCAGGTGACCGAAGCCCTGGCGCTGGACGAATGTGCGCCACTCCGACTCGCCGGTGCTGCGATCGGGGGCGGGGATGTGCATCAGGAACTCTTTCGCACCGACCGCCGGGCGCCGTCGGAGTCGACGAGCAAGGATAGTCGAGCGATGCATCCGGGCAGGGTGGCGTCCCCGTCGATTGCCCGACGGATGTAACAGTGGGACTTCGATCCCCTGGACGCACCGCTTGCCGCTGTGGGTGCTGACAACTCGGCGCACCCGAGCAATCCGCTGGGGGCCTCCGAGGTTGCCGGGCCGGGGACCTTCCCTACCCGACCTCAGCCGAGAGAAGCCTCGCCCGCACTCATCCGTACATCAGCGAGCCCGGTGTGGTGAGCAGCTCACCCGACTCGAGCCAGGTCTTGAGGCCGGACAGGATCATCGGCCAGCCGCCGTACAGCTCCGCGTTGGCCCCGTCGCGCAGCTCGTCGTGGGTCACGGTCAGATGACAGGAGTCGGCGACCGGCTCGATCTCCCAGGTCACCCGCGACGCACCTTCGCTCCTCACCTCATCGCTCCACAGCGCGACCAAGGTGTGGACCAGGCGGTGCGGAGGGTCGACTTCGAGGACTTCCCCCTCGCCGAGGAGCCCATCGGCCTTCGGCGCACCCATCTCCAGGCGCGAGCCGACCTTCCAGTCCGAGTTGACGGCGGCCCCGAAGTTGTACTTGGTCCGTATCTCGGGGTCGGTGATCGCCTCCCAGAGGCGCTCCGGGGTGGTGCGGATGTAGATCTCGAAGACCTTCTCCATGGGACTCTCCAGTCTGTTCTTGATTTCGCTGAGGGCGGCCGCCCACGGCTCGGTGTACTTGCTGACCCACCGGTCGTGGATCAGCCGGATCGGGACGGGGTTCAGGAAATGGAGCTTCTCGCGGCCTTGTCGCCTGCTGACCACCAGGCCGGCCTCCTCGAGTTGCTTCAGGTGCTTCATCACACCGAACCGGGTGATCGAGAAGCGCCCCTCGAGCGAGCCCAGCGACTGCCCGTCCTGGCGGAAGAGCTGGTCGAGCAGGTTCCTCCGGGTCGGATCGGCGAGGGCCCTGAACACTTCGTCCACCCCGGCCACAATATGTGACTAAATAGTCACATGTCAACCCCCTCGGACCGGGCCGGTCGCGTCCCGAGGGTCGTCCTCTGTCCCGTCGGAGGGGTGGCACCCGGAGGCCGTTCGGCACGGGATGTTCGCTAGCCTGAACCGGTCCTGACCGCCCCAACAGGAGGTTCGACCATGGGAGTCCCAGAGGATGCGGAACGGGTCGTGCGCGACTTCTGCGCCACGTTCGCCAAGCACGACGCCGAGGCCCTGCGCCCGTTCTTCACCGATGACGTCGTCTACCACAACATGCCCATGGATCCCGCGGTCGGCATCGACGCCGCCGTGGCCTTCATCGACGGATTCTTCGCCATGTGCGACGGCATGGTGATCGAGACCGTCAACCTGGCCGTTCGCGGCAACCTGGTGCTCACCGAGCGGGTCGACACCTTCACCGTCGGTCAGACCGAGGCGGCGCTGCCGGTCATGGGTACCTTCGAGGTCCGGAACGGCAGGATCAGCGCCTGGCGCGACTACTTCGACCTGGCCCAGATCACCAAGATGCTCTCCGGGGAGGCCTAGCCACGGGCGGCTCCTCCCCGAGTGCGACGCCCTCCACGCGGTTTCCGGCCTGTAGCCTTTCCGGATGGGAGGTCGGCTCCGCCTCGGGGCAGCGGCGAGTGCCTTTGTGGTGGTGGTGATCGTGGTCGTGGCCCTGATCGCCGGCCTACATGCGGCGGGAGCCGATGACCAGGCACCACCGGGAGCCGCCGTGCACCCGGCGAGCTCGCCCGCCCCCCGGATGGGCAGCGGGGTGTGCCCGTCGAGATCCGCCCACTGCGCCCCCGCCGGATCCCCGGACGGATCCGGTCCCGCGTTGTCGGAGGTGGCGGCCTTCATCGTCGGATTCGTCTTCCTGTGCAGCACACCCCTTCGCCGCTTCTGCCGACCGAGGGTCTCAGCCCGTCTGCCGACGGGGGTCCACCGAGGAATCCTCAGGCCCCCGCGCTGGTCATTCTTCGCACTCTGATCAACGAAGCGGCGTCCCGCCCACTGGACACCGGGCGAGGCGATCCTCCTCGGTGATCTAGGCCACCGCCAACTCTCAATCGTCGCGGGTGCTCACCGATGACCCGGACCCACACCATTCGCCGAAACCGACGGCGCGCCGGTCGCGCCCACACAACTCCCAAAAGGAGCTCGAATGACCCGCAGACAGACAGATGCAGGGAAGGACCCGGTGCGGCGTCCTCCAGACGCTGTAGAGGCCCGGCCGGCACCGCGGAGGGTGGCCCGGGTGCTCGTGGCGGTGGCCGTCCTCGCCGTGGCGGGTGTGCTCATCGGCGTCGTCGCCAGCGGGTCCGGAGGGTCGGGAGGTCCCGGCGGTGCCTCGCCGCCGAGCACGCTGGGTGCGAACCAGACCGTGTCCGGTCCGCCCGGGCCCGAAGGCGTGCCCCTGGAGGAGGGCACCCCGCTGGCGCCGTTCTCGACCGCGGCCACCGGCCAACCGGTCGGCGGCGTCCAGTGCAACTCGACCGAACAGGTGGCCTACCACGTGCACACCCACCTGAGCGTGTACGTGAACGGGCAACTCCGTCCGGTGCCTGCGGGCATCGGCATCGTGCTCCCGATCGTGCAGGAGACGGCGAACGGTCAGTTCGATTCGGCGTCCCAGTGCTACTACTGGCTCCACGTCCATGCGCAGGACGGCGTGATCCATATCGAGTCGCCGGTGGGCAACACGTACACCCTCGGTGATTTCTTCGACCTCTGGAGGCAGCCGCTGGGCCCGGACCAGGCCGGTCCCGCCACCGGGCCGGTCACCGCCTTCGTCAACGGTCACATCGCCCGGGGCGATCCACGGGACATCCCGCTCGGCTCCCGGGAGGACATACAGCTCGATGTCGGCGGGCCTTTGGTCCCCCCCACCCAGGTGAACTGGTCGGCAACCTCCCTCTGAGCGGTAGCCGGCGAATTGAACCCGGGGCGTCCTTCGGGTCCACCGTGCCCCTGACCGCCTCCGCTTCCACGTAGCCTGGATCGATATGGGCGCTATGACCGGCTCCGGTGCGTTCGGAGTGGGCCTCGTCGTGCTGTTCGTCCTCTACCTGGTGGTGATCGTCGGCTCCCTGGTGATGTTGGTCGTCGCCCTGGTGGACATCGTCAGGCGTCCGGATTGGCAATGGAAGCTGGCCGGGCAGGAGAAGGTCCTCTGGGTCCTGCTGGTCGTCCTGGTCAATGTCTTCGCCATTCCGGCGCTGATCTACTGGTTCAGGATCCGCAAGAAGCTGATCGCCGTCGAGGGGGCGGCGGCCGCCGGCCGCTATGGTCCGGGCCACATGACCTATTCGGGCTGGGAGCCCAGTCCTCCCGTCCCCAACCCCTATCCGGCCGCGGCCCCGCCCGGTTGGCACCCAGACCCGAGCGGTTCCCACCAGCTCCGATGGTGGGACGGGACTCGTTGGACCGAGCACGCTTGGGACGGAGAGCCGCCTGCCGGGCAGTGACCGGATTCGGCGCCCTACCGGGGCGTCCGAGGGTGCCCTATCGTCGGGGTGTCCTTCCACCCACCCTCCAATTGGTCGCTGCGCCGGCCGGTTGCGGGCCGGGAGGGACGGGGGGAGCCGACCGAAGGAGGGCCATGGAGGCACGGCGAGTGGTGACCGGGCACGACGCCGAGGGCAGGGCGGTGTTCGTCCGTGACGAGTCGGTGCCGGCCGTCGAGGTGTCCCTGATGCCGGGCATGGAGTTCCACCAGATCTGGGGCGCCGACTCCGCGCCCACCTTTCCCGACGACGGGTCCATACCTGACGCCGTGGCCTACTTCCCACCGCTCGGCGGCTTCCGCTTCGGGTTCTTCACTATCCCGCCCGACCGCGGTGGAGGCCCCCCGGCGGACCTCGACATCCGGCTCGCCTTCGCAGAGCTGGAGCAGAAACTGCCCGGCCTGGCCGCCCACGCCGAGCGCGAGCACCCGGGCATGCACACCACCGCCACCATCGACTACGGCATCGTGCTCTCGGGTCAGGCCACCCTCGAACTGGACGACGGTGCAAAGGTGACCCTGAATGCCGGAGACACCTATGTCCAGAACGGCACCAGGCACCGTTGGTCGAACCCGGGCGAGGTGCCCGCGGTACTCGCACTGACGCTGATCGGAGCCAACCACCGCAGGGTGGGCTGACCCAAGGGACGGGTCAGATGAGGTCGGAGGGCTGCTGGCGTTCGAATTGGATGTGGTAGAGCTCGGCGTAGTGTCCCCCGGCGGCCAGCAGTTCCTCGTGGCGCCCGCGTTCGACGATGCGCCCGTGGTCGAGCACGAGGATCACGTCGGCCTCCCGTACCGTCGACAGCCGGTGGGCGATGACCAGGGAGGTACGGCCGTGCAGGGCGGTGGCCAGGGCCTGTTGCACGGCGGCCTCGGACTCCGAGTCGAGGTGGGCGGTTGCCTCGTCGAGGATGACGATCTCGGGCGCCTTCAACAGGATGCGGGCGATGGCCAGGCGCTGCTTCTCACCGCCGGACAGGCGGTAGCCGCGGTCGCCGACCACGGTGTCGAGCCCGTCGGGCAGGCCGTCGACCATGGTGGCGATCTGCGCGCCGGCCAGGGCCGCATCCAGTTCGCCGCGGGTGGCATCGGGCTTGGCGTAGAGGAGGTTCCCCCGGATGGTGTCGTGAAAGAGGTGGGCGTCCTGGGTGACCACGCCGATGGCCGCCGTCAGCGACTCCAGGGTCACATCTCGCACGTCCACCCCGTTGATGCGGATGGCTCCCGACTTGACGTCGTAGAGCCGCGGCAGCAGGTGGCTGATCGTGGTCTTGCCCGCACCGGAGGGTCCGACCAGGGCGACGAGCTGGCCCGGCTCGGCCGTGAAGTCGACTTCGAACAGCACCTGCTGGGAGACGGTCTGATCGAGCACCGCCACCGACTCGAGCGAGGCCAGCGAGACCTCCTCGGCCGTCGGGTACCGGAAGTCGACGTGGTCGAATTCCACACGGGCGGGGCCCGGGGGAACGGGCCCGGCGTCCGGCTTCTCGTCGATCATCGGGGGGAGGTCGAGGATCTCGAACACCCGGTCGAAGGAGACCAGGGCGGTCATCACGTCGATTTGCACATTGGAGAGGGCGGTGAGCGGCCCGTACAGCCTGGCCAGGTAGGAGGCCAGGGCCACCACCGTCCCCAGCTGGAGGGTCTTGTCGATGACCTGGATCCCGCCCCAGCCGTAGACCACGACGGTGGCGAGGGCGGCGGTGAGGGTGAGGGCGGCGATGAAGATCCGGGCGTACATGGCCTGCGTCACCCCGATGTCGCGGACCCGGCCGGCTTTGCTTTCGAACGACCCCCGCTCCTCGGTGGGACGGCCGAACAGCTTGACCAGCAGGGCCCCCGATACGTTGAAGCGCTCGGTCATGGTGTTGTTCATCTGCGCATTGAGGGCGTAGGACTCCCGGGTGATGGAGGACAGCCGCCGCCCCACGCGCTTGGCCGGGAGCACGAACACCGGGAGGATGATGAGGCTGATCAGGGTGATCTGCCACGACAGCAGGAACATCACGATGAGGACCAGCGTCACACTGATGAGGTTGGAGACCACCGACGACAGGGTGTCGGTGAACGCCTGCTGGGCCCCGATCACGTCGTTGTTGAGCCGGCTGATCAATGCCCCGGTCTGGGTACGGGTGAAGAATGCGATTGGCATCTTCTGGATGTGCCCGAACACCTGGGACCGCATGTCGAAGATGAGCCCTTCGCCGACCTTGGCCGAGACCCAGCGGATAGCGATGGAGAGGAAGGTGTCGACGATGGCCAGTCCGCCGGCCACCAGGGCCAGACCGATGACCAGGCTCTTGTTGTTGTGTTTGATCCCGTTGTCGATGATCGAGGCGAACAGGAGTGGGTTGATCACCCCGACCACCGCCTCGACGACCACCAGCACTAAGAACCAGGCCAGGATCTTCCGGTAGGGCCGGGCGAATTGGACCATCCGCTTGGCCGTGCCCTTGGTCACCTGCTGCTGGGTCACCGAGTCGTCCCGCCGCATGGAGCGCATCACCGGGCCGAACTGGCCGCCCCCGTGACCTCCCATGCCACCGTGGGCTGCTGTCAAAGTCCCCCACCACGACCACGAATCATGTACCGCACCCTAGTGTTCGGCGCCTCCGGCCCATCCGACCCGCTGCCCGCCGGCGCCCGGTGGACGGACGATCAGCTGACCAGCCCCCGGCCGGCGATCGGGGGCAGGTCGAGGGCGGTGAGCAGCCCGGGGGATCCCTCCACCACCGAGGGGATGGCGTTGACCAGGCGCATGGCCGTGGCCTTGAGGCCGGCGGTGTTGTGGTCGCCGTCGCTACCCAGCAGCTGCAGGTCGAGGGTGTAGTTGGGCTCGCCGCTGACCTGCACCCGGTAGCACCCGTGCCCAGCCGGCCGGGGCCACTCCGGGGCCAGATCGTCATGCAGCCGGGTGACGTGCTCGAGGACGATCACCGCCCTCCCGCCCCGCATGCCGCGCACTTCGAAGTGGAGGGCGCCGGCGGTCCCCTTCCCGATGGTGCCGGCATCCACCTCGAAGGTCTCGGCCGCCGGACGCCGCTCGTACCACTCCTCCACCGAGTCCAGCTCGACGTCCAGCCCCGCAGCCAACTGGCGCACCACGCTGCCCCACGCCATGGTCAGCACGCCGGGCTGGAGGATCATCGGGATTTCGTCGAGGGGCCGCCCGAACCCCATGATGTCGAAGAGGACCATCGGCTGGTTGTAGGTGTTGTAGTTGAGGATCTCGGAGCAGCGCACCTCGTCGATCCGCTCGCTCACTCCGGTCAGCACGAGGGGCAGGGCGTCATTGGCGAAACCGGGGTCGACGCCGTTGACGAAGAGAGAGACACCACCAACGACTGCGGCCTCCTGCATCGGTGTGATCATCGAGTCGTCGACCACGCCGAAGGGATACTGGAGGAACACCGGCCCGCTGGAGACGACGTTGACCCCGGCCCGGAGGATCCGCCTGATGTCGTCGAGCGCCTCCATCAGCCGGTCGTCGGCCATGGCGGTGTGGACGACCGCATCGGGGGCGAGGGCGAGCACGGCGTCCACGTCATCGGTGGCGGTCACGCCGAGGTCCCGATCGAGCCCGGCCAGCCGGCCGGCATCCTTGCCCACCTTGTCCGGGTTGGACACCCACAGCCCCACCAGCTCGAGGTCGGGTCGGGCGTCGATGCCGGCGATGGCGTGCACGCCGACGTTTCCGGTGCTCCAGGCGACGACTCGATAGGTCTTGGTCATGAGGCGCTCCCCGTTCGGGATCGGATGGCTGCGGGCGTGGAGCTCACAGGTCGGGGAGACCCATGTCGAGGTTGGGGCTCTCGATGCCACCGTCGACCTCGAGCACCTTGCCGGTCAGGTAGGACCCGGCCTGCGAGGCCAGGTAGACCACGGCCGCAGCGATGTCCTCGGGTTGGCCGATGCGCTTGAGCGGCGTGCCCGCCTCGATCGCCTCCCGCAGCTCGTCGGTCTGCATGACGATGTCGAGCGCCGAGGTGGCCACCGACCCCACGGCGATGGCGTTCACCCTGATCTGCGGGGACAGGTCGGCAGCCGCGAGCCGCGTGTAGTGGGCCAGTGCCCCCTTGGCCGTCCCGTAGGCCAGATAGCCGCGGCCGGCCAGCCGTCCCATGGCCGAGGAGATGTTCACCACCGAGCCTCCCCCGCCTTCGAGCATCACGGGGACCGCCGGGCGTAGCAGGGCGTGGGCGGTGGAGACGTTGAAGTGGAAGGCCTGTTCGAGACGTCCGGGCGACGTGTCCAGGAACGGTCGGGGCATGGCCCCGCCCACGTTGTTCACCACCAGGTCGAGCCGGCCGAAGGCGTCTCGGGCCCGGTCCACCAGCCCGGCCACCGCCTCGAGGTCGCTCAGGTCGGCGGTCACGGCCACGGCCTTGCGCCCGGCGCCCTCGATCCGCCCGACCACCTCTTCGAGCTGGTTAGCAGTTCGGGCGGCGATGACCACGTCGGCGCCGGCCTCGGCCAGGGACACCGCGGTGGCGGCACCGATCCCCCGACCCGCGCCGGTGACGATGGCCACCTTGTCGGTCAGTCCGAATCGATCGAGGATCATCGGGAGCCTCCCTTTCGTCGGCGACAGTACTAACAGTCCGGGACGGGGCAACGCCACGTGGGCCGGTGGGAAGGGTGGGACCCGCCGCTCAGTCGGCCACGTCGGCCATGGCCACGATGTTGGTCGGCCGGACCCGCACCAGGAGCTCACCGGGGCCCCCGTTCCGCTTCCCGAGCTCCTCCGCCCGCTCCGCGCCCATGTAGTGACCGCCGATGACGGCGGCCCAGTAGGCCACGTCATCGAGCTCCTCGCTGATGGTGGCGACCCCGTCGATCATGACGAAGGAATGGGGAGGGCGCTCGTCGTCGACGCAGAGGGCCACCCGGGGGTCGCGGCGGAGGCACTTCCCCTTGAGTGTGTTGGCGCCCGTGTTGAAGACCAGGTCGCCGATGGAGGAGTCGGACCCGGCCGTCGAGGCGTCGACGACGAACCAGACCGGCGCCACGTGGGGGCGACCGTCGGCCCTGACCGTGGCCAGCTTGCCGGTGTGTTTCGGCTCTCCGGTGAGGAAGGCAAGCAGTTCGACATCGCTCATGGGGTGGGCCATCGGGGCCTCCGTTCGGATGCAGCGCGATCAGCTGGGACGGGTGGCGGGGAGACCGAGTTTGCGGTGGTCCCACGACACGGTGCGCTCCACGGTCACCTTGGCCACGATCCGCTTGTTGAGCATGGTCTCGACGAACGGGCGCAGCTCCTCCGAGTAGGCCCCGTAGTAGCGCTCGAAGAGATTGATCCCGAGCTCCCACATCTTGTCAGGGTCGTCGACGATCTCGGCCGTCCCGACCAGCTCGACCCCGCGCAGCTCCTCGTAGTAGTCGCCGTCCTCGAACATGCAGGTGATGCGCGGGTCGCGTCGCAAATTGACGGCCTTTTGGGCCTTGGCCTTGGTCTCGACGGCGATCGAGCCGTCGACGAATCCGTACCACATGGCCACTGCGTGGATGGACCCGTCGTGGTTGAGGGTGCACATGGTCATCGGCCGGCGCTCGTGGAGGAACGCCTCGACCTCCGCCGGCGACATCTTCACGATGTCGCGCTGCTTCACTCCATGGCCCATCTGCAGTGGGTTCGGCTGTTCGCTCATTTCGACCTCTCCGGGGCGGGTCGGGTGTTGACCGCAGAGAGCGGCTCACCGGGCAGCGTATCGGCGCGGTGCCGCGCCGTGCAGAATGAGGCATGGATGGATCCACGGGCAGGTACGGCCACCACCGGCGGTCGGGAGCCGACCGGCGCCGCCGCGTCTGCTTCGTGTGCACCGGCAACATCTGCCGGTCTCCAATGGCCGACGTCGTGCTCGGCCGACTGGCCTTCGCCGCGTCGATGGCCGATGGCACGGTCCTGGCCGATCATCTCGAGATCTCCAGTGCCGGGACGGGGGGCTGGCATGCCGGTGAGCCGATGGACCCCCGGGCCCGGGCTGCCCTCGAACGCCGGGGCTATGCCGACCACGGGCACCGGGCCCGGCCGTTCGAGTCGGCCTGGTTCGCATCGACCGATCTCATCGTGTGCATGGACCGGGGCCACCAACAGACGCTCCTCAGCCTCGCCCGCGCCAAGGCCGGCGACGACCGCTACGACGACCGTCTGGTCATGCTGCGCCGGTTCGACCCCGACGCCGGGGGCGGCATCGATGTGCCCGACCCCTACTACGGGGACGAGGCCGACTTCGAGGCCTGCCTGTCCATGGTGGAGTCGGGCTGCCGGGGGCTCGTCGACCATCTGGCCGGACCCGGCCGGCCGGCCGGCTGACCTACCGGCTGACCCACCGGCCTCAGCCGAGGGTGACGAACGACTCGCGCTCGAAGGCCTGCATCCGCTCGTAGACGTCGCGCAGGTCGGCGCGGCGGGACCGGTCGTTGGCCAGGTTGACCACCTCGTCCGGGTCGGTGTCGCGGTCATACCATTCGTGGTCGTTGTCGTCGAAGGCGCAGTCGGCGTCGAAGAGCTTGTGGCCGGGGGGCTTGCCCCACAGGCCGGTCGACGGCTTGCCCCCGCCGACCCCGTAGTAGCGGGCGTACTTGGTGCGCCCGTCGAAAAAGCCGCGCAAGGCGTAGCGCACCTTGTTCAACTCGGTGGTCTGGGCCGAGTCCTGGGCGAACAGGATCTGGTCGACCACCGACGCCCCGGGGTCGGCGAGCACCGGCGAGAGATCGGTGCCCTGCACAGTCGCCGCCGCGGTAGCCGGGTCCACTCCGGCCAGGGAGCAGAGGGTGGCGGCCAGGTCGACGTGCGAGCCGAGGGACGAGGTGACCGAGCCGGGACTTGTGACCCCGGGGGCCTTCACGTAGAGGGGGACCCGCATGATCTCGTCGTACACGAACGGTCCCTTGGAGCGGAGCCCGTGGGAGCCGCACATGTCACCGTGGTCGGAGGTGAAGACGATGATCGTGTCGTCCCAGGCTCCTGACGCCTCGAGGGCGGACAGCACGGTGCCGAGGTTGTGGTCGGCCATCCGCTGGAGGTGGACGTAGTAGTCGAGATGTCGGAGCCAGGCCCGCTTGTCACCCGGGTCGATGTAGCCCCACAGGCCGTGCTGCTGGTCCCAGCGCCATTGCCGGTGGGCCTCCGGCTTGGTGTGCAGGTCGTCGTCGAAGTTGGCGGGGAGCTGGTCGACGACCTCGGGGTACGGATCGGTGAACACGGGCAGCGGGTCGTCGTCCTTCCACGCCGCCGACTCGAGCACCGATCGGATGGAGGCCACCTCTTCGGGGTGGTGTTCCCGGTAGCCCGGCTGGTCGACCGGAAACCACATGACATCGTGGGGGTTG
Organism: Acidimicrobiales bacterium; assembly: GCA_035531955.1. Lineage (GTDB taxonomy): Bacteria > Actinomycetota > Acidimicrobiia > Acidimicrobiales > RAAP-2 > Bog-756. The sequence goes on along the minus strand of DATKRZ010000081.1, from coordinate 10,897 downwards.
ACCAGTGCCACGGTCAGGAACCAGGGGTCGTGGTGGTCGGTGGCACCCGGATCGTCACCACCGGGCCGCGCGTTCTCGCGGAGCCAGTGGGCGGCGTTGCCGGCGATGATCGGGTCGAAGTGCACCCCGGTGCCGGCCCATCCCATGAAATGGCGGTCGTTGCCGTCCCAGTCGGCGAAGCCGTAGGCCTCCATGTCCGGGGTCGGGGAGTGGGACAGGTGCCACTTCCCGATGTAGGACGACCGGTAGCCGGCGCCGGCCAGGAGCGACCCCAGGGTGGGCGTCGAGGCGGGCAGCTCCTGGTGCTCGGGCATGATCACGTTGTCGAGCACCCCGTGGCCCTCGAGGTAGCGGCCGGTGAAGAGGCTCGCCCGGCTGGGCGAGCACGGGGAGGAGTGGGTGAAGTAGTCGGTGAACTCCAGACCCTCGGCCCGGAGCCGGTCCCGCCACGGCAGGGCGACCTCCGGTGGGAGCCAGGACCGTTGGCGCTCCTGGTCGGAGACGACCAGCAGGATGTTGGGGCGCTCGGGGGTCGTCGGCATGATCCGACACGGTAGCGCCGCCGGTGGGCGGCCGTTGGGGGCTGTTGGCGCACAAAAGTGAAATGTGTTCTACTTTTTGAAGTCCAGGTTGGTCGAGGAGCAGGGGGAGGTCCGGGATGCCCGAGAGCGAAGCGCTGCACGCCAGTCACCGCCTCGAATACCCGTATTCGCGTTCGGTGGGCCCGGTCATCGGTGGGTTCCTCACCGGTCTTCGTGACGGCCGGCTGCTCGGGGTCCGGGGGGCCGGGGGGTCGGTCATCGTCCCCCCCACCGAGTACGACCCCACGACCGGCGACGACACCGGGGAGATGGTGGCGGTCGGCCCGGGCGGGGCGGTGGAGTCGTGGGCCTGGGTGTCCCGCCCGCTGCCGAAGCACCCGCTGCAGACGCCGTTCGCCTGGGCGCTCATCCGCCTCGACGGGGCGGACACCGCGCTGCTCCATGTCGTCGACGCGGGCGGACCGGACCGGCTCGCCACCGGCGACCGTGTCACCGTCAAGTTCCGCCCCGCCGCCGAGCGGAGCGGGACCATGGCCGACATCGAGTCGTTCGTGCCCGAGGGTGAGGCGTCCTGATGGCGGAGGACAGGAGCGGCGCCCCGCAGGGCCCGGTGACCACCCTGGCCACACCGATCCGGCTCGACTTCGAGTTCACCCCGGGGGTGGCCCAATCCCGTTTCCTCCGCGGCCTCGAGCGGGGCAAGTTCATGGGCCAGCGCTGCTCGGTGTGCGGCAAGGTCTACGTTCCCTCACGGGGCTCCTGTCCGACCGACGGGGTGCCCACCACCGAGGATGTGGAGCTGGCCAACGTGGGCACGGTCACCACCTACTGCGTCGTCAACGTCCCCTTCGCCGGCCAGGCCATCGAGATCCCCTACATCTGTGCCCAGGTGCTGCTCGACGGCGCCAACCTCTCGTTCATGGGCCTGATCCAAGAGATTCCCACCGACCAGATCCGCATGGGGATGCGGGTCGAGGCGGTCTGGGTCGAGCCCGACCAGCTGACGCCGTCGTTGGCCTCGGTCAGGTACTTCCGTCCCAGCGGGGAGCCCGACGCCGACTACGAGACCTTTAAGGAGTACCTGTGAGCGCCGCTCCCGTCGGCAAGTCGATCCGGCCCGTCGCCGTCGCCTCGTTCGCCCAGTCCCAGAACGTCCGCCGGGAGGACGAGCACAACGAGGTCGAGATGCTCATGCCGGTGGTGGCCGAGGTGTTCGGCAACATCGGGATCACCAAGGACGACGTCGACTTCATCTGCTCGGGATCCACGGACTACCTGGTCGGCGGACCGTTCAGCTTCGTCACGGCGCTCGACGCGGTCGGGGTATGGCCCCCACGGGCCGAGAGCCACGTCGAGATGGACGGGGCCTGGGCCCTCTACGAGGCCTGGGTGCTCCTCCAAGAGGGGGAGATCGACGCCGCGCTGGTCTATGCCTTCGGCCGTTCGTCTCCAGGCAACCTCAACGAGATCCTGTCCCTGCAGCTCGACCCGTACTACGTGGCCCCCCTGTGGCCGGACCCGGTCAGCCTGGCCGCCCTCCAGGCCCGGGCGCTCATCGACGCGGGCAAGGGCTCCGAGGCGGACTTCGCCGCCATCGCCGCCCGGAGCCGAAAGGACGCCCTGTCCAATCCCAAGGCCCAGGTGGCCAACGACACGCCCGCCGAGACCCTGCTCCAGGACGACTACGTGGTCTCCCCGCTCCGCCGGCATGCACTTCCGCCGATCACCGACGGCGCCGCCGCCATCGTGTTGGCCGCCGGCGACAAGGCCCGTGCCTGGTCGCCGAGGCCGGCGTGGATCACCGGATTCGACCACCGGATCGAGACCCATTCGCTGGGGGCCCGCGACCTGACCTCGTCGCCCTCGACGACCAGGGCGGCCGAGGAGGCCGGGGTGGCGGACGGCCCGGTCGACGTGGCCGAGATCCATGCGCCCTATGCCCACCAGGAGATCATCGTCAAAGAGGCCCTCGGTCTCGACGACACCGTCGTCGTCAACCCTTCGGGGGGCCCGCTGGCCGCCAACCCGATCATGTCAGCCGGCCTCATCCGCATCGGTGAGGCAGCGGCCCGCGTCTCGTCGGGGCAGGCCAGGCGGGCGGTGGCCCACGCCACCTCTGGGCCCTGCCTGCAACAGAATCTCGTCTGCGTCCTGGAGGTTGAGTGATGGCCGAGCGGTGTGCGGTGATCGGCGTGGGACAGACCCACCACAAGGCCAAGCGCGAGGACGTGTCCATCGCCGGACTGGTGCGCGAAGCGGCCAAGATGGCGCTCGCCGATGCCGATCTCACCTGGTCGGACATCGACGCGGTGGTCATCGGCAAGGCCCCGGACATGTTCGAGGGCAACATGATGCCCGAGCTGTTCCTGGCCCCGGCCCTCGGCGCGGTGGGCAAGCCGATGTTCCGGGTCCACACCGCCGGCTCGGTGGGTGGGTCGACGACGCTGGTGGCCGCCCACCTGATCTCCTCGGGGATCCACAGGCGGGTGCTGACGGTGGCCTACGAGAAGCAGTCCGACTCCGATGCCATGTGGGCGCTGTCCGTACCGCAGCCGTTCGCGGCGCCGCTGCTGGCCGGCGCCGGTGGCTACTTCGCCCCCCACATTCGCGCCTACATGCGCCGATCGGGCGCGCCGGAGCACATCGGGCGGATGGTGGCGGTGAAGGACCGCCTGAACGCCATGCGCAACCCGTACGCCCATCTCCATCTGCCCGACATCGACATGAAGATGGTCGAGGAGTCGATGATGCTGTGGGACCCGTTGCGCTACCTCGAGGCGTGCCCGTCCTCGGACGGCGCCGCCGCAATCGTGCTCTCCTCGGAGGACGCGGTGTCCGGCCACTATCCGCCGGCGTGGGTGCACGGCATGGCCATGCGCTCCGAGCCCACCATGTTCGCCGGGCGGGATCAGGTCAACCCCCGGGCGGGCCGGGACTGCTCCGCCGATGTCTACGCCCAGGCGGGGATCACCGATCCCCGAAGGCAGATCGACGTGGCCGAGGTCTACGTGCCCTTCAGCTGGTACGAGCCGATGTGGCTGGAGAACCTCGGGTTCTGCGACCTGGGCGACGGGTGGAAGCTGACCGAGTCCGGCGCCACCGCCTTCGACGGCGACATTCCCTGGAACACCTCGGGCGGTGTGCTCTCGTCCAACCCCATCGGGGCCTCGGGCATGCTCCGGTTCCTCGAGGTGGCCATGCAGGTCCGGGGCCAGGCCGCAGAGCACCAGGTCGACGGGGCCAAGGTCGCGTTGGGCCAGGCCTACGGCGGCGGGTCCCAGTTCTTCGCCATGTGGGTGGTCGGGAGCGACAAGCCCTGACCGGCTGAGCCTCCGCTACCATCTGGGCGTGCGCTGATGCCGGATTCCCGTGTCCGACCGTTCCCCTGGTCCCGGAGGTCCCCCGCTTGCCCGCACCCCATCCCCCCCCGTCCCCTGTTGTCCCGGCCACGGTGGTGGCCCGCTCGCTCACCCTCGACCGGGGGGGACGCCCGGTTCTCGACGGCATCTCGCTAACCGTCGGTCCGAGCAGCCGTGTCGGCGTGGTCGGCCCCAACGGGGTCGGGAAGTCCTCCCTTCTCCAGGTGCTGTCCGGCACCCTCCTACCTGACAGCGGCCGGGTCGTCCGCGACCCGCCGTCGGCCACCGTGGGCTACCTGGACCAGGAGCACCCGGACGATGGTGGCGGGACGGTGGGGGAGGTGCTGGCCCGCCGGGTCGGGGGACCGGCGGCGGAAGCCGAGCTGACCGACGCCGCCCGGGCCCTGGCCGGTGGGACCCGCGCCGCCGAGCTGCGCTACGAGATGGCGCTGGAGCGCTTCAACGGTCTCGGGGTGGGCGACCTGGATGCCAGGATCGACGCCGCCCTCGACAGCCTCGGAGTCGGTGCGGCGGTGGCCGACCGCCACCCGTCGACGTTGTCGGGTGGTCAGCGGGCCAAGGTGGCGCTGGCGGGCATCGAGATCTCCCGGTTCGACATCACCTTGCTCGACGAGCCGACCAACGACCTCGACTTCGAAGGGCTCCGCAGGCTCGAGGCCTGGGTGGGATCCCGCCTCGGGGGCGTGGTCATCGTCTCCCACGATCGGGCCTTCCTCGAGCGGACGGTGACCTCAGTCCTCGAGCTCGACCCCCACAGCCGGACCGGGCACGAGTTCGGTGGGGGGTGGAGCGGGTATCAGGCCGAGCGGGCCAGCGCCCGTCGTCACGCCGCCGAGGCCTACGAGACCTTCGACCGCCGACGGCGGCAGCTCGAGGACAGGGCCGAGCAACAGCGGAAGTGGGCCACCACCGGGGTGCGGCGAGAGTCACGCGTCCCCCGGGACAAGGACAAGGCCCAGCGGGACTTTCGGATCAACCGCACCGAGAAGCTGGCCTCCAAGGCGCGCCAGACCGACCGGGCCCGCGAGAGCCTCGAGGTGGTGGACAAGCCCTGGGAGGGCTGGGACCTCCGGTTCACCATCGAGGAGGCCGCCAGGGCGGGCTCGGTAGTGGCCCGGCTCAGCGGTGCGGTGGTCGAGCGTGGGGACTTCCGGATGGGGCCCGTCGATCTGCGGATCGATTGGGGGGACCGGATGGCCCTCACCGGGGCCAACGGCTCGGGGAAGTCGTCCCTGGTCGCCGCCGTCCTCGGCACGGTCCCGCTGGCGGCCGGCGACCGCTGGATCGGCCCCAGCGTGGTGGTGGGGGAGCTGGGCCAGGACCGCCGGGCCTTCGGGGGCGAGCACGACCTGGTCCGCACCACGATGGAGCGTTGCGGGCTGGACCAGGCGGAGTCGAGGTCGCTCCTGGCCAAGTTCGGGTTGGAGGCCGAGCACGTGACCCGGCCGGCCGGATCGCTGTCGCCGGGGGAGCGCACCCGGGCCGAGCTCGCCGTGTTCCAGGGGATCGGGGTGAATTTCCTGGTGCTGGACGAGCCGACCAACCACCTCGACCTTCCGGCCATCGAGCAGCTGGAGGCGGCCCTGGCCGGGTTCGGCGGAACGCTCCTGCTGGTCTCCCACGACCGCCAACTGCTCGATTCCGTCGAGGTCAACCGCTCGCTCGAGCTGATCTGACACGATCAGGCAGGCCACATCCGACTGGAGGCACGCCGATGATGTCCACGATGACCGACGCCTGGCGCACGTTGGCTCCGCCGGCCGGGGACGAGCACGGCCCACTCTCGCCGCTCTTGCTGATCCTGACCGTCGTCACCGGGCTGATGGATGCGTTCAGCTACTTGGTCCTCGGCCACGTCTTCGTGGCCAATATGACCGGCAACGTGGTATTTCTGGCCTTTGCGCTGGTGGGAGCCAAGGGGTTCTCCATCGCCCCCCACCTGTTGGCCGTGGGCTCGTTTGTCCTGGGTGCCCTCGGCAGCGGGCGGCTGGTCGCTCGGGTGGGTGGTGGGCGGGGACGGATGCTGGCCGCCACGACGGCCTGCGAGGTCGTGCTGGTATCCGCCTCGTTGGCCATCGGTCTGGGCGTCGACAATCCGGGCTCCGGTTTGGCGTGCTACATCCTCATCCTGCTGCTCGCCGTCACCGGCGGCCTGCAGACCGCCACCGCGCGCAGACTCGCCGTGCCGGACCTCATCACCACCGTGCTCACCCGGACCATCGCCGGTGCGGCCTTTGACAGCCGTCTGGCCGGTGGCGCCAACTCGCGGGTCGGGCGACGCGGTCTGGCGGTCGCGGCCATGTTCGTCGGTGCACTGGTCGGGGCTTGCCTGGTGCTCCACGTGGGCAGGCCACTGGGTCTGCTGGTGGCCCTGCTGCTCCTTCTTCCCGTCACGGTGGCTGCCGACAGACTCTCGAGGTCGCACCCGGCCTGGGATCGGGTGTCCTGAAGGGGCAGTTGACCTTCGGCGCAGGGTCGTGAAGACACCACCATCCGACCGAAAGAACTCGAGCTTCACTGTCCGTTGGATCGAGCAGTGGAGTGACGACCTTCGTCCCTGCTGTGGGGGGAAGGGCGCAGACGAGATCCGATGACTCTCCCCGGCGAATCTCCGGCTCATGGCACTAGCCGACCTTGGTGAACACGTCCTTGCCGAACGTGGCGCTCGTGGTCTTGGCCTGGCCCAGCCTGGCCAACCCGAAGATGTCCTCGACGGTGGCGAGGGTCGAGTAGTGGTTGTAGGGCACGTCGCTCGTCGTCCCACCCTTGATGAACGGGGAGATCAGCACGGCGCCGGTGCGGCCTCCGCCCGGCCCGCTGAGCCCGGGGCTGGCGGCTGTCGGCCCGGGCGTCTGGTTGCAGCAGGAGGAGGCGTCCCCCGAGTCGGACTCGTCGAAGGTCACCTCGAGCAGCCCGTCCTTCTTGAACGCCGGGGAGCCGGTGATCAGCGGCACCCAGGTCCGGAGGAACGAGTCGATGTTGGCGAGGGCCGAGGGAGAGGCGGGCTGGTTGCCGCAGGGCGCATCGTGGCCGTCGTTGCACACGTTCGGGGTGATGAAGCTGTAGTTGGGGGTGGTGGCGGCAGACTTCAGATCGGTGGCCAGCCCGCTGACCCCGGACGGGGTGCCGGCGGGGAGGGCGCCCGCGGTGGACCCGAGCGGCACGACCGCGGTGTCGCACAGCGCCTTGTCATCGATGATCGAGTGGAAGTAGACGAACGGGTCGTGGCGGGTCACGTAGCCGTCGCCGCGGACCGCCTTCTGGGTGAGGTCGGGTGCCCCGACGGCGGGGTGGCCGCAGACCGGGGACTCGCGCGTCGCCACGTTGCCCATGTCCTCCATGTACGCCTTCCAGGTGAGATGGGCCTGGGTCAGCTGGTTGGCCACCGTGTTCACCGGTGCGGGGAACACGCAGCCCGATTCGGAGATCTGGCCGTCGGTGGCCACCGTGGCCGAGGCGGGGAAATCGGAGAAGACCGGGCAGTCGGCCTGGTTCATGGGATTGGGGGCCTGGCCGGAGATCAGGCCGATGTAGTTGTCGTTGGAGAGGTGGCCGATGGCGTAGTACTGGGTGAGCAGGGCCCCCGAGGCGGGCAGCGTCGTGGCCAGATAGGGGTCGGCGGCCGGGTCGGCGAACGTGGCGTCATAGCCCTTGTTCTCCAACACGATGACGAAGACGTGGTGGACGCCGGGCACTCCGGAGGCCGAGCCGGTCGGGGTGGGAGACGGGCCGCCGGAGGTCGACGGGGGGGTGGCGGTCCCCGACGAGCAGGCGGTGGCGAGGACGGCGACGGCCCCGAGCAGGGCGATCACCGGTCGGGCCGGCCGCAGACGGTCGCGTCGGACGGCGCGGGCAACCGGAGGCGAGAGCGCGGCCATGGGGTGGTTTCTACTCCATGACGGCTCCGGCCGTCGGCACCTGCCCCTCCCCTCCGGCGGAGCGGCGTGGGTCCATGCACCCCCGCCGATGCCCCGGCAGCGACTCGGAGGGCCGGTACACTCGGGCTGGTTCGCCGAGCATCCGGAGGCATCACGTGAAGATCGTTGTCGACTACGACGAGTGCGCCAGCAACGCGGTTTGCATGGGGATCGCCCCCGAGGTGTTCGAGGTCCGTGATGACGGATTCCTCTACGTGCTCGACGAGCACCCCAGCGAGGAGCTTCGCGAGAAGGTCCGCCAGGCGGCCAACGGCTGTCCGACCGGTGCGATCAGTATCGTCGAAGACGAGTAACCAGGGAGTGCCCGGGGAAGCCCCGAGGGTCCGCTTCGCCCCGTCGCCGACCGGGTACCTGCACGTCGGAAGCGCCCGGGCGGCGCTGTTCAACTGGTTGGTGGCCCGCCAGTCCGGCGGCACGTTCGTGCTCCGCATCGAGGACACCGACGCCGAGCGCGGTCGGGAGGAGTGGGTCGACGGGATCATCTCCTCCATGCACTGGCTCCGGATGGATCCCGACGAGGGTCCGTACCGGCAGTCGCTTCGGACCGGTCGCTACCACCAGGCCGTCGAGGCCCTCTGGGAGGGGTCGTACCTCTACGCCTGCGACTGCAGGCGTGAGGACATCGACACCCGCAACCTCGCCGCCGGCGTCAAGACCCCCGGCTACGACGGCTTCTGCCGCCACCGGGGCCTGCCCCGTGGCGACGGCAGGGCGCTGCGGTTCCGCACCCCGGACGACGGAGTCACCACCGTCCACGACGTGATCCGGGGCACCGTCGAGTTCCCCTGCTCGGCCATGGACGACTTCGTGGCGGTCAAAGCCGACGGTCTGCCCCTGTTCGTGCTGGCCAATGTGGTCGACGACATCGACATGGCCATCACCCACGTGATCCGGGGAGAGGACCTGTTGCCCACCACCCCCAGGGGGATCCTGGTCTGGGAGGCCCTGGCCTCCATCGGCTGGGCCTCCGAGGGCCCTACCGGAAAGGGGAGCGGGGCCACCCCGCCGCTGCCGGTCTTCGCCCACCTGCCCCTGCTGGTCAATGAGCAGCGTAAGAAGCTGTCCAAGCGCAGGGACCCAGTGGCGGTCGAGTTCTACCGCGAACAGGGCTACCTGCCCGAGGCGTTTCTCAACTACCTCGGGCTGCTGGGCTGGAGCCCGCCGGGCGGTGAGGAGATCTTCGAGGTCGACCGGATGATCGAGTGGTTCCGGCTGGAGGACGTCAACCACTCTCCCGCCTTCTTCGACCTGGCCAAGCTCACCCACATCAACGGCGAATACATCCGGGCCCTGTCACCCGACGCCTTCCTCGAGTCGTGCCGACCGTGGTTGACGGGTGAGAGAGCGACCTGGCCGGCGGCCAACTACGACGAGGCCGTGTTCTCCAGGCTGGCCCCCCTCGTGCAGGAGCGGGTGTCCATCCTGAGCGAGGTCCCCTCCATGGTCGACTTCATGTTCCTTGAATCGCCGGTCGTCGACGACGAGGCGTGGGCCAAGGCCGTGGCCGGCGACGACCTGGCCGCTGAGATCCTGGCTCGGGCGATCGAGTCGTACCGGGATCTCTCCGATGACTGGAACCACGACTCGCTGCACGCCGCCACCCGGGCGATCGGCGATGTGGTGGGGCGCAAGCTGAACAAGGCGCAGGCGCCGATCCGGGTGGCCATCACCGGCCGCAAGGTCGGTCCGCCGCTCTTCGAAGTGCTGGAGGTGATGGGCCCGGACCGGTCCATATCCCGCCTCCAGGCCGCGTTGGCGCGCTCGGGGCCCGGGCCGGGCATTTGACCACCCGTCTCCTGGCGCCGACCGAGGGGGCCTGAGCTCCGTGGGCCTGCTCGCCACACTGACCGGGCTTCGGCTCCTACGGTTCATCCTCCGGATGGTCGCTGTCGCGGTGGTGGCCGTCCTGGTCTACCTGGCGGTCACCGCGGTGCAGGTCTGGATCACCGGTCGCCGGTACGATCCGCGCCCGGCGGGTGCCATCGTCGTGATGGGGGCGGCCCAGTACAACGGGGTGCCGTCGCCCGACCTGGCCTCCCGGCTCGACCAGGCTGCGATCCTCTGGCGCCAGCATTACGCCGGCACCATCATGGTGACCGGCTCGAAGGAGCCCGGTGACCGGTACACCGAAGCGGAAGCCTCGGATCGCTATCTGCTGATGGCCGGCATTCCCGGCCGGGACATCACCGAGTCGGGCGGAAGCAATTCGTGGCAGAACCTGTCGCAGGCCGCGCCCGCCCTGCGGTCGCGAGGGGATCCCACCGTGCTGATCGTCAGCGACGGGTTCCACGAAGCCCGCAGTCTGGCCATCGCCTCATCTCTCGCGCTCATCCCCTATCCGACGCCGACCCAGACGTCGCCGATCCGTGGCTGGGCCACCGTCCCCTACTACGCCAAGGAGACAGTAGGGGTGGCCCTGGGCCGGATCATCGGGTTCGACCGTCTGGGCCAGATCCACTCCTCCCTCGGATGACCCACTGGTGGGATCACCCGGGAACCGGCAGTGTGGCGGAGTTCCACCACCGGGTCCGTCAGGTGGCTGTGGCGAAGATCCACCTCCACCCAGGGGCGCGCTCGGCCAGCGCTCTCCGAGGCCCACCGGAAGTCCCGCGGCAGTGCGGCCCCTGGACGCGCCGGGCACCAATGGCCGCAGGCCTGTCGGAAGGACGAGGCCACCTTCGGAGCCACTCCGGACCGAAGGTCGTAGAGGCAGTGTCGTAAGGGAGTCCGGCGGGCGCGGCCGGCCGGCCGTCCATCCGCCGGCCGAGGTGGGCTAAATTGACGCTTCGCCCATTCGGGGGTGGCGCAACTGGCAGCGCGCATGATTCTGGTTCATGAGGTTGGAGGTTCGAGCCCTCCCCCCCGAGCGCAGGTGCTGGTCCGCTCCGGGCGCCGTTGCACGTTTGAGCTTTGCGAGAGAGCACGACAGTGGGTCATTCTGAAAGGAATGACCCGACCAGGGTCCCATCGTCTAGAGGCCTAGGACACCACCCTCTCAAGGTGGAGACACGGGTTCGAACCCCGTTGGGACTGCCAG
>DATKRZ010000080.1:0-30281 GCA_035531955.1 Acidimicrobiales bacterium | reverse complement strand
CGAGGCCGGCGGCCAGGGCTGCCTCCACGTAGGCGATCCCGTTGGCGATGGTGAAGGCGATCTCCTGGACCGCCGTCGACCCGGCTTCGCGGATGTGGTAGCCGGAGATGGAGATGGTGTTCCAGGCGGGAAGGCACTCCGCACAGTACGAGAAGGTGTCCGTGACCAGGCGCATCGAGGAGCGCGGGGGGTAGATATAGGTCCCCCTGGCCACGTACTCCTTCAGGATGTCGTTCTGGATGGTGCCGCCCAGATCCTTCGGATCCACCCCGTTCTCCTCGGCCACCAGCTGATAGAAGAGCAGGAGAATGGCGGCCGTGGCGTTGATGGTCATCGACGTAGTGACCTGGTCCAGGGGCAGGCCGGCCAGCAGCAGGCGCATGTCCGCCATCGAGTCGATGGCCACTCCCACCTTGCCCACCTCACCCTCGGCACGGGGATGGTCGGAGTCGTATCCCATCTGGGTCGGCAGGTCGAAGGCACACGACAGACCGGTCTGGCCGGCGTCCAACAGGAACTTGAACCGCTCGTTGGTCGACTCTGCCGTGCCGAACCCCGCGTACTGGCGCATGGTCCAGAGGCGACCCCGGTACATGTCGCCTCTGATGCCCCGGGTGAAGGGATAGCGCCCCGGCGCACCCAGACTCCGGTCGGAGTCCCAACCCTCGAGATCCTCCGGCCCGTAGACGGGACGGATCTCGATACCCGAGTCGGTGAACCGCTTGCTTTCAGGCTCAGGGGAGCCGGCGTTCGGGGACATGGGACCCAGGTTACGGTGTCCGGCGCCGGCCAGAGGAAGACAAAGCGTTCCTCAGGCGGCCGGAGGTTGCGCAGGGTGGGGCATGCACAGCTCGTCGTACTCGGCGATGACGATCTCACCGGCATCGGGCCCGCATGCCGGGCACTGCGGGTCGCGGTGGACCTTGAATGTCCGGAAGCTCTCCTCGAGCGCGTCATAGGCCAGCAGGCGTCCCTGCAGCGTCTCACCGATCCCCAGCAGTACCTTGACCGCTTCCATGGCCTGGATCGAGCCGATGATGCCCGGCAGCACCCCGAGCACTCCGGCCTCGGAGCAGCTGGGGGCCAGCTCTGACGGCGGGGGCTCGGGGATCATGCACCGGTAGCAGGGGCCCACGAAGGGGTTGAACACGGTGGCCTGTCCCTCGAACCGGAAGATCGACCCGTGCACGACGGGGATCCGCTTCACCAGCGAGGCATCGTTGACCAGGTACCGGGTGGGGAAATTGTCGGTGCCGTCGACGATGACGTCATAGCCGTCGATGATGTCGAGGAGGTTGTCGGCCCCCAGGCGCACGTCGTAGGTCACGACGTTGACGTCGGGGTTGACCAGGGTGAGCGTCTTCTTGGCCGAGTCGACCTTCCGCTCGCCGATCCGATCCGTGTTGTGGAGGATCTGGCGTTGCAGGTTGGAGGCGTCGACCACATCCATGTCGATGATCCCGAGCGTGCCCACCCCGGCGGCGGCCAGATAGAGGGCGGCCGGAGAGCCGAGGCCCCCCGCACCCAGCAGCAACGCCTTCGAATCGAGGAGCTCGAGCTGTCCTGCCTCTCCGACCTCGGGAAGCAGCAGGTGCCGCTGGTAGCGATTGCGCTGTTCCGGGCTCAGCGACCGGGGGGCGGCCCACTCCCGTCCTTCGTCCTTCCAGCGGTTGAACCCGCCGATGACCGAGGCCACATCGCTGTAGCCCAGCTCCTGGAGCGTCTTCGCCGCGAAGGCGGAGCGGGTGCCGGCGGCGCAGTAGATGATCACGTGGCTCGACTTGTCGGGGATCCGGCCCTCGACCGACGTCTCGAGGGTGCCCCGCGGGATGTGCAGTGCCCCGGTGAGCGCGCCCTGCTCGTACTCGTCGGGCTCCCGCACATCGAGGACGACCGCGTCGCCGCCCGCGATCTCCCGTTCGGCCCCGGCAGGGTCGACCTCCCGGATGGCCGCCTTGGCCTGGGCCAGCATTTCCCTGAAGGTGGGCACGATGATCACGATCCTTCATCCCGTGGCGTCGGCACCGGCAGGACCGGTCCCGTCGCACTACGTCAACACCGGGGTAAACACTACCAGCGGGGTCAACATTCCCACGGCCGTCCCGCCCACGGCCGGATGCCCCGCCCACTTGGACCGGCTCCAGCCCCAGCCGGGCCCCCGGATCAGCCCGTCGTGACGTACCCGGGCGGGGGGATGGTGCCCGGCCCGGTGGACTCGCAGCCGGCGAGCACACTCGGGTCGGCGGCGGGTGCGAGCGCAGGCGGGGAGAGGAAGGCAGGAGCGGCGGTCAGATCCACCGTGTCCAGGAGATCGTCGGCGTTGGCGTCGCGGAAAGTGAGTGCGGGCAGGTTCCACTTGGACTCGACCAGCTTCAGGACTGAGGTGTGGTCGTGGACCACGTGCGAGACGTAGTCGGGCCGCGCATACGGCGAGACGACGCCGGCCGGCACCCGGAACCCGTAGCGGTTGAACAATCCCGGCATGTCACCGGCGGAGAGGGACGGGGGCACCTGATCCGGCCGGGGCGCCCTCGGCGGGGGGACATGGTCGTAGTAGCCGCCGGACTCGTCGTAGCACCAGACCAACAGGGTGTGGGGCCACTGGGGTGAGGCCATCACCGCGTTGACCACCTGGGCGAGGAACTGGTCGCCGAACTGCACATCCTGGGGGTTCTCCTCGGACTGGGTGCCGAAGTCGGGGTCGACCAGACTCACCGCCGGCAAGGTCCCGGCGGCGGCGTCGGTGAAGAACTGGGAGGTCTTCACCAGGTTGGACGAGATGCCGGGGACGCCGCCCAGATACGTCCAGATCAGCAGCGACGGCAGTGAGGAATAGTAGTTCTTCCACGAGATCCCGTGGGCGTTGAGGGCCTCGAACATGGTGCCGTTCGGCGGGCGGTCGCCATTGAGGACGTCGGTGGTCTGGCCCAGGGAGGTCCCGCCCATCAGATAGCGCCGGTTGGGGTAGGTCTGCGCCCCGACCGAGCAGAAGTAGCGGTCGCATACCGGGAAGGTGGCGGCCAACGAGTTGGTGAACGGCAGGACCGAGGGCTCGAAGTAGCCCATGGACACCGGTCCGCTCTGGCTCTTCACGAACCCGTTGTTCTGGCCCCGGCTGAACGAAACCTTGAAGGCCTCCCACGTGTTGTAGGGGTAGTGGGCCTGCTGGCACGGATTGGGCATGGGGAACGAGTGGAGGACCGCCTTCTTGAACGGAGGGGGGAACACCGATGTCTTCGGCCAGGGGTTCGAGGAGGTGGGCTTGCCGTCGGAACCGAGCTCGAAGCCGTCGCCGCGGCCCTGCATCATGCCCAGGATGTTGTCGTAGGAGTGGTTCTCCAGCATCACGATGACGATGTTCTCGATCAGCGGGATCTGATCGGTGCCCGCCGGGTCGCCCGGGTTGGGGAGGGTGCCCGGACGTGGCATCTTCTTCGGCCGGGGCCCCGCCGCCGACGCCGTGCCGGGCGCCAGTCCGACGGCCACCGCCCCGGTCAGGCCGCCGCCGAGCAGGGCTCGACGGGAGAAGCTGGGAGCTGGGGTCACATCCACTGACAATACTCACTTCGGCCGAATTCCGCCCGCGGTGGTCGTCGCCGCGGCCGGCGGGACGGGCGCGGCGGTCCGCTCGTGCGGGGGGCGGAAGCCCTCGTCGTCGCCGCCGGACACCCCGGTGGCCCACCCGCGGCCTCGACGGGGCCAGCCAGTAGCGTCGGCCGGCATGGAGCCGCCGTGGAGCTGACCGAAGTGCTGCGGAGGCGGCGGATGACCCGAAACTTCAGCGGTCGCCCACTGGGGGGTGAGGTGGTCGACCGGCTGCTGAGGGCTGCCCTCCGTGCACCGTCGGCAGGGAATACGCAGGGCCGGGAGTTCGTCGTTCTCCAGGGCGCGGCTGAGACCGCGCTCTACTGGGAGACGGTCACCGATGCCGGGTGGCGATCCCGCTCCCGGCGGTTCGATGGGATGTCACGGGCTCCGGTCATCGTGCTCCCGTTTGCCGACCCGGAGGCCTACGTTGTCCGCTACCAGGAAGCCGACAAGCTCCCCGCCGATGGCGGCGCCGTCGAGTGGGCCGTCCCCTACTGGTTCGTCGATGCCGCTTTTGCGACGATGACCCTGCTGCTCGGCGCTACCGACCTGGGAATCGGTGCCGCCTTCCTGGGTAATTTCCGCGGCGAGGAGGCGCTGCGATCCACTCTGGGCGTGCCGCAACGGCACCGGTGGATCGGAGCCGTCCTCCTCGGCGAGCCGGCGTCGCCGGATCCGCCGTCGGCGTCAGCAGCCCGGAGGCCCCGCACCCTCGCGGACAGCGTCCACCGGGGGCGCTGGTAGGACTGGAGCCGCGACCTTTCAACGTCGACCGGGATGAGCCGTCCATGCGAGGATGGGATAGAGGTGCTATCGACTCTTTCCCCAGTTGTCCGGACATTGCTTCCGGTGACCGCCGCGGTCTGGGCGATCTTCGAGATCCGCCAAGGAATGCAGCGGCGCACGGAGGCAACGGCGGTAGACCACGGCAGTCGAATGGTGATCCGTGTCTGCACCCTGATCGGTGTCGTCGGTGCCGTCACCTCAAGGAGGGCCCTCACTACTGCGACCATCGGCACTGGTCCAGATGCAGAATGGCTCGGGCTCATCCTCATGTGGTGCGGTATCGGCCTCCGGCTTTGGAGCTTCCAAACGCTGGGTCGCTACTTCACGTTCACGGTGCAGACGAGTGACGATCAGACCGTGGTCTCGACCGGCCCATACCGGGTGATCAGGCATCCTGGCTACGCAGGCATCCTGCTGGCCGTCGTCGGCATCGGGTTCGTCATGGACAACTGGATCTCCCTCGTGGTTCTCACGGCAGGTGTCGCCTGTGGGCTCGTGTACCGCATCAGAGTGGAGGAAGGGGCACTCTCCAGGGATCTTGGCGGCCGGTATCAGGACTATGCCCGGAATCGGAAAAGGCTTGTTCCATTCGTCTGGTAGGGGCCGCGCCGGGTTTGGGGCGGCGAGTCCGGAGGTGGGCGGCGCCGAGTCCGGGTACCGAGGTGAACCGTCCGGGCCCATGGCGACGAGCTGGGCCGTCGAGCTGTGAGGTTGGAGGCGAAAGGTGGGTAGGGGCCGATGAAGGTAGCGATCCTCGACGACTACTTCGACACGCTCAGGACCCTTGACTGCTTCGTCAAACTGAACGATCACGAAGTCACAGTTTGGACAGATCACGTCGAGGACCCGAATATGCTCGCAACACGGTTGGCCGACACGGAGGCGCTGGTTCTCATTCGGGAACGCACCGAGATCCGCACCCCGCTCCTGCAGGCGCTTCCACAGTTGAAGCTCATCAGCCAGCGAAGCGTCTATCCCCACATTGACATAGACACCTGCTCTGAACTCGGCATCGTCGTGTCCTCCGACCTCCACCAAAGTTCGGCGTCCTATGCGACGGCGGAGCTGACCTGGGGGCTTGTCATTGCCGGGATGCGTCGTATCCCTCAGCAGGTCACCTCGATGAAGGCTGGGCACTGGCAAGACGGCGTCGGACAAACGCGTGCGGTACAAGACGCTTGGGATCTACGGTTGTGGCCGCATCGGAAGGGTTGTCGCCGACTACGGCAACGCTTTCGGCATGAGCGTGCTGGTCTGGGGCAGCCCGGAGTCGCGGGAACGGGCGCAGGCCGACGGGGCGAAGGTTGCCGGGTCCCGGCAATCGTTCTTCGAGCAGTGCGATGTGATCTCACTCCATATGCGGCTTGTCGACGCCACACGGGGAATCGTCACCCGGCCCGATCTTGACAGGATGAAAGCATCAGCTCTCCTCGTGAACACCAGCCGGGCGGGGCTCATCGGGCCTGGTGCACTGGTCGGGGCGCTCACCGCAGGCAGGCCCGGAATGGCGGCAGTCGACGTCTACGAGACCGAGCCGCTCACCAACCCCACCGACCCGCTTCTCCTGATGGACAACGTCATCTGTACGCCCCACATCGGATATGTGTCCACGGATGAATGGGAGCTCCAGTTTTCCGACGTCTTCGACCAGATCAACGCATTCGCGGCAGGCGAACCGACCAACGTCGTGAACCCGAGGGCCCTGGATCGCCGACGTCGGCAGTGACCACGTCGGCAGCGACCACGTCGGCGACCAGGATGTGCTGATCCCCGACGTGTCGCAGCGGGCCACTGTCCGATCGATGGGGATGCTCGGATCTCGGGTGCCGATGACCCGGGGCAGCGGTATGTCGACGGTCCCATCGATTTGCCCCGGCAAGATCGCTCCCTTCGGCTCGACTGGGATCCCCGCTCTTCCCGTTCCACTGCAAGGTTGTCGCCAAGGTACCCGGCAAGTCGAGGCCATCACGGTAGGTCGGGCACGCACACCCGCCACCACCTCGGAGATGACCATGCGCAACACCACCGCCCTCCCGCCAGACGCAGTCCCACCCGGTGCAGTGCCCCCGACCGGCGTCCCACGTCCGGTGCTCCGCCGAACGGCACCCTCACTCATGGAGGGTCCGGACTGCCCGAAGCTGCGGGTCGTCTCCTGGCTCGACCCGCTGGCCGACCCCCATGGGGTGCACCCCTGCTCACGGTACGTCGAGCTGTATTGGCTGCCGGTCATCGGCCCCTCGACGACCTGGCTGTTGCGAAGGCTCGCCTACGGCCTCGAGGTCCACCGGGGCGGCTTCGACCTCAATCTCTCCGACACCGCCCGGTCGTTGGGCCTGGGCGAGCGGATGGGGAAGAACTCACCATTCCGGCGTGCGCTGCAACGGCTCCGCACGTTCGAGCTGGCTCGTCCTCACGGGCCGGGTGCACTCGCCGTCCGCACCCGCATTCCGCCCCTTCCACTCCGGCACGTCAGTCGCCTTCCCAGCCCGCTCCAGGCCAGCCACCGCCGGTGGCTGGCCGAGCAGAGGCTGTCGGAACCCGAGCAGATGCGGCTGCGGGCTCACCGGCTGGCGGCCGGGCTCGCGTCTGGCGGAAGTGGCCAGACCGAGATCGAAGAGCAGCTGGCGAAGTGGCAGTTCCATCCGGCCGTCGCATTCCGTGCTGCGGAGGAGGCGGTGAGACGACACCGGAGGGCTGCGCCTCGGCTGGGTTGACCTGGTGGGGCGCCGCGGCCGGGACCCGGCATGATCGGGCGTATGGGTGCCGGCCCACCTCGGAGGCCAGCCCTCCGGGACGGCCACTTTGTGACTACCCGGTCAACCCGGATCAGCCTCGTGGCCGGCCGGCGTCAGGCCCCAGTAGGCGCCCGACGGCTCGATCTGGCCCTTGACCACCTTGTCGATCATGGTGCAGATCGGCAGGTCGAGCCCGTGGCGCTCGGCCAGCTCGAGGGCCACCGAGGCTGTCTTGACCCCTTCTGCCACCATGTGCATCTCCGCCAGGATGTCCTCGAGCCTGCGTCCCTTGCCCAATTGCTCGCCGACGGCGCGGTTCCGGCTGTGGGGGCTCATGCAGGTGGCGATCAGATCGCCCATCCCGGCCAGTCCGGCAAAGGTGGCCGGCTGGGCACCCATGGCCACTCCGAGTCGAGCCAACTCTGCCAATCCGCGGGACATCACCGCGGCGCGCGTGTTGTCACCCACCCCCAGCCCTTCCCCGATGCCGGCAGCGATGGCGATGACGTTCTTGAGCGCGCCACCCATCTCACAGCCCACGACATCGTCGTTCACGTACACCCGGAAGACCCCGCGGGTGAACACCTTCTGGATGGCGCTCGCCACTTCGAGGTCCTCGGTGGCGATGACGGCGGCTGCGGCTTTGCCGGACATGATCTCGTTGGCGATGTTCGGTCCGGTCAGAGCGGCCACCGGGTGGCCGGGGACGATCTGACTGATCACCTCGGTCATCCGCAGGTGAGATCCGCCTTCGAGCCCCTTGGACAAGCTCACCACCGGGATCCACGGTCGCACGTGCTTCGAAGCCTCTTCGACCACATTGCGGAATCCCGAGGTGGGCACACCGACGACCAACAGGTCTGCCTGGCACACCGCCTCGCCGAGATCGGCGGTGGCGGCGAGCTCGGGGGCCAGGTAGAACCCGGGAAGGTAGGCCGCGTTGACGTGCTCGGCAGTGATGGACTTGACCACGTCAGGGTTCCTGGCCCACAGCACCGTTTCGTGCCGGGGGGCGACCAAGGATGCGACGGTCGTGCCCCACGATCCGGCTCCGAGCACCGCTATCTTCACCCGACGAAGGTACCGCGCTGACCGGTCGGGCGCCCGCAGCAACCAGGACCGGGCGTTCGGGAGGAGCCTCGGCGGGTCGTGCCGCGAACGCTATCGGTCGCCGGTGCGGGCCAGCCACTGGGCGAACGCCTCAGAGGTGACCAGCTCAACCAGGGTCCGCACGCCGAATCCGGTACCACCCTTGGCCAGGTAGCGGTGGCTCTCGTCCGAGCGGGACGGTCCGGCGATGTCCAGATGGGCCCAGGGCACGCCTCCGACGAATTCGCGGAGGAGCAGTGCGGCCGAGATGCTCCCCGCCTGGCCGGGCCGGCCCACGTTTCGCATGTCGGCGATCTCCGAGTCGATGTGGGTGCGGTAGTCGTCGGGCAGCGGAAGCGGCCACAGCGGCTCACCCGCCCGCTCCCCCGCCGACCGCACCTGAGCGATGAGGCCATCGTCGTTGCCCAGGAGGCCTGCGATCTCCTTGCCCAGCGCCACGACGGCCGCACCGGTCAGCGTGGCCAGGTCCACAATGGCGCCCGCGCCGGACTCCACCGCCAGCGACAGGCCGTCCGCCAGCACCAGACGACCTTCGGCATCGGTGTTGAGGACCTCGATGGTCTTCCCGTTGCGGACGGTCAGCACGTCCCCCGGTTTGGTCGCCGAACCGCTGGGCATGTTCTCGGTCAGGGGAGCGAGGGCGGTGATCCGGATACGGGACCCGAGGGCCGCCGCCGCGTCGATGGCACTGAGGACGGCAGCCGCCCCACCCATGTCGGTCTTCATGGTCTCCATGCCGCTCGCGGTCTTGAGGGACAGACCACCCGAGTCGAAGGTGATCCCCTTCCCCACGAGGGCCAGATGTGGCACCCGCCCGCCTTCCTCGATGGGGTCCGCGGGCCGGTACTCGACGCGCACCAGTCGAGGTGGCACCACCGATCCGCGTGCCACTCCGACCAAGCCCCCCAGACGTTCCGCGGCAATCCTCTCCTCGTCCCACACCTCGACGGACAGTCCGGGCACACCGGCGAAGCGCTCGGCGAAGAACTCGGCGAACCTCGCGGGCGTCAGAGAGCTGGGAGGCTCGTTGACCAGGTCGCGGGCCACGCAGACCGACTCGGCAATGCGCGCTCCCCGGGCGATGCCGGCGTCGAGTCCGGGCGCATCGCCGGAGGCTGCCGCGGCGATCACCAGGACGCTGGGCTGGCCCGGGATCTCCCCGGTGCGGAAGTCGTCATACCGGTAGACGGCCAAGGCGGCTCCCTCGGCCATCGCCGCACCCGCCAGCTCGTCGGGCAGCGCCACGCCGCCAGGAAGGCCGGCCGGATCGGGCAGGACGAGCCCTGCGGCCCCCTGGCCCACCGTGCGGATGAACGCAGCCGTCGCCCGTCGGAGGGACTCGAGGCCGCCGTCCCCGACCAGCGCCGGAAGGTCCCCCACCCCGACCAGGGTGATGTCCGGTGGTGGTGGTTCCGGTGGTGGTGGTGGTGGTAGTAGTGGTGCGGCGGCCGCTACGGCGTGGCTCTCGGCCCCCGGAGCCTGTCCCGGGGGACCTGTCCCGGTGGCCGGCGCCGGCTGAGGTGCGGAGGTGCGGAAGGCGAGGGTCTGTCCGACCTTGCCCGTGAACCCATGGCGTTTGCACCAGGCGGGGTCGAGCACCGCCGGGACCTGGGCGAGCTCCGCCAACCCGCCGACCGGCGCGGCCAAACGGGGTCCGTCCCCGTGGGAGGAGACGGGCACCCCCACCACCGCCACATCAGAGGGGAGCGCACCCCGGGCCAGGGACATGATTCTCATGAGGGGACGTCTCCGCTCGCCCCGCCGGGATCGTTCCGGGGGCTCCCCCGGCCACCAGGGCGCCGCGGGGCACCGCGGGCCAGCAGATGCTCCTCGCCCTCGGCCCAACGGGCCATCGCCCACAGCAGATCGGAGAGCCGGTTGAGGTACTGGCCGGCCAGCGACGCTTCGATGGGCGCGGACACCAAGAGGCGTTCGGCCCGGCGCACCACCGTACGGGCGAGGTCCAGCGCCGCCGACGCCCGGTTGGCCCCCGGCACCACGAACTCGGTGGGCATCTCGATGCGCGCCATCAGACCGTCGATGTGGTGCTCGAGTGCAGCGACCATCTCGGCAGTGACCAGGGTGGTGCCGGCCTTCAGCTTCGATCGGTTGGAGGGGTCGGTGGCCACCTCGGCCATCAGCACGTAGAGGTCCCGTTCGAGCCCGGTCAAGAGGCGGTCCAACTCGGAGTCCGGGACGGCCTCGGCCCGGGCGGTGCCCATCACGGCCTGGGCTTCGTCCACGGTCCCGTTGACCTGCATGATCGAGGCGTCCTTGGCCACCCGGCCGCCGTAGAGCAGTCCGGTGGTGCCGTCATCGCCCGTCCTGGTGTAGATCTTCAGCACTCACTCATCACCGCCACGATGCTAAACGACATCGCCCGGGGCGCCCTGTCGACCGGGGCTCCCGTCGACCCGGCCACGCCGGGCCCGGCGGACCCGCGCCACCCCGGGCCCTGGGCCGGCCGATGGCCATCGCCGCCCCCGGTAGCCTTGGAGGGTCATGACCACCAAGGACATCCCGCCTTCCAGCTACCTGCAGGCCGCCTCCGAGCGGGTTGTCATCTTCGACGGCGCCATGGGCACCAACCTGCAATTGGCCGAACTCACCGCCGATGACTTCGGCGGCGCGGACCTCGAAGGCTGCAACGAACTCCTGGTGGTCAGCCGACCCGAGGTCGTCGACCGGGTCCACCGGTCGTTCTTCGAGGTCGGATGCGACGTGGTCGAGACCGACACGTTCGGGGCGTTCGCGCCGGTGCTGGCCGAATACGGCCAGGCCCACCGGGTGCGTGAGCTGAATCTGGCCGCCGCCGCCCTGGCCCGGGGGGCGGCCGACGATTTCTCCACCAACGACCGGCCCCGGTGGGTGGCCGGGAGCATCGGTCCGGGGACCAAATTCCCCACCCTCGGTCAGATCCGGTACGCCGAGCTCCGGGGATTCTACGAGGAGCAGGCCGCGGCGTTGATCGAGGGCGGCGTGGACCTGATCATCATCGAGACGGTCTTCGACCTCCTGCAGGCGAAGTCGGCCATCAACGGCGCCCGGCGGGCGATGCGGGCTGCCGGTCGCCACCTCCCGATCCAGACCCAGGTCACCATCGAACTGACCGGCACCATGCTCCCCGGAACCGAGATCGGCGCCGCCCTCTGCGCCCTCGACGCCATGGACGTCGACATCGTCGGCCTCAATTGCGCCACCGGTCCGGCCGAGATGTTCGAACCGCTCCGCCACCTCACCGGGCACGCCTCCACCCCGGTGTCGTGCCTTCCCAATGCCGGTCTTCCCTCGGTCGTCGACGGCGCCATGCACTACGACCTGACCCCCGACCAGCTGGCTGAGTTCCACCGCCAGTTCGTAGAGGAGCTGGGTGTGTCGGTGATCGGCGGATGCTGCGGCACCACGCCCGCCCACCTGGCCGCAGTGGTGGAGGCGTGTGCGGACCTCGCCCCGGCCACCCGCCGGAGCGAGCCCGAGCCGGGCGCCGCGTCGATCTACACCCAGGTCCCCTTCGAGCAGGACACCTCGTTTCTGGTCATCGGGGAGCGGACCAACGCCAACGGCTCGAAGAGGTTCCGCGAATCCATGCTCGAAGCCGACTGGGACACCTGCGTGGCCATGGCCCGCGATCAGGTCAAGGAGGGCTCACACCTCATCGACGTGTGCGTGGACTACACCGGTGCCGACGGGGTGGCCGACATGGAGCAGGTGATGTCCCGTTTCGCCACCCAGTCGACCGTTCCGCTGGTGGTCGACTCAACCGAGGCTCCGGTGGTGGAGACCGCCCTGTCGTGGATCGGCGGGCGGGCGGTGATCAACTCCGTCAATCTCGAGGAGGGCGACGACCCGGGCACCCGCCTCGACTCCTTCCTCACGCTGGCCAAGGAATTCGGTGCGGCGGTGGTCTGCACCTGCATCGACACCGAGGGCCAGGCCCGCACCGCTGATTGGAAGGTCCGCTCCGCCACCGCCATCCACGACATCGCCATCGAGCGCTACGGTCTCCGGCCCGAGGACCTCATGTTCGACGCCCTGGCCCTCCCGCTGTCGACCGGTATGGAGGAGAGCCGCAAGGACGGCATCGAGACCATCGAGGGCATCCGCCGGATCAAGGCCGAGCTCCCCGGCGTCTACACCGTGCTGGGACTCTCCAATGTCTCCTTCGGCCTCAACCCGGCCGCCCGCCAGGTCCTCAATTCGGTGTTCCTCCACGAGTGCGTCGAGGCTGGGCTCGATGCAGCCATCGTGCATGCGTCCAAGATCCTCCCGCTGTCCAAGATCGACGATCGGGCCAAGGAGGTCTGCCGGGATCTGATCTATGACCGCCGCCACGACGGCTACGACCCACTGACCGAGCTGCTGTCCATGTTCGAAGGTGTGAGTGCGTCGAGTGCGGTGGCCAAGGAGGACCGGTCCGGGTGGACGCTCGAACGGCTCCTCGAGCACCGGATCATCGACGGCGACCGCAACGGCCTCGAGGTCGACCTCGATCAGGCGATGGCCAACGGGTTCACACCGCTCGAGATCATCAACGACATGCTGCTGGCGGGCATGAAGACGGTGGGCGAGCTGTTCGCCACCGGTGAGATGCAGCTCCCCTTCGTACTCGGATCGGCAGAGACCATGAAGGCCGCAGTCGCCCATCTCGAGCCCCACATGGAGAAGGCCGACCAGGGGGGCAAGGGGACAATGGTGCTGGCGACGGTCAAGGGCGACGTCCACGACATCGGCAAGAACCTGGTCGACATCATTCTCACCAACAACGGGTACACCGTGAAGAACCTGGGCATCAAGGTCGGGATCACCGACATGGTCAGCGCCCTCGAGGAGTCCCGAGCCGATGCCATCGGCATGAGCGGGTTGCTGGTCAAGTCGACCCTGATCATGCGGGACAACCTCGAGGAGCTCAATCGACGCGGGCTCTCCCACATCCCGGTCATCCTCGGCGGTGCTGCCCTGACCCGCACCTATGTCGAGCGGGACCTGCGCAAGGTCTACGACGGTCGCCTCTTCTACGGGAAGGACGCCTTCGAGGGCCTGCGCACCATGGACAGGCTGGTGGAGTTGAACCGTTCCGGGGAGGACGACCCGGAGTTCGGGATCGCCATCGGAGGCCGCGACCTCGGACCCCGGAAGAGTGAACTGCGCAAGCAGGCTGCCGCTGAGGCCAGAGAGCGGGGCGAGGTGCTCCCCCGGCGCTCGCCGGAGGTGGCCTCGGACAACCCCGTCTTCAAGCCGCCGTTCCTGGGCACCCGGGTGGCCAAGGGCATGGCGGTCGACGATGTGGCCGCCTTCCTCAACGAGACAGCGCTCTTCCGCAACCAGTGGGGCTACCGGCCCGAGGAGGGCGAGAACGACGCGGCCTTCAAGGATCGGGTGCGGAGCCTGTTGCGCGACCAGCTCGGCACGGCGAAGGAGGAGCAGCTGCTGGTCCCCCAGGTGGCCTGGGGCCACTTCGCCGCCAACGCCGACGGCGACGACCTGGTGATCTTCGAGGATGAGAGCCGGACCACCGAGTCGACGAGGTTCAGCTTCCCCCGCCAGACGGAACAACCCTGGCTGTGCATCAGCGACTTCTTCCGCTCCGTGGAGTCCGGCGAGCCCGACTGGGCCAGCTTCCAGGTGGTGACCATGGGAGCGCGGGTGTCCGAGGAGACCGCCCGCCTGTTCGCGGCCGACGAGTACCAGCGGTATCTCTACCTCCACGGGCTCGGGGTCGAGATGGCCGAGGCCCTCGCCGAGTACTGGCACCTAAGGATCCGCGAGGAGCTCGGATTCGCGGCTGAGGACGGGCCGACCCTCACCGGCCTCTTCCGGCAGAAGTACCGGGGCGGCCGCTACTCGTGGGGCTACCCTGCCTGCCCCGATCTCGAGGACAACGCCAAAGTGGTCGAGCTGCTGGGCGCCGAGCGGATCGGGGTCGTGGTCAGCGAGGGATTCCAGCTCCACCCCGAGCAGTCGACCACGGCGATCATCTGCCACCATCCTCAAGCCAAGTACTTCGTGGCCTAGCTCGGGGCCAGATCTCGGTGAGCCCTGGTGCCTGTCTCGCTACCCACGATGTGGCGGGTTCGGCGTCTCCACCAAGATCGGGAGGCTCTCACCGTCCGAGACGACACCTGTCGACCGAGGGAGATACAGGAAGATGACCACACCCTCAGTCCCCTACTACCGGGACGATCTTGCCCTCGTCCACCACCGAGGCTTCGGTTTCCACGCGGAGGCGTGTGCTCCTGGCATCCTCACTCTCTTGGAGCCGATCCGGGAGCGGAACGGTCTGGTCCTGGAGATCGGCTGTGGAAGCGGCCTCCTCACGGAGAGCCTCGTCAACGCTGGTCACCGGGTCGTGGCGACCGATGCGTCATCGGCAATGCTCCGCCTTGCCCGCGAAGTCGCTACCGGAGTGGAGGAGATCCGCAAGTTGACCCTGCCGGATGACCCGGTACCGGACGCCGACGCCGTTGTCGGCATCGGGCATGCGCTCAACTATCTCCCCGACGCAGGCGCCGTCGACCGCGCCCTCCTTGCCCTCACCC
This sequence comes from Acidimicrobiales bacterium, assembly GCA_035531955.1. GTDB lineage: Bacteria > Actinomycetota > Acidimicrobiia > Acidimicrobiales > RAAP-2 > Bog-756. The sequence goes on along the minus strand of DATKRZ010000080.1, from coordinate 15,526 downwards.
GGGCAATCCTGCCTGGAGGCGTGCTGGCCATCGATGTCTGTGATCTCGAATGGGCTGCCACCCATACCGATGGCAGTCTGGGACGGGTCGGAGACGACTGGGCGATCATCTCCCGGTTCTCACTGCCCTCACCGGATCGTTACGTGCGGGACATGACCACGTTCGTTCGCACCGCGGACGGCTCGTGGCGCCGGGACGACGAACGGCACGACAACGTCCTTGTCGACACCTCCAATATCCCTTCCCTGCTCGCCACTGAAGGACTCCGGGTCGAGGTCGGTGCTTCGTTCGGAGGGGAGAAGCTGCCGACCGGTCTCCGAACCGTCATCGGGCGGCGCCGGGCATGAACGACCCGCCACAGATCCGGTAGGTGGCCGCCCCCTGGGCCGCCGGGCTCTCGGGGACCCGAGCGGTGGGTCGGACCTCTCAACCAGTGGGTGGCCCCGCTCACAGCGCCAAGGTGGCACCGCCGTCGACCACCACTGCCGCACCGTTGACGAACCGCGCCTGTTCGGAACACAGGAACGCCACGACGCTGCCGAAATCGGCGGGGTCGCCCATCACGCCGGTGCCGCCCAGCTCGCGCATGCGATCGGTGGCGTGAGGACCCGGACAGACCAGGTTCAGCGTGATGCCGGCCTCCTCGGAGGCGAGGTCCAGCGCCGCCGTCTTGACCCAGGCCCACAGCCCGACCCGGGCGGTGTTCGACAGCGCCAGCGTCGGGATCGGCTGCACGACCGAGTACGAGGAGATACAACAGATCCGGCCCCACCCGCCCTCGCGCATGGCCGGGACCGCCTCCCGGGTCAGTCGCACGGCCGACATCAGGTTGGCCTCGAAGGCCCCGGTGAGGGCGGCGTCGTCCACCTCGAGGGCCCGGCCGGCCGGTGGCCCGCCGGCATTGGCGATCACGATGTCGAGACCCCCGAACGCGTCCCGGGTCACCTGCACGAGCCGGGCCGGCGACGCCGGGTCGGTGATATCGGCCACCTGGGTCTTCACCTCCGCGCCCGCCGCCCGCAGCGTCGCCCGGGCCTCGGCCAGGGTGGCCTCGCTGCGGGACGACAGCATGACCCGCACCCCTTCACCGGCCAGGGCCTCGGCTGTGGCCCGGCCCAGACCCCGCGATCCGGCGACCACGAGCGCCACTCTGCCGGCGATGCCGAGGTCCATCCGGCTCCCTAGACGTCCACGACGACGAGGCGGTGATCCGCCGAGTTGAGCGCTTCGGGGCCCCCGTCGTCGCCGATCACCACGATGTCCTCGAGGCGCATACCGAACCGGTCGGGCCAGTAGATTCCCGGCTCGACCGAGAAGGCGTGGCCGGGCTGCAGTGGCTCCTCGTTCCCGGATACCACGTAGGGGTCCTCGTGCTCCTCGATGCCGATGCCGTGCCCGGTCCGGTGGACGAAGAGGTGCCCGAAGCCGGCGTCGTGGATGATCTCCCGCGCCACGTGATCGACGTGCTCGGCCCGCACCCCGGCCCGGGCCGAGAGCACGGCGGCCTGCTGGGCGGCAAACAGGACCTGGTAGCACTCGTCGATCTCGGTGGAGGGCGACCCGGTCACCACCGTGCGGGTGATGTCCGAGCAGTAGCCGACGTCGCCATCGAGCGAATAGGACCCGCCGAAGTCACACACCACTGTCTCCCCGCGGCCGATGACGCGCCCGGCCGGCTCGTGATGCGGGCTGGCGGCGTTGGGGCCGCTGCCGACGATGGCGAAGTTGACCTGCTGATGCCCTTCCTCGATCAACAGTCCGGCGATCTGGCCGGAGACCTCCGACTCTTTGCGCCCGATAAGGCCGATCCCACCCCCCTGCAGCTCGGCCGCCACCCGGTCGGCCGCGGATCCGGCCATCCGCAGGGCGGCCAACTCCGCGTCATCCTTCACGGCGCGGATCGGCGAGGTCACCGTCGACGCCTCCGCCCACCGGGCCGCGGGCAGGCGACGCTGGAGCGCCAGCACGGTGGTCGCCCAGGCCCGGTCGGAGATCGCACACCGGAGCGCGGCTCCGCCGGTGCCCGCTGCGCCCGTCCCGGTGAGGATCGAGGCCACCAGCTCGATCGGGTCCTGGTCATCGGTCCACGGGAGCAGGGTGAAGAGCTCGTCGGCGCCGGCCACCCGCGGTGCCTCCAGGGCCGGCACGACCAGCACCGGATCGCCGGCGGACCGCAGCACGAGCATCGTCAGCCTCTCCAAGGGCATGGCCCGGTAGCCGGTCAGCCAAGGGAGGTCGGCGCCGTGGGAGAGGAGGAGGGCATCCATCCCCAGCTCGTCCATCCGGTTGCGCACCCGGGCCATCCGCCCCAGGCGCGCGGCGCGGGCCCGGTCCGGGAGCGTGCTCACGACGGGATCGGCGACGTGTGCAGCGACGCGGTCGGCGGCGTGGCCGTCGATCCGGGGGAGGGTCCGCCGTCCGGACCGGCGTCGGGGGCACTCCCAGCGTGGACCGGGACGGATGCCTCCGCGGCCTGCCGGGCGTGGTAGCTGGACCGGGTGAGCGGAGACGCCTGCACGTGGGCGAAGCCCATGGCCATGGCCGCCGCCCGCAAGGCCTCGAACTCGTCGGGGGTCCACCACCGGGCCACCGGCAGGTGGCGGTGGCTGGGTCGCAGGTACTGGCCTGCGGTCACGATGTCCACGCCGACCGCCCGGAGATCGGCCAGGGTGGCGAGCACCTCCTCCTCACGCTCGCCCATCCCGAGGATGATCCCCGACTTGGTGGTGAGACCCGCATCCTTGGCCCGGGCCAGTACCGAGAGGCTCCGGGCATAGCCGGCCGTCGGCCGGGCGGCGCGTTGAAGCCGGGCCACCGTCTCGATGTTGTGGTTGAGGACGTCAGGTCGGGCGGTGAAGATTGCGTCGAGCGACTCCTGGCGGCCCTTGCAGTCGGAGATGAGCACCTCGATGGTGGTCCGGGGGGTGCGGTGGCGGACCGCGGCGATGACCCTCGCAAACCCGCCCGCCCCCCCGTCGGCCAGATCGTCGCGGGCCACACAGGTGACCACCGCATGGGCCAGACCCATCCGCTGCACGGCCTCCGCAACCCGCTCCGGCTCGCCCACATCGACGGGGAGGGGACGCCGGGTGTCCACCTGGCAGAACCCGCAGGCCCGGGTGCAGCGGGATCCGTTGATCATGAACGTGGCCGTCCCGTCGGACCAGCACTCGTAGATGTTCGGACATCCCGCCTCCTCGCACACGGTGACCAGATCGAGATCGCGCAGATCGTTTCGAAGGGCCAGGTAGTCGACCCCCATGTGGGTCTTGACCCGCAGCCACGGCGGCTTCCGGCCACCCAGGGGCAGCCGGATCCCGGGGTCGGCCCCCGACTCCCGGAGTCGCCGGTCGAGCGAGCGCTCCGCGGGCCGGCGATGGCCGAGGGCGACCGCGACGGGTTCCACCCGACGCCCGCCGGTTGCCGTCACATGTCCGCCCTGCGGAGCGGTGCCCGCCGCGACGCCATCGGAGGCCGTGGCCCGGTGGGCCCGTGTCGGGCCGGTCACCCGCTGGACATCGTCGGCTGGTCCCCACACCGCCTGGGCCGAGGCGATGATGGCGTCGACGGCGGCGGACATCGTGACGCCGCACCCTTCGGCCGCCAGCGACGTCACCGGCATTCCGGCCAGTCCGCACGGCACGATGTGGTCGAACATCGAGAGATCGGTGCGGACGTTCAGCGCAAACCCGTGGGTGGTGCGCCCCCTCGAGGTCCGCACGCCGATCGCACAGATCTTCCTCGGCCCCGACGGGCCGGATCCGGGGCCCCCGTCGAGCCCGGCCCAGACCCCCGGGTAGCCGGGCAGGCGTCCGACCGACTCGGCCGACAGCCCCATGGTCACGAGGGCGTCGATGACAACCTGTTCGACCCGTCGCACGTGCTCGGGCCCGCGATGGGGCCCGGGCCCGACGGTGACCAGGGGGTATCCGACCAGCTGGCCCGGTCCGTGGTAGGTGACGTCGCCTCCGCGGTCGACCCGGATCAGCTCGGCGCCGACCGATGCCGGATCGACCAGCACATGGCCGGAATCGCCGTTTGTCCCCAGCGTGTACACGTGCGGATGCTCCAACAGGAGCAGGTAGTCGTGGGCAGTGCGCCGGCTCACCGCCCGCTGGACGGCCCACGCCTCCCGGTAGGGCACCCGGCCCAGCCACCGGATCCTCATCGGTGATCGACTCGATGCGCCAGGGGCAACACGGAGGCCGCCCTACAGCTCGCCGGCCCAGTCACGATCAGTCAAGATCTGAGCCATCCGGGCCAGATACCGGGCTACGTAGGCGCCGTCGACGGCTCGGTGGTCGAAGGTCATGGCCGCCAGGCCCACCGAGTGGATGGCTATCGACTCGGTGCCGTCGGGCAGCTCGACCACCACCGGCCTCCTGGATACGCCGTCGGTGGACAGGATGGCCACCTGGGGCTGGTTGATGATGGCTCCGGTGATCAGGGTGCCGAACGGCCCGGCGTTGGTGATCGAGAAGGTCCCACCGCTGATGTCGTCGAGGCTCAGCCGCTTGTTGCGGGCCCGGTCGGCCAGATCGCGGATCCTGCGGGCCATGCCCCGGAGGTTCAACTCCTCCGCGTTGTGGACGACGGGGACGATCAGTCCCTCATTGTCGAGATCGACGGCGATCCCGAGATTCACGTCGTGGTGGACGATGAGCGAGTCGTCGCCGACCGATGCGTTGAGATGGGGGAATTCGGCCAGTGCCTCGACTGCGGCGCGGGCCGCAAACGGGAGGTAGGTGAGGCTGAACCCCTCCTCCGCCCGGAACGGGTCCCCGTGGGCCCGGCGGACCCGCTCGACCCGCTCGTAGTCGAGCTCCTTGACCATCAGCGTGTGGGCCGACGTGGCCTTCGACCGGACCATGTGCTCGGCCGTCCGGCGCCGGATGTTGGTGAAGGGGATCGCCTCGTCCCTCGGCAGGACACGGGCCGCTCCTCCGGACGTCGAGCCCGGAGGGCGTCCGTCGGCAGCGACGCCGCTCGGGGGGACGGGCCCGGACGGCGCAGGCGCAGGGCGGGCGACCGCGGGAGCGTCGGCCTCGGGAGCATCGGAGATGCTTGGGACCGCGGCCGGCCCGGCCTCGCCCCCGGCCCCCCGGGAGGAGATCACCGCCTCGACGTCAGCTCGGGTGATCCGCCCCTCGAGCCCGGTCCCTGCGACCGCCGCTGGGTCGATGCTGTGCTCGTTCATCAGCTTGCGTACGACCGGCGAAAGGACGAGCCGGTCCCCTGACCCGTTCGACGGGGCGGGGGCCGGCGCCCCCGGGGTGAGCGGTGCCGCAGCCGGGCGCGGCGCGGGTCCGGGGTCCGGGACGGGACGCGGTCGGGCCTCGACCGTGGTCCCGACAGGCTCGGGCGAGCCCTCGGCCGTGGGAGGGGCGCCGGCGGGAGCGGGTGCATCCCCGTTCGACGAGGCCGAATCGCTGATGACCGCCAGCTTGACCCCCACGTCGACCGTGTCGCCCTCCTCCACCAGGATGGCGGTCACCACCCCCTGGGCCGGCGAAGGGACCTCGGAGTCGACCTTGTCGGTGGACACCTCGAAGAGCGGCTCGTCCCGGTCCACCTCGTCGCCAATGGACTTGAACCACTTGGTGATGGTCCCTTCGGTCACCGTCTCACCGAGCTGCGGCATGGTCACATCAGCCAACGTGCAGCCCCCTTCCGGTCAGCGCCAACACCGTCTCGCCGAACGTCTCGGACAACGAGGGGTGCGGCTGGATGAACTGGGCCACCTCGTCGGCAGTCGCCTCCCAGTTGACCGCCAGATAGCCCGCCCCGAGCTGTTCGGTGACCCATGGCCCGACCATGTGCACCCCGAGGATCCGCCCCGTGGTCCCGTCGGGCAGGCGTTCGGCCACCACCTTCACCAGCCCCTCGGTGTCACCGATGATGCGGGCCCGGCTGTTGCCTCCGAACGGGTCCTTCTTGACCACGACATCGAGGCCCGCCGCCCTGGCCGCCGCCTCGGTGAGCCCGGCGAAGGCAACCTCGGGATGGCAGTAGATGGCCCAGGGCACCCGGTCGTAGTCGACTGGTACGACCGGCTCCCCGAGGATGCTCTTGACCACGACGATCCCTTCGGCGAACCCGACGTGGGCGAGCTGGGGGGTGCCGGCCACCAGGTCGCCGACCGCCCACACCCCTTCGGCCCCTGTGCGCATCATCGTGTCGGCGACGACGAACCCCCGGTCGTCCACCACCACACCCGTCCCCGGGGCGAGGAGCCCTTCGGTCCGGGGACGGCGACCGACCGACACCACCACGGCGTCCACGGCCAGCTTCTCGCCGTCGTCGTAGGAGACGACCGTCCCCTTCCCGGACGGATCAGGTGTGTGGCCCTGGAGCCGTACCCCCACCTTCACGTCGATGCCACGTTTGCGGAACGAGCGGGCCACCGTCTTGACCACGTCGTCGTCGCAGCCGGCCAAGATGGTCGGAAGGGCCTCGAACACGGTCACCGCGGTGCCCAGGTCGCTCAGCAGCGAGGCGAACTCGCACCCGATCGCCCCTCCCCCGACGACTGCCACCGAGGCGGGGAGGCGCTCCAGGGCCAGGACCTCGTCCGAGGTCATCACCAGTTCGCCGTCGATGTCGAAGCCGGGAATGGTCCGGGGCACCGACCCCGCGGCCAGCACGACATCGGTGCCGGTGAGCTCCGTGGTCGAGCCGTCATTGCCGGCGACCTGCACGCGGTGGCCGGAGAGGAGCGTGCCGCTGCCACTGAGCACAGAGACGCCGCGACCCTTGAGCAGCCCGGCGAGACCCTTGAACAGCTGGTCGACCACCTGTTGCTTGCGGGCCTGGCTCACCGAGAAGTCGAGCATCGGCGGCTGGTCCCCGTCCCGGCCCGCGGTGATCCCGAACTGTCCGGAACCGCTCACGGTGCGGTAGACGGCGGCGGTCTCGAGGAACTCCTTGGCCGGCACGCAACCGCGGTGGAGGCAGGTCCCCCCGACCTTGTCGAGCTCGACGATGGCCACGTCCAGCCCGGCGGCCGCGGCGTAGAGGGCGGTGGCGTAGCCACCGGGGCCCCCGCCGATGATCACCACGTCGAAGTCGGTCCGTCGGGCCGCCCCTGATCCGGGACCTCCCGATGCCTTCTCCTCAACTGCTGCCTCGGGTGCCGTCAGGACCACCTCCATAAGGGCGCCATGCCTGGGAAACGCGCCCAGCCTACCGGCCCGGAGCCGCTCCTCCCCGGCCCGCGTCCGCACACCGCCGGCCCGGGCCGGTTCGTGTTCCGACCGTCGTACCATCGTGGGCCCGATCGGGACCGGTCGGGACGGGGTGGTCCTCCCGGGGCCGGAGGAAGTGGGGCCGGCCCGGGCCGCCGGTCAGGAGAGCACCCTTCTCCGGAAGTTGCGCAGGCCGACGCCCAGGAACAGGACGAAGAACCCGACGAGCACCGGATAAACAACGTAGAGGTGCATATGGGGAGCGTCGGTGAAGGCAGCGCGCATGCCCTCGTTGACGTAGATCAGGGGATTGACGAGGACCACCGTCTGGAGCCAGTGCCAGCCGCCCGCCTGGACGGGTGCCAGACGGGTCCACTGGTAGTAGGTCCCGCCCAGGAAGGTCACCGGCAGGATGATGAAACCGAACATCAACCCGATGTTGCGGGGCTCGAAGCTGGTCCCGAGGAGCAGGCCGAGCGAGGCCATGGTCACGCAGGCCAACGGGACGATCGTCACGATGACCCACCAATGCAGGCTCAGGTGGGCCTCGACCCCCTCGGCATGGACGACGGAGGCGATGGGCAGGACGATGATGGCGGAGATCAGACCCTGCACGGCTCCTGACAGCACCTTGGCCACCGCCACCAGCCAAACGGGGCACGGGGCCTGCACCCGGTCCTCGATCTCCCGGGTGAAACCGAACTCCTGGGCCATGATCAGCGCCACCGACTGCACCCCTTGGAAGAGGATCGAGATCCCGACGACACCCGGGACGAGCACCGTGGCGAACGCCGACTCTGCCGCGGGCCCTCCCCCACCGCCGATGCCCTGGCCAATCTTCGGGAAGACGTAGAGGAAGACGAAGCAGAGCAGGAAGGGCTGCACGAGGGTCCGGACCACGAACTCGAACAGGTGCTTTCGCACCACAACCAGATCCCGGAGGATCAACGCCCACAAGACGATCCGACCCGCGTCCAGGGCCGACCGGGTCGGGTTGGGGCTGAGCCCGGTCGCCGGCCCGTTCACCTCCGGCCCGCTCACTTCGCCGACGCCGGCCGACCCCCCGGGCACGGGCGCATCGACGCTCATCAGTCCCTCAGCTCCTTGCCGGTCAGGTTGATGAACACCGTCTCCAGGGTGGGCTCGGTCACCGACAGGTCGATGACCGGGAACCCGGCCTCCTCGGCCGCGGACACTACCGTGGGCAACAGCCTGTCCTTGCCCATGACGTGCAGTTCGACACCTCCGTCGATGGGACGGGTCCGGGTCACCCCCGGCACCCGCTCGGTGAGCACCCGGGCCAGCTGTGCGGGATCGCCGGCGGCGGTCACCGCCACGATGGTGTCGGCGTCCACCGCCTGCTTCAGGGCGGCCGGCGTGTCCAGCGCCAGGATCCTGCCCCGGTCCATGATCGCCACCCGGCCGCACAGCTGGTCCGCCTCCTCCATGTAGTGGGTGGTGAGCAGGATGGTCTGGCCCTCGGCGTTGAGGCCGCGCAGTGTGTCCCACAGGGCCAGCCGGCTCTGGGGATCGAGACCGGCGGTGGGCTCGTCGAGGAAGAGCACGGCCGGACGGTGGAAGATGGCCCGGGCCACCATCAGCCGCTGGGCCATCCCGCCCGAGAGGGCATAGACGGACGCCCCGGACCACTTCTCCAACTGGAACAGCTCCAGCAGTTCGGTGGCCGTCCGGCGGGACTCCCGGGCCGGGATTCCGAAGAGCCGGCCGTGGAAGTAGAGGTTCTCCCACACGGTCAACTGGCGGTCCAGCGTGTTCTGCTGGCTGACGATGCCCAGGATCTGCTTGGCCAGCGCCGGGTGGGCCACCACGTCGATGTCGCCGACGAAGGCCCGGCCCGAGGTCGGTATCACCCTGGTGGTGAGCATGCCCGCCGTCGTGGTCTTGCCGGCCCCGTTGGGCCCCAGCAGTCCGAAGATCTCGCCCGGTCCGACCACCAGGTCGAGCCCGTCCACGGCACGCATCTCCGAACCGGCATAGACCTTGGTAAGGCCGACGGTGTGGATGATGGCACCACCATGGCCGGGGTCCGGGCTCCGGCGTGCCGGAGCGGTGGCGGTCATCGACTCACCGGCGTCGGCCCCTGCTGGGCGTTGATCGGGCCACTTCGGGCGTTGACCGGGCCACTTCGGGCGTTGCCCGGGCCGCTACTTGGGAGGCATCCGGATGCCGCCGTCGAGCCGGATCACCTCGGCGTTGAGATAGCTGTTGGTGGCGATCTGGCTCACCAGTTCGCCGAACTCGGCCGGGTCGCCGAGTCGCTTGGGGAAGTTCACCGACTCTCCCAGGGCATCGCGTTGCTCGTCGGGCAGCATGGCCAGTAGCGGGGTGTCGAACAGGCCCGGGGCGATGGCCAGGACCCGGATCCCCACCACGGCGAGGTCGCGGGCGGCAGGTAGGGTCATGCCGACGATGGCGCCCTTCGAGGCGGAGTAGGCCAGTTGGCCGATCTGGCCGTCCATGGCGGCCACCGAGGCGGTATTGACGATGACACCCCGCTCGCCACCGGCCTGCGGCTCGACGGTGGCCATGGCGGACGCGGCCTTGGTCATCACGTTGAAGGTGCCGATGACGTTCAGGTTCTGGATGAACTGGAACGGAGCCAGGTCGTGCGGGGTTCCGTCGCGGTTGATGACCCGTCCCACCCAACCGGTGCCCGCGCAGTTCACCGCGATGCGGAGGCTCCCCCCCTCTGCAGCCTGATCGACCGCCTTCTGGCAGTCGTCCGGTTCGGTCACGTCGCCGCCGATGAAGTCGGCCGTGCCACCGATGTCGGCGACGACCTCCTTGCCCCGCTCCTCGTTGCGGTCGAAGACGGTGACCCGCACGCCCTCAGCTGCGAGTTTGCGGGAGGTGGCCTCCCCCAGTCCCGATGCCCCCCCGGTGACGATGGCTGAACTTCCTCTGATCTCCATTCGAGCAGGTTACGGGAGGGAGGGGCCGGAGCCAAAATGCGGGTAGGGCGGCGGCCGGTGGGGCGCTACTGGAGGGCGGCCGCCCGGGTGGCGAGCAGATCCACCACCTCGTTCATCCGGTCCCCCGAGTGCCCCTTGACCCACTCGAAGGTCACCGGTCGCGAGGGGTCGAGCGCCAGGTCCAGCAACCCGTTCCACAGATCCTGATTGGCCACCGGCTTGCCCGAGGCATTGCGCCAGCCCCGCCGCTTCCAGCCCACCCACCACCGGTTGCGGAAGCAGTTGACCACGTAGGTCGAGTCACTGATCACGTGCACGGGCCCGGGCAGGGCCTCGAGGGCCCGCAGGACGGCGGTCATCTCCATCCGCTGATTGGTGGTGTGCGGCTCACCGCCGCTGTCCGAGGCGCCACCGTCCACGGCCCACGCCCATCCCCCCGGTCCCGGGTTCCCTAGACACGAGCCGTCGGTGTAGACGACGCTCACCTCCCCACCGGAAGGCGTGGCGTTCGCAGGGGGCGCGGAGTCCATCGGGACAGCATGCCCGATGCGACGGTGTCCGGGCTCCGGGGCGCGGCTCCGGGGCGCGGCGGACGCCGGCGGACCAGGAGTGACTTCCCTCGCCGCACCGGCGGTGGAAGCATGGGACCGTGCTCTTCGACGGAGTTAGTCATCAGCTTCCGGACGCAGACCCGGTCGAGACGTCCGAGTGGCTCGACGCATTCGACGACGTCGTCGATGCCCACGGCCGGACCCGGGCTCGCTACCTCCTGATGAGGATCCTCGAGCGGGCCCGCCAGAAGCAGGTCGGGTTCCCGGCCACGGTCTCCTCGCCGTACGTCAACACCATCCCCTCCGACGAGGAACCGGACTTTCCGGGCGACGAGTTCACCGAGCGGCGGATCCGGGCCTTCATCCGCTGGAACGCGGCGGTGATGGTGGTGCGGGCCAACGTGCGCTCGGAGGCCATCGGTGGCCACCTCTCCACCTACGCGAGTTCGGCGTCGCTCTACGAAGTCGGCTTCAACCACTTCTTCCGGGGCAAGGACGGAGGCCGGCCGGGCGACCAGGTCTACTTCCAGGGCCACGCCTCTCCCGGCATCTATGCCCGGGCCTTCGTCGAGGGCCGGCTCTCCGAGGAACAGCTCGACAACTTCCGGTTCGAGGTGGGGGTCGACGGGCTGTCCTCGTACCCCCACCCCCGGTTGATGCCCGAGTTCTGGGAGTACCCCACCGTCTCGATGGGACTGGGCCCCCTCAACGCCATCGCCCAGGCCCACATGAGCAGGTATCTCCACGCCCGGGGGATCGCCGACACCTCCGGCAGCCGGGTGTGGGGGTTCGTCGGGGACGGCGAGTTCGACGAGCCCGAGACCGTCGGCGCCCTGGGCATGGCCGGCCGCGAGCACCTCGACAACCTGACCTTCGTCGTCAACTGCAATCTGCAACGGCTCGACGGTCCGGTCCGGGGAAACGGCAAGGTCATCCAGGAGTTCGAGGCCCTCTTCAGAGGGGCAGGCTGGAACGTGATCAAGGTGATCTGGGGCCGCACCTGGGACGAGCTCCTGGCCAAGGACGTGGAGGGCGTGCTCCTCGACAAGATGAACTCGACCGTCGACGGGGAGTTCCAGAAGTACGCCACCGAGTCTGGCGCCTATATCCGAGAGCACTTCTTTGGCCCCGATCCCCGGTTGGCTGCGCTGGTGGCCCACCTCAGCGACGAGGACCTCCAATCACTCCCCCGGGGGGGACACGACTACCGGAAGCTCTACGCGGCCTACAAGACGGCCACCGAACACGTCGGCGCCCCGACCGCCATATTGGCCAAGACGGTCAAGGGCTGGACGCTCGGTCCCGAGATCGAAGCCCGCAATGCCACCCACCAGATCAAGAGGATGACCAAGCCGCAGCTGCTCACCCTTCGGGATCGGCTCTTCCTCCACGACGAGATCCCCGAGCGGGACCTGGACGCCGACCTGCCCCCGTACTACCGACCTGCGCCGGGCTCGCCGGCGGCCGAGTATCTCGCCGGGCGCCGGCGGTCGCTCGGGGGACCGCTTCCACAGCGCGTCGTACGGCCCAAGCCCCTCCCCGCCCCCGCCGCCACATCGTTCGCCGACCTCCTGGCCGGCTCGGGCAAGCAGTCGGTGTCCACCACCATGGCCTTCGCCCGGCTCCTCCGGTTGCTGGTCCGAGATCCCTCCGTCGGTGAGCGCATCGTGCCCATCGTGCCCGATGAAGCCCGCACCTTCGGCCTCGAATCACTGATCAGCGAGGTGCAGATCTATGCGCCCGAGGGCCAGCGCTATACCCCGGTCGATGCCGGGTTGGCCCTCCACTACGCCGAGAGCGCGTCGGGCCAGGTGCTCCAAGAGGGCATCACCGAAGCCGGAGCGGTGGCCTCGTTCACCGCCGCCGCCACCGCCTATGCCACCTGGGGCGAGCCGTTGATCCCCTTCTACCTCTTCTACTCCATGTTCGGCTTCCAGCGGGTGGGCGACCTGCTCTGGGCCCTCGGCGACTGCCGGGGGCGCGGGTTCCTGTTGGGCTGCACGGCGGGCCGGACCACCCTCAACGGGGAGGGCCTCCAGCACCAGGACGGCCATTCCCTGCTCCTGGCGTCGGTGATCCCGAGCGTCGCCGCCTACGACCCCGCTTTCTCCTACGAGGTGGCGACCATCGTGGAGGACGGGATCCGCCGGATGACCGGCGCGGATCCCGAGGACCGTGTCTGGTACCTCACCCTCTACAACGAGAACTACACGATGCCCGCTCTTCCCACCGACCCGACGGAGGCGGACCGGGTGCGCCTCGGGACGATCAAGGGCATGTACCGCTTCGATCCCGATGGAGGGGTGGGGGCCGGTGACGCCGGGGCCGGGACGCCGTCCTCGGCCGCGGGCCGGCCCGGCGCCACCCTCCTGTTCTCGGGCTCGGCGTGCCAGGCGGCGACCGAGGCCCGGAGGCTGCTGTCGGCCGACTGGGGCGTGGACGCGGAACTGTGGTCGGTGACCTCCTACAAGTCCCTGCGCGAGGAGGCAATCTCGGTCGAGCGTTGGAACCGGCTGCACCCGGGCGGGAGCCCGCGGATCCCCTATGTCACCGATTGCCTGGCCGGGGGCGCCGGGCCGATCGTGGCCGTCACCGATTTCATGCGGGCGGTGCCGGACCAGGTCTCCCGGTGGACGCCCCGGCGATTCACCTCCCTCGGCACCGACGGATTCGGGCGCTCCGACACCAGGGAGGTGCTGCGGCGCTTCTTCGAGGTCGATGCTGCCCATATCGTGGTGGCCGCCCTCCACGGCCTCGTCGCCGACCAGGCAATTCCCGAGGATTCGGTGGCCGCGGCCTTGGACCGCTACGGCATCGACCCTGCGGCCTCGGACCCGTGGTCCACCTAGATCCTGAGCTTCGCCTTCACGGAGATGGTCAACAACGCCATCGACCACTCGAAGGGAAGCACGGTCAACGTACGGTGGTTCTTGCGCCAGGAGCAGGTCGCCTTCGAGATCGATGACGATGGTGTGGGAGCCTTCGCCTCGATCCGCAAGTCCCGAGAGCTCGAAGATGACTTTCAGGCGGTCGGCGAGCTTTCCAAGGCAAGCAGACGACGGGCCCGGCCCACCACAGCGGTCTGGGCATCTTTCTTACATCCCGGATGGTCGACAAGTTCTCCATCTCGGCGAACCGGCTTGTCTTCCGAGGCTGGATCAGCGAACATGCACGTCCCATCTGGTGCTCGTGAACGCGAATCCCGCTGTGACGGCGATGATTGCCGCCGTCCAGGCCTGACCACGACATAGGCGATCTCGGGTGTGCGCTGAAGGCCCGCTATGGCGTCAACGTGGTGTCCTCTCGGAAGGCTCGGGATGCCGTCGGGTGGGCCGCGAGTCTGGTGGCACGGTCCGGCGATGTAGTCGAGCGGTGATCTGAGGATTCTTCGGCCCATATCCACCCACTGCGCGGACCGAACCCCGAGCCACCTGCCTTCGCGCACTCCGAGATGTGGCAGCAGGTGGAACTCGCATACGCTGGCGATATGTCCCTCCATCTGAGTGGCGACGAAGCCGCCGACAACCTGTTGAGTACGGATCCGTTGGCGCTCTTGGTGGGAATGGTCCTGGACCAGCAGGTGCGGCAACCATGGAGTACCAGATAGTCCCTAGACTGCGGAGAGAAGCGCTCGACAGCTCACACCCTGCCCGTTGCCCGGCATCGTTTCACGAGCGGTCCCTCCTCTGGAGGCTGATCAGGGTCCTGGTCCACAAGGCCCAGCGTCAATGTCTAAAGGCATCTAAATAGTCTAAAGGACTCTAAAGGTAAAGTAGACTGGAGGGGTGGCCAGCCCCTTCCACCCCACCTTCGGCGTCAGCCCACCGCTGCTCGTCGGCCGGGACCAACTTGTCGATGAATTCGTCGAAGCACTCGACGACGGCCCAGGCGCCGCTGGCCGGGCCACGCTCTACACCGGCCCTCGAGGGTCCGGGAAGACCGTGCTCCTCAACGCCGTCGAGAACGGTGCCAAGTCGCGGGGATGGCTGGTCATCAGCGAGACGGCGTCACCTGGGTTCCTCCACCGAATCACAGCACAGCATCTTCCTCGCCTGCTCCGGGACTTCGATCCCGAGACCGTAAAACGACGCCTCAGCGGGCTCAACCTCCCGATCGGCCCCCTCGGGGCCGCCGGGGCGACGTGGGACACGCTTGATGCTCATGTCGTGGAGGTCGGCCTTCGGAACCAGATAGAGCTCCTGGCCGACCTGCTTGCCGAAAACGAGACAGGGCTGCTCATCACGCTGGACGAGATTCACCAACAGCAGATCGCCGAGTTGCGCGAGCTGGCGATAGTGGTGCAGCACGGCTTTCGGGAAAATCGGGATCTCGCCTTTGTCGGAGCCGGTCTTGCTTCTGCGGTCAGCGACGCACTGAACGACGACGTCCTGACCTTCTTGCGGCGCGCTGAGCGCCACCATCTCGGCACGTTGGACCGAACTGATGTGGAGCTCGCTCTCCGCGAGCCGGTCATTCATGCCGGCCGGGTGGTGGGCAGAGAGGCTCTGGCGGTGATGGCGGCGGGAACCCGCGGCTATCCGTTCCTGATCCAGCTAGTCGGGGCGCAGACCTGGCGGCTTCACCCTGACGTGACTGAGATCAGCGTTTCCGATGCTCAGGAGGGTGTGTCGAGGGCACGACGCCGACTCGGCTCGCTTGTCCACGAGCCGGCCCTTGCCGAGGCCTCGGGGATCGACAAGTCATTTCTGCTGGCCATGGCTCAGGACGATGGGCCGTCGAGAATGGCGGACATTCAAGCGAGACTTGGCGTGACCGTGAACTACGCCAGCCAGTACCGGCTTCGCCTCATCGCCGCAGAGCTCATCGAGCCGACGGGCCGGGGCTATGTGGACTTCGC
>DATKRZ010000079.1:0-11388 GCA_035531955.1 Acidimicrobiales bacterium | reverse complement strand
CCTTCGGCCCGGTCCGCGTGGGAGTGGTCTCCGACTACCTGGTGGGCGAGGCCGACGTCGATGCGCTGGCGTCCCTGATCGGGGAGGCGTGCCGCAGATGGCTCGCCGAGCGGGTCATGGTGATGATGACCCTGAGCGCGGCCGAGGGTCACCGCCGGACCCTCTCCCGTCTGGGCCTCCTCCGACCGGTGACCGTGGGCGGCCGCCTACTCGGCGCCCGCATGACCAACCGGTCGATGCACCAGCCCGCACCCGGGGCGGAGGGGAGCTGGCACCTGACCCTCGCCGACAACGACACCGATCTCATCCTCGGGGCACCGGGCTAGCGCCGGCCATCCGTCACGCCCCTAACTCGAGGTGGGCGCATCGGCGGCGCCGTGACACTTCCGGCCGTCCCGGCGGGCCGAGGCCGACATCGACCGGCTGGTGATCACCCTCACCGAAGGGACATGATCCGTCGCCACTGCACCCGGAACTCTCAGCTGGCGTGGCTGGCGATGTAGTCATCGAGGGCCTCCCGACTGACGTCGGCCAGACGCCGACCCTGCCGAGCCGCGATCTCCTCGAGAGCTGCCCGAGTCTCGCGGGGCACCCGCACCGTGAGACTGGGGGTGTGTTCCCCGCTGCCGGTGATCGACGGTCGGCCGGGACGGAGCCGAGCGAGCGTGCGCTCGGCCAGCTCTTCGGCCTTCGTCTCGGTGAGGCGAGTGCCGTCGTCCAGATAGACCTCCTCGACGTCCAGGTCGACGCCCGGGCCTATCTCCACTTCGGCGATTCGCTTGCGGCTCATGAGCTCCTTCTCCTTCGATAGTGGGTGGGCATGACATGGATCACGAGCAGACAGTCCGGTCGCTCGATGGCGATGACTTCGAGTTCCCGGCCTCGATCGTCGTTCCCGACCCAGTAGTGCAAGGTGCTGCCGCTATCCGGGGTCCGTGGTCACCGTGGACGTGATGGTGGCGATGACGTGGCGAACCGACATCCGGCCGATTCGGTGTCTGCGACTGTTGCGGGTGAATCGGACCAGGACTGCCATCCCTTCCCATTATGCCATACACAACTAGATGGGCAAGCCACAATAGGAGGCCCGGTCCCGGTCCGGCCCGACCTCGGCTGATAGACCAAGTCCATGACCATGACCGTTGGGACCTTCGGGCCAGGACCCACCTGTCGCGGCTCCTTGATGCCGTCGCGGGCCGGCGAAGAGGTCCTCATCACCCGCCGTGGCCAACCGGCTGCTCGTCTCGTGTGGCTGCACCCTGGGACGCCACGCGCATTCGGCATCGACCGCGGCCGTCTCGTCATCCCGGAAGGTTTCGACGCGCCCGTCGAGACCCGGCGAACGAGCTCCCGCTTTCGGGCCGATGCGCAGATTGCGGGTCACAGGGTGGAGACGCTGTTGGTTTGATGGGTAACGAGCAGCGGGTGGCGGTCTACGGGATCTGCCAGGACGGTGAAGGCCGCGTCCTGCTGGTGCGGGCCGCGCCCTGGCTCAGCGTCGGCGGCGAGTGGTTCCTCCCCGGCGGCGGCCTCGACCACGGCGAGGACCCGGTCGCCGGCCTCCGCCGCGAGTTCGCCGAGGAGACCGGGCTCACGGTGGTCGTCGGCGAACTGCGGGGGGTGCTCTCGGACGTGATCGACGTGCCCGACGGGACCAGCTTGCACACGGTCCGGATCGTCTACACCATCGCCTCGTCTTCGGGGACTCTCCGCCACGAGGTCGGCGGGTCCACCGACAACGCCAGCTGGGTGGCGGTCGACGACGCGTGGGAGTTGCCGCTCCGGCCCTACGTGCGCCGGGCTCTCACCGACTGGCGCTAGAACCCGGCTGACCGCCCCGATCCGGCGACGGCTCAGGGGCACCTATCACCAATTGGCGACGTGGCAGCCACCCCGGCCGGTGCGCTCGGTGAAGCGCTGGTGGTACTCCTCGGCCGGCCAGAACGTGGTCGCCGGGGTCACCTCGGTGACGATCGGGCGCTTGAACCTGGACTGGAACTCGTCCAGGGAGGACCGGGCCGCCTTCTCCTGGGCGTCGTCGTGGGTGAACACCGCCGACCGGTACTGGGTCCCGCGGTCGGGACCCTGGCGGTTGGGAGTGGTCGGATCGTGATGGCGCCAGAACTCCTCCAACAACTCGTCGAACGAGACCCGGGCCGGGTCGAAGGTCACCAGCACCGCCTCGGCATGGCCGGTGCTCCCCGAGCACACCTGCTCGTAGGTCGGGTGGTCCACCTCCCCGCCCTCGTAGCCGGAGACGGCGTCGACCACGCCGGGGATGGCCCGCAGGAACTCCTCCACCCCCCAGAAGCAGCCGGCGGCGAAGGCCACCCGGTCGAGGCCTTCGGGGATGTCGTCGGGGGCGATCCCCGGGGCCTGGGTCTTGTCCTCCTGGCTGCGTCCGAACACGTCCACTCCTCTCTCGGTCCCCCTCGACTTCACATCACGTCACGACACACCCGCCACCGCGAGCCCCGCTTCCCCGTCCTACAACCCTTCGAACAGCGACCTCATTCCGGTGCCGGGCCCGGTGGGCCAGATCCGACGCGGCCGTCCCCCCCCGGATCCTCCGCCGTCCGGTCCCTGAGGGCCAGGGCGAGCCCGTAGACCCGCCGACGGGGGACTCCGAAGGCCGCGGCCAGATCGTCGACCACACCGCGGGTCCGTTCCCCGGCCGACAGCCGGTCGGCCAGGGCCGAGGTCAAGACGGCGTCTTCCACGGCCGCCGGGCCGGCCGGGGCGGCTCCGCCGAGCACCAGTACCACCTCGCCCCGGACCGGCTCCGCCGCCGCCCGGGCCGCCAGTTCGGCCAGCGGGCCCCTCCAGACCTCCTCGTGCAGCTTGGTCAGCTCCCGGGCCACCGACACCGGCCGGTCGCCTCCGCACGCATCGACCAGGTCCCGGAGCGTGGCAGCCACCCGACCGGGGGCCTCGAAGAGCACCACCGTCCGGGACTCCGTGGCCAACGAGGCCAGGCGCTCGCGGCGCCCCGTCCCCGAGCGGGGCAGGAACCCCTCGAAGCAGAAGCGGTCGGTGGGCAACCCACTGGCCACCAGAGCGGCGAGGACAGCCGAGGGGCCGGGCACCACGGTGACGGTGACGCCGGAGCGGGCGGCCGCGGCCACCACCCGGCGGCCCGGATCCGAGATCCCGGGCATCCCGGCATCGCTGATGACCGCCACGGTGCCCCCGTCGGCGGCCGTGCGGATGACCTCGTCGATCCGGTCGTCCTCGTTGTGCTGGTGGAGCGATCTGAGGGGCGTGCCGGTGATGCCGGCGTGGGTGAGCAGCTTGCGGGAGTGCCGGGTGTCCTCGCAGTAGATGACGTCGGACCCCTCGAGGGCCTGAACGGCCCGGGGCGACAGGTCGCCCAGGTTGCCGATGGGGGTGCCGACCAGCACCACCCGGCCCCCGGTGGCGGCCCGGTGGGCGCCCGCGGTGGCCGCGGCATCGGATGGGGGCCCGCGGTCCCCGCCAGGTGGGTCGGGTCGGTCGTCGCCGTCGTCGGGGCCGCCCCACAGCTCGAGCTCCTCGAGGACGTCCGGGTCGGGGCCCGGCCCGTCGCCCCCGTCCGACCCGTTCATCCCCGCAGCTCCAACTTGTCGCCGGTCTTCAGCCCCCAGCGCTCGAACGCGCCGGCCTCGGCCTCGACCACCGACCGGCCGCCCTTGCGGGGGACGCTGACCCGCCACGGCCGCAGCCGGGTCACCCCGATGACGACCATGTCCTTGTCGCAGATGGCCACGTCGATGGCGAAGCGCATGCCGAAGGTGTGGACCGACCGGGTGCGGGGCAGCACCATCGCCCCCTCGTAGCCGCTCCGGCCCAGCAGCCCCCGGGTGCGCCCCACCGCGCCCGCGGCCACCTCGGCCGCGGCCAGCACGTCTCCGTCCCGCAGCAACCAGGTCACCGCGAACCCCCGTCAGCCACCAGGACCCACAGCGACTACCATGTCCGGACTGTGTCGAAGCGAACCAACAAGCGCAAGCTCCGGGCCAAGAAGAAGGCCAACCACGGCAAGAAGCCGAACTGCGGTCGAGGCTGACTCCCCGAGGGGCCCTCGCCCGACTGACGCGGGCAGCGTGACCGCCGGGACCCTCACCGCGGCCCGACCGTTCCACCCCAGGCACAGCCGAGCCGGTCGAGGGTCGCCACCAGGGCGGTGGGACGGTCGGTGATGATCCCGTCGACCCCGAGCCGGCAGAGCCTCTCCATCTCCGGCTCCTCCTCGATGGTCCAGACATGCACGGCGAGGCCCTGTTGGTGGGCGGCGTCGACGAAGGGCCGGTCGACCAGCACGACTTCGCCGTAGCTGGCCGGGACCTGAAGCGCCACGTGGCGCATGGGGGCCGGCACCTCGCCCCCCCGCACCGACTGGATGAAGCCGGCCACCGCCGCGGTGCCCGCCGACGTCGGGACCTCCGGGGCGAACGAGGAGAACGAGTCGGTGGCCGAGTCGATGAAGGAGGCCACGATGACGTCGTCGACCCGGCGGAAGCGCCGGAGCATCGCCGCCAAGGCCTGTTCGTAGGGCGCCACCGTCGGCGCGGTCTGCTTGATGTCGAGGTTGAGCACCACCCCGGGAAACTCCTCGAGCACCTCTTCGAGCAGCGCGATGCGAAACCGCCGGTCGTCGGGGGCGCGGCCCCGGAACGGGTAGCGGTCGGGCGATAGCCCCGGGGAGACGTCCGCCCCCGGCGCCCACCAGTAGGCATTGTCGAGGGTGCACAGCACGTCGAACGGCAGATCGGCGATCCGCCCGGTCCGGTCGGTGGTCCGGTCGACCGTCGGGTCGTGGCACACCACCAGCTGGCCGTCGGCGGTGGCGTGGACGTCGAGCTCGATCCCGGTGGCCCCGGCGCCGACGGCGGCGGCGATGGCGTGGAGGGTGGACGACGGGGCCTCCCATGCCCCGCCCTGGTGGGCGTAGGCGATGACCCGCCGATCCGGCCACGGCGAGGGCTTGAGCGGGTCGGGAGGGCCGGGCATGGAAGAACGGTAGCCTCTGCCCCGCCATGCTCGACCACGTGTTCTCCCACCTCGTCGGCTCCCACCGGCACGCGTTCGAGGCCGCGCTGCTGCAGCGCCAGGCCGTCGAGGAGCGGTTCCAGGTGGACGTCTTCCTGGGCGACGTGAGCTTCGAGACCTCCTACAGCCTCCCCGGCGAGGTGCGCCCGGCGCGGATACGCGTCGACACCAGCCTGGACTGGCCGACGTGGAGCCAGACCGCCTACCGGAGCTGGGCCATCGGCGAGGAGCCGGACGAGTTCCCCGAGGTCCTGGTCGAGATCGCCTTCCGGGTTCAGGGCCTGGCGGAGGCGCCGGGGCCCGGTCCGCTCATCGGGGTGCTCCCCGACCACCTCTACGTCCTGGGCGAGGAACCACTGGACCGGGGCTCCGCCACCATCGAGCAGGTCCTCTCCGGCGACGGCCACGACCGCTCCGAATGGGCCATCGAAGTCTCCTACGAGGGATCGTGCCAGATGGACGAGGGCATCCTCGAGCACCCGGACACCCTCGACGAGGTCCTGGCCCCCCTGGGGCGGGCGGTGGCCTCGGTGCTGGTCCGCATCGGCGACCTGCCCTTCGACTTCCGGCCGGTCGAGACGCCGCCAACCTGACCGACGTCGAACAGGGGGGCGATGCCCCCTGTCTCGGTGTCGTCAGGCGAACAGGCCGGCCGCAGTCGCCAGTGCCCGCAGGTCGGCCTGGGGCCGGGCCCCGACGTGGGAGATCACCTCGGCTGCGCACACCCCGCCCAGGCGGGCCGATTCCTCGGGGGCCAGCCCGTTGGTGATCCCGTAGAGGAATCCTGCCGCGAA
The DNA here is from genome assembly GCA_035531955.1 of Acidimicrobiales bacterium. GTDB lineage: Bacteria > Actinomycetota > Acidimicrobiia > Acidimicrobiales > RAAP-2 > Bog-756. Next base: position 5,566 of record DATKRZ010000079.1, on the reverse strand, counting down.
GAGGTCACCGGCCCCGGTGGTGTCGACCACCCTGTCGACGGGAGCGGCCGGGACCTCGACGGATCCCGAGGGGGAGACCACCACGCAGCCTGCCGCGCCCCGGGTGAGCGCGGCCAGCACGCCGGTCTCGGCCACCGCGTCCACCGCGGCGTCGAAGTCGGCGGCACCGAACAACATCACGATCTCCTCCTCGTTGGCGAAGATCATCTCGAGGTCGCCCCGGAGCAGCTCCAAGAACTCGTCCCGGTGATGCTCGACGCAGAAGGGATCCGAGAGGGTGAGCGCCACCGCGGCGTCGTTCCGATGGGCCATGGCGATGGCCTCGCGCATGGCCGCCTTGGCCGACGGCTGCTCCCAAAGGTAGCCCTCGAGGTAGACGACCTGGGCTGACGAGAGGTGACCGTCGTGGAGGTCCACCGCACCGAAGTCGGAGGCCACGCCGAGATGGGTCGCCATGGTGCGCTCGGCGTCGCCGGTCACCAGCACCAGGCAATGGCCGGTGACGGACCGGCCCGGAATGGCCTCCGCGGGCGTCGGGTCGAAGGCCACCCCGATCGACCGGATGTCATGGGTGAAGGCGCGGCCGAAACCGTCGTCGGCCACCCGCCCGAGGAAGGCGGCACGGCCCCCGAGGGCGGCGACCCCCGCCGAGGTGTTGGCCGCCGCGCCACCGGACGCCTCGGTCGTCGGACCCATGGCGGCGTAGATGGACTCGGAGCGGGCCTGGTCGACGAGGGCCATCGTCCCCTTGACCAGATCGAGGGCGGCCAGGTCCTCGTCCTTGGCCGAGGCGAGCACATCGACCAGCGCGTTGCCGATGGCCACCACGTCGAGGGAGCGGTCACCGGCGCCGTCGGCGGCGGGATCAGGCCCGCGGGAAGAATGTGGGGAACGGGGGTCTGTCTGCACGGACCGACGGTAGCCTGCCCCACATGAGCGCACCGACGACCGACGCCAATTCCGCCACCGACGCCCTCCCCGCCTACCGGCTGCCCACGTCGGTCCGGCCCCGCGCCTACCGGCTGGTGCTCAACCCGGACCTCGGGGCCGCCACCTTCGCCGGCGACGTCGAGATCGACCTCGTCGTCGAGGAGCCCACCGCCTCGATCATCCTCAATGCCGCCGAGCTCGAGATCACCTTCGCCGAGCTCAACGACGCCGACGCCGACGCCGGGTACGCCCTGGCCCCCACGGCGGTCGCCATCGACCCGGACGAGGAACGGGCCACGCTGACCTTCGCCGAGACCCTCCAGCCGGGGCCCGCCACGCTGCACCTGGCCTTCACCGGCGTGCTCAACGACAAGCTCCACGGCTTCTACCGGTCCACCTTCACCGACGACGCCGGCGCCGAGCACGTCATCGCCACCACCCAGATGGAGTCCACCGACGCCCGACGGGCCTTCCCCTGCTGGGACGAGCCCGAGCTGAAGGCGACCTTCGAGGTCACCCTGGTGGTCGACGAGGGCCTGGCCGCCTACTCCAACGGCCCGGTGGTCGACGAATCCGAGGAGCCCGGCGGCAAGCGCCGGGTGCGGTTCGCGCCGACCATGGTGATGTCGACCTACCTGGTGGCCTTCGTCGTCGGCCCGCTGGAGGCCACCGATCCCCTCGACGTCGACGGCGTCCCCCTGCGCATCGTGCACGCCCCGGGCAAGGGTGTCCTGACCCCGTTCGCCCTGGCCGTCGGAGCCCACGCCCTCACCTTCTTCACCGACTACTTCGGCCTCCCGTACCCGGCCGACAAGCTCGACCTGGTGGCCATTCCCGATTTCGCCTTCGGCGCCATGGAGAACCTCGGCTGCGTCACCTTCCGCGAGTCGGTCCTCCTGGTCGACCCGGCCCAGGCGTCCCGGGTGGAGCTCGAGCGGGTGGCCGACGTCGTCTGCCACGAAATCGCCCACATGTGGTTCGGCGACCTGGTCACGATGAAGTGGTGGAACGGGATCTGGCTGAACGAGGCCTTCGCCACCTTCATGGAGATCCTGGCCGTCGACGCCTTCCGCCCCGAGTGGCAGCGGTGGGTCAGCTTCGGCGTGGAACGGGAGGCGGCCATGGCCGTCGACGGGCTGTATTCCACCCGGCCGGTCGAGTTCCCGGTCGGCCGCCCCGAGGAGGCCCAGGGCATGTTCGACGTCCTCACCTATCAGAAGGGCGGGAGCGTCCTGCGCATGCTCGAGCAGTTCATCGGTCCCGACGTCTTCCGCGACGGCATCAACGACTACCTCACCACCCATCACCACTCCAACACCGAGACCTCCGACCTGTGGGATGCGCTCGAGCGCTCCAGCGGCCGGGCGGTGCGCACCATCATGGACACCTGGATCAACCAGGGCGGCTATCCCCTGGTCCGGGTGGGCGACGACGGCTCCCTCACCCAGGATCCCTTCTCCTACCGCGACCGGCCCGGTGGCGCCATCGGCTCGGAATGGCAGGTACCGGTGTTGACCCGATCGCTCCAAGGTGACGGGGTGGACCCGCAGCCGATCCTGCTCGACGGCCGGGGAGCGGGGCCCGACCGCGCCGGGGAGGCCGAGGTCCGGGTGGTCAATGCCGGCGGCTCCGGCTACTACCGGGTGGCCTACCCCACGGCCATGGTCGAGCGGCTGGCCGCCCGGCTGTCCGACCTCGATCCCCTGGAGCGGTACAACCTGGTGTCGGATGCCTGGGCCGCCGCCCTCTCCGGCCGGGCCCCCCTGTCCGACCTCCTGCGCCTGGCCCGGGCCCTGGTCGACTCGGCGGAGGGCGATCCGAGCGTGTGGTCGGTGGTGCTGGGCGCCCTCGGCCTGTTCGACCGGGTGGTCCCCGAAGGCGACCGACCGGCGCTGGCCCGGGCCATCCGCACCCTGCTCGGGACGCTGGCCGGCGACCTGGGCTGGGACCCGCGTGACGACGACGGCGAGCGCACGCCCACCCTACGGTCGTCGGTGCTGCGCACCCTCGGCACCATCGGGGTCGACCAAGGCATCCGGGCCGAGGCCGGGCGCCGGTTCGCGGCGGCCCGGTCCGCACCGCTCCACCCCGACACCGAGTCCGCCATCTTGGACATCGTCGCCGCTACCGGCGGGGCTGCCCAGTACGAGACCTTCCTCGACCACTACCGGTCCCCGGCCACGCCCCAGGAAGAGAACCGCTACCTCTACGCGCTGGCCTCCTTCAACGACCTCGATCTGGCCAGTCGGACCTTCGACCTGGCCATGTCCGAGGTTCGGACCCAGAACGCTCCGTTCGTGCTGCAGTCGCTGCTGGCCAACCGGGTCACCGGGCCGGCCGCCTGGCTGCGGGTCACCGAGGAGTGGGACTCCCTGGTCGACAGATTCCCGTCCAACATCCTGCCCCGGATGCTGGACGGCGTACGGGGCCTGTGCGATCCACCCGAGCTGGCCGACCGGGTCACCCGCTTCGTCGAGGCCCACCCCCTTCCGGCCGGCGGCAAGACGGTGGAGCAGATCCTCGAGCGGCTGGCCGTCAACGTGGCCTTCGGCCAGACCAACGGCGCCGGGTTGGCCACGACGCTGGTCGAGGCGCTGGGGCTGCCTCCGACGTAGGCCGACGTAGGCCGGCCGAGCGCGACGGTCAGCCGGCTGACCGTCGCTCCGTAACATGTGGCCGTGCACCTGGACATCGTCCTCACCGTCTTCGTCGTCATCTTCGTGGCGGAGCTGCCGGACAAGACGATGATCGCCACGCTGATCATGGGCAGCCGGTATCGCCCGGTCCTGGTCTGGCTGGGCGCCACGCTGGCCTTCGGCCTCCATGCCGCCCTGGCCGTGGCGGTGGGCCGCCTGCTGCAGCTTCTCCCCCACCGCTGGGTCGAGGCGGTGACGGCGGTGCTCTTCGCCGCGGGGGCCGTGTACCTGCTGGCCGTCCCCGAAAAGGACGTGGAGGCAGAGGGGGAGGAGGAGGCCGACACGGCCCGCAAGGGGCTGAGGACGACGACTCTGGCCTTCGTGGTCATCTTCGTCGGCGAATTCGGCGACCTCACCCAGATCCTCACCGCCAACCTGGCCGCCAAGTACCACCAGCCGCTGGCCGTCTTCGTGGGGGCCTTCGCCGGCCTGGCCGGCGTGGCCGCCCTGGGCGCCTTCGGGGGCAAGGCGCTGCTCCGGGTGCTACCCCTGGCGGTGATCCGGAAGGCCGGCGGCGTGATGCTGGCCGGCTTCGCCGTCTACTCCGTGGTCACCCTGGTCCGTGGCTGACCGGGGGATCACCCCGGTCACCCTCCGTTGGGCGTCGCCTCCACGATGAACTGGTAGGCGAACATCGTGGGCCAGAGGGCCAGCATCACATGGTCGAACAGGCGCACGGCGTGGGCCTTGGTGCCGGTGAGCCCCATCGCATCGAGGGGCAGCCCCACCGGCTCGATCCGACGGATGGTGTAGCCCTGGCGCTCGATGAGCTTGCGGATGCTGCGACGGGTGAAGAAGCGCAGGTGGGTCGCATCGAGGATGCCCCGTTGGTCGTAGTCGAACATCCCGACGGTCGACCGGGCCCGCGGATACCAGTGGGCGATGTTGGGGACGCAGAAGATGGCCACGCCGTCCGGGGACAACACCTCCCGGGTCTGGGTCAGCAGGGCCCCGGGGTTGACCACGTGCTCGAGCACGTCCGCCCCGAGCACGATATCGAAGCCGGACCCGGCTTCGTAGGGGATGCCGTCGTTCAGGTCCGCCTTGAAGAAGGAGTCGGTCCGCTCGGCGACCCCGGGGATCTCGAGCACGTCGACCCCGGTGACGTGGTGGCCCATGCCCCGCAGCCGCGTGGACAGCTGCCCGCCCGAACAGCCGAGGTCGAGGATCTTGCTCGGCGACCGCGAACTCAACAGGGCCGAGATGCGGCCGTGCGAGCTGTCCTCGCTGGGCTTCAGTTGGTACTCCTCGTTGAGGGCGATGCGGCTCCCGTCCCCGAATCCGGCCTTCTGCAGGCGGTAGCCGATGACATCCTTCGTCACATCCCGGGCGTAGCCCAGGCCGTCCACGTAGCAGATCTCGTCCCCGTAGTAGGTCGGGATGGGGACCTCGGCGATGCGCATGCCCGCGTCGTGCAACTGGATGATGATCTGGGTGTCGAAGTTGAAGCCGTCAGAGTTGCGGTCGAAGGGAATCTGCTTCAGCGCGCTGACCGAATAGGCGCGATAGCCCGAGTGGAACTCCGACAGGTTGGTGCCCAACGCGGCATTCTCGAACCGGGTCAGGATCCGGTTGCCCAAGTACTTGTAGGTGGGCATGCCCCCCTTGCGGGCCGCTCCTTTGATCATGATCCGGGACCCGAAGACGGCATCGGCCCGCCCGTCGAGGATCGGGGCGACCATCTCGGGGAGCGACTCGGGCGCGTACTGCCCGTCACCGTGGAGCATGACCACGACATCCAGGCCGTGCTCGATGGCCAGGTGGTACCCGGCCTTCTGATTGCCGCCGTACCCGAGGTTGGTGGGCTGCCGGATGAGCGTGATCGGCAGGTCGGAGACCTGCTGGTAGCCCAGGCCCACCAGGTAGGTCGAGTCCTGGCTGTGGTCGTCGCTGACGATCACCTCTTCGATGTCCGGTCGGATCGCCTCGGGGATCCGGTC
>DATKRZ010000078.1:0-63788 GCA_035531955.1 Acidimicrobiales bacterium | reverse complement strand
CGGGGTACCGGTCTTCGCCTGGAAGGGCGAGTCGCTCGAGGAGTACTGGTGGTGCACCGAGCAGGCGCTGATGTGGCCGGGAGAGGGCCCGACCATGATCCTCGACGACGGCGGCGATGCCACGTTGCTCGTCCACAAGGGCGTCGAATTCGAGAAGGCGGGCGCGGTGCCCGACCCCGTGACCGCGGACTCCGAGGAGTTCGCCGTCGTCCTCGGCGTGCTCGCCCGCGGCCTGGCCGAAGACCCCGCCCGGTGGACCACCCTCGCCGGCGGGATCAAGGGCGTCTCCGAGGAGACCACCACCGGGGTGCACCGTCTCAACGAGATGGAGCAGGCCGGCGAGCTCCTGTTCACCGCCATCAACGTCAACGACGCGGTCACCAAGTCGAAGTTCGACAACAAATACGGGTGCCGGCACTCGCTGGTCGACGGGATCAATCGCGCCACCGACGTTCTCATCGGCGGCAAGGTGGCCGTCGTGTGCGGATTCGGTGACGTCGGCAAGGGATGCGCCGACTCGCTTCGCGGCCAGGGCGCCCGAGTGGTGGTGACCGAGGTCGATCCGATCTGTGCGCTGCAGGCGGCCATGGAGGGCTACCAGGTGGCGACCCTCGAGGACGTCGTCGCCAGTGCAGACGTCTTCGTCACCTCCACCGGCAACAAGGACGTGATCACCGCTGACGACATGTCGAAGATGAAGCACCAGGCCATCGTGGGCAACATCGGCCACTTCGACAACGAGATCGACATGGCCGGGCTGGCCAAGATCGACGGCATCGAACGGGTCAACATCAAGCCGCAGGTAGACAAGTGGGTCTTCCCCGACGGCCACGCGGTGATCATCCTGTCCGAGGGCCGTCTGCTGAACCTGGGCAATGCCACCGGTCACCCCAGCTTCGTGATGTCCAACTCCTTCACCAACCAGACCATGGCCCAGATGGAGCTGTTCAACAACGCCGGCGAGTACGAGAAGAGGGTCTACGTGCTGCCCAAGCACCTCGACGAGAAGGTGGCCCGACTGCACCTCGAGGCGCTGGGGGTCCATCTGACCACGCTGACCAAAGAGCAGGCGGAGTACATCGGGGTACCGGTCGACGGTCCCTACAAGCCGGACACCTACCGCTACTGACCCGGGGCGGGGGAGGTCGCCGGCCCGCCGGAGGCCGGTCAGAGATCGGCGGTCTCCACGTCGAGCAGGTGGGCGAAGCGCTGCCGGGCCTCGACCCGGCGGGTGGGGACGTGCTCGGTCGGGACGTCGGTCGGCTTGTACCCCTTCAGGGTCTGCCGGGCCACGGTCACCTTGTGGACCTCGTCGGGCCCGTCGTAGATGCGCGCCGCCCTGGCGTGGCGGTACATGGACTCGAGCGGCAAGTCGGTGGAGAAGCCGAGGGCGCCGTGCACCTGGATGGCCCGGTCGATGACGTTGTAGAGGACACCGGCCCCGTAGTACTTGATCATGGCGATCTCCACCCGGGCGGCGGAGGCACCCTCATTGTCCATCTTCCAGGCCGCGTACAGGGTCATCAGCCGCGCCGCGGTCATCTCGGCCAGGGAGTCGGCCACCCAGTTCTGAACGGTCTGCTTCTCGGCCAGAAGCGAGTGGTGGGTGGTGCGGGACACGGCCCGTTCGCACAGCATGTCGAATGCCCGCTTGGACTGGCCGAGCCAGCGCATGCAGTGGTGGATGCGGCCGGGGCCGAGGCGCTTCTGAGCCAGTAGGAACCCCTCGCCTTCGAGACCGATCAGGTTCTCGTAGGGGACCCGCACCTCGCGATAGAGGATCTCGGCGTGGCCGCCGAACCTGCCGTAGTGCTCGACCGGGTCCTCCATGGTGGCAACGTCCCGGACGATCTCCACCCCGGAGGTGTCGGCGGGCACGACGATCATCGAGCATCCCTGGTACGGATGGACGTCGGGGTTGGTCACCGCCATCACGATGAGGAAGTCGGCGACCGAACCGTTGGAGGTGAACCACTTGTGGCCGTCGATGACCCACTCGTCCCCGTCCCGGGCGGCGGTGGTGGCGATCATGGTGGGATCGGCCCCCGCGCCCGGCTCGGTCATCGAGAATCCGCTCCGCATCCTCCCGTCGAGAAGGGGCTGGAGCCACCGCCGGCGATGGTCCTCGCGCCCCGAGCTCTCGATGCCGACGGCCAGGAGCTCGGCGTTGCCCGAGTCAGGGGCGTTGTTGCCGAAGACCACCGGGCCGTAGGGCGTCTGGCCGAGGATCTCGTGCATGAGGCCGAGGCGGACCTGTCCGAACCCTCCCCCACCGAGCTCGGGGGGCAGGTGCGACGCCCACAGCCCCCGCCTCCTGACCTCGTCCTGGATCGGCCTCACCGCCTCGAGCATCGCCTCGTGGCCCAGGTCCAGGGTCTCGAGCGGGAAGATCTCGTCGCGCACGATCTGGCGCATCCACGCCAACTGCTCCTCGAATTCCGGCTCGGTGGAAAAGTCCCATGCCACGGTGGTGCCCCCTGTCGTCTCTTTGGTGTGTCCCCGGCAACTACCGTAACGGCATGCCCGGCGACGCCACGACCAGACCCGTCCATACCGCTGTCACCCTCTCGGCCCCCAACCGGGCCCCCCGGCCCCTCCGGCCCGGGCCGGTGCGCCCGCACCTCGACTCGACGACGGCCCGGGCCCGCCTGGGTGAGGCGGCCTCGGCCCTCCTCGATGACCGTCGCCTGCTGGACGCCGGGGAGCTGGCCGGACTGGCCGCACTCCCCGACGGGTGGGTGACCTCGCTGGCCGCGCTGGCCCACCAGGTCCGTCTGGACTGGTGCGGTCCCGAGGTCGAGGTCGAGGGCATCCTGTCGGCCAAGACGGGAGGATGCCCGGAGGACTGCCACTTCTGCTCCCAGTCGTCACGGTTCGACACCCCGGTCAGGGCCACTCCCTTCCTCGATGTCGACGAGGTGCTGCGGGCCGCCGAGGAGACCAGGGCCGCCGGTGCCTCGGAGTTCTGCATCGTGTTGGCCGTGCGGGGCCCCGACGAGCGGACCATGCGACGGATCCTCGAGCTGGTCCCCCTCATCCGCAACCGGACCGGCCTCAACGTGGCCGTCAGCGCGGGGCTGTTGACCGAGGAGCAGGCCCGACGTCTGGCCGAGAGCGGCGTGCACCGCTACAACCACAACCTCGAGACGTCGCGGTCCTTCTTTCCACAGGTGGTCACCAGCCACACCTGGGACGAGCGCCGCGACACCTGCCTTCTGGTGCGTGAGCACGGGATGGAGCTGTGCTGCGGCGCGCTGATCGGGATGGGTGAGAGCGACGACCAACGGATCGAGCTGTTGGGCCAGCTCCAAGAGCTGGATCCCACCGAAGTTCCCCTCAACTTCCTCAATCCCCGCCCGGGCACCCCCCTCGGAGACGAGCAGCCGGTGGCCGCCTGGGAAGCCATCCGCTGGATCGCCCTGTTCCGACTGGGCCTTCCCGGGGTCATCCTGCGCTACGCCGGCGGCCGCGAGGTCACCCTCCGGGAGCTGCAGTCCATGGGCATGACCTCGGGGATCAACGCGCTGATCGTGGGCAACTACCTGACCACACTGGGCCGGCCGGCCGGTGCCGACCTCCAGATGCTCTCTGACCTGCGCATGCCGGTCGGGGTCCTGACCGGTGTCCTCTGAGCGCCAGGCGATGGCCGGCATCGCCGAACCCTCCGCCAACCGGTCGGCCGACGATGCCGACTTCTGCACGGGATGCGGAGGCGCCTCCTGTGCCGGGTGCAGCCGCCCGCTCGATCCGCCCCGGTTCTGCCCCGCGTGCGGACGCCGGCTCACCGTGGCCGTCACGCCCGGCGGCTATCGGGCCCGGTGCCGTCACCACGGCCAGGTCCACGGCGCCTGAGGCGGGACACCGGGGTTTCAGCCGGCCGGGACCCTCCACCCCCGGGACTCGGCGATCTCCTTGCAGGTCGGGCACACCGGGTACCGCTTGGGATCGCGGCCCGGCACCCAGATCTTCCCGCAGAGGGCCTTGACGGCGGTACCGTTGACCATCCCCTCGACCACCGACGGCCCGGCGGAGATGTAGTCGCCCTCCTCCGGCTTGAACCCTTCCAGCACGATGTGGGACATCCGCTCGTGGTCGCCGTCGAGCGCCGGGTCGACCCGGGTCGGCGCCGTCGAGATGCCGGTGTCGGTCATGCCAACAGGATCGCGCACTCAAGGGCCCACCACACGCCGAGGTGTCGGACCCGGGCCGGCCGGTGGCGCCCGCTCGCCACCCGGGCGGGTCCCGCGGGCGGGCTCGGCCCCTACGCTCTTGGGTCATGGCCGAACGCTCGCTGGTCCTCGCCTCGGGCTCCCCGGCGCGCCTCCGGGTCCTGAGAGACGCCGGATTCGACCCGGTGGTGGTGGTGAGCGGCATCGACGAGGACGGGATCGATGCCGGCGACACGGCTTCCCTGGTCACCGTCCTGGCCGAACGCAAGGCCCGGGCGGTGGCCGAGCGGTCCGGGACGGCGGTGGTGGTGGGTTGCGACTCCCTGCTCGACTTCGACGGCCGGCCCCATGGGAAGCCATCGTCGGAGGGCCAGGCCCGGGAGTGGCTGCGGGCCATGCGGGGCCGGTCGGGCACCCTGTTCACCGGCCATTGCGTGATCGACGAGCCCACCGGTCGGCAGGCGTCGGGCGTGGCCGCCACCACCGTGCGCTTCGGCGCCACCTCGGACGCCGAGCTCGATGCGTACCTCGCCACCGGGGAGGCCATGGCCGTGGCCGGTGCCTTCACCCTCGACGGCCGGTCGGCGCCGTTCATCGACGGGGTGGACGGCGACCCGGGCAACGTCATCGGCCTCTCCCTCCCGTTGCTGCGCGCCCTGCTGGCCGGCCTCGGCATCCCGATCACCGACCTGTGGGCCCGGGCCGGGGCATGACGTCACCCGTCGCCACTACCCGGGCGACCCTCAGGCTGGGCGCCATGGCCGTGCAGCCGCCGGTGGTGCTGGCCCCGATGGCCGGGGTGACCAACATCGCCTTCCGCCGGCTGTGCCGGAGGTTCGGCGCCGGGCTCTATGTGAGCGAGATGATCACCGCCCGGGCGCTGGTCGAGGGCAACGCCAAGACCCTGGGCATGGCGGCCTTCGGTGACGACGAGCCGGTGCGGAGCGTGCAGCTGTGCAGCGTCGACCCCGCGGTGATGGGAGCTGCGGTGCGCCGGCTGGTCGACGAGATCGGGGTCGACCACGTCGACCTCAACTTCGGCTGCCCCGCGGCCAAGGTGACCCGCCAGGGCGGCGGGGCGGCCCTGCCGGCCCACCGCAACCTCTTCCGGGCCATCGTCAACGCCGCCGTCGCCTCCGCCGGGTCGGTACCGGTCACCGTCAAGATGCGCACCGGGGTCGACGATGCCCACCTCGACTTCGTCGAGGCGGGCCGGATCGCCGAGGACGAGGGGGTGGCGGCCATCACCCTGCACGCCCGCACGGCCGAGCAGCTCTACTCGGGGCGCGCCGACTGGGCGGCGATCGCCGAGCTCAAGTCGGCGGTCGTCTCCATCCCCGTGCTGGGCAACGGGGACCTGTGGGAGGCATCCGATGCCCTGGCCATGGTGGCCGCCACCGGATGCGACGGCGTGGTGGTGGGCCGGGGCTGCCTCGGACGCCCCTGGCTGTTCCGGGACCTGGCCGACGCCTTCGCCGGACGGCCCGTCCGCGACCCGCCGAACCTGGGCGCGATCATCGAGATGATGGTCGACCACGCCGGGTTGCTGTGCGAGGCCTTCGGCGAGGACCTCGGGATCCGGCAGTTCCGCAAGCACTCGGGCTGGTACCTCACCGGCCTGCCGGTCGGATCGGCGGTCCGCCGCTCGCTGGCCTGCGCCGGTTCGCTGGCCGAGGTCCACCGGCTGCTCGGCGCCCTCGATCCACATCTGGCCTTCCCCCCGGAGGCCATGCGCCTCGCCCGAGGCCACACCAACGGCCCGCGACCGGTCCATCTGCCCACCGGCTGGCTCGAGCGCGCCGACGATCCCACACCGCCGGCGGGCGGTGACATCCTGGCCTCGGGCGGCTGATCGCCGGCACGGCGGAGCCGGCGGGCCGCGGGACGCGGACGGGGGGATTCCCGGTTGTGGGACAATGGTCCCCGGCTGAGCGCGTCGGAGCCCCCGGCAGCGACCCGGGTCGCCTCCCGGTCGCAACCGCGCCACCCCCTCCTGATGATCGTCGGCTCCTCCCTTACCATCGAGATCGGTGACCGGACCCTGCTCCGCGAGGCGTCCTTCGTCATCGGCGCCGGCGAGAAGGTGGGCCTCGTCGGCCGCAACGGCACCGGCAAGTCGACCTTCATCTCGGTGATCGTCGACGAGCCCGGCGGCAATGTCCGGTCGACGGGCAACGCCCGCATTCGGGGCACGTTCAGCCACCTGCCCCAGGTGCCGGTGCCCCGCGGGCTCGGGCTCGAGCCCAGCGGCTTCTCCCATGTCCTCTCCGGCCGGGGCCTCGACGTCCTCGACGATGCCCTCGACAAGGCCCGCACCCAGATGGCCAAGGACCCGACCACGGAGAACATCGAACTGTTCTCCGACCTCGAGGAGCAGTTCAGGGAGAACGGAGGCTACGAGGCCGAGTCGACCATGGCCCGGCTGGCCGACGGCCTGGGCCTCCGCCAGGACCTCCTCCTCGCCGACATCGAGGGCCTTTCGGGCGGTCAGCGCCGTCGGGTCGACCTGATCCGGATCCTGTTCCAGGGACCCGACACGATGATCCTCGACGAGCCCACCAACCACCTCGACCTGCCGGCCAAGCGTTGGCTGATGGAGGAGCTCGAGAGCTTCCCGGGGGCCATCCTGGTGGTCTCCCACGACCTGAAGCTGCTCGACCGGTCCATCAACAAGGTGCTGCACCTGTCCGACGGGCGCCTCCACGAGTTCAAGGGGAACTACTCGTCCTACACCGTGCAGCTCGAAGCCGACCGGAGCCAGCGCGAACGCTCGTCCCTGCTCGAGGGCCGGGAGATCAAGCGGCTGTCCACCCTGGCCGACTCCATGCGGGGAAGCACCAACCGACGGGCCCGCATCGCCAAGTCGATCGACAAACGGGTGGAGCGTCTCGAATCGTCCAAGACCGAGGTGCACAAGCGCGACCGGGCGAGCTCGTTCCGCCTGCCCACCCCCCGCCGCTCGGGCGAGGTCCCGTTGCGGGTGACCGACCTCCAGGTCCGCTACGGCGACGTCGCCGTGTTGTCCGGGGTCAACTTCCACTGCCGCCGGGGCGACCGGATCGTGGTCGTCGGCCGGAACGGCGCCGGCAAGTCGAGCCTGCTGCGCTGCCTGGCAGGGGTCCAAGAGCCGACCGGCGGCGAGGTCGGGCTCGGGGCCAACGTGACCCTCGGGTATTTCGCCCAGGAGCACGAACAGGTCGATCCCGACGTCACCGTGCTCGACAACATCGACGACACCGTCCTGGTCGAGGAGACCGACCGCCGCGCCCTGCTCGGCTCGTTCGGCATCGCCGGGAAGGCCGCCCACCAGATGCCCAGGACCCTGTCGGGGGGCGAGCGGGCCAAGCTCGGCCTGGCCATGCTGGCCGCCGGTCGGGCCAACGTGCTGCTCCTCGACGAGCCCACCAACAACCTCGACCCCTCCTCCATCGCCGCCGTCGGCACCATGCTGAGCCGGTGGCCGGGCACCATCGCGGTGGTCAGCCACGACCGGTCCTTCGTCGAGGCGCTGGAACCGACCCACTGCCTCCGGCTACCCGACGAGGTCTTCACCCACTGGGACGACAGGTACCTCGACCAGGTGGAGACCAGATAGGAGCGTCAGGTGGTGGACTGGGGAGCCCTGCCGTTGCCGGCCACCTCGGCATCACCCGGGCCGCCGGCATCCTTCATGGCGTCGACCAGCACCTGGGCGGCCCCGACCAGACCGGCGGCCTCGTAGGGGACGACGACCTTCGAGTTGGGTGACGAGGCCAGGGCCTGCAGGGCCCGGAGCTGCATGACGGCCAGGGTGTTGGCCTTAATCGTCGACTGGTCGATGGCGTTGAGGGCGGCGGCCTCGCCTTCGCCCCGTAGCTGGGCGGCGCGCTTCTCCCCGTCGGCCCGGAGCTCCAGCGTCTGCTTCTGGCCCTCGGCGGCGAGGATGTTGGCCTGCTTCTCCCCCTCGGCCTCGAGGATGTTGGCCTGCTTGCGCCCCTGGGCGCTGTTGACGGCGGCCTGCTGCTCGCCCTCGGACTTCAAGATGGCGGCCCGCTTGTGCTGCTCGGCCTCCTTTTGCTCCGACATGGCCTGGAGCACGTTGGCCGGCGGCGTGATGTCCAGGATCTCGATCCGGTTCAGCCGGACGCCCCACTTGAGGGTGGCCTCGGCCATGTGGTCCTGCATCTTGGTGTTGATCGTCTCCCGTTCGGACAGGGACTCGTCGAGGGTCAGCTCGCCGAACACCGCCCGCAACGCGGTCCGGGCCATCTGATCGATGGCCAGCCCGAAGTCGTTCACCTCGAACAGCGCCAGCTTCACGTCGGTCACCTGGCAGAAGATGGTGGCGCTGACCCACAGCGAGACGTTGTCCTTGGTGATCACCGCCTGCTGGTCGCCGGTCCGCGGGAACTCGCGGATGTCCACCTTGTCCATCCGGTCGGCCAGGGGCACCAGGACGTGGAGCCCGGGCTGGTGGATGGTCTTGAACTCACCGAACCGCTTCACCACCCCCACGCAGCCCTGCTGGACCACCTTGAGGCTGGACTTGAGGAACACGACGATGAGCGAGAAGATCGCCACGCCCACCACCACCAGCGCGATGGACGTTCCTGCGGATGCGATGATCATGGGGACCACCTCCTTGTCCCCACTGTAGGCAGAACCCCCACTGGTCGCCGCACCTGGGCACAGGAGTTCCGAGGCGGCTCCCTCAGGACCCGTCAGTAGTGGGGTACACGACCAGCAGCCCGCGCTCCACGTCGGCCACGACCACCGTGGTCCCGGCGTCGATGGTGGTACCGGGGAACAAGGACACCGCGTACCACTCCTCGCCCCTGGAGAACACGGAACCGGGCTCGTGGCGGTCGGAAACCGCCTTCCTGACCACCGCCGTCTCGCCGATCATGCCCGAGACACCGTTCAGCATCACCGACTCCGTTTCCGACCTCGACCCCGGGCGCTCACGCTCCGAGCCCCTGGCAGCACTATATGGCGTCCGCCACGCATCGGGATACGGTGAGCCATGACTCCGAGCCCGACCCACCCGGCACCCCTCTCCCCGCTCACCGCCCGCAAGACCTGGCGCACGGTCGAGCCGTTTCACGGCATGATCTACTTCGCCCCCGAGGCCGGCGAGTCCTACGAGCGACTCGACCTCCGGCCGGAGTCGGGGTACTTCGCATCCCGCTCTGCCCCCATGGGTGCCGTCGGCGCCGAGACGGTCATCGCCACCTTCTACAACTTCAGCCCCGACCTGGTGCGCAACGCCATGTCCGGGGTATGGGCCACGGCCCGGCCGGAGGCGGTGCTCGAGGCCCGGCTCGAGGCCGCCGACGAGTCGTTGCGGAGGATGCTCGGCGACGCCGTCCACTCGGCGGAGCTGCGGCGCGCCGGCGGTCTGGCCCGGAGTGCGGCCGAGCGGGCCGCCGAGCGGTCGGCCGGGCGACCGCTTTTCGCCGGGCACGCCGGGCTCGACTGGCCCGCAGCGGCACACCTGGTGCTCTGGCACGCCCAGACGCTGCTCCGGGAGTTCCGTGGCGACGGACACATCACCGCCCTCGTCCTCCACGGGCTCGACCCGGTGGAGGCGCTGGTGATGCACGCGGCCTCCGGCGAGGTGGCCACCGGCTTCCTGCGGGCGACCAGGGGATGGCCGGATGCCGAGTGGGATGCGGGGGTGGAGCGGCTGCGCCGACGCGGGTGGCTGGAGCCCGCCGACGGAGACGGCCCCGCACCCGCCCTCAGCCCGTCCGGAGCGGCGGTACGCCAGGCCATCGAGGACGCCACCGATCAGTTGGCGGTCCACCCCTACGAGGCGATCGGGGAGGAGGGGTGCGCCGAGCTCCGGGCCCTGGCCCGTCCGTTCAGCCGCGCCATCGTCGACGCCTCCGGCTTCGGCGCCTAGCCGCTCAGCGGGCCGGCGTCGGGGGACACCCCCGCCCGGGAGTCGGCCACCAGGTCGACCAGGTCCGACTCCTCGCCGGGGAGGGCCACCACCCGGTAGCCGCACCGCTCGCTCAACCACTGGCGGTTGCGCCGGTGGATGAGGTGAGCGGGGTCGAACCGGTCGAGCACCACGACGGTGGGCGCCACCGGGGTGGTGGCGGCGGCCAGTGCGTCCATCGAGAGCCGGACCAGGTTGATCGTGCCGAGGCCGGCGTCGGACACCAGCAGCACCATCTCGGGTGCGAGGGCGGCGAGGAGGTCGGTGGTGTCGCCGTCGGAGGCCAGGGGCGACCGCACCCCCCCGGCCGCCTCGACCAGGCCCACCCCGACCTCCTCGGAGGGCCAGGCCAACTCCTCGATCAGGTCGGCCACGGTGAAGCTGGGCAGGCCCAGGGATTCGGCGGCCATCGGTGGGGCCATGGCCCGGTGGTACGAGCGGGACGGAGGGCAGACGGCGCCGGGGGGCTCGCCCGATGCCGCCCCCAGCACGTCGGCGTCGGTCGGCCCGCCCAACGGGGCCCCTTCCGAATCGATGTCGTACGACTGGGCCGGCTTGCGGGCCGCCACCGACATGCCGCGGCCGCGGAGGGCCCGCATCACCGTCGAGCCCACCCAGGTCTTGCCGACCTCGGTCCCGGTTCCGCACACCAGCACCACCCGCTCAGGGCGCACGGCGGCCCCCCGCCCGGTCGGCCCCGGTGAGGGCCGGTCCGAGCCCCAGCTCCACCAGCCCACCCGCCAGGCCGTCGACCTGCGCGTCGGTGTGGATGGCCGACACGGTGATCCGGAGGCGCGACGTCCCGGCGGCCACCGTGGGGGGGCGGATGGCCGGCACCCACAGGCCCCGGTCCAAGAGCGCGGCGGAGGCGGAGACCGCGGCGGCCTCCCCACCGATGATCACCGGGATGATCGGTGAAGGATGGTCGGGCCGGCCGAGCACCGACCCCAGACGGGCCACGTGGCCGGCCAACCGGGACCGGAGTACCGTCCCTTCCTCGGAGCGGACGATGCTGAGGGCGGCCAATGCCGCGGCCGCATCCGCGGGGGTGGGTGCGGTGCTGAAGATGTAGGGACGGGCCCGGTTGACCAGGAGATCCACGAACCGCGCGGGCCCGGCCACGAATCCGCCGAGGGCCCCGAGCGCCTTGGACAGCGTGCCCACCCGGAGGATGTCGGTGCCACTGCACCGGGTCGGGCCGGGCAACCGTGGGCCGAGGACGGCGTGGGCCTCGTCGAGGACGAGCAGGGCCCGCCGTCGGGAGGCGACGTCGACCAGGCCTGCCAGGTCGGCCTCGTCGCCGTCCATGGAGAACACGGTGTCGGAGACGATGATCGGCCGGCCGGAGGCGGAGCCCAGCTCACGGTCGAGCCGGCCAAGATCGCCGTGTGGGTAGACGGTGACACCGGCACGGGCCGTCCGGCACCCGTCGATGATCGAGGCGTGGTTCAGCTCGTCCGAGAACACCTGGGCGCCCGACGACCCGAAGACCGACAGCACCGAGAGGTTGGCGGCGAAGCCGGTGGGAAGCACCACGGCCTGCTCGCATCCCCTCCACGAGGCGAGCTCCTCCTCGAGCTCCCGGTGCACGGGTCGTGAGCCGGTGACCAGCCGGGATGCGCCCGAACCGGAGCCCCACCGGTCGAGTGCCCGATGGGCCGCGGCCACCACTGCGGGGTGGGAGGCGAGCCCCAGGTAGTCGTTGGAGGCGAACGAGACCACGGTCGGAGCGGCACCGGGGGCCCCGCCCCCGCCCGGGTCGAGCCGCCCGGACGGCCCGTTCGCATCGAACGTGCGGGGACGGCGCCACTGCCCTGCCCCCTCCACCATCCCGCACGCCGCCTCGACCCACGACGACCACGGAGACGGCACGGTCGGAGGCGGGTGGCGTTCGTCCACTCCGTGGCTCAATGGACGTCCTCGGCCCGCACCGCCCGGATCGATTCGGACAGCACGTCGACCACCCGGTCGATCTCGGCGCCGGTCGTGGTCAGCGGCGGCATCACCACCACCACGTCCCCGAGCGGCCGGAGCAGCACGCCGCGTGCCACCGCGGCGGCGCACACCCGGCGCCCCCAGCGACTGGCGCCCTCCGGGGGATCGAGCTCGACCCCGGCCATCAGCCCCCGCTGGCGAACCGCTGCGACGCCAGGCTGCCCGGCCACCGCCGCCAAACGGGTGGACAGCCGCCCGGCCACGGCGACGACGTTGGCCAGGACGTCCCATTCCTCGATGAGCTCCAGGTGGCGCAGCGCCACTGCGCAGCCGAGGGCGTTGCCCCCGTAGGAGTGGCCGTGGTAGAGGGTCGACTCGCCGAGGTCGGGCCCGTCGAACGCCTCGAACACCGCTCCGGACGCCACGGTGGCCGACAGGGGCAGGTACCCGCCGGTGATGCCCTTGCCCAGGCAGAGGAGGTCGGGCCGGAACCCGGGGCCGGCCCATTCGGAGGCGAACAGCTTGCCGGTCCGGCCGAAGCCGGTCGCCACCTCGTCGCAGATCAGGGGCACGCCGAGCGACCGGCAGACCCGCCCCACGAGGGCGAGATCGGAAGGCTCGGCCACCAGGATGCCGGACGCCCCCTGCACCAGTGGCTCGATGACCACCGCGGCCAGCGACTCGGCATGGGTCTCGATACAGGCGACCATCTTGTCCGCCCAGTCGGCGGCGGCGTAGCCGGGTGTGCGGAGGACGGGGAAGCGCAGCTGGTCGAAGATGGTGGTGCCGAACCCGCCGTCCCCGACCGAGAGGGCCCCCACCGTGTCCCCGTGGTAGGCGCCGCCGAGGGCGAGGAATTGGCGATGGCCGTCGTCGCCCCGGTTGACCCAGTACTGGTAGGCGATCTTGAGCGCCTGTTCGACGGCGACGGCCCCGTCCGAGGCGAACAGGATGTGGGGGTCGGTCACCGGGACCACCTCAGCCAGGGCCTCGGCGAACTCCACCGCGGCCCGGCTGCCGTTTCCGAGCAGCGTGGCATGGGCCACCCGGCCCAACTGGTCGACCACCGCCGCGTCCAGCTCCGGGACCCGGTGGCCGAGGGTGTTGACCCACAGCGAGGAGATGGCGTCGAAGTAGCGGTTGCCGTTGACGTCGATCAGCTCACGGCCCTCGCCGCGCTCGACGGTGACCGGGGAGTTGTCGGGGTAGGCGGACATCTGGGTGAACCCGTGCCACACCACCGCGGCGTCACGGGCCACCCATGGATCGGTGGAAGGCGTGGGGGGAGGTGCGCTCACCCGGCAGAGTCTTGTCGACCGGCACGGCCCGGTCGAACCGGTCCGGACCTGCCGGGCACCCGGTGGCCGCCGTCCGGGGGACCATTAGGATCCCGGCCATGGATCGGATCGGCGTCGTCGACACCATGTTCGCCCGCTGCGACATGGGAGCCGAGGCCGTCGACGAGCTGGAGGGCTGCCCCGGCTTCGGCTCGACGTTCGATGTGGTGCGACGCACCGTCCCCGGCGTCAAGGACCTGGGTGTGGCCTGCAAACGGCTCATCGAGAACGAGGGCTGTCTCATCGTGGTGGCGCTGGGCATGCCCGGGAAGGCCGCCGTCGATCAGGTGTGCGCCCACGAGGCCTCCCAGGGAATCATGCAGGCCCAGCTGATGACCTCGACCCACATCCTCGAGGTGTTCGTCCACGAGAACGAGGAGGAGGACCCGGTGAAGCTGGCGGCGGTGTGCGTGGACCGGGCCCGCAAGCACGCCCGGAACGCCTACTGGATGCTCTACGAGCCCGAGCAGTTGCTCCGCCGGGCCGGGCGCGGTGTGCGCCAGGGGTACGAGGACGCCGGGCCAATCGCCGGCTGACCCCGGCCCGGGGCTCAGGTCGGAGGGTCGTGGGGCAGGCCCAGCGTCCGCTCGGCGATGATGTTCCGCTGGACCTCTGCGGTCCCGCCCCCGATGGTCAGGGCCGGGGCGAAGAGGAACCCGCTGCTCCAGACCTGGTCGGGCCAGGGCCGACCCCCGGCGCCGGCCCCTGCCGGATCCTCCGCCACCGGCCCGGTCCCCTGGAGCATGCCCCGCGCCCCGGCCAGGTCGCGGGCCAGGTCCATCACGTGCTGGCCGTGCTCGTCGGCCAGTGCCTTGCGCACCGACGCCTCGGGGCCGGGCTCCATGCCGGCCACCGCGGCCGACACGGTCCGCAGGCGCAGCAGGCGCAGGATCTCGCCCTCCACCCACAGGCGGGCCAGGCGCTGTCGGCTCTGCGGATCGAGCGGGCGGCCCGAACCGCGCACCAGGTCGAGGAGGTCGGCGGCGGTCGGTCCCATCCCCCAGAGGGCGCCGGAGCCCGAGAGCGACACCCGTTCGTTGCCCAGGGTCACCTTGGCCAGGGACCAGCCCCGGCCGCGTCGGCCGACCAGGCTGTCCGGCGACAGTCGCACGTCGTCGAGGAAGACCTCGTTGAAGGTGTGGGACCCGGTCATGTCGTACAGGGCGCGGACGGTGATGCCCGGCGAGTTCATCGGGCAGATGAAATAGGAGATCCCCTGGTGGACCGGCAGGTCCGGTTCCGTGCGGGCCAACAGGATGCCGAAGTGGGCGGTATGGGCATACGACGTCCACACCTTCTGGCCCCGCACCACCCACTGGTCGCCGTCGAGCTCGGCGCGGGTGGTCAGCGAGGCCAGGTCGGAGCCCGCGCCCGGCTCGCTGAACAGCTGGCACCAGATCTCCTCTCCGGCCAGCATCGGGAGGAGGTAACGGTCCTTCTGCTCGGGGCTTCCCGCCTGCACGATGGTCGGCCCCGCCCAACCGATCCCGATGGGGTTGTCGGGGCGCCCGACCCCGGCCCGCCTCAGTTCCTCGTCCACGATCAGCTGGTGGACGGGGTCGGCGCCGAGTCCCCAGGGCGGTGGCCAATGGGGAGCCACCAGTCCCTGTTCGGCCAGCTCCCGGGCCGGCGGTCTGGGGTGGGCGTCGAGCCATCGGCGGAGCGACGACCGGCGGGGGTCGTCGTCGGCCGGCAGTGCGAAGTCCATAGCGGCCAGCGTAGGCTGCAGCGGTTCGGCCGGCCCGTGGGGGACCAGCGATGAGGAGCGCGCCGTGAGCAAATGGATCTACGGGGACGTCTGGGAGACGGTGGCCGACGTCCTGCCCGACGCTCCGGCGCTCACCCAGGGGACCCACACCCTGACCTGGGCCGAGATGGACGGGAGGGCCGACAACCTGGCCCGCTGGCTCCTCGGGAGCGACATCGCCCATCAGGACAAGCTGGCCCTCTACCTCTACAACTGCCCCGAGTACCTCGAGGCGACCTTCGCCTGCTTCAAACTCGGGCTGGTCCCGATCAACACCAACTACCGGTATGCCGAGGACGAGCTCGTCTACCTGTGGGAGAACGCCGACACCGTGGCGGTGGTCTTCCACGGAGCCTTCTCCGAGCGTATCGAGGCGCTCCGCCACCGGGTCCCCGGCGTACGCCGTTGGCTCTGGGTCGACGACGGAACGGCCCGGTGCCCGTCCTGGGCGGTGCCGTACGAGGAGGCCGCCGGTGCCGGCCGGCCCGGAGGCCCGACCGTCACCGAGCGGGTACGCGCACCGTGGGGCCGGAGCCCCGACGACCTCTGCCTGCTCTACACCGGGGGGACCACCGGCATGCCCAAGGGTGTCATGTGGCGCCAGGACGACCTGTTCGCCCGGCTCAACACCGCCGGGTTCCGCCGCTACCCCGAGGACGGTGGTCCCGACGACGTGCGGGCGGAGCTCGAGCGGAACGGCCCGGGCATGACCCTGTTGCCCGCCTGCCCCCTCATGCACGGGACCGGGGGGTTCACCTCCCTCGAGTGCTTGAGCGAGGGAGGCCGGGTGGTGACCCTGGCCGCTCGCCAGTTCGACCCGGTCGAGCTCCTCGACACCGTCGAGCGCGAGAAGGTCAACGGCCTGATCATCGTGGGTGACGCCTTTGCCAAGCCCATCCTCGCCGTGCTCGACGCCCACCCGGGCCGGTGGGACCTGAGCAGCCTGATCGGGATCATCTCGTCCGGGGTGATGTGGAGCGAGCAGTCCAAGCAGGGCCTCCTCCGCCACCACCCGGGCATGCTGCTGGTCGACGCGTTCTCGTCCTCCGAGGCCCTCGGCATGGGCAGCTCGGTCTCGACGGGGACCTCCGCCGCCCACACCGCGCAGTTCACCCTCGGCCCCGAGGTTCGTGTGATCGACGCCGACGGCCACGACGTCGAGCCGGGCTCGGGCAGGAGCGGCGTGCTGGCCCTGGGCGGACGGATCCCCCTCGGCTACTACAAGGACGAGGCGAAGACGGCGTCGACCTTCCGCACCATCGACGGCACCCGCTACTCGGTGCCGGGCGACTACGCCGAGATCGGCGAGGACGGGACCATCCACCTGTTGGGTCGCGGATCGGTGTGCATCAACACCGGTGGGGAGAAGGTCTATCCCGAGGAGGTCGAAGAGGTGGTCAAGACGGTCGACGGGGTCGCCGACTCGGTGGTGGTGGGCATCCCCAACGAGCGGTTCGGTGAGGAGATCGTGGCCGTGGTCGAGCTGGCCGGCGGGACACCCCAGGGCTCGGTGACGCCGGAGGCGGTCATCGACAGGGTGAGGTCGAAGCTGGCCGCCTACAAGGCACCGCGCCGGGTCCGCTTCACCACCACCATCGGGCGAGCGCCGTCGGGCAAGGTCGACTACGCACGGCATCGCGCCGAGACGGCGGAGTGGGCCGGAATAGCCCCCTCCTGAGCGGCCGGGGCGGAGCGGCGCCGTAACCTGAGGGCGCCCTCGGTCGGGGAGCGGCGATGGCCCCCGCCCGATTGGGAGATCCGAGGGGGCACGTGGCACGATCGGCCCGTGCGGGTCCATCGCAGTTTCGCCTTCGTCGACGTCTCGGGCTTCACCGCCCTGACCGAACACGAAGGGGACGAGCATGCGGTCGAAGTGCTCTCCGCCTTCCGGGCCCTGCTGCGTGACAACTGCTCCTGGCGGGGTGTGCGCATCGCCAAGTGGCTGGGTGACGGCGTCATGCTCGTCTGCGTGGACAACCCGACCGCTGCTGGCCACGATCATCGAACTGCACCATGTGGCCGGCGAGGCATCGGGCCCGGACCTGACCCTCTCGATACGATCCGGCATCGCTTCGGGCGATGTGATCCTGATGGAGGGGGATGACTACATCGGCCACTGTGTCAATGTCGCCGCCCGACTGTGCGATCTCGCCGGCGGCGGAGAGGCACTCGCCGCCCCCTCCGTGATGGAGGACATGCCCCGGTGGGGCACGGCCCTCGAGCACCGGGACATCGCGCTGCGGGGAGTGGAGAAGTCGGCACTGACCGCGAGGATCGGCATGGCGGACCTCGTCCGGTCCGCATGTCCGATCCGATCTGCGGCCTCCCACTGCCCCAGACGACGGTCGAGGCGACCGCCGACCCCGTCCGGGGACGTGACCCTCTTCTGCTCGCCGGCGCCCGCACCAGGGTGGCGCTCCCGGCGACGAGGACACTGGCGATGAGGCTGCGTAGGGGCGGGCCTCAGCCCTTGTTGGCACCGTGGGTGCGTACGAAGTCGTTGACCGTGTAGTACGCATCGATCGACTCGCCGGCGTCACCCCAGAATCCATCGAGCACGTCGTAGGCCATCGACCCCTGGCTGATGTAGTGGTTGTTCACATCGGTGATCTCGAGCTCGCCGCGGCCGGACGGCACCAGGGTGGGGATGACGTCGAACACGTCCGAGTCGTAGCAGTAGATACCGGTCACTCCGAACTTCGAGTCGGGGTGCTCGGGCTTCTCGACGATGCCGATGACCCGCTTCTGATCGTCGAATGTCGGAACGCCCAGGTGGCGGAGGTGCTCGTCCTCCTCCACCGGAGTCAGGAGGATGCGGCCGCCGCTGGGTTGGGCCCGAAAGGCGTCGACCATCGGTTTGATCGACCGTTCGACGATGTTGTCCGCCAGCATCACCAGCACCGGCTCCCCGTCGACGAACCTGGCCGCCAGCCCGAGCGCCTCGGCAATGCCACCGGGCCGGTCCTGGTAGCCATAGCTGAGGCGGTCGATCCCGAACTCGTGGCCGTTGCCCAGCAATCGGAGGAACTCGCCGGCGTGGGTGCCTCCGGTCACCAGCATGATCTCGGTGATCTCGGCGTTCACCAGCGCCTCGATGCCCCAATTGATCATCGGCCGGTCGTAGATCGGCAACAGGTGCTTGTTGGTGATCCGGGTGAGCGGATGCAGCCGCGAGCCGGTTCCACCGGCCAGGATGACGCCCTTCATCCAGGGCAGCCTAGACGTGGCCGCCGTCGACATGCTCGGGCCACCCTCGGGCCCCACCCCGATCCGGCCCCACGCCACCGGGCCCATTCCGATCCGGCCCGCCCCGGCCCGCCTGCTCTTCCAAGACGGAATCGGCAAGCCGCGGCCACCACTGCGCCGCCCACGGGCCGAACGGTCGGTCGCCGAGCCCGGCGCAGGTCACACCGGCCACCGGGTCCACCCACAGGAACGAGCCGCTGCGCCCGAAATGGCCGAAGGTGGCGGGCGAGTTCTTTGTGCCGGTCCAGTGAGGCTGCTTGGCTCCCCGGATCTCGGGGCCGAGTCCCCAGTCGCACGGCTCGAACCGCCCGAAGCCGGGCAGGACGCCTCCGAGGCCCGGGAACTGGACGGACGTCGCCATCCGGTGCGTCTCGCCGCCGATCAGCGTCGGAGTGGCCAGCTCCCTGCCCAGGGACAGGAGGTCGACGAGCGGACCGGCCAGCCCGGCTGCCGCCGCCCCCTCCGGGGCGTCGGCGTCGAGCAGGGTCCTCGTCATGCCCAGGGGGTCGAGAACCCCCTGGCGCAGGTAGTCGGCGAAGACCATTCCCGACCGTTCGGCGATCAGGTCCCCGAGCACCAGGTAGCCGGCATTCGAATAGATCCGGGTCTCCGCGGGTGGGGCGAGGGGGGCGCCGGGTCGGGGCCCGAGGCCGGACGCATGGGCCAGAAGATGCCGCACGGTGGCTCCGGCCGGGCCGGCCGGATCATCCAGGGCCAGGGTTCCCTCCTCGGCGGCGACGAGAACGGCGAGGGCGGTGGCCAGCTTGGTCACCGAGGCCCACGGAAACGACCGGGTGTCGGGCCCGAACACCACGGCGGGGTCCGGCTGGTCCCGGCCCGTCCCGACGCTCGGCGGATCGGGTCCGACGACGCCCACGGCGGCACTTCCGACCGGCCAGCCGGCCACCAGTTGCAGAGCATCCATCCGACAGGAGCGTAGAGGACACCGTCGACGCGCCGACGAGGCCGGGCTGGGTCGGCGCGTGGCACGCGGCCGGTCCGGGTACCGGCGCCGGCGGCCCGCTCAGCGCGACCGGAGATCAGACGTCGAGGAAGCGGCGAACGGCAAAGGCCGAGCCGACCACGCCGACCACGACGCCGACCACCGCCACCAGGATGCACGTACTGGCAACCTCCCATCCGCCGAGCGACATCTGGGCGATGATGCTCCCCTGGTTGGCCGCGGTCTTGGCCGTGTCGAGTCCGATGCCCCAATAGAGGGCGAGCACCACCAGCACCGCGACCCCCGCCCCCAGCAGGCCCTGGATCAACCCCTCGGCCATGAAGGGCAGCCGGATGAACCAGTTGGTCGCACCGACCAGCTTCATCACCGACACTTCGCGGCGCCGGGCGAAGATAGCCATCCGGATGGTGTTGAGGATGAGGACCGATGCCGACAAGAGGAGCACGACCGCCACCGACAGGAAGACCCACTGGAGTATGCGGATCACGCTCTGCATGGTCTTGATCTGCTGTCCGGGGTAGCTGACCGTCTTGATCCCGGGCTTGCCCACGAACTGCTGCCATACGGCGGTGGCCTGCGACGGATCCCTGAGCGAGCAGCGGTACGACGACGGGTAGTCGGCCAGGGTGGTGGCCCCGCTCTCGTCGGCAGGCAGGATCTTCTTGGCCTCGCTGTAGTCGTAGGCCTGGGACCGCTGCGTGCACGACCTGATGTAGGGATACTGGCTCAACTCGGTCCCGATGACCGACACCTGGGATGGGCTGGCACCGGGGTTCACCCAGACGATCGCCTGTACGCCGTTCTGCCACTGCACGGTGGCCTTGGAGGCTCCCTGCTTCAACAGGAGAGAGGACCCGACCAGGGCGAGCGAAACGGCCACGGTGAGGATGGCGGCCACCGTCATCAGGCGGTTCCGCCAGAGGTTGGTCACCGCCTCTCGGGAGACGTACCCAGGGGAGACCGGCATCAGGCGCGGCGGGCCAGGCTGTCGGGAAGGCCGGCCGGAGCACCCGCCGGCGCGTGTCCGGCCAACGATCCGGTGGGGGAACCCGCCCCGGCTGCGGCCGTGGCGCTGTCGATCCCGTAGACCCCGTGGGCCTGGTCCCGAACCAGCAGGCCCCTGTCCAACTCGATGACCCGTCGGCGCATCTGGTCGACCATGCCCGCGTCGTGTGTGGCGACGATCACCGTGGTGCCGGTCCGGTTGATCCGATCGAGAAGCCTCATGATCCCGAGGCTGGTGGTGGGGTCGAGGTTCCCCGTCGGCTCGTCGGCGAGCAGGATGAGCGGACGGTTGACGAAGGCTCGGGCCACGGCCACCCGCTGCTGCTCACCCCCGGAGAGCTCGTGTGGCAGGCTGTCACGCTTCTTGGTGAGCCCCACCAGGTCGAGCACCTGGGGGACCTGGGCGCCGATGACGTGCTTGGGGCGCCCGATGACCTCCAAGGCGAAGGCGACGTTTTCGAACACCGTCTTGTTGGGCAGCAAGCTGAAATCCTGGAACACGCAGCCGATGTTGCGGCGGAGGTAGGGAATTCGCCATTTGGCGATGTGCACGATGTCCTTGCCTGCCTCCCAGATGCGGCCGGCGTCCGGCAACTCCTCGCGGAGCAGCAGGCGGATGAACGTGGTCTTGCCGGAGCCGGACGGGCCCACCAGGAACACGAACTCACCTTTGTCGATCTCGACGGAGAAATTGTTCAGGGCAACGGTGGAACCCTTGTACGTCTTGGTGACGTTCTGGAATTTGATCATGAGGGGGGACTCGGGGGAGAAGGGGGAACGGAGAGCGGACTTCTCATTCCGAACAATGTTATCCCGACTGCTGCCGTCAATTGATTCAGCCCTTCTGACCTCCGGCGACGCGCGGCTGGCGCGCAGCTGACTCGCCACTGGTACGGGGCTCATCGCATGGGGGTCGCGACGTCGGCGACGGGCTCAATCGTTGTTGCGACGCAGTTCCGCCCCCCGGCGCAGTTCGGCCTCGACGAATGCATCGAGGTCACCGTCGAGCACCGCCTCCACGTTTCCGGTCTCCTCGTTGGTGCGCAGATCCTTGACGAGCTGATAGGGGGCCAGGACGTAGGACCGGATCTGATTGCCCCAGGCGTTGTCGGTGCGGTCTCCCGACAGCTGGTCGAGCGTGGCCTGGTGCTCGGCCCGCTGACGTTCGGCCAGCTTGGCCCCCAGGACCTGCATGGCCTTGGCCTTGTTCTGGTGCTGGCTCCGTTGGTTCTGGCACGAAACGACGATCCCGGTGGGGAGATGGGTGAGCCGAACCGCCGAATCGGTCTTGTTCACGTGCTGTCCCCCCGCCCCCGAAGAACGGTAGGTATCGATGCGGAGATCCTTCTCGTCGATCTCCACCTCGTCCGAGACGTCCTCGAGGAACGGCACGACATCGAGGGACGCAAAGCTGGTCTGGCGCCGGTGTTGCGCGTCGAATGGGGAGATGCGCACCAGTCGGTGCACACCCCGCTCGGCAGCCAGCAACCCGAAGGCGTAGCGGCCCTTCACGATGAAGGTGGCGGACAGCAGGCCGGCCTCCTGGCCCGGGGTCGCCTCTTCCACCTCGATGCCGAAGCCGCGGCGCTCGGCCCAGCGGGTGTACATACGGAGCATCATCTCGGCCCAGTCCTGCGCGTCGGTTCCCCCGGCTCCGGCATGGATCTCGGCCACGGCGTCGCCGTCGTCGTAGGGTCCGGCGAACAGAGCCCGGAGCTCGAGGACGCTCAGGCGGCGGTCGAGGTCGCCGAGCACCTGTTCGACCTCGGGCCGGAGCGAGTCATCATCTTCCTCTTCGATCAGCTCGTTCAGTGTGTCCGCGTCCGACAGCTTCTCGGCCAGGCCGGCCAGCAGCTCGATGTCCTCGCTGACCTTCCCCAACTCGGTGGTCACCCGCCGGGCGTGATCGGCGTCATCCCACAGGCCGGGCTCCGAGGCCGCCTTTTCGAGCTCGGTGCGACGCTCGAGCAGACGATCGCGGCCCAAGAAGTGCTCGGCCTCCCGCAGGCGTTCGGTCAGGGAGGTGAGCGCAGCCGGGATGTCGAGGCGATCGGGCTCCCCGGCCCCCCCGGGACCATCGTCCTCAGCCATCTAGTTGGCGCCGTGGCAGAGCTTGAACTTCTTGCCGCTCCCACACCAGCACGGTTCGTTCCGCCCGATCTTCTCCCGGTCGGACTTCACGATCGGCAGCTGGGTCTCGCCGTCATCGGCGAGACGGTTGGCGACACCGGGCTGGGCACCGTTGCCGTCCATGGGGAAGGCGGCGGCCTGCTCGAGCTCGGCCGGGGTGGCGGCGGCAAACGCCGCAGACAGGGCCGCTCCGCCCTGCACCGGATCGTCGGCGGCGAGGTAGTTGGCCCGGTCGAGGTCGGGCTCTGCCGCCGGCTCGGCGATGACCTGCACGTGGAACACGTACCGGAGGTAGTCGTCGCTGATCCCGTCCATGAGCTTGCCGAACATGGAGAAGCCCTCGCGCTGATAGGAGACCAGCGGGTCCTGATTCCCCATGGCCCGCAGGTTGATGCCCTCCCGGAGGTAGTCCATCTCGGCCAGGTGGTCCTGCCACCTCTGGTCGATGATCTGCAGCATGATGTCGCGCTCGAGTTGGCGGGCCGTTTCCGCGCCGCCGGGGATGGTCTCGTCCCGCTCGGCATACATGGCGAGGGCCTCGGTGAGGATGCTCTCGGTCACCTGGCCGATGGTGCTGGCACCGGCGAGGTCGTCGGCGACGAACTTGGTCGGGTAGTACTGGGTCACTTCGGTGATCAGGCGGGGAAGGTCCCACTCTTCGGGATACTCGGACGGGCACGACGAAGCGACCACCGCGGTCATGGTGCTCTCGAGGAGCTCCACCGTCTCCTCCTGCAGGTCCTCGCCGTCGATGATCTGGTAGCGCCGGCGGTAGATGACCTTGCGCTGCTCGTTCATCACGTCGTCGTACTTGAGGACGTCCTTGCGTGACTCGGCGTTGCGTCCCTCGACCGTGTTCTGGGCCCTCTCGATCGCCTTGGTGACCATCTTCGCCTCGATGGGTACGTCGTCGGGAAGGGCCCGGCCCATCACCCAGTTCATGGCGCCGGTTGCGAACAGGCGCATGAGGTCGTCCTCGAGGGAGAGGAAGAACCGGCTCTCGCCCGGATCCCCCTGCCGGCCCGATCTGCCCCGGAGCTGGTTGTCGATGCGCCGGCTCTCGTGGCGCTCGCTGCCGAGCACGTAGAGGCCGCCGGCCGCCCGGACCTCCTCGGCCTCCTGCTCGCAATTCGTCTCGAATTCGGCCTCGATGGCCTGCAGCGCGGCCAGGCCCTCCTCCGTCGCCAGATCGACGCCGCGGCCATTGGCCTCCCTCAGGGCCAGCAGCTCGGGATTGCCGCCCAGGATGATGTCGACGCCCCGGCCCGCCATGTTGGTGGCCACGGTCACCGCGCCCACCCGACCGGCCTGGGCCACGATCTCTGCCTCCCGGAAGTGCTGCTTGGCGTTGAGCACCTCGTGGGGGATGCCGCGTTTCTCGAGAAGCCGGGAGAGGTGCTCGGACTTGGACACCGACGCCGTGCCCACCAGCACCGGCTGGCCGGCGTCGCGGCGCTCGGCGATGTCCTCCACCACGGCGCCGAACTTGGCGTCCTCCGTCTTGTAGATCAGGTCCGGGTTGTCCTCGCGCACCAACGGCTTGTTCGGGGGGATGGGAA
The DNA here is from genome assembly GCA_035531955.1 of Acidimicrobiales bacterium. Lineage (GTDB taxonomy): Bacteria > Actinomycetota > Acidimicrobiia > Acidimicrobiales > RAAP-2 > Bog-756. The sequence goes on along the minus strand of DATKRZ010000078.1, from coordinate 39,773 downwards.
CGACCGGGAGATCGTAGGTGCTGGCGAACTCCGAGGCCTCGGTGTCCGCCGTCCCGGTCATCCCGGCCAGCTTCTCGTAGAGGCGGAAGTAGTTCTGGAGGGTGACCGTGGCCCAGGTGTGGTTCTCCTCTTTGATCCGCACCCGCTCCTTGGCCTCGACCGCCTGGTGCAGTCCATCGGACCATCGGCGGCCGTCGAGCGTGCGACCGGTGAACTCGTCGACGATCTTCACCTCGCCTTGGGCAACCAGGTAGTCTTTGTCCCGCCGGTACAGCTCCTTGGCATAGAGGGCCTGGGTCAGATGGTGCACGTAGTTGACCGCCACTGCGTCGTACAGGTTCCCGACACCCAGCTGCCGCTCGACTCTCTCGATGCCGGCCTCGGTGGGGACGACGATGCGCTTCTCCTCGTCGACTTCGTAGTCGTCCCCGCTCCGCAGCGTCCGTACGATCCCGGCGAACTGGTAGTAGAGCTGTGCGGACTCGGCGGCAGGGCCGGAGATGATCAGTGGCGTCCTCGCTTCGTCGATGAGGATCGAGTCGACCTCGTCGACAATGGCGTAGGGGTGGCCGCGCTGGACCATGGCGTCCTTGGACCGGGCCATGTTGTCCCGGAGATAGTCGAAGCCGAACTCGGTGTTGGTGCCGTAGGTGAGATCGCAGCCGTATGCCTCACGCTTGGCCTCGGCGTCGTCGATGTCGGGCCCGACCCGGCCGACCGAAAGTCCGAGAAACCGGTGCAGGCGTCCCATCCATTCCGAGTCGCGGGTGGCCAGGTAGTCGTTGACGGTCACCACATGGACGCCGTTCCCACCCAGGGCGTTGAGGTACACCGGCAGGGTGGAGACCAGGGTCTTGCCCTCACCGGTCTTCATCTCGGCGATCCATCCGAAGTGGAGGGCCATCCCGCCCATCAGCTGGACATCGAAGTGGCGCTGGCCGAGCACCCGCCAGGATGTCTCCCTGACCACGGCGAAGGCCTCGACGAGCAGGTCCTCGAGGGTCTCCCCGTTTGCGAGACGCTCCCGGAACACGTCGGTGAGCGCCCGCAGCTCGGCGTCCGTACGAGCCTCCATCTCGGGCTCGAGTGCGTTGACCAACGGCACGAGCTCCGCCAGACGGCGGACCTTCTTGCCTTCACCGGCGCGGAGAACCTTGGTGAGCACGCTCATGGGCTTCTCACTCTACTGTCGGGCGTGTTCAGGGCTGGCCGGGTCCCGGGCGGGGATCCCCGGACACGGCCCGGTGGTCGGTCCGGTGGACGCCGGGTCCTGGCGGCCCGATCCCGACCCGTGCTCCCGGGTCGAGGGGCTCGGAGTCGGTCGGCGTCGCCGCCCGCCGTCGGGTCAGGCCGTTCGCACCTTCTCACGGAGGACCGACACCGAGTTGGAGGGGCGGCGGCGAGGGTGGGTCCTGGCCACCAGGCGGCCCTTGGTCTTCTCCAGCTGGTGCTCGAGCTTCTCCACCACCAGGTCGACGGCTACCAGCGGCTCGGGGGCCGCGGCGTGGGCACGGATGGTGCGCCCGTGTCCGGAGATGACCACCTCACAGCACTCGCGATCGGCAATCCTCGGATTGTGCTCCTCGGAAAAGTTGACCTCGGCCCGTTCGAGGCCCGGGCACAAGCGACCGAGCCGGCCGACCTTCTCGTTGGTGAGGGCCCTCACCTGGTTGGACACAATCCTCCTGCCGTTTGCGATGACAACGTCCACTAGCTCGCCTCCCTGGTTGTGCTGTTGGTGCCTTTGCCTGCTGTCGGCCGTCCTCCTGATCGGTCGTCGGAAACTATCTGTGTGAGCTGCGTGCGGCTGACCTGGTCTTTGACCCCACACTCGCCTGCAGTGAGAGTGGCGGCCCGGCCCCGGCGGCACCGACCACAACCGGTCGGAGGCCCTGCGGAACCATTGGTGACCGCGTCAACTCATCTCCGCCCGCTCCCGAGAGCCGGGAGCCCGACGGGCAGGTCTTACTCCTAAGCCGCACCATGCTCAGCAACCACGAGTTGCCTTACGTGGGTCGTTTTGCCTGCGACTGGCTTCGACTTGCAACCACAGACCCGCACGCAGCTCACAAGCCTCGAGTGTACGCCCGGTGGTGGCGATCCGGCATCCCGGCCGACCCGTGTTCACGAGGTTGTTATCGGGCCGTCATCCAATGGCAATGGACCTCGGCATCCCCCGTCTGGGGACCCGACAGGGGATGAACTCCCAGCTGAGCGCCGGAGTCTCCCGTCCGCCCCTCCAGGTTCGGGCCGCCCGGCAACGGGCCCGACCGGGACTCAGTCCGGCCCCTGGCTGAGCTGGAGCTTGATCTCGTCGAGCACCGGGATCGGCCCCGGGTCGATCCCCTCGTTCCCGGCGAGGTGCAGGGACACGAAATCACCGATCATGGCCAGGTCCAGCAGCTGGGCGAGGTCGCCCTCGCCGGCCGCCCGGACCTCGATGACATCGACCACCACCTCCCGGAGGACCTCGGTGACCAGGTCGAATCGGCGGGCGACCTGTGGGTGCTCCGCGTCATGCCGGAGGTTGACCAGGGTGATCAGCTGGCGGGTGGCGTCACCGTGCTGGCCCCAGCCGGCCACCTCGTTGTGGCACACCTCCGGATGGACGTTGAAGAAGGCCGGGCATTTGGCGTTCTCGTTGATCTGGGCCTTCCAGCGCAGGGCGGCGGCGGCCCCGAGATCCCCGGAGCTGTGGACAAGGGGCACGGTCCGGCCGATCCTCACGGCCAGGGCCGCGGCGTAGCTCCCCTCCCGGACCAGCTCGCGGCGACGGATCCGCAGCTGGTCGACGGCCTGGTCCACCCACTGCACCGCGCCGGGGAACAGCCCGATCTCCTCCAGGAGCACCAGGGGCGGGATGGCCATCGCCCCGAGAGCGGCGCGGGGCTGGGGAATGCTGGTGGGCACCGGCACCACCGGAACGTCCCACTCGCCGGCCAGGCTCACCAGTGACCCACCCCCGGCCACGACGACGAGCGACGCCCCGGCCTCGTAGGCACTGGCCGCGGCCTCCAAGGTCTCCTCGGTGTCCCCGGAGAACGAAATGGCAAAGACCAACGACCCGGTTCCCACGTAGTCGGGCGGCTCATAGCCCTTGACCACGGTGACCGGCACGGGCATGAAGGGCGCGGCCGTCGCCACCAGGACGTCACCGGCGATGCCGCTCCCACCCATGCCCAGGACGACCACGTTCTCCACCCGATCGTGGCGGGGCAGGCCCTCGACGCCCCGGGCGGCGGACACCGCCGCCTCGACCTGCTCGGGTAGGGCAGCGGTGGCCCCCCACATGTCGAGCGAGTCGACTCCGAGCGGGGAGGGGTGCGGGACTGGGGCGGCCCCGGCGGTGACGGTCACGACCCGGACGCCTCGCTGGTGGACCGCGCCCCGCCGGCCTCGGCCTTGGCCATCAGCCGGGCATGCTCGGCCGCGTCGACCGTGGTCGCCTCGTCGATCAGCATGACCGGGATGCCATCGCGCACCTCGTAGCTGCGCTGCAGCCGTGGGTTGTAGAGACGGTCCTCGTCTTCGAAGTACAGGAGCGGCCCTTTGTCCTCCGGGCACGCCAGCACCTCGATCAGCAGCGGGTCGAGGGTCATGGTCGGTTCCTTTCTCGTCGATCGGCGATACGGGTCGGCGCGCCCGCCACGGTGTCGGGCCGTGGGGCTCGCCGCCCTCACGTCGCCAGCAACCGGTCGATGTCCGCTTGCACCTCGCCCACCCGTCGGGCACACGATGCTTCGTCCGGTGCCTCCACGTTGAGGCGCAGCAGCGGCTCGGTGTTCGAGGGCCTCAGGTTGTACCACCAGTCGCCCCTGTCCACGGTGAGGCCATCCAATCGGTCGGCCGTGCCCCGCTCCCCGGCGGCCCGGTCGACTTCGGCGGCCATCAGCTCGACCGCCAAGGCCGGGTCGGCGACCTCCGTGTTGATCTCGCCCGAGTCCGCATAGCGCTTGAACGGCTCGAGCAGCTCGGACAGCGGCCTGCCGGAAACGCTCAGGAGCTCGAGGACGACCATAGCGGCGATGATGCCGGAGTCGGCCCGGTAGTTGTCACGGAAGTAGTAGTGGCCCGAGTGCTCGCCGCCGAAGACCGCCCCCGTCTCGGCCATCACCTGCTTGATGAAGCTGTGGCCCACCTTGGTGCGGACACCGACACCTCCCTTCTCGGCGATCACCTCGGGAACCACCCGCGAGCAGATGCAGTTGTAGAGCACGGTCGCCCCGGGGTACTTGTCGAGCATCGAGGAGGCGACCAGAGCCGTGGTCAGGGAGCCGGAAACCGGCTCCGCCCCCTCGTCCACGAGGAACACCCGGTCCGCGTCCCCGTCGAAGGCCAGTCCGATGTCCGCCCCGGAGGCGAGCACCGCCTTCTTCAGGTCCTCAAGGTTCTCGGGCTGGATGGGGTCGGCCGGATGGTTGGGGAAGTTGCCGTCGAGCTCGGGGAAGAGGATCTCCACGTCGAAGGGAAGGGGCTCGAACACTGCGGGGACCACCAGTCCGCCCATCCCGTTGGCGGTGTCCGCCACCACCCGCAGCGGACGGAGGTCGTCGACGTCGACGAACGAGCGCACGTGTCGGGCATAGGCATCGAGCACGGAGCGCTCCTCGATGGGTGCCAGCAGCCGCCGGTCGAGGTCGGGCGGGCCCTTGACGCCCCAGGCGTCGAGCAATGCTTCGGCGGTGGCCTGGATCTCGCCCAGTCCGGTGTCACGTCCGATCGGGCGGGCCCCGGACTGGCAGAGCTTCAGACCGTTGTACCGGGCCGGATTGTGCGAGGCCGTGAACATCGCCCCGGGGGCGTCGAGGCTGCCGGCAGCAAAATACAGGAGGTCGGTGGAGGCGAGCCCGAGGTCGATGACCGCGACCCCTTCCGACCGGGCACCGTCGGCGAACGCCCGGGACAGCTCGATCCCGGACTCGCGCATGTCGCGGGCAACCAGTAGCGTCGGGGCGCCGGTGAAGCGCGCCACGGCCATGCCGATGGCCCGGAACTGCTCGGCGTTGAGCTGATCAGGGACCACGCCTCGGACGTCGTAGGCCTTGAATACTCCTGAGAGGCTTGTCGCGGACATGGCCGGGCCATCCTAGCCAGCCGGCCTGTCGGCATCGGAGGCCCATTCCGCCCCGCCGGGAGGTGACCGGTGGGCGGAGTCGACCACGTGTCCGCGCCCACTCCGACGAACGCCGGGCCGAGGGTGCCGGTCGGCCCGCCAGTCAGTCCCCCTGGCCGCCGGCCAGCATCCCGATCACGTCCGCGGCCATGGCGTCGCACAACTCGACCAGCAGTTCCATCCGGGCGGCCAGGCCTCCCGAGGAGAGCAGCCGCTGGCGGTCCATCAGGTTGAGCGGTGCCAACTCGCACAGTCGCCAACCGGTCTCGTCATCGGTACCGGAGAGGTCGAGGTCGGAGGGAAGAGCCGGGATGTCGCCCAACTCCGACAGCAGTCCCCGTAGCCGGCGCACTGCCTCCGCTCCCGTCGTGACCGCCGGGCTGCCGTCGGCAACCCGGCCGGTGGGAACCCCCTCCACCTCGGCCAAGGGATACGGATCCTCGGTGAGCCAACGCCGCACCCGCACCGGCTCGATCCCCCGGGCCAGGATCATCATCCGCCCTTCGTCCAGGCGGGCGACCTGCGCGATCCGGGCAACGGTGCCCACCTCGAACCGCTGGTCTCCACCGCCCACCTCTGAGCCCCGGGCGATCAGCACCACTCCGAAGTCGCCGGCCCGTCCCAGGCAGTCGGCCATGAGCGCCCGATAGCGGGCCTCGAAGACGTACAACGGCAGCCCGGCGTGGGGGAACAGAACGGTCGAGAGCGGGAACATGCCGAGGGCCCGGGTCATGGCCCGGTCCGGCTCACGACGCCGGGCGGTGCGCGGTGGCCCGGCGGGCCCGCCTGACCCGACGATCGAGCAAGGCCAGGACTACCGCGGCCACCACCGCGGCCAAAAAGATCGCCAGACCCGCCTTGTCCGCCCCCGACCTGGCGTAGCGCAGGGTGACGTCGTGGCTGGTCGGGACCACGGCCATCAGGTTCGGAGCCACCCTCCAGGGCCCGTTCGCCCCGGTGGCCTGCCAGTTCGGGAAGTAGGAGACCTTGACCTCGACGGGGACGCCCACCCGGTCGACATGGAAGGAGACCGAACTGTCGGTCTGGGTGATGTGGGACACGGTGGCTGTCGGCTCGGGCACCGCGGCGGGGTGCTTGTCGCCCACCTGCACCCGGGCCCACCCCGGAGGACCGCCGGCGGCGGGGACCACGCTCCATCGGCCCGGGGCGTCGTACCAGCTGACCGCCGGAGCCAGCCAGCTGGTCTGGCCCGGGGCAACACCCTTCCAGACCACTGGTTGGTTGGCCAGCGGCTGGACCAGCGACGAGCCGCTGATCCGGTACACCTTCCAGGTCGTGTTCAGCGTCTGCCCGTTGTAGCTCGTGGCCCACGGACCGGTCGAGGCCACCTCGGTGGCGTTGGGATCGGCGGCAGCCGCCTGTTCGACCGTGGTGGAGGAGGCCAACAGGTACCGGACGCCGAGCTGCTGGAGGTGCTCGATGCCCAGTGGCACGTTCAACCCGCCGTAGGGCAGGCCGACCACGGCGTCAGAGGGGGTGACCGAGAGCTCGTTCTGGTTGATGAAGTGGAACGGGGTTGTGGAGGCCGACTCGAACAGCAGACCTTCCATGGAGTCCACGCATCCGTGGGTCCAGTAGGGAAGGAGCATCAGGGCCATGGTGGTGCCGAACCGGTTGAGCGAGGGGTCGTACTCCCACATGGTGCGACCACATCCCTGGCCGGCCCCCACCTTGGCCATCATCTGGATCACCGCCCGGTACTCGGGGTAGTCGGGCTTGCCCTCGTAGCCGGAGTAGTTCCACTGGGCCCAGGCGCTCGGCTGGTTGGCACTGACCGCCACCCCGACCTTGGCGAGGGTCGACGCCGGCAGCACCAGCGGAGGGACCACCACCAAACAGGCGGTCGCCAGGGCGACGAGCGGGCCGACCACAGACCCGGGGGGACCCGGATCGGGGGTGGGCCGGCGGAACCGGCTGATCCGGTTGCCGGGCCGCCAGGGCACGCCGTGCGGCGACCGCAGGCGCTCCCGTACGGCCACCACCCATTGATCGAGCCGGCGCCGGCGGTTCCAACGGGCGGCGGCGGCCACCACCTCGGCCACTGCGTAGCCGGCCAGCAGGTAGAGGCAGAGGAACCACAACGGCAGGAATCGCACGTTGTAGAGCTTGGGAGTGGGGTCGAGGCAGACGACCGCGGCCGAGATGGCCCCCATGACCGCGAGGAACAGCGCCACCCGGTTACGGCGCACCACCATGGCCACCAGGCCGACCAGGTCTGCGGCCAGCACCCAGCGGGCCGACGCCGGGAAGAGCAGGTGGGGGAACCCGAAGACCTTGGTGTAGCCCATGTCGGTGGTGTAGGCCTGGCCGAGGGCGAACGGAATGAGCCACCAGGCGGCCAGCCCGACGCCGACCGCGCCGGCGACGACGGACCAGCCGAGGCGGCGTGACCACCGTCGCCGGGCCGGTCGGCCCCTGAACCCCGGCCGGAGACTGCGGGCGAGGTCGGCGTCGAGGAGCAGCCAGACCCCGGCTCCCACCGCCGCGAACAGGGCGGGGATCAGATGGCAGAGCAGGGTCACGGCATACAGGAGGGCGGCCAGCGCCCGGTGGCGTCCGGTGCGGAGGCCCGAGGCGACCACCCCGAGGAACAGGAGTGCGAACGACAGGCTCAGGGAGAAGGAGAACTCTCCGGCCAGGGTGGAGAGGATGTTGCCCCCGTAGATGGAGAAGCTGGGCTCGAAGAGGAAGGGGAGCGTGGCCGCCGCCAGGCAGGCCGGGGCGGGGTCACGCAGGCGGGCCAGGCGGCCGAAGGCCCAGGCGCTGACCGGGAGGAGCATTGTGCCGAGCACGGTGACCAGTTTGAAGGCCACGTCATAGGGCATCACGGCGTTGAACAGGACGGTGACCAGCCCGGGCAGCGGGAAGTAGAAGGTGTACACCGGGAAGCCGTCGTACCAGCCCGGGTCCCAGCCGGTCAGCAGGCCGTGGGCCAGGAGATGGGACTTCATGAACGCCGGGAGGATCACGTGGGCGCCGGTGTCCCCTCCGGCGGTGGTGGTGTTGGCCAGGAGCAGCGACGGATGGAGCTGGCTGAGGGCGACCAACGTGACGCCCACCACCGTCACCAGGTTGACCCACCCCGGCCAAGAGGACCTCCGGGTCAGCCTGCGGAGGAGCGCCGGACCCTCCCGCGGGGAGGCGAGGCGCACGCCCGGCCTCGTCTCGGTCGGGGCGACATCGACCGGTGCGGTCATCTCAGAGCGGCACCGAGGGTCATCGGCGCCACCACGGCGGCGGCCACGGCCATCAGATTGAAGGTGGCGTGGGCGATCATGTTCATTCCGAGCCGGCCCGTCCGGTAGGAGACGCCCGACAGGATGATCCCGAACAACGCCAGACCCAGCAACTGGAGCGATTCGGCGTGGGCCAGACCGAAGAGCACCCCGGAGATGACGATGGCCAGGGCCGGCCCCACCCAGCGGCCGATGGTCCCGAACAGGCGGGCGAGGGCGCGGAGCAGGACGCCCCGGAAGAACAGCTCCTCGAAGAAGGGCGCACCCACCACCGTGCAGATGGCGATGATGACGAAGCCCAGCCCGTGCGACCCACCGGTCAGCCGCTGGCTCGGCGCATTGAAGCGCTGGGTGAAGTCGTGCACATGGTGGGAGATGGGGACATAGATCAGGACCACCAGGATCTGCCCGCCGATCCCGATCGGGATCCCCATGAGATCGGCCCATCGGAAGCGGAGCCCCAGGTCCCGGACGAAGCTCTTGGTGCCCCTGATCCCGGTGGCGAGCCATCCGGCCGCGGAGAAACCCGCCCACAGGCCGAGCAGGGTGGAGACGATGTACCAGGTCGGGGGTTCGTCGAGCCGGGTGATGGCGGCCAGGGAATTCAACTTCCCCTCGAAAGCGGCGGTGACGGCCACGAACACCGCGGCCAACACCTGGCCGCCCAGGAATCCCAGGGCGGCGAACAGCAGCCACATCCAGGCCGCCGACCGGCTGCACGGGGCCGCACCCGCGCCGAGCTGGTGGCCGAGGGACTCCCCGGGGTCCACCGGGCCGGCGCCGACCGGTGGGATCGGGCTGGGGACCGCCTCGACTGGGGCCGGGGGCGCTCCGTCACCGACCCCGGCCGCGGCCCCGACCGACCCTCGAGCTGCGGCCGAGGCGGAGTCCACTCCCTGTTCGGGCCGCTCGATCACCCTGTCACGATACCGATCGAACCCCGAACGCAGGCGGCAGCAGGCCTCAAGCCCTGGGCGATGCCTCAAATGACGCCCGGTGCGAATAGCATGAAGGGGTGACTCCGCCCAACCCGAATGCGCCCGGCGGTCCCCCTGGGACGGGGGGTCCGGGACAGGAAGCGCCCGGCCAGAACAAGAACCGGATGGTGATCTACGCGGTCATCGCCATCGCCGTGCTGTCCGTCCTCATCGTCCCCAACCTGTTGCACAAGGCCAGCACCAACCCCCTGACCTACAACACGTTCCTCACCGACATCCAGGGCAAGCAGATCCACACGGCCACGATCGACCAGACCACCGGTGTGATCACCGGCACCTTGGCGGACGGCCGCTCCTACACGGTCAACGGGCCCAATCCGGTGACCGACTCCGAGCTCAATGCGCTCAAGCCCCTCGGCTCCAACTACAAACTGGTCACCCCGACCTCGAACCCGTTGGTCGGAATCCTGGGCTGGGTCCTCCCGTTCGTGCTGATCGGCGCCGTCTTCTTCTACGTCAGCCGGAAGGCGCAGGGTCAGATGGGGAGCATCATGTCCATCGGCCGTTCCAAGGCCAAGCTGTACTCGACCGAGCGGCCGTCGACGACCTTCGACGACGTGGCCGGATACGACGGGGTCAAACTCGAGATCAGCGAAGTCGTGGACTTCCTCAAGACGCCGGCCCGCTTCAAGGAGATAGGCGCTCGCATCCCCAAGGGCATACTGCTCGTCGGGCCCCCGGGCACCGGCAAGACCCTCTTGGCCCGGGCCGTCGCCGGTGAGGCGGGCGTGCCCTTCATGTCGGTCAGCGGATCGGACTTCATGGAGATGTTCGTCGGGGTGGGCGCCAGCCGGGTCCGGGACCTCTTCGCCACCGCCCGCAAGCAGGCACCGGCCATCGTCTTCATCGACGAGATCGACTCGATCGGGCGCAAGCGGGGCGCCGGGCTCGGGGGCGGCCACGACGAGCGTGAGCAGACCCTCAACCAGATGCTCTCGGAGATGGACGGGTTCGACCCGACCGAGGGCATCGTGGTCATGGCCGCCACCAACCGCCCTGACATCCTGGACGCGGCCATCCTGCGGCCGGGCCGATTCGACCGCCAGATCGTGGTTCCCCTTCCCGACCTCGATGAGCGCCTCCCCATCCTGCAGGTCCACTGCAAGGACAAGCGGGTCGACCCAAGCGTCGACCTGGGCACGGTCGCCCGCGGCACCCCCGGCATGAGCGGCGCCGACCTGGCCAACCTGGTCAACGAGGCCGCCCTGCACGCGGTGCGGCGGGGCTCCACGGTCATCCAGAACGTCGACTTCGAGGCATCACGGGACCGGGTCCTGATGGGCCAACGACGCGAGAGCCTCGTCCTGTCCGGTGCGGAGAAGGAGCGGGTGGCCTTCCACGAGGGAGGGCACGCGGTGCTCGCCTATGTGCTGCCCGATGCGGATCCGGTCCACAAGGTGACCATCCTGCCGACCGGCATGGCCCTCGGGGTGACCATGCAGCTCCCCATGGAGGAGCGCCACATCCACCCCCGCCAGCACATCGAGGACTCGCTGGCCGTGCGCATGGGCGGTCGGGCCGCGGAGCTGCTGGTCTACGGCGACCTGTCCACGGGGGCGAGCAACGATCTGGTCGGCAACACCGAACTGGCCCGCAAGATGGTCCGCGAATGGGGGATGAGCGACAAGATCGGCCCCATGGCCTGGGGATCCCAGGGACAGGTCTTCCTGGGTGAGGACCTGATGCACACTCGGGACTACTCCGAGCACACCAGCCAGGTCATCGATGACGAGGTGGAGCTCATCCTCCGGGCCCAAGAAGAGCGTGCGCTCGAAGTGCTGGCCCGCCACCGGGGTGGCCTCGACGCGGTGGCCCGGGCACTGCTCGACGAGGAGACCATCGACGGCGAGACCGTCGGTCAGCTGGTGGACACCGCCTACGGGCGGCCGGTGCACGAGCACGGTGTCAAGACGGTGCCTCCGATCTTCGTCGCCGCCCAGCACGGTCCGACCGGGTCCGACAACGTCGACGGACCTCCGGGGGGCACCAACGGGACTGCCCCGGGAGCGGCCGACGGGGCCGACCCTCGAGACGGGGCCGACCCTCGAGACGGGGCCGGGACCAGGGAGGCGCCGGCCCCGACCGGGTCCCCCGAGGGCGGACGGGGTGAGGCCGAGGTGTCCGCCGGCGGCGGAATCTCGCGTGCCGCCCATTCCTCCGATCAGGAGAGCGCGGCCGAACCGGCACAGCCGGCCGACCCGGCCGACCCGGCACAGAGGTCCGGCGAGGGCCAGGCCGGCCCCGCCCCGTGGCCGCCCCCCCCTGACCCGGCCGCACACTGGCCCCAGGCGCCATCGCCGATCCCGGCGCAACCGTCCGGCCCCTGGCCGAAGAAGGCCCCCTGGCCTCCTCCCCCACCACCGGCCTCCCGGTAGCGGGCACGGCGGTGCCCCTCCCCCCCGGCGTGGCCTGCGGTGGGAGCCCTATGGTGTGAGCCAGTGGACCCCGCCGTCGCTGCCCTCACCGCCCAACACGCTGAGCTGGCGGGCCTCCTGGCCGGCCTGACCGAGCCGGACTGGCACGCCACCACCCGCTGCGAGGGTTGGGACGTCGCCGACGTGGTCCTCCACCTGGCACAGACGGACGAGATGGCCATCGCCAGCGCCACCGGGAGCTATTCCGAGGTGATCGCCGGCTTGGCTCCCGGGTGGAGGGATGCGGCCTCGGTCGACGACGGCGCCGCATCGATGGTCGCAGGCGAGCGGGGACTGCCGAGCGCCGCGCTGGCCGAGCGCTGGTCCTCGGGGGCGGGTCGCCTGGTCGGGGTTCTCGATGCCATGGACCTGTCCACCCGGGTCGACTGGGTTGCCGGCGAATTGTCGGCCCGCACGCTGGCCACCACCCGGCTGGCCGAGACATGGATCCACGCCGGTGACGTGGCCGGCGCCGTCGGCGCCGAGCTCACGGCCACCGACCGCCTCCGGCCCATCGCCCGGCTGGCCTGGCGGACGCTTCCCTATGCCTTCACATCGGCCGGCCGGGCCGGGGCCGGACCGGTGGCATTCCGGCTGGTATCGCCGGACGGTGACGAGTGGGACTTCCTCCCGGACGGGCCGGCCGTCACCACCATCTCCGGACCAGCCGCCGACCTGTGCGCAGTCGCGGCCCGGCGAGTCGAACCTTCGGCCACGTCACTGCGCGGAGTGGGTCCAGACGTCGAAGCGGTCCTCGCCCTCGTGCGGACGTACGCCTGATCGCCGGAGCCGGCTACCGCAGTCCGGTCACCAGCCGCATGACCAGCGCGCCGACCCGCTCGCGCTCCACCGCCGGTTCGGGCGAGGCGGCGACCGCCCACCCGGCCTCGGACATGGCCGCCAGCAGCATGCGCGCGGTGATGTCGCCGGATCGCGTGCGGTCGCCGGGGGGGCGATGCCGGCAGAGGTGGACCGGCTCCTAAGCTCACTGCCCGTGACGACGCAGGTGGTTCGGGCGAGGCCAGATGCAGCGGGGCCGGTCAGGCCGTGGGTGATGCCGGGTGTGATGCTGGGTGTGACCGCCGCCGTGCTGGTGGTGGCGGGGTGCACGTCGGTCGCCAGGGGCTCGAGCGCTCCGACGAAGGCGGCCGTCCCTCCGTCGACGACGGTGGCGACGATTCGGCCGACGACCACAACCACCGCGGAGGAACCAGGGTGGACACCGGTTTCTCTGGTCAACGGAGCGATTGCGGTTGACCGCCGGTCGTCTCCCCAGTCGACCGGAGACGTCATCACGACCTTCCGCTTCCGGGTCGGGCTCACTCGATTCAACCTCCATGCGGGCAGCTCCGACCCACCGACGGGCGCGGCCATGGTGGCTCCGGACAACGGATCCACCATCGGTCCTCATGAGGCCCCCCTTCTGTTGGCCGCCTTCAACGGTGGGTTCAAGGCCAACGCCGGCGTCGGCGGGTTCGAGCTGAACGGGCAGGTGCTGGTCCCCCTGGTGCCCGGCGCCGCCAGCCTGGTGATCGACACCAGTGGCGCCGCCCGGGTCGGCATCTGGGGCCAGGGCGTGCCTGTCCCCGGGGAACAGGTGGCGAGTGTTCGCCAGAACCTCACGACTCTGGTCAACGCAGGTCGGCCCAGTCCCCGGATCGCCGACATCGGAGCATGGGGGTCGACTGTCGGGGGGGTAGCCGCCGTGGCCCGCAGCGCCCTGGGAGAGGACGCGGCGGGAAACCTGATCTACTCCGCCGGCATGCAAGCCCTCCCCCTGGATCTGACCAACGCCCTGGTGAGCGCTGGGGCGACCGTGGCGATGCAGCTCGACATCAACCCGGAATGGGTGCAATTGGCGTCAGCTCCGGCTCCCGGCGCGCCGCTGGCCGCCGGCATACCCGGGCAGAACCGTCCAGCCGACCAGTACCAGGTCGGCTGGACGCGGGACTTCGTCACCGTGCTGGCTCCGTAGCCCCTCTCGCCAGCCCCCCTCGCCAACAGTCGTCCACGGTCCTCGGTCCTCTGCCAGGCCAGGCGGTAGTGTCCGCAGGGCAAGTCGTTCCCGGCCTTGGATGCGAGACTCATGAATGACGGACGGACGTCCTCGGCATTTGGACCGATGGCGCCTGACGGAGCGCGGGGAGGCCGCCACATGCGACGGAGGACGGGTACGGCGGGTACAGAGACTCCGACCCGTCCGACCGGTCCGGCGGCTGCGAAGACGGCCGTGGTGGCCCCCGGCGGTCCCAGCGGGGCGATGCCGGCGCACTCCCCCGCACGGTGGTCGCCCGCTGCGGCCGTGTGCCTGGCCGTGGCCGTCTCGGTTGGTCTCGTCGCCTCCGGATGCAGCCTGCATGTGAGCAAGCACCAGGTGAGTGGCAACTTCTTCGGTCACAGCTTCTCGGGCGCCAACGGCTCGCTCCCGGCCGGATTCCCGACCGGTGTTCCGGTTCCCGACAACTCCCGGGTCCTCATCGGCGGCGGAACGGACAACCACTGGGATGTGGGCTTCGCCGTCACCGGCTCCATCAGCACCGGGACGACGGCCTACGAATCGAAGCTCCGCTCGTCCGGCTATGCGATCACCAACGTCCAGGCCGGTTCTTCGCCGGTCACCAACGGATCCACGCCGAATGCCGGCTCTCCTCCGACCACCGTGACGGTGACCGGTTCGATCTTCACCGCCGAAAATGCACAATGGACCGTGCAGGTCGAGTCGGCCAGCACGACCTCTTCCGGGAGCGGGCTCCGGGCAGGCGAATTTGCCGTCAACATCACCGTTGTACCGGCCCCGTCGGCCCCTCCTGGCACCTGAGCCGGCCCGAGGCACGGAGGGTTGGAGCGAGGCCGCCGCCGGGCGCCACTTAAGGGCGGGAGCCCCTTTGACGATGCTCTCCCCATGGATGCGGAGCTTCGGTTTGACACAGACGACCCGGAATTCGTCCGGGGATTCGAAATAGGTGTGCTCTGGGAGCGGCTCAACTCATATGGTTCGTGCCATATGGCGGTGAGCGCCTCGAATGCCGAGATGGTCATGCGTGTGGCGAAGGCTGCCGGTTGCAAGTTCTCGGGGAAGGAACTCGGCGACGATCGGATCTCCGTCGAGCTGCACTCGTGACTTCGTCGCCGCGAGCTGCCGCATCGCGACCACTGCCCTGTGTCGTCGGAAGCCCGACTCGTTCGGCCGGCTGATGACCCGGGTGTCCGGCGTCGACCGTGAGGGGATGGTGTCGGCGGGCCCGGCAGTCCCTTGGTGCGGCCCGAGAACCCCACCGTGCCTCCATCCCCGGACCTGACCGTCGCCCCCACCCTGCCGATCTTGGGGTCGGCCTGCCGGTCGCGGTCCAGATCGACGGCGAATTCGAAGACGGCCCTCGGCGGGACCGCCACCGTCGTTGTCGCCTGGCCCATCCATCACTGGCGAACCGTATCCCTCGGCTTCCTCTTCTCCGAGCGGATCCGGTACCGTGCAGGGATGCTCCCCGACGGCTACAAGCTCAGCGGTTCTGACGTCACCGTCCCCTTGATCGGCGTCGGCACCTGGGCCTGGGGGGACCGCTCGACCTGGGGTATGGGGGGCTACGACACCACCTTGACCCGCGACTCGATCCAAGGCGCATGGGACGCCTCGGTCGATGCCGGAGCCGCCTTGTTCGACACGGCCGAGGTCTACGGCCGGGGAGAGAGCGAACGGATCATCGGCCACATGCTCGCCCGCGACCCGCAGCGGGCGGCCTCGGCCGTCGTCGCCACCAAGTTCATGCCCTCGCCGTGGAAGTTGCAGGTTCGCGGCGCCCTGCTCAAGTCCCTCCGGGCCTCGTTGGGGCGTCTCGGCCTACCGGCGGTCGATCTCTACCAGATCCACGGACCGATCAGCCTCCGGTCACACGCGGCCCTGGCCGACGCCCTGGCGTCCGCACACCAGGCGGGCCTGGTGAAGGCCGTGGGAGTTTCGAATTACTCGGTCAAGGAGACACACGCCATGTCCGAGGCGCTGCGCGGCCGAGGGATGCGACTGGCCACCAACCAGATCGAGTTCTCCCTGTTGAGACGCGCTCCCGAGACCACCGGGCTGTTGGCGGCGTGCCGGGAGATGGGAGTGCTGCCGATGGCCTACTCCCCGATCGGCCAGGGCCGGCTGACCGGCAAGTACTCCGCGGCCCACCCCCCGCCTGGCAAGCGGAACTTCTCCAACCACCCGATGGCGGTGGTCGAGGGGGTCGTCGCCGAGCTCCGGCGGATCGGCGAAAAGCACGACGGCAAGCTCCCGAGCCAGGTGGCGCTCAACTGGGTGATGGCCAAAGGTGTCGTCCCCATCCCGGGCGCAAAGAACCGGGGCCAGGCCGAGGAGAACGCCGGAGCCCTCGGCTGGCACATCGACGAGGACGACCTGGCCCGGCTCGACGAAGCCGCCCTTCCGGGAACCCGCACCCTCCAGGCCCGGATGTGGCAGCACGGTTGATCCGCGGAGGCCCCTCGACGACCCGGTCACCCGACGAAGGGGAATCCCGCCGAGCTGACCACTCCCGGCGCGCCGGTCGGCCCGCTGTCCTCTTCCACGTAGACCGGTCGGGAGGCCGACACCGAGAGCACGGAGAGCCCCCCGACCTGATGGGGGCCGAGGACGGCCAACCCGCCGGGGGCGATCATGACCACGGCGGTCGGACGTCTCCCACCCAGGAGTGAAACGGTGACCCGGGCGGCGTCGGGTCCCGGGTTGGCCACCGCCAGGCTGTCGATGGTGGCGCCGGCCGTCCCTGGAGCACCCGCCACCCCCGGCGCGGGGACCAGCCAGCGGTCGGCGACGGTGGCGGTCGCGGAGGACGAACCCCATACCGGTAGGGCGCCCCCGGTGGCCGCCTGCACCGACCGACCGACCACGATGGGCGCCGACGACGTGACGGTCACCGAGAAGGGAACGTCCTGGGGCACGTCTGCCGACCCGGACGCCGTGAACGCCGAGACGGAGAGCGGCCCGATGACCAGGTTCCGGGGCACGACCGAGCCCGACGAGAGCCCTAATCCGATGGTCGCCACGATCGGGTTGCCGGTCGGGTTGGCCAGATAAAAACTCGCATTGGATCCCGGCGTGATGGTGGTCTGGGCGAACCGCCAGGTCGTCGACAGCGCGGGTGCACCCAATCGGATGGACACTCCCGCAGTGGGGCCCGACGACCACTGCTGGAATTCGGTGCTGACCAGGTCACCCGACTGGGTGGTGACCAGCGTGGCGATGTCCGCCGCGTTCTGCACGAAATCGCCAACGTTCTCCACGACCATCTGTCCCGCCGGGATCGCCAACCCTTGATACGCCTGTGGGGTGATCAGTCCGGAGCTCGTGAGGAACGAGATGTTCACGGCGGCTTCCGAGGCGGTCGGATTGAAGAGGGAGAGGGCCAATGTGTTCCCGGCTGATGTGGATCCTCCGGCGAATGCCCACCGGGGAGACGCCTGCGACGCACAGGGCGCCGTGCTCCATCCGTTGGGCCCGGAGACGACCTGGCTGACAGCCATTCCCCCGCCCGCGAACACGAATGAGGTGGAGTTGCTGCCCGCAGGAAGCCCGGCCGACGGATCCACCGCGCCGGTGGCGAAGGGCGGCACATCCACACGGCGACGCACGGTCGGGACCACACCGCTGGTGCTTGCCGGCCCGATCGAGGTCATCACGCCGGTGACGGGGTCGGGTGTCGAATTGGTCAAATAGATCGTGCTGCCGGCCGCCGTCCCGGTCCCGACCGAGCAGAAGGCCGACGACGAGTACGCGTCGACCGGGGCCACCGGCACGCCGTCGCCCGGCCCCGGTCCGGGTGGCGCAGACGAGACCGGGAAGGCGGCGTCGATCAGTGCTGCCCCGATGACCACGACGGCCACCGAGAGGATGGCCGCCCATCGGCCGCGAACCGGTCGCAGGGCGCTGTGGCGGGACCTTCGGACCGCAGAGAGGGCGCTCCCGTCTGGAACGTCAGTCCCGGCGGTGCCGGGCACCGGCCCGCCTGCTCCGGTCATGAGTCCCGCTCCGGGACCGGGCTCCCGTCAGGGGGGGGCTCAGGCCCCGACCCGGAGGCACCGCCAGGTCCGCGGCCGCCGGCGCGGCGGCGCCCGTTCCGTCTCCGCTGCCAAGGGCGGCCCCAGCGGCCGGTGAGAAAGATGATCGCCGCCGTCCAGGCGGCGATCGAGAAGAGCAACGAGGCCGGCCCCACCACCCCGCCGTCGAAGTGCAGCGACCCGACTCCTGCGGTGGTCACCCGATACTTCGCCGCCCAACCGAACGACGGCGTCCGGCTCTCGGGCGTACCCTGCGGACCGGTCAGGGCCCACCGCCCGGCCGGGGCCAACGCCGAATGCACGGTGCCCACCGAGAGGCGGCCCGTGTAGGAACGGGATGCAGCCCGGCCCGGGAGCACGGGTGTGGCACCGGCCAGGATGCCGGATCCCGATGGACTGGCGAGGACCCCCGGGCCCGGCGGGGTGACGGCGGCGCCCTTCCCGCCGGCTACTTCTGCCCGGACCGGCACCCAGTCGGCATTGGCGTAGACGGTGATCCCGGTGCCGGAGACCACCGGGCTGAGGTCGAGCTGGCGGTCGAGGGCGGGGGCGAGATCGCCGGGCACCGGATAGACCTCGGGCGTCTGCTCGCCGACGATCTCCGGCGCCAGCGAGGTCAGAAGGGCCACATAGCGAACTCCGGCCGGGGCCAGCAGACGGCCCAGCTGATCGGTGCGGCCGGTCCGGGCCGAGGTGATGGCCCCGGCCAGGCCCACGGCCGGGCCGGGGCCAGCGGCGTTCCACAGCCACCTGGCATCCGGGGCACCGTCGTCAGATGTGGCGTAGGCCAGCCCCTCCCCCGCGCTCCACGAGCCCTGGTTCAGCGATCGCGTGTCCCCGAGCCACAGCACCCGGAACGAGCCGTTGGTCGCCTGCCCGCGCATCCAGGTCACCGACTGACGGAAGTCGTCAATGGGGAGTCCCCATCGACCGGGAAGGGCCGCGACCAGCGTCGGTGCCGCCCCCAGCACGACGGCACCGGTGGCGACGACGGTCACCAGCTGACGCCACCCGAAATCGGCCGCCCGCAGGTCCTCCTCGAAAGCGGCCACCCCCAGCCCGATGGCGGCGGCGACGGCAACCGCCGCCGGTCCCAGCAACACGAGCGGATCGATGGCCAGGCCGCCCGTCCAACCCCGGCCGGTGGCCCAGGCCGCGAGCCAGAAGACCAGTGCGATCGACCACAGCCGGCCCGCCCACCGGAACCGCTCCCCCCGGGCCAGGACCAAGGGCACGACGGCCGCCGCGGCAAACCCCCATGCCAGCGGCGAGTCCCCGATGGGGCCGACGGCGAAGCGGAGGAGGGATCCCCACGACGCCGCCTCGGAGACGGGCGTCGGGACACCGAAGACCGCCACCGCACCTCGGCCGGCTGACAGCACCCCGATGAGCCAGGGCAGACAGATCAGGGCGGCGACCAGCGTCGAACCGGCCGCCAGGGCGGCCGCCTTGCCGGTGGAACGCCAGTCGCCGTAGACGAGGGAGGACAGGGCGAGGGCCAGAGCGGCCAGCAGCACCACGACGGCGGCCGCCGGGACGAACGAGACGAGCACCGCCTCGAGCAGGCCGAGTGCCACCACGCTTCGGACCCTTCCATGGCGGACGGTCCAGGCGGAGAACCGCCGCAGCGCCGACGGCCGCCGGCCGGCCGGGTCGACGGCATCGAGGTCCGACGTGAGGATGCGCCCCGCTCCCGGCCCTATCCGGGCGAACGGGGCGGTGCCGGTGGCCCCGAACAACAGGGCCAGTACCCAGGGCCCGCCGGCGTAGACGACCAGGGCCCCCCACCGCCCCAGGGCGAGGGCGTTCCAGGGCAGGGCCGCGGCCAGATACGCAAGTCCGCCGACGAGGGAGGCGCGCTGGGAGCCGAAGGGTCGCAACAGCCGCACCAACCCCCACACACCGAGGGGGACGCAGGCGAAGATCATCAGCTTCTGGGTGAGTCCCATGGCCCCCAGCACGAGGGTGCCGGCCAGTCCGGCCAGCCCGAGGGCGGGGGAGGCCGGCGCCGTCGTCCCGACTCCGGACGGACGCCACCCCGAGGCGAACATCGACAGTGTCGACGACCAGCTCGGGAACGGTGTGAACTGTCCGACGGCCGGGAGGTGCCCGGAGACGACACCTCTGCTCCCGATCAACGCGACCACTGCTGCCGACAGCCACACGGTCGCCCGCACCCTCGGGGTGACCCGACCCCGCCCGGATACCGCCTGGGCGGGTTCGCCTACTGCCCCCGGGGCCATGCCGCCGGCGACAGGCCGTCTCCAGCCCGACGACGTGCCCGTAGGGCCCGCTCCCGACGGGCGGGCACCTTCGGCCGCCGCCAGCTCGTCGGCGTGGGCACCGTGAAAACCGCTCTGGAACACCCGGCGCCCGTAGGTGGAGAGCCGGGCACTGCCCCCCACCTGGAGCAGCCGGATTTCCTTGTCGCTCAGCCGGCGATGCCCCTTCAGCTCCTTCCGTTGCCGACCGATCGCCGAAAGCCGGCCGAGGTTCCAGCGCCACGCCCGGACCACGGCCCGGGCCCGGGCC
Organism: Acidimicrobiales bacterium; assembly: GCA_035531955.1. Classification (GTDB taxonomy): domain Bacteria; phylum Actinomycetota; class Acidimicrobiia; order Acidimicrobiales; family RAAP-2; genus Bog-756. The sequence continues at coordinate 19,408 of DATKRZ010000078.1, read as the reverse complement.
CTGTTGCCGGCCACCCCGGCGACGATGACCTCACCGAGGGCCAGGATCGCGATCTGGGGCACCACCCGCACGAGGTGGAGGCGGCTGTAGCACTTGAACACGGCCAGGAGCTCATGGCGGCGCTGGAGCTCCTGGAGCGTGACCGGGTGCCTCGATGGGCGACCCGGACCGGCCGACACCAGCGCCGCATCCATTGGCCTGGACCCACCGGCCAGCACTTCCAGATGTCGGACCTGCGCGTCAGGCGCAACGATGATCCGGGCTCCCGCCACCTGGGCCCGCCAGCACAGGTCGAGGTCTTCACCCATGGCCACGATGTCGGTGTCAAAGCCCCCGAGCTCTTCGAACAGATCGGCTCTGATCAGCGTGGACCCGCCGGGAGCGACGAAGACATCGCGGACCGCGTCGTGCTGGCCGTGGTCGATCTCGTGGGCCTGCACGCGCTCCACCACCGAACCCCCCTTGTCCACCATCATCCCCACGTGGACCAGGCGCTCGGGGTCGTCCCAGCTGACCACCTTCGGGGAGACGATGCCGGCGTTCGAGCGGAATGCCTCTTCGACCATCAGGTGCACGGCATCGGACGAAAGGGCCACGTCGTCGTGGCACAACAGGAAGTAGTCCGCCCCGGCGACCATGGCCTGCACCTCGTTCACCGTGGCCCCGAAGCCTCGGTTCTTCTCGAAACGGCGCACGTAGGCCGTGGGCAACACGGCCGCGACCCGGGCGGTGAGGTCGTCACGACCGCCCGAGTCGAGGACCAGCACCGAGAGCTCCGCATAGTCCTGGGCTGCGAGAGAAGTCAGCGTCTCCTCGAACCACGGGCCTGGATCGTGGGCGACGACGACGGCGACAACCGGCGGTGCCAGCGTTTCCATCAAGGGTCAGAGGCTATCGGGCCGGGACGGCGAAATGGTGTCTCCCCTGTTCAGAGGCATAAATTGCCCGAGTTGCCGAGAGTGCTTGCAAATGTTTATCACTCCGTATACAGTTGTATCCATCACGAGAGGCGGGGCCGCAGGGCCATGATGCCCACGCCGGCGCCCCTCCGGTGCATTCCAACTCGCTTGGATGCCCTTCACCGATACGAGGAGAACACGATGCCAGAGATCAAGATGCCGGAGATCAACGCCGACTTCAGTCGGGCGGCCAAGGACGTCGCCGCCGTCGCCAAGGATGCCACCTACGTGGTCATCGGTGCGGGCGTGCTCGGCTTCCAGCAGGTGCAGGTGCAGCGTCAAGAGCTGCGCAAGCGCCTGGCCGACCCGAAGGTCGGGTTGGAGGACCGTTTCAACGCGGTGCGCAGCGACCTGAGCGGGGCCCTTCACAACGTCGACACCACGGTCGAGGGACTGATGGAGCGGTTCGAGGAGATCATCGAGCGGTTGGAGACGGCCGTCGCCCCCCTGGAGGACCGCCTTCCGGTGCAGGCTCGGGACCTGGCCAAGCAGGCCCATGTCCAGGCCAAGGAAGCCCGTACCCAGCTGCGTACCCTGATCCCGTCGGCCTGAGCATCACGCCCTGAGCATCACGGCCTGATCGATCACGGCCTGATCGATCACGGCCTGAGCATCTCGGCCTGAGTTCTACGAGCCAGAACGGCCCGCCCCTGGCGGGCCGTTCTGCTGTCGGCGAAATGGGTCACGGCACGCAACTCCCCGGGCGCCCGATCCGCCTACGGATCACCCGCTCCTTCCGGCCGGAGCACCGGTAGCTCAGTCGGGCCGCCCACGCCAGTAGGCCAGCACGTCGGCGAGGGTCTCGTCCAGCGGTATCTCCGGCTTCCAACCCGTCGCTTCGACCAGGCGGCCCGGATCGCCTCGCAGCACGGGGACCTCCACCGGCCTCATCAACGCCGCATCGGTCTCGAACGCCAGTGACGTGCCGGCCAGGCGGAGGAGCCCGTCGGCGATCTCCCGGATCGACACGTCGACCCCCGAGCAGACGTTGTACACGTCGCCGGGCTGGCCGACCTCGACCAGCAGGCGGTACGCCCTCACGACGTCCCGGACATCGGTGAAGTCCCGCCGAGCCGACAGGTTGCCCACCGGGATGGTCAGGGCGCCGCGCCGCTCGGCATCCACGATGCGCTTGGCCAGCGCGGGAACGGCAAAGCTCGGGGTCTGGCCCGGACCGATGTGGTTGAACGGTCGCACCGTGATCACGTGCTGGCCGTGCCCGCGCCCGGCCTGGGAGACGATGGCCTCCACGGCCAGCTTGCTCGCCGCGTAGGGAGTCAGCGGCGCGGTCGGCGACGTTTCGGTGAGGGGGAGGAGCGCCGGGTCGGTGACGGGTCCGTAGACTTCGGCCGAGCTGGTCACCAGAATTCGGGGATCGGTACCGCACTCCCTGGCCGCGGCCAGGAGGGCGGCCGTCCCGATGACATTTACCTCCAACACCCGCAGCGGTTCGTCCCACGACTCTCCGACGTGGGTCAGGGCCGCCAGGTGGTAGATGGCGTCGGGTCGGGCGTCGGACACCGCCGCCAACAGTGCCGATGGATCGGTGACGTCCACCTCCCGGTCGATGGCCACCACCTGGTCGCCGAGAGAGCGAAGGTGGTCGGCGAGCCAGTGGCCGACAAAGCCGGCACCACCGGTGATGAGGGATCGCACGACGGTGACCCTACTGGCTGGGGGCCGCCACGATCATCTCAGGGGGGCGCCGGCCGTCGGGCCGCGTGACGGTAGGCCTCGACGTGCCGGTCGGCGCTCATCTCCCAGCTGTGCCGGGCCACGATCTCCAGGCCACGTTGACGGCGCCCGGCGTCGGCCGGCCCGCTCCCCGCCCGACCGGACAATTCGGCGTCCAAGGCTTCTGCCAGTCCCGCGGCGTCCCCGGGAGCCACCAGCGTGGCAGCTCCCCCGGCCACCTCCTCCATCGCGGTGCCGGCCGTCGTCACCAGCGGCGCACCGCACGCCAGCGCTTCGAGCGCAGGCAGACCGAATCCTTCGTAGAGCGCCGGATACACCGCCGCGGCAGCCGAACGCAGCAGGGCCGGGACCGCATCGTCGGGCACGTACCCGGTGCGGACGATACGGGAAGTCACCCTTGACGCCTGGATCGCCTGGTCGATCTCGGACCCGCCCCATCCCGCCCCGCCGGCCAGCACCAACAGGGCGTCCGGCTGCCGATCGGCAATGCGGGCGAAGGCACGTACCAGGGTCGGCACGTCCTTGCGGGGCTCGAGGGTCCCCACGAACAGGAGGAAGGGGCGGTCGTCGGACAGGCGGGCGTCGATGAGGGCCAGGGACGCGCGGTCGGCCCCTTCGTGGGGCTCGTCGGTCCGGAACCGGCCGGTGTCCACCCCGTGGTGGGCGATGAAGACCTCGGCATCCACCCGGCACCAGCGATCCAGCTCCGCCGCGGTCACCCGGCTCGGGCACACCACGGCGGCGGCCCGCCGTGCCGCCAAGGCGATGGCCCGGCGGAAGAGGAGCACCTTGGATCGTTGGTGCCATTGCGGAGACTCGAAGAAGCTCAGGTCGTGGATGGTGACCACCGCTGGGATCGGCGAGCGCCCGGGCATCGTGTAGTGCGGGCCGTGGTGCACCGAGACCGACTTGCGGGCCAGAAGGCCGGGCAGCCGGGTCTGCTCCCAGGCGAGCCGCAGCGGGCGGGGGTCGGGTGCGGCGGCGACCACCTCGGCCCCTGGGGCCGCTGCGTGCCACCGGGGGTGATCCGACCGCCGGGTGAGAAGCACCAGGTCGATATCGGATCGGGCGGCCAGCGTGCGGACCAGTTGCAGCGTGTACTGGCCTGCGCCGACCGGGCGCTCCGGAACCGCAGTGACATCGACCGAGAGGCGGAGCCCACGGTCACCCACGCGACGGGTCCCGCGCCGGGTCGAGCGCCCCGTTCCAGACCGCGACATGTCGCCGGGCCACCGCCGACCAGGTCAACTCAGACGAGCGGTCCAGCCCCCGCGATTGCAGGCGGGACCGCTCGTCGTCATCGGTGGCCACCCGCAGCAGCCCCGCGGCGATCGATTCGACGTCATGGGGATCGACCTCGAAGGCGGCGCCGGCCGTGCTCGGTAATGGACTGGCCACCACCGGTGCGCCCAGCGCCATCGCCTCGACCGGGGGCAGGCCGAATCCCTCGATCAGCGGGACGTAGGCCAGGAGACGGGCCATGGAGTACAGCGCCGAAAGCTCCGGAGGCGAGACCGATCCGGCCAGCACCACGCCGGCCCTGGGCTTCACCTGGTGACCCCATCCGCTCGGCCCCACCATCACCAGCGGCCACGGCTCGGGGAGCCGGCCCCGCACGTGCTCGTAGGCCTCGATCAGTCGAGCCTGGTTTTTGCGGGGCTCGAGCGTGCCCACGCTCAGGAGAAAGGGCCCGTTCACCCCCAGGCGCGACAACAGGGTGCCGGCCGCGGCGAGGTCAGGGGGAGGTAGGTGATCGGACCCCATGGGGATGATCGTGATTGCGTCCCGCTGGACGCCGGCTTGTTGCAGGTCGTCGGCCACCGCTTCTGCCGGCACGATGAATCGATCGGCCCGCCGCAGGGCGCGGCGGAGCGCCGCCTCGTGCCAGGCCCGTCCTCGGTCCGGGTAGGCATCGGGAACCCGTCGCCACAGCAGATCGTGAACGGTGGCCACCAGGGCGGCCCGGCCGGGCTCGAGGGTCGAGAGCGAGGAGGCGTGGACCACGTCGAAACCCCGAGGAGCACGAAGGAGGCCGTGGTCCCAGGCGCGGGTCAACAGCGGCCCCGGAAGGGGTGGGCCGCGCAATGGATGGCCCAGGCCATCCAAGGGAGCCGGGTGGCGCCGAGCACCGGGGGGACGGCTGGCCAGGATCTCGAGGTCGGGCCGGTCCCCGGGCCCGAGGGTATCGATGCCCTTCAGCAGGCCGCGAACGTAGGTTCCGATTCCGCCCGGGGCCGGCCTGCGAAGCTGCTCGACCATGAGGAGCAGGTGGATGGACCTCATCTCCCTCGGCCGTCCCGGCTGCGCGCACCTGCGTCACGGACCCCGGCCGCATCCCGATAGAGGGCCGCCAGGCCTCTGGCGCACGCATCCCAGTTGAACGCCTGGCTGCGACGCAGCCCCCGGTCCACGAGTTGCTCGACATCGGTCCCCCCATCCAGGACGTGGCTGATGGCGCCCGCCAGCCCGTCACGGTCGCCGGGCTCGACCAGTAAGGCTCCGTCGCCGACCACTTCGGGCACTGCCCCGGCCGAGGTCGCCACCACCGGCACCCCCGCCGCCATGGCTTGAACGGGGGGGAAGCCGAAGCCTTCATAGAGCGAAGGAAAGGCGAGCACCGACGCCTGTCGCAGTGTCGCTCCCAGCAGCTGGTCGTCGAGGTATCCGAGCCGAACGATCCGCGACCGGGCCGGGGAGGACTCGACGGCGGCGAGGAACCGGTCGGCCCCCCAGCCGGCGCTGCCCACCACCACCAGGGCCACGTCGGGGTGGCCGGCGGCCACCGCGGCGAAGGCGGAGACCAAGAGGGGATAGTCCTTGCGGGGTTCGATGGTCCCGATGGCCAGCACATAGCGCCCGCACCCCTCGGGGAGCCGGACCGGCGTTCGCGCCTCGGAGCCGTCGCCGGCGGGAGCCAGAGGGATTCCGTGATGGACCGCCCGCACCCGCTCGGGGTCGACGGAGAGGTCGGCGACCACCTGGTCGGCCACGAATTGCGACGGGGTGTGGACCCAGGCCCCTTCGGCGACCGCCCGGCGGACCAGGCCCGGGAACTCCAGGGTGGGTGGATCGCAGAGCTCGGGGTAGAGCACCACGGTGAGGTCGTGGACGGTCACTACCCGGGCGGCATGGGTGGCCGGCGGCACTACGAAGTTGGAGCCGTGAACGACGTCGCGGCGACCGATGAACCACTCGATCGGTGGGAAGCGGGACCTCCCCCACGCGGCATGGAGGGGGCGCGCCGGCATGGCCCGCTGCCCGGTGCCGATCCCCGACGGGACCAGCCCTCGGATCCCCTTGCGGCGGCGCCAGCTGACGGCGAACGCCGAGGCGTCGATCTCCCGGAGTCCCGACAAGCCGGACAACGCGCCGGCGCAGAACGCCCCGACCCCGGTGGGCTGGCCGAGCAACGGGGTGGCATCGAACCCGACGGACAGTAGACCCTGGTCGGAGGGGGCTGTTCGCTCCGGCGGCACGCAGGGAGCCTTGCACATCATCCGGCGCGGCCGGAACCAGCTGAGGTGGTCCGGCAAGGGCAGGTACCCCGGTGTGGGCCAGGTAGCCTGCCCCCACGATGACCACCCCGAACTCACCCCCTCGGGCCCGAACCTCGTGATCGCGGCGTTGGCAGGTGGAGTCGGGGCGGCGCGGCTCCTGCGGGGGTTGGTCGAGGTGGTACCACCCTCCGAGATCACCGCAATTGTGAATACCGGCGATGACACGAACCTTCACGGCCTTCACATCGCGCCGGACCTGGACACAGTGATGTACACGCTGGCCGACGCCATCAACCCCGACACCGGGTGGGGCTTGTCCGGCGAGACCTTCCAGGTCATGGACTCATTGGAACGGCTCGGCGGAATCACCTGGTTCAGGCTCGGCGACCGGGATCTCGCCACCCACTGCTACCGGACCCAGCGCCTCGCGGAAGGCGCCACCCTGGGCGAGGTCACCTCGGAGCTGGCGCGGGCGTGGGGCGTGGACGTTCGGCTGGTCCCGGTGACCGATGACCGGCTCCGGACCCGTCTCCAGCTGGCCGACGGCCCGGAGGTCGGCTTCCAGGAGTACTTCGTCCGCCTGCGCCACGGCGTCCCGGTGTCCGGTGTTCGCTTCGAGGGCGCTGACCAGGCCCGTCCCGGTGCCGGCGTGCTCGATGCCCTGGCCGGAGCCGAGACCATCGTCGTATGCCCATCCAATCCGGTGGTCTCCATCGGCCCCCTGTTGGCCGTCCCGGGAGTGCTCGATCAACTGCGCCGTCGTCGCCTTCGAACCGTCGGTGTCTCCCCCATCATCGCCGGTGCTGCACTCAAGGGCCCTGCCGACCGGCTCATGAGAGAGATGGGGTACGAGTCATCGGTGGTCGGAGTGGCCAGGTGGTATGCGTCGTGGGTGGGCACACTGGTCATCGACGAGGCCGACGCCGGTTTGGCCCCGGCTGTCGAAGCCGAAGGCGTCCGCTGCATCGTCGCCCCCACCGTCATGTCGAATGTGGAACGATCGGCCCGGTTGTCGCTGGCGGTACTCGATGCCGTCGCCTGAACCGGGCCCTCTGCCCCACCCGGGTGACCCGGCAGGGATCAGGATCTTCCCCGTTTTGAGAATGGGCGAGGTGGCCCCCGACGACGACCTGGTCGACCTGCTGGCCGGGGCCATCGACGCCTCCCGATCGGATGGGGCGCTCCCGGGGGGACTGCTCGACGGCGACGTCTTGGTGGTGACCCAGAAGGTCGTCTCCAAGGCCGAGGGGCGGATCGTCGAAATCGATACTGCCGATCAGGAGGCAAAACAGGCACTGGTCGAGAGGGAGTCGGTGCGGATCCTCCGACGTCGCGACGATCTTCTGATCACCGAGACGCGCCATGGCTTCGTCTGCGCCAATGCCGGCGTCGATCTCTCCAATGTCGCTGCCGGAACGGCAGCATTGCTTCCGCTCGACCCCGACCGGTCGGCGCGCCGGATACGCGAGGGTCTCGAGCACCGCCACGGCGTGGCCGTCGGAGTGATCATCTCGGACACCTTCGGTCGCACGTGGCGACGGGGAGTCTGTGACGTGGCAATCGGTGTCGCCGGCATCGCCGGAATCGTGGATCTGCGGGGGAAGGCGGACGCCACCGGTCGGATCCTCGAGTCGACCGAGGTATGCGTGGCCGACGAGTTGGCCGGAGCGGCCGAACTGGTGATGGGCAAGGACCGCGCCATCCCCGCGGCCGTCCTGCGCGGGGTGGAGCCCGGCTGGCTCCGGACGGCGTCGGTCGCCACCGAGATCGTCCGGCCGGCCGGTGAGGACCTCTTCCGCTGATCGAGCCCGGTGGCGCTCCTGTGCGCTGCCCAGTCACCATCGGGACGACGGGGATCCTTGTCAGCCCACGTTGTGGAGGTCGACCACGAACACCAACGTCTCGTCGGGGGCGATGACCCCGCCTGCCCCCCGCTCCCCGTAGCCGAGATGCGGTGGGATGGTGATCCGGCGGCGCCCGCCCACTCTCATTCCGGCGACCCCTTGATCCCACCCGGCGATGACCTGTCCGGCCCCGAGCGGAAACCCGAAGAGCTGCCTGCGATTCCATGACGAGTCGAACTCCTCGCCTGTCGACCACGAGACCCCCACGTAATGAACGTCGACCGGCCTACCGGGTGAGGCCTCGGGTCCGTCGCCGATTTCGATGTCTTCGATCAGGAGCTCATCCGCAGGGGGACCATCGGGAATGGTGACGGTGGGTTTCGTGTCGGCTGCCATCGCCCGACTGTACGCCTCGGCCGGTGGGGTGGCGCGGTTCGTCCCTCTCCGGTCAGTGGGCTCGGCCAGAGCCTCCGGAGCCACCCGTGCTCCGTTTGGCCCCCACCGGACCGCCACGCCGTTGGCCGTGGGAACCCGGCTGTCCCGGGACGCCTTGGCCGCCGCCCCCGGAGCGTCCGCGACGGGAGCCCGGCGACGGAGCCCCAGGAGCACCGGGCCTGCCAGAGGTGCCGGGCCTGCCGTGCCGGACCGCCTTGCCGGGTTTGGCGGGCCGTCCGGGCCGTCCGGGCCGTCCGGGCTTCGCCGACCTCGCCGGTCCGGTGGGCTCCCCGGTCGCGCTGCCCTTCTCCCAGGCGGTGGCGCCGTTCCTCTTGCCGTTGCCCTGACTCTGGCCGTTGCCCTGACTCTGGCCGTTGCGACGCGCCCTCCATGGCTTGGTGGATCGCTGGGGCCGGTCGGAGCGACCGGGTTGGTGTCGCTCGGGCCGATCGGCGACAGCCCAGGCAGCGGCGCCGGGTCGCCGTCCCGGAGGGGCTCCGATCACCGCGGTGATCGAGGAAATGTCGGGCAGCTCCATCCCGATGGGTGCGCCGAGATCCCGTTGCAGCCGCTTCACCGCAGCAGACTTGTCCGGGGTCACGAAGCTGACCACGACCCCGGTGGCACCGGCACGGGCGGTCCGTCCAGAACGATGCACGTAGTCCTTGGCTTCCCCGGGAGGATCGAAGTGCACGACCGCGTTCACGCCGTCCACGTGGATCCCCCGCGCAGCCACGTCGGTCGCCACCAGGGCATCGACTGCGCCCCGGATGAACGAATCGAGTGCCTTGTCCCGCTGCTTCTGGGACCGGTCGCCGTGGATGGCGGCGGCCCGGACCCCGCGCTGGTCCAGCTGCCGTGCCACCCGGTCGGCAGCGTGCTTGGTGCGGCAGAAGACGATCGTCGGGCCCGATGCCAGAGCGACCTCTGCGGCCACCCCCACCCGGTCGCCCGCGGAGACCTTCCAGAAGAGATGGGTCGCGGCCTCAGCGTCCCCTTCGTCCCCTTCGAGCTCGTGCCGGGTCGGATTGCGCTGGTAGCGGCGGACCAGGACATCGACGTCGCCGTCGAGGGTCGCCGAAAACAGAAGGGTCTGGCGGTCGGAGGGCGTGAGGTCGAGCAGCCGCCGCACATCGGGGAGAAATCCCATGTCGGCCATGCGGTCGGCTTCGTCGAGCACCACGACCTCCACGGCGTCGAGGCGGATGCTTCCCCGCTCGATGAGGTCGCCGAGCCGGCCCGGGCACGCCACCGCCACGTCCACGCCGCGGGACAGGGCCTTCAGCTGCGGCCCGTACCCGACGCCTCCGTAGAACGAGCTGACCCGCAGATTGCGGGGCGTGGCCAGGACCTGGAGTTCGGTGGCCACCTGCGCGGCCAACTCACGGGTCGGCGTCAGAACCAGCACCCTCGGGCACTTCGGATGGGACGGCTTGCCGGTGATCCGGGCCACCGCGCCGATGCCGAAGGCCAGCGTCTTGCCCGATCCGGTCGGTGCCTTCCCGCACACGTCCCGGCCGGCGAGCGCATCGGGGATGGTGGCGGACTGGATGGGGAACGGCTCGGTGATGCCTTTGCGGCCGAGTGCAGCGACGATGTCAGAGGGCACGCCGAGGGAGGCGAAGGATGATGACAGGGGTGGCATGGGGGTGCTTTCGGGCGACAGGGGAGGGCACGGGATTGTGCCGACGGGATGGCCTGTCGCCAAGTCAGCGCACCAGGACAACCCCCAGGCTAGCGCTTCCGACGCCCCCTGCCTGCGCACCCTCCCCGGGGGCCACGGATCTGCTCCGGGGACCGGATGGTGGGGCTACTCGTATCCGCCGGTGGCCAGCCGTTGCCCGACGAACTCGAGCACCGCTGCCGTCCCGGGCCCGAGCTCCGTCCAGGGGTGCCAGCCGAGCTGGATGCCGGCCCGACTCGGGTCGAGGCTGACCCGCAGCAGTTCTCCGGGACGCAGCGGCTCGTAACTGGCCTTGGCCGTGACGCCGGCCCGGGCGACCATCTCAGCGAAGAGCTCGTTCACCGATGTCTCGCGGCCGGTGCCCACGTTGCACAACAGCCCGCCTCCCTTGGTCGAACCCCGCACGAAGGCGTCGACGACATCGTCGACGTAGACGAAGTCACGGGTCTGCCCGCCGTCACCGAAGATGGTGATGGGCCGTCCCCGCAGGAGTCGCTCGGCGAAGATCGCCACCACGCCGGCCTCACCGTGGGGGTCCTGGCGGGGACCGTACACATTGCCCAGCGCCAGCGCGCAGAACTCGAGCGAATGCAGCTCCCGATAGGCGACCAGGTAATCGATCGCCGCCTTCTTCGACACCCCGTAGGGGGACAGGGGTCGCTGGGGAAGTGACTCCTTCAGCGGAAGTTCCGACGGGTCCGGCTCGCCGTAGAGGGTTCCGCCGCTGGCGGCGAAGACCACCCGCTCGACCTGCGAGCCCCGTGCCCCTTCGAGCAGCCGGAGTGTCCCGAGCAGGTTCACGTCGGCGTCGAAGACCGGATCGGCCACCGAGACCCGCACGTCCGCCTGAGCCGCCAGATGGAAGACCACCTGGGGGCGGCGCCGACCCATCAGGTCGATCAGCTCAGTGGACCGGATGTCCATCTGGTGGACGGTCAACTGGTGGGCCGCCGAAGCCCGGGCTTCGGCGAGGTTGGCCAGGGATCCAGTCGAGAGGTTGTCGACCACGTCCACGGTGTGGCCCTCGGCCAGGAGGCGGTCTACCAGGTTCGAGCCGATGAACCCGGCACCGCCGGTGACCATCATGCGCACGGTCAGACCCCTGCCGCTACCCGTTCACCGTCGACCACGGTACCGGAGGCGGTGACCGCACCGGCTCCGACCACCGAGAGCGGATGGATCGCACAGCGTTGGCCGACGATGGCCCCGGGACCGATGACCGAGCCCTCGACCGTGGCCCTGGCAGCGACCCGGGCCTCGGGCAACAGGACCGACCCGATCACCGTTGCTCCCTCTTCGATCACCGCCCCGGCGCCGACCACCGACTCCTCGATCACCGCGCCGGGGGCGATCGACGCTCCCCGTCCGAACAGCGACCGCGCCACCGAAGTGCTCCGGACATCGACGTCGCCGATGCGCCATACCCCGAAACCGAGCGACGGGTCGAGCTCGGCGGCCGGTGCGGGGGGACCGGGGCGGCGGCCCAAGAGGAGGTCGCCATGGGCCCGGAGATAGGCATCCGGAGTGCCGGCGTCCAACCAGTACGCATCGGAACCCTGGGCAAAGAGGGTGCCGGCCCCGACCAGGGCAGGGAACGTGTCACGCTCGACGGACACGCGGCCGACCTCGGGGATCCGGTCCAACACCGAGGGCTCGAACACATAGGTGCCGGCGTTGATCAGATTGGTGGGGGCCTCGTCACGAGGAGGCTTCTCGATGAACGCCTCCACCCGGCCCTCGCCGTCGGTTGGCACCACCCCGAAGGCGCTTGGGTCCTCTACCGGCGTCAGGCTGATCGTGGCTTCCGCGCCGCTCCGGCGATGAAAGGCGACCAGCTCGGAGATGTCCAGATCGGTGAGCACGTCCCCGTTGACCACCACGAACGTCTCGTCGACGGCGGCGAGCCGGGCCGCGAACCTGATCGCTCCGGCGGTGTCCAAGGGGGTCGGCTCGACGGCATAGGACACCGCCACACCGGCGATCGTCCCCCCCGGGTAGGCGCTGATGAACGCGTCGGGCCGATATCCGAGCGAGAGCACGGCGCCTTCGACCCCGTGACAGGCCAGGTGACCGATGACCCGCTCGATCATCGGCTGCTCCACGATCGGAAGCATCTGCTTCGGGGTCGTGAGTGTCAGCGGCCGGAGGCGCGTTCCCTCGCCGCCCACCAGGACGACCGCTCTCATTGGTGGGCCGTGGTCGGGGTGGGCGAGGCCGGGGTGGTCGGTGTGGGGGTGGTCGGCGTGGGGGCGGTCGGTGTAGCGGTGGTCGCCGTGGGGGATGCTGACCCCTGGGTCACCGCGGTGATCAGGTTGGTGATCGCCCCGGCCGGGGGCTTCGGCACTGAAGAAGTGGCCGGCACGAAGGCCATGGTGATGAGCTGACCGTCAGCAAAGCGGAGGTTCTCGGGTGGTCCGCTGGTCTCGGTCCCCCGCCCCTTCGAGGTGAAGTTGGGCCAGCTGTCGACGATCACCACTCCTGGCTTGCCGGCATCAGGAGTTCCCTTGGCGCACACATCCCCGTTGGTCAGCGCCGGCTTCCCCGGGTACTGCAGGGTGGACGAGGTGAGCCCAAGACCCTTGTAGCCGGAGACGAACCGGCCCAGGGTGGCGTTGCTCCCGGACTCGGAGCTGTTCTTCGGCGCGATGGTCAAAACACCGTTCCCATTGGCGAGGAACCCGGTCTGGGCGGCGTTGGTGCTGGCCGGGAGGTCGGGCTGCATGGTGCCACAGATGTCGATACCCAGCGCTGCGTGCCACTGCTGGGAGGTCGTCGGCCGGCCCGCCGACGATGCCGTCTGATGGGTGCGCTGGTACCGGCTGAACCCGATGAGCAGGAAACCGACGATGCAGATGACCGCCAGGCTGGCATACCAGTTCACCGGCATCTGGCCGCGGTACGTCCGCCCCCCGCCGGTGGTGGCGGCGCGCTCCACCCACTTTCCCGTCGCATTGCTGGCCATTGTCGGGTGACACCCTACAGCCTGTGATCAGGCATCCTCGTCGGGCGGGCCGGGGGCTGGGTGACCCGGGCCAGGCAGGCCAGGCCGGCCCGGGTGGCGATACCCAGCGCAACCAGCGGCAGCAGGCCCTTGCGCCAGCCCACCGTCGATCGGAATGCGAACCGGAGGAGCGACCGGTGGTGCTCGAAGATCATCCGATAGGGATGGCGGTCGGTCGAGACGCCTTGGAGGTGGGTCACCTCGGCGGTCGGGGCGTAGGCCACCTGCCACCCGGACCGGCCCAGACGCCAGCACAGGTCGACATCCTCGGCGTACATGAAGTACGCCTCGTCGAAGCCGCCGACCTGCTCGAACGCCGACCGCCTGGTCATGAAGCACGCCCCCGACACCCAGTCGACCAGCACCAGGCTCGGCTCCGCTCCGGCCAGTTGGGCCTGCTGGTACGAGCGGGTGAACCGGTTGTCGGGTGCGAAGATTCCCAGCAGCGCGTGGCCGGCGGCGTCGATCAGTGACGGGAACCGGCGCGCCGAGGGATACCGCTCGCCGGTCGAGGTGCGGATCAGGGGCCCGACCAACCCGCACCCGGGCTCGCCCGCCAGCGCCTCGACCAGGGCGCCGACGGCCCCCGGTCGGACCTCCAGGTCGGAGTTGCTGACCAGTACCAGCTCGGACGCGGTCGCCGCCACCCCGCGGTTGGCGGCCGCCCCGTAGCCGAGGTTGCGACCGGGGACGACCACCCCCACCTCCGGAAAGCACCGCCGGATCTCGTCCAGCGAGCCGTCGACCGAGCCGTTGTCCACCACCACCAGCTCACCCACGCCCTCGGAACGCCATCCTTCGACGCAGCGGACCAGGACCGGGCCCGATTCGTAGTTCACGACGACCACGGCGACGCCGGTGTCACCCCTGTCGCGCCCGTCGGCGCGGGGACTCACGGGTCGAGCCGGGCGAACCGGTACTTGATCAGTGCCCTGATCGCGCCGAACCCGTCCTTCCAGGTGATCTTCTTGCCCTCATCCAGCTCCCGCCCCGCGTAGGAGATCGGGACTTCGTAGATGCGGTGCCCGCGGCGCAGCACCTTGGCGGTGATCTCGGGCTCGAAGTCGAACTTGTCGGATTGGATGGTGATCCCTTCGAGCACCCGGCGGTCGAAGAGCTTGTAGCAGGTCTCCATGTCCGAGAGGGTGGACGAGTAAAGAACGTTGGTGATCAGGGACAGGAACCGGTTGCCGATCCAGTGGAGCGGCATCATGTTCTTCCGCTCGCCGGTGAACCTGCTGCCGTAGACCACGCGGGCCTTGCCCCTGAGTAACGGATCCAGCAGCTTGGACCAGTCCTGAGGGTCATACTCGAGGTCTGCGTCCTGAATCAGCACGAGGTCGCCGCGGACCGCCCCCAGGCCGGTCCGGATGGCTGCACCCTTGCCGCGATTCCGAGGGTGGCTGATCACCCGGACCGTCGAGTCGCCCACCGCGGCGAGCACCTTGTCGCTCCCGTCCGACGAGCCGTCGTCGACCACGATCACCTCGACGTCGACCGGAACGTCGACCGCCCTGATCCGACGGATGACCTCGGCCACCGTGGCCCGCTCGTTGAAGACGGGAACGATCACCGACAGCAGGGTGTACCGGTCGGGGGACTCACCCGGCTGTAGGTCGACTCCGTCATCAGACATGGGATCGGTCTCCTCGATCGACCCCTCGGGGGCCGGCTCACTCGGGCTCACGCGCCGCTCACTCGGCTCCATTGTTGCCGCTCCGAATGCGTTCGACGGGCCGGGCGACCGGCGGGGCCACTCCGGCCTCGTCGGCCAGGAAGCGGGCCGTCCGGGCCAGGCCCTCCTCGAGTGCGGTGGTCGGCTCCCAGCCCAGCGCCGAGCGGGCCAGCGAGATGTCCGGCCGGCGGCGGGTCGGGTCGTCCACGGGCAGCGGCCGGTGGGCGATCGGGGACGACGATCCGAGCAGGTCGACCACGGTGCGGGCCAGCTGCAGAACCGTGTACTCGTCGGGGTTGCCGATGTTGACCGGTCCGGTCAGGTCGGAGTCGAACAGGGCGATCAGGCCCCGCACCTCGTCGTCGACGTAGCAGAGGCTCCTGGTCTGGCTCCCGTCGCCGTAGACGGTCACCGGCTCACCCCGCATCGCCTGGAGCAGGAAGTTGGAAACGACCCGTCCGTCGTCGGGACGGAGCCGGGGCCCGTAGGTGTTGAAGATGCGGGCGATGGCCACGTCGGTGCCGAGGGCCCGGAGGTGGGCCATCGTCAGGGCCTCTGCGAACCGCTTGGCCTCGTCGTAGACGCTGCGCGGGCCCACCGGGTTCACGTTTCCCCGGTAGGACTCCGGCTGCGGGTGTACCTCGGGGTCGCCGTAGACCTCGCTGGTCGAGGCCAGGAGGAAGCGGGCGCCGTGACCGTGGGCCAGCTCGAGGCCCCTCCGGGTGCCCTCGCTTCCGACGGCCAGGGTCTGCAGGGGAAGGGCCAGGTAGTCGGGAGGGGACGCCGGGCTGGCCAGGTTCAACACCCCGTCGACGGGGCCCGCCACCGGGAACGGATCGCAGATGTCGGCCTCGATCAGGCTGAATCGGGGATGCACCCCGAGGTGGGCGACGTTGGACCGTCGCCCGGTGGAGAAATCATCGACGCAGACGACCTCGTCCCCCCGGGCCAGGAGCTGATCGCAGAGGTGAGAGCCCAGGAAACCTGCGCCGCCCAGCACCACCAGGCGGTGGCTCACCGGCGGCCGATTCCGGTGTATTCGAAGCCGAGCCGACGGAGCTGGGCCGGGTCGAGGAGGTTGCGGGCGTCGACGACCACCGGCGAGGCCATGGCGGCTCTGACCTGGGCAAAGTCGAGCCACCGGAACTCATCCCACTCGGTGAGCACCACCGTGGCACCGGCCCCCTGGCAGGCGGCATAGGCATCGGGGAACACCCGCACCAGGTTGGCCAGTCCCAACCCGTCCCCGTCGGCGCCGAAGGCCGACAACCGGTCGGCGGGCCCGGACTTCTGTCCTTCCGGCACCGGTACCGTCGGATCGAAGGCCTGCACGATGGCTCCGCCCTCCACCAGGCGCCGCACCACCTCCACCGCCGGTGAGTTGCGCAGGTCATCCGTGCCGGCTTTGAAGGTGAGCCCCCACACCGCGATGACCGCACCCTCGAGGTCATCGCCCACCGCGGCCCGCACCTTGGCCACCACCCGGACGAACTGCTCGGCGTTGGTGGCGATCGCCCCCTTGAGGAAGGCGAAGTCATACCCTGCCTGGTCGGCGATGGTCACCAGCGCCCGGGTGTCCTTGGGCAGGCAACTGCCACCCCACCCCGGCCCGGGACGCAGGTACTCGAAGCCGATGCGCTTGTCGTACCCCAGCCCCAAGATGACGTCGCGAACGTCCGCTCCGACGGCCTCGCACAGGCCGGCGACCGCATTGACGAAGCTGAGCTTGGTGGCCAGAAATGCATTGGATGCGTACTTGATGGTCTCCGCGGTTGCCGCGTCGGTTATCAGCAGCGGTGCGTGGGTGCCGGCGAACAGGTCACCGACGGTCGCGGCCGCGGCCTGGTCATCGGCACCGACGACGATCCGCTCGGGGTGGAGGCTGTCCGCAACCGCCGTCCCCTCCCGCAGAAACTCGGGATTGGACACGACCGTCACGTCGTGTCGGCCCAGGACCCGCTCGACCACCAGCGTCGAGCCCACGGGCACCGTGGATTTGTTGACGATCACCGTCCCCGGCAGGAGTTGCGGGCCGATCTCCTCGGCGACCGCCTCGACATAGGAGAGGTCGGCGGAACCGTCTTCCGCCTGGGGAGTCGGCACGCAAAGGAAGACGAACTCGGCACCTTCGAGCGCGGCGCCCGCCCCGACCACGAAGCGGAGCCGGCCTGCGGCTTGCCCCTCCCGCACCAGGTCCTCGAGGTGGTCCTCGAAGATCGGGACGCTGCCCTTCTCGAGCATGGCCACTTTGTCCGGATCGGTGTCGCCGCAGGTCACCCGGTGACCGAGGTGGGCCAGGGTGGCTGCGGTGGGGAGCCCCACGTAGCCCGCCCCGATGACCGCCACGGTGTGCCCGCGTCCGTGAGGAAGGACCCGCACCGCGGCACCACCGTGGCCGAAATAGGCACCGGCCGGGCCCGCCTCCCCGCCGGTCAGGACCCGGGGACCGGCCGGGTTGCTTGAGCCTCCGAACATACCTGCGCTCCCTGGCATCACCCATCGACCCCCGTCATCTCCGCGCCGACCTCGGAGCCGTCGGCGCCCTCCCGTATCGGCTCATTCTGGACCGTACTGAAAGCCTCTGTGCGCACCGGTCACAGCGCGGTCTCAGCCGGCCGGCGACAGGGCGCTGACGAGCCGGGCCAACGAGTCGGTCCACACGGGCAGCATCGGGAGTCCGGAGAGTCGGAGGGCGGCGTTGTCGAGCCGCGAGTTCGCCGGGCGCTCGGCGGGTCGGGCGGGGCTGAGCTCGGAGGTGGCAATCGGCTCGACCCGGTCCGGATCGGCACCGGCCGCCTCCAGCACGGCCCGGGCAAATCCGTACCAGGTCGTCTCCCCCTGGTTGGTGACATGGAAGGTGCCCGGACGGCGATCGAGGGCCAGGCGGACCACCGCCCGAGCCAGGTCGGCGGTGAAGGTGGGGCACCCGTGCTGGTCGTTGACGAAGCGGAGGGGCCCGTCCGGTTGGCCCGCGGCCAGGCGGAGCACCGTCTTGACCATGTTGGCCCCGTGGGCGCCGCTCACCCAGGCGGTCCGGACCACGGTGGCAGACGGGCCGGCGACGGTATGGGTCTCGAGCTCACCGGCCAGCTTGCTCCGCCCGTAGACCGAACGCGGATTGGGAGGGTCCCATTCGAGATAGGGACGGTCCGCCGTGCCGTCGAAGACGTAGTCGGTCGAGATGTACACCAGGTGGGCCCCAATGCCGGCGGCCGCCTCGGCGACGTTGCGGGTACCCAGGGCGTTCACCGCGAAGGCGGTGTCCGGCTCGGACTCGCACGCGTCCACTGCGGTGTAGGCCCCCCCGTGGAGGACGATGTCGGGCCGGAAGGCGTCGGCGGCGGCCTTCACCGCGCTCCGATCGACGATGTCCAGCGTGTCGATGTCGGTGGACACCACCTCGAACGTCCCCTCGGCCACCGGGGGGAGTATCCCGTTCGCCCCCGGCCCCCGTGGATCGAGCCCGCCGGCGGGGACGTCCCCGGCGAGGACATCGCGGAGATCGCGGCCCAGCTGGCCGTTGCCGCCGGTGACCAGCACCCGCAGGGGCGGGATCACGGCTTCAGGGGAGAACCGGGTGGAGCATCGGCGCCCGACCACGCACCTTCGACCACCGGGGCCCGGTCGCGCAGCGGCTCCCACCACGTCCGGTTGGCCGAGTACCACCCGACGGTCTCGGCGAGTCCCCGCTCGAACGGTACGGTGGGCTCCCAGCCCAGGGCCCGCCGGATCTTCGATGAGTCGAGGAGGTACCGGCGATCGTGGCTGGGCCGGTCGGGGACGATCTCCTTCAGGCTGTGCGGCTTGCCTGCTGCGTCGAGGACGGCGTCGGCGATCTCTTCGATGCTGGCCTCGATCCCGCTGCCAACGTTGTACGTCTCGCCCACTTCACCGTGCTGCAGCACCAGTTCGATGGCGCGACAGTGATCGTCGACGTGAAGCCACTCCCTACGGTTCTGCGTGGAGGCATAGAGCGGGAGGGGTTGGTCGTCGAGGGCCTTGGCGGTGAACAGCGGGATCACCTTTTCGGGAAATTGATAGGGCCCGTAGTTGTTGCAGCAGTTGGTGATGGTGGCCGGCAGGCCGAAGGTCTCGGCATAGGCACGCACGGCGTGGTCGGCCCCCGCCTTGGAGGCGTTGTAGGGAGTCCGTGGTCGGTACGGCGTCTCCTCGGTGAAGACCTCGTCCGAATCGAGGGCCAGGTCCCCGTAGACCTCGCAGGTGGAGATGTGGTGGAACCTCGACACACCGTGCCGGCGTGCCGCCTCGGCCAGGGTCTGCGTACCGAGCACGTTGGTGCGGAAGAACCGGGCCGGATCAAGGATGGCCAGGCTGTTGTGCGACTCGGCCGCGAAGTTGACGATGACGTCGACCTGATGCTCGGCCAGGGTCTTCGACACACCTTCGAGGTCTCCGATGTCCATCTGCACGAACTCGATCCGGTCCTCCACGTCGGCCAGATTGGGCCGGTTTCCGGCGTAGGTGAGCACGTCGAGCGCCACGACGGCATCGTCGGGGTGCCGCTGCACCCAGTACCGCACGAAATTCGACCCGATGAAGCCGGCACCGCCGGTGATGAGCAGTCGCATGATCGGGGAATGTTACTCGGGGGCGACCC
>DATKRZ010000077.1:0-26683 GCA_035531955.1 Acidimicrobiales bacterium | reverse complement strand
CGCCGGGATGCCCGTCCAATCCGGCCGCCAGGACGGATCGAGCTGGCGCAGGAACTGCACGCATCGCTCCTCCTCGCTGTGCTCGCCGATGGATCCGGAGGCCGACCGCAGGCCGTCGAGGCAGCGGAGGAACCCGCGGTTCGGCTCGTGGGCCCACCGGACCAGTCCGGAGCCCTTCCACCCGGCGGCCCGAAGGGCGTCGAGCCCCCGGTGGTAGCCCACCCGGAAACACGCGTACGCCTCCACGTCATCTCGAGCCAGCGACCCGAGGGCGGCCCACGCATCCAGTGACCGGGGTTCGGTCCGGACGACGTCGGCCACCGCGTGCCGTCGCCGCTCGCAGGGCTGGGCCAGCGCCGCCTCGAGCCCGGCCCTCACCGCCTCCGGCTCCTCGGGGAGGACGATCTCCCCCAGCCCCGCTGTCAGGCGCACCGGCGACGTCTCGGACTGGGTTGCCTCTCCGGGGACCATGGCCGCCAGTGTAGGACCGGCACGCCCGCGCCCCTACGCCACCGGTCCCCGGGTGCGGACGGCTCGGGCCGGGAGGCGGCCGAGGGTCAGGTGAAGCTGACCAGGTGGTAGTCGCGCTTGCCGCGCCGGATGACCAGGTACCGCTCCCCCACGAGATCCTCGGTGCCCACCGTCTGGGCCACGTCACCGGCGCGGCGGTTGTTCACGTACGCTCCGCCCTGTTCGACCGTGGTCCGGGCCTGTCCCTTCGAGGGCGAGAGCCCGGTGTCCACCAGCAGGTCGACCAGGGGCATCCCGGTGCCGGCGAGTCGGCTGAGTGGCAACTGGGTCGAGGGGGCGTCGGAGAAGGCGTCCACGATCGACTGCTCGTCCAACTCGGCGATCTCCTCGGTGAACAGTGCCTCGGCCACCTGTTCGGCCCGCTCGGCCGCAGACTTGCCGTGGACGAGCGAGCACACCAGTCGGGCCAACTGGCGCTGTGCCCCGCGCCGCTCGGGGTGGTCTGCGGTTGCCGCATCGAGTTCGAGGATCTCCTCCCGGGTGAGGAAGGTGAAGTAGCGGAGATAGGCGCCGACGACCGAGTCCTCGGTCCGGAAGAAGTGTTGGTAGAGCTGGTAGGGGCTGGTCCGACCGGCGTCCAGCCAGACGGTCCCGGACTCGGTCTTTCCGAATTTGGTGCCGTCGGCCTTGAGCACGAGGGGGGTGGTCAATCCCCAGACCTCCTGGTGGCGGACCTTCCGGACCAGCTCGATGCCCATGGTGATGTTGCCCCACTGGTCACTCCCCCCCAGCTGGAGCCGACACCCGAAGGCATCGTAGAGATGAAGGAAGTCGAGCGCCTGGAGCAGCATGTAGCTGAATTCGGTGTAGGAGATGCCCTGGTCGGCGCGCGACAGGCGTGACCTCACCGAGTCCTTGGCCACCATCTGGTTGACGGTGAAGTGCTTGCCCACGTCGCGGAGGAAGTCGAACAGCCGCAACGAATCGAGCCAGTCAGCGTTGTTGAGGAGGAGTGCGCCGACCCGGCCGTTTGCCTCACCGAAATCGAGGAACCGCTCGAGCTGGCCCCGGATACCCGTCAGGTTGGCCCGGAGCTCGTCCTCGGTCAGCAGCGAGCGCTCCTCGGACTTGCCGCCCGGGTCGCCCACGAACCCGGTGCCTCCCCCGGCCACGGCGATCGGCCGGTGCCCCGCCAACTGGAGGCGTCGCAGGGTGCAGACCTGCAACAGGTGGCCCACGTGCAGGCTGTCCGCGGTGGGATCGAATCCGCCATAGGCGGTCATCCGATCGGAGTCCAGGCGGCCCTCGAGGCCGGGATCGGTCATCTGGTGGATGAGCCCGCGGAAGCGGAGGTCCTCGGCGATCTGGGCCATGACCTCAGCCTGCCACGTCACCGGAGTCGGTTTGTTCCGGACACGCCGGTACCCGGCCGTGTCCGGCGCCGGCGCCGGCGAGCCGCGTCGAAGCACCGGTACTGGCCCAGGTACGGACGCTACGCTCGGGAACCGGTTACGCCCGGGCCGATGACCAAGAGCCGATCCCCAGCCTCGGCGAGGAGCGTCGATGATCAACCCCTACCTCCACGGAAACTTCGCCCCGGTGCTCGAGGAGCGCAGCGACGACCACGAGCTTCCGGTTACCGGGGTGATCCCTCCCGACCTGACCGGCCACCTCCTGCGAAACGGCCCCAACCCTGCCGTGGTCCCGCTCGACGAGACCGACTACCACTGGTTCAGCGGCGACGGGATGATCCACGCGATATCACTGGCCGAGGGGAGGGCCACGGGCTACCGCAACCGCTGGGTCAGGACCCGGGCGCTGGCGACCAAGTTGGAGACGAATCCCCCAACCGGACCGAGCGAGCCCATCGACGGGCCGGCCAACACCCACGTCATCCGTCACGGCGGCCTGACCCTGGCCCTTGTCGAGTCCGGCTTCCCACACGCCCTGTCCCCCGATCTGAGCCGGGCCCGCGTCCACGACTTCGACGGAAGCCTGGCTTCGCCCATGACCGCCCATCCAAAGCTGGATCCGACGACCGGGGAGCTGACGTTCTTCGGGAGCGACGTCTTCGGGCCGCCCTTCCTGCGCTACCACGTGGCCGATGCCTCCGGGGTCCTGACCCGCACCGAGGAGATCGACATACCGTGCGCCACGATGATCCATGACTTCGGGGTCACCGCCACCCGGGTCGTCTTCCTCGACCTGCCCGTCGTGTTCGACCTGGGGCTCGCCTCCGAAGGCCGGTCGCTCCCCTACCGGTGGATGCCGGAAGCCGGAGCCAGGGTGGGCGTGATGCCCCGTACCGGTGACAACGCCGACATCCGCTGGATCGGCATCGACCCGGTGTACGTCTTCCACGTCCTCAATTGCTATGACGACGGGGACTCCGTGGTCATGGACGTCATCCGCTACGACAGGGCGTTCGACACTGCACCCGGCGAGGCCATCGCCTCGAACCAGCCAGTGCTCGCCCGATGGACGATCGAGCCGGCCGCCGGCCGGGTGTCCGAGCAGCGCCTGGACGACACCCCTGTGGAGTTCCCCAGGATCGACGGCGCGGTGGCCGGGCTGCCCCACCGCTACGGGTACTGCACCCGGCTGGGCGCCCACGCCGACGATCCCCGCCAACTCGGACTGGTCAAGTACGACCTCCTCCGCGACGAGTCAACCCGCTTCGAGCCGGGTGAGCACCGTGCCCCGGGAGAGCCTGTGTTCGTGCGGGCAGCCGACGGCCGGGGAGAGGACGAGGGGTGGGTTCTCTCCGTCGTCTACGACGCCACCCGGGATGCAAGCGACCTGGTCATCCTCGACGCCACCTCGTTCGGGGGGCCACCGGTCGCCACCGTCGAGCTCCCGGCCCGTGTTCCCTTCGGCTTCCACGGATCGTGGGTGCCTGCCGGCTCCTGACAGCTGAATCCCAGGTGACACCAGAACCGGCCGAGCGCGTGCGAAAATGGGGAGGTTCGGCACGGCGGTACCCCCTGCCGGTCGGCCGAACCTCCGGTCGAACCCTCGGCCGGAGCCCACGGCACCCAAACCACCTTGGCACCCACCGACCCGCCCATCGACCCTCCAGCACCCCGCTCCTCCCGCCCCTCCGGGCGCTCCTCGGGGAGCCCGACCGGCCAGCCCCGCGCATCGACATCCCCTCCCGTCGGCCGACCGGCCGCCGGAGCCGGGTTTCCGGGGCCGATCCTCGGCGGTCAGGTCACCATCCCTTCTCGGCGTGAACGGCGTCGGGCGAAGAGGCGCCGGCGCCGTCCGGCGGAACGGGTCCTGCGCTGGTCCGTCGGGCTGGTCGTCGTGCTGCTGGTCGTGGCCGGGCTGGGCTACGGCTACTTCCGGTACCAGTGGAGCAAGGTGGTCTCCAACCCGTGCACCACCTGCGTGGCCGCGGCCAGCGGTGCGCCCTACAACGTGCTGCTCATCGGCTCCGACACCAGAGTCGGGGAGACGGCAGCCCAGGCCCAGCAGTTCGGGAACCAGTCCAATGCCGGCGGGCAGCGCAGTGACACCATCAAGATCGTCCACATCGACCCGGCCGCGGGCACCGCATCCTCCCTGTCGATCCCGAGGGACACCTACGTGACCCTGTCCGGGATGCCGGCCAACAGCCCGCTCTCCTCCCACAACAAGATCAACTCCGCCTTCGGCGGCGGCAACAGTGTCGCCACGGGCGCCGACGCCCTCATCCAGACCATCCAGAACACCTTCGGCATCCCGATCAGCCATTACGTCGCCATCAACTTCTTCGGCCTGGAGGACGCGGTCAACGCCCTCGGGGGGATCAGCATGGACTTCCCCTACCCCGTGCGGGACCACAACCTCGGCACCGGCGTCAACGAGTCGGGACTCGACATCACCCAGAGCGGCTGCCAGGTCCTGGACGGGCAGCAGGCCCTGGCCCTTTCCCGCTCCCGCTACTTCCAGTACTACTCCGGCGGCCGGTGGATCCAGGATCCCACCTCGGACATCGGCCGCATCCAGCGCCAGAACCTGATCATCTCGTCCGCGCTCAACAAGGCCAAGTCCACCTACAACCCGCTGAGACTCAACGCCCTGCTGACCTCGGTGGTCCATGACTTCAGCAAGGACGACGCACTCTCCCCGAACGACCTCTACTCGCTGGCCGAGCGCTACAAGGCGTTCTCCGGGTCACAGTTGCAGGCCTACACCCTACCCACCGATCCGGCCACATCGTCGGTCGCCGGATCCGTCGAGGTCGTCCGGCCGGACGAAGCCTCGCAGTTGATCACCCAGTTCCTCGGCGGGAACTCGGTGACGGTGTCCACGCCACCGCTCAGCGCCTACGGCGAGCCCTTGACCTTCACCGTCCCCGCCACCACTGCACCCACCACTGCACCCGTGGCGACCACGGCGCCGGCACCGGCCCAGGGAACGGCGCCCGCTCCTCCCGCTCCGCCGAAGACCCCCGCATTCGACCCCCGGCCCTGTTGAACCTCAGGTCCCGCCGTGCCGCATGTCGACGGCGTCGGCGACCGCCGCGTTGACCCGCTGGTGGACGGCGACATTCTCGGAGCGGCCGGGCAGCCTCACCCGGATCACCGAGAGCCCGCCGGCGTCGAGACGGCGATCGAGCGCATCCTCGAATACCGATCCCCGGGCGTCGGCACCGACGTCGTCGACCGACCAGCCGCAGGCGGCGGCAACCGCGCCCAGGTCGGTTGACTGCGGCGTCCCGAACAGGGTTTCGAACGGGCCCGGGTCGAGGGCGCCGGCTGTCTCGAGGAACGAGAAGATCCCCCCGCCGCCGTTGTCCGCCACCACCACGGTCAGCGGGGCGGTGAAACCGTCGGCGCACACCAGCGCGGAGAGATCGTGAAGGAAGGCCAGGTCGCCGATGAGCAACACCGTGGGGCCCGGAGTGCCGAGCGCCACCCCCACGGCAGTGGACACCACCCCGTCGATTCCGTTGGCCCCCCGGTTGGCCAGCACCCTCGGGGGCTGGCGGCGAGGAGCGGCGAATGCCTCCACGTCCCGCACCGGCATCGAGGAGGACACCACCAACGTCGCACCACCGGGCAGGTGGTCGACCAGGCGGCGGGCCAGGGCGGGCTCGCTGAGCCCGCCCCACGGTCCGAGGGTTTCGTCGATCGCCCGCTGGGCAGTGACCTCGGCGTCCTGCCAGTCCCGGGCCCAGCCGCTCCCCACCGGGCCCGGTCCGGGAGTCCGGGACCCGGCCAGGCACTCCACCGTCTGCGCACAGAACAGTCCCGGGTCACACCGGATGAACGCCTCGGCGCTCCGGTCCGGGTCGGACCAGCGCCCGTGGGGGTCCACAACGATGGAGCGGGCGCCGGCCTCCACGGAAGCGGACAGGAACCCGTTGACCTCCTTGGACACCCAGCGACCCCCGAGGACGAGGACGGCCTCGGGGGCGTGGGAACGGGCGAACCGCTCGGACCGCAGGATGCCGTCGGCCGCGGCGACCACGGCGGGCTCCTGGCCGCGCAGTCCGGAGCGGGGATCGGCCAGGAGCGGCCATCCGAGGGCCGAGGCCAGGGCCAGGACCGCCATGGGGTCACCGCAACCGGCGCCGGCCACGATCAGGCCTCTGCATCCCGGAGCGAGCACGCCCGACCGGACGAGTGAGGGGACGCTTCCCACCGGAGGCGGTGCGGGGCCCGAGACCACATCGTGCCACGGGCCGTCCGGCCGGCCCGGGGGGACGCCCCCTGCCACCGGGTCCCCGAGGAGGGGCTCGCGGAACGCCAGGTTGAGGTGGACCGGGCCCGGCCCACCGGGACCTGAGAGGGCCGCGGCCACGGCCCGCGACGCCAGCGGGCGCCACGCCGACCGGGTGGCGGGGGTCGCAACCCCCGGATCGCAGAACCACCGGGGGCTGCTCCCGAACAGCCGGATCTGGTCGATGGTCTGGGGCGCTCCCACCTCCCGCAGTTCCGGAGGACGGTCGGCGGTGGCGGCGATCAACGGCACTCCGGCCAGGTCGGCCTCGACCACCGCGGCGTGGAGCTCGGCCGCGGCCGTGCCGCTGGTGGTGACCACCAGAGCCGGTCTTCCGGTGGCCAGCGCCAGCCCGAGCGCAGTGAACCCTGCCGAGCGCTCATCGAGGCGGACGTGCACGGCGATGCCCGGGTTGGCGGCCAGGGCCAGGGTGAGGGGCGTCGAGCGCGAACCGGGGCAGACCACCGCATGGCCCACCCCGGCCCGGGCCCACTCGTCCGCCACCGTCGAGGCAAAGGCCGCCTGGGTGTCGGCGTCGCCGCGGGCGGTTCCACCCGTCGGTACGCTCACCGGGGTCCCCCATGTCGCCGGCCAACCCACCATCGATGCCGACCCCCGCACCTCCGCCGTCCCGAGCATTGCACGCCGACACCTTCGGGCACGGACCACGTCTGGTCATGGCCCACGGCTTCACCCAGACCGGGCGCGTGTGGGGCTCGATGGACCGCGACCTGGCCCGCGATCACGAGGTCGTCCTGGTCGACATGCCGGGGCATGCGTCCTCGTCCGCAGTCACGGCCGGCCTGGTGGACGGGTCCCTGCTGCTCGGCCAAACCGGCGGGCGGGCGGCCTACCTGGGCTACTCGATGGGGGCCCGGTTCTGCCTGCATCTGGCCCTGGCCCGGCCGGCGCTGGTCGACGCCCTGGTGCTCATCTCGGGAACCGCCGGAATCGACGAGGCCGGGGCCCGCCGGACCCGTCGGCGGGCCGACGAGGGCCTGGCCGACGAGCTCGACCCGACGGACGGCAATCGATCGACGGCCACCCCGGTCGACACCTTCCTCCGGCGCTGGCTGGCGACCCCGCTGCTCGCCGGCATCGACCCCGAGGCCGGTGGGCTGGACGAGAGGCTCCGCAACACCGGGCCCGGTCTGGCATCGAGCCTCCGGCTGGCCGGCGCAGGGACCCAACAGCCGCTGTGGGGCCGGTTGGGCCAGCTGACCATGCCGGTGCTGGTCATCACCGGGGAGGATGACGACAAATTCACCGCACTGGGACGGCGGTTGGCGGCCGGGATCGGCCCGAACGCGGCCCATGCCACCGTGGCCGGCACCGGCCATGCCCCCCACCTGCAGCGTCCCCATGAGGTGGCCGGACTCGTGCGCCGACACCTGGCTGGGACCACCCTGTCGTGACCGTCGTGCGCCCTTCACGAGACCCAGAGCCAGAGGGAGACGGCGAGCAGTGCGCCGAACGCCAACTGCAGCCGGCCGGTCGCTCCGAGGACCGGCAGCAGCTGGCGACCCGAGGCGTCGCTGCCGACCAGTCGGACCGGGGCCACGGCCAGCGGCGCGGCGAGGAGGGGGGCGAATGGCGCGGCCGGGTGTGCGGGTGCCCCGGTGGCCACCGACCAGACACCCCAGGCCAGCACAACGACGAAAGGGACGGCGACGAACGCCGCAAAGACCCGTCCGCCGGCGCGACGGCCGGCCCGGACGGCGAGCGTCCGCTTGCCGGTCTGACGATCGGTCTCGATGTCCCTCAGGTTGTTGGCCAACAGGAGCGCAGAGGCCAGGAGCCCGACGAGCGCGGCGGCGAGCCACACCGGCCACCGGTCGAGGCTCAGGGTCTGCACGTAATAGGTGCCCACAGTGGCTACCAGGCCGAAGAAGACGAAGACGAACAGCTCGCCCAACCCGGCGTAACCGTAGGGCCTGGGCCCGCCCGTGTAGAGCCAGCCCGCGGCCAGGCAGGCAGCCCCCACCAACAGGACCCACCACGAGGTGGCCCACGCCAGCGCCAGTCCCACCACCCCGGCCACACTGAAGGCGATCAGCGCGGCGCGCTTGACCGCGGTGGCCGGAGCCAGGCCGGCGGCCACCAGCCGGACCGGCCCCACCCGGGCATCGTCGGTCCCCCGGATGCCGTCCGAGTAGTCGTTGGCGTAGTTGGTTCCCACCTGGATGGCCAGGCCCACCACCAGGGCACCGAGGGCGAACCACCACGAGTGCCGGGGGAGGTCGGCCGCCGACTGGAACGGATGGGCGGCGGCCGTCCCCACCACCACCGGCACGATGGCCGCGGGTAGGGTCCGCGGCCGGGCTCCGAGCACCCAGCGCCGCACCGGGCCGGGGACTGACGGCGCGGCGCGGGGGGTGGGGCCGGTGGTCACGGCCGTGACCGGACAGGCCGGCCGGCGATCACGGACGGCGGGGGAAGCGGCCGAAGTCGGGCGGGCGGTGCTGTTGAAAGGCGTCTCGCCCCTCCTGGCCCTCCTCGGTCATGTAGAAGAGCATGGTGGCGTCGCCGGCGAACTGCTGGAGGCCGGCGAGCCCGTCGTCGGCCGCGTGCAGGCCGCCCTTGAGCATCCGCAGCGCCAGCGGGGACAACGACAGCATCTGGCGACACCAAGCCACCGTCTCCCGCTCCAGCTCGGCCAGTGGCACCACTGCGTTGACCAGTCCCCAGTCGAGGGCAGTGGCTGCGTCGTACTGGCGGCACAGGAACCACACCTCCTTGGCCCGCTTGAGGCCGACGGTCCGGGCCAACAGGCTGGCCCCGTAGCCACCGTCGAAGCTGCCGACTTTCGGGCCGGTCTGACCGAACCGGGCGTTGTCGGCGGCGATGGTCAGGTCGCAGACCAGGTGGAGGATGTGGCCGCCGCCGATGGCGTAGCCGGCCACCATGGCGACCACCGGTTTGGGCAGGCGCCGGATCTGGATCTGGAGGTCGAGGACGTTGAGGCGTCCGATGCCCTGCCGTGCCACCTCGTCGTCACCCAGGTAGCCGTCGTCCCCCCGGATCTTTTGGTCCCCGCCCGAACAGAAGGCATCCGGCCCCTCCCCGGTGAGGATGATCACCCCGACCGAGGGATCGTCCCGGGCCAGCGCGAACGCGTCAGCCAGCTCGAAGAGCGTCTGGGGGCGGAAGGCGTTGCGGACCTCGGGCCGGACGATGGTCAGCTTGGCCAGCCCGGCACCGACCTCGTAGCGGACGTCCCGGTAGTCGCCACGGCGTTCCCAATCGGGCGGGGGCAGGTCCCGGAACCGGTCCACCGGGTCCTCCGGGTGCCCGACGACCACCGTCTCCGTGGAGGTGCCGACAGGACCGCCGCCGGCGCCGGCCAATCGCGGTGCAACCATTTGACCATTCACTCCTAGAGTTCCTACTCGTACGGTCGCTAGGCTACCCCCATGCCGCGGCTGGTAGCACTCGACCTGGCGGCCGGGCCGGGTTTCGTCCACGCCCTCGGGAGCGCCTGGGACGCCGGAGACGCAGTGCTCCCCCTCGATCCCCGCCTTCCGGGCCCGGTGGTCACCGCCCTGGTGGAGGCCATGCGCCCGGCGGTCGTCGTCGACGACCAGGGCTCCCACCGGCGGCACGGGGGCGTGCCGACCGAGCCCGGTGACGCCCTGGTCGTCGCCACCAGCGGCACCACCGGAGTCCCCAAGGGGGCGATCCTGACCCACGGGTCGGTCCGGGCCTCGGCCCTCGCCACGTCGGCGCGGCTGGGGGTCGACCCCCAACGCGACCGCTGGTTGGCCTGCCTTCCCCTGGGCCACATCGGCGGGCTGGCGGTGGTGACCCGGGCCCTCGTCACCGGCACCCCCTGCACCGTCCTCGAGCGGTTCGACGCCGCCGCCGTCGAAGCCCAGGCCCGCTCCGGTGCCACGCTGGTCTCCCTGGTGGCCACCGCTCTCGGCCGGACCGATGCCTCCGGGTTCCGTGCCGTGCTGGTCGGTGGGGCCGCTCCCCCCGACCGCCCCCCGGCCAATGTCGTCACCACCTACGGCATGACCGAGACCGGATCCGGGATCGTCTACGACGGGAGGCCGATCGACGGCGTCGAGGTGCGCACCGACGGGCGGGACGGGGTCGCCGAGGGGGAGGTCCTGGTCCGGGGGCCGATGCTGTTCCGCGGCTACCGGGATGGAACCGGCCATCGGGATGGGGACGAATGGTTCGCCACCGGCGACGCCGGACGGGTGGAGCCCGACGGGACGCTCTCGGTGCTCGGCCGCATCGCCGAGGTGATCGTCACCGGCGGCGAGAAGGTCTGGCCAGAGCCGGTCGAACGCCTGCTGGCCACCCATCCCCAGGTGGGCCAGGTGGCGGTCTGGAGGCGGTCCGATCCCGATTGGGGACAGCGGGTGGTGGCCTGGGTGGTGCCGAGGGACCCGGCGGTGCCGCCGGCGCTGGACGAGCTGGCGGACCTGGTGGCCTCCCAACTCGCCCCTTGGGCCGCGCCCCGCGAGCTGGTGGTCGTCCCGACCCTCCCCCAGGCGCCCGCCGGCAAGCCCCGCCGGTCCGAGCTGCGCTGACCGGAGGAGGGCGGCGGTACTCCCGGTCGGGTCGACGGCCTCAGGAGATCCCCCCACTGGCGATGCACAGGGCACCCCCGTCGACCACCAGCGTGTGCCCGGTGATCCAACTGGCGGCGTCCGAGCACAGGAACAGCGCGGCGGCGGCGACGTCCTCGGCGACCCCGAGCCGTCGGAGGGGCAGCCGACGGGCGATGGCCTCCTCCGCCGGTTCCCACAGGGCCCGGGCGAACTCGGTCTTGACCAGGCCGGGGGCCAAGGCGTTGACCCGGACCCCGGGCCCGAGCTCGCCGGCCAGCTGGCTGGTCAGGTGGATCACCGCCGCCTTGGTCACGTTGTACCAGCCGATGCCACCCTCGACCGACAGGCCGCCGATGGACGCCAGGTTGAGGACGGCACCACCTCCCTCGGCCAGGCCCGAGCGCCAGGCGGCCTGGACCCATTGGAGATACCCGGACTGGTTGACCCGCACCGTCTTGTCCGCCCGGGCGGTGTCGATGTCCATGATCGGGCCGTAGTAGGGATTGGTGGCGGCGTTGTTGACCAGGATGTCCAGCGATCCGAAACGCTCGACGGTGGCCTCTACACAGGCCTCGGCCTGTTCGGGATCACCGGCATTGGCCGCGTGCCAGTCGACCTCGCCGGTACCCCCACCGATCGCCGCGGCAATCTCGGAGGCCGTCCGGGCCAGGGCATCGGCCTTGCGCGACGAGATCATCACCGACGCCCCGGCGGCGGAGAAGGCCTCGGCGATGGCCCGGCCGATGCCGCGTGACGCTCCGGTGACCAGTGCCGTCCTACCGTCGAGACGAAGATCCATGGACCAGGACCCTACCGGGGCGATCTGTCCACAACCCTTCCGTCCGGCCCTAAGTTTGGCACCGGACCACTATCGAGTCCCCCCTCGTGTCCGGGAAAGGATCTCCGTTGCCCTTGATCAAGGATGTGCCGGCGAAGGAGCTCTCTCCCTATCTGCGCCAGCACCGGGACAACCCGGTCGACTGGTTCCCGTGGGGCGACGACGCCTTCGACAAGGCCCGCCGGGAGGACCGGCCCGTCTTTCTGTCCATCGGCTACTCGGCCTGCCACTGGTGCCACGTGATGGCCCACGAGTCGTTCGAGGACCCCGCCACCGCAGACGCACTGAACTCGTCGTTCGTGAGCATCAAGGTGGACCGCGAGGAACGCCCGGACGTCGATGCCGTCTACATGGAGGCGGTGCAGGCCATCACCGGGTCCGGGTGCTGGCCGATGAGCATGTTCTTGACCCCCGACCGGCGCCCGTTCTTCGGCGGGACGTACTTCCCCCCGGAAGACCGGCGTGGGACACCCTCGTTCCGCACCGTCCTCGGGGCGCTCGTCGACGTCTGGGAGAACCGGCGCGCCGAAGTGGAGGAACAGGCCGACGAGCTGGCGAGCGCCGTCGCCGGCCGCTCGGTCCTCCGGGCGGCCCCTGCGGCGACCTCCCTCTTCTCCCCCACGGGCACGGAGGCCGCCGGTGTCGGTCGTCCCGATCTGCTCACCCCGGCCGTGGAGGAGCTCTCCCTTCGCTTCGACCCGGAGTGGGGAGGGTTCGGCACCGCGCCCAAATTCCCCCAGCCGGCCCTGGTGGACCTGGTGCTGCTCCACTCGGTGCGGACGCGGGGGGAGCCGGCCGGAGAGCGGTCCGAGCGGATGGCCACGGTCACCCTCGACGGCATGGCGGCAGGCGGCATCCACGACCACCTCGGGGGAGGGTTCGCCCGCTACTCCACCGACGACCGTTGGCTGGTGCCCCACTTCGAGAAGATGCTCTACGACCAGGCCGGGCTCCTCCGGGCCTTCCTCCACGGGTGGCAGGCGACCGGGCGGCCCAATTACCGGTGGGCCATGGAGAGCATCGTCGCCTACGTCAGCCGGGACCTGACCGGACCGGAGGGAGGGGTGTGGTCGGCCGAGGACGCCGACTCCGAAGGGGTCGAGGGGCGGTTCTACCTCTGGTCCCCGGAACAGGTTCGCCGGGCCGTCGCCGAGGGGCGCCACTCGGTCCCGCCCCCGGCGGTCGACGAGATGGCCGCGGCGGTCATCGACTGGTTCGGCGTGACCGGCAGCGGCGACTTCGAAGGAGGCTCCATCCTCCACCGGCCGGTCGGCCAGCCGCTGGACGGGCCTCCGGCCGTGGAGGCGGCCAGGTCCCGGCTGTTCGAGGCCCGGGAGTCGAGGGTCCGGCCCGGTCTGGACGACAAGGTCCTCACCGAGTGGAACGCCATGTACGCGTCGGCGCTGGCCGAGGCGGCGGGCGCTACCGGCAATGCAGAGTGGGCGGACGCCGCCGTGGCCATCGGGGAGTTCCTCTGTGCCCACCTCCTCTCCGAGGACGGCAGGTGGCGGCGGAGCTGGCAGCCCGGTGGGGGTGCCCGCCACCTGGCCTGCGCCGGTGACTACGCATGGCTGGTCGATTGCTTCACGCGGCTGGGGGAGCTCACCGGCGAGGCGCGCTGGACCGACAGGGCGGTGGCGGGGGCGGACGGGCTGACGGTCCTGTTCGGGGATGAGCAGCTCGGGGGGTTCTTCACCACCGGGACGGACGCCGAGACCCTCATCGTGCGGACCAAGGAGGTCTTCGACGGCGCCACCCCCTCGGCCAACGCCGTGGCCGCCCTGGCGCTCGCCCGCCTGGGATCGCTGACCGGGATCGAGCGGTACACCCGGGCGGCCCGGGGTGTCGTCGACATGTTCGGCGGCCTGCTGAGGGAGCACCCGACCGCCTTCGCCCACACCGTCCTCGCCGCCGACCTGCTGGTCGGCGGCGTGACCGAGGTGGTGATCAGCGGCGATCGGCCCGACCTCTTGGAGGTGGTCCGGGACCGGTGGCTGCCGGGCGCCGTCCTGGCCTGGGGCGAGCCGACCTCGTCGCCCCTGTGGCACGGCCGCGACGGGAGCCGGGCCTACGTGTGCCGCGACCACGCGTGCCGGCACCCGGCCGAGGACGCCACCACCCTGGCCTTGCAGCTGGGCGTAGGCGCGGGGTCCCCGGAGCCGGGGCGATGAGCCGGGGATCGACCCGCACCCCCCGCAGCGGAACGGCCCGGGACGTGGCCCGGTCGATCAAGCCCCGCGCCCGGATCGAGGTGGCCGGGGGCACGTCCCTCACCCTGCTGGTCCTGTCCTGCCATCCCGAGGACACCACCGGGGTGGACCTGGCGTCGGGGACGCTGGTCCGGGTCCGGGTGCCCTGGCCCGAGGGACACGGGCCCGACCTGGCTCCCTTCGACGTGGTGGAAGCCCAGCTGGCCGAGGAGCCGGAGCGGGACGACCTCGCCCAGCCCGAGGCGGTCACGGCCGCCGGGCTGCCCCGGCACCTCGGGACCCTCCACGGACGCCGGGTCCGCCGGCTCCTCCACGCCCTGGCCGCGCCGGTCGAGGACCACATCCTCGGGTTCCCCGGAGCCTCGGCCCCGTACTGGGAGTTCCGGGGGTTCCGGCCGTCGCTGGCGCTGGTGGTCCCCTCCAAGGGCCCAGTCCTGTTCCGGCGGCTCCAGGACCGCTCGGTGTGGGTTCGCTTCGGTTGGGGCCGGAGCGACAACTGGCTGCCGGCGGAGGACCCGCGGGCCGAGCGGGCCCTCGACGTTGCCCGGCGGGACCGGCTGCTGGGCAAGGACCTCTCGGCTGCGCTCGGATTCAAGCCCCACTACCTGGTGGCGTCCGTCTCCACCCCGCGCGACGGCCACTGCTACAAGACGGTCCGGGCCCTGCTGCCACGCAGCTGACCCGGCCGCGGCCGTCGCCTACAGTCAGCACCCGTGCCTGCTCCGACCACACCCCGGCACCCACCGGCGCCGATCCGCCCGGACTACGGGGGCGCCTGCATCGCCAACGTGGTCCCCGCCCTGTTGGGACCGCCGGAACCGGTTGCCGGCCGGCCCGACTGGCTCCCCACGATCGCCCGCCACGCGGCCCAGGTCGCCCTCTTGGTGCTGGACGGCCTCGGCTGGGAGCAGCTGCGCGCGAGGGCGGCCCTGGCCCCGACGCTCTCGGCCGCCGAGGGGATCGGACGGGCCATCACCTCGGTGGCCCCCACCACCACCGCCTGCGCCCTCACCTCGATCACCACGGGGTGCCCTCCCTCCCGCCACGGCCTGCTGGGATACCGGCTGGCCGTCGGGGACGACATCCTCAACGTGCTGCGGTGGACCCTCGGCAGCGGGCGCGGCATCGACGCCCGGCGGCGGGTCCCGGCCCGTGGGTTCCAGGCGTGCCCCTCGTTCCCGGGGGCATCCCGGCCCGTCCCGGTGGTGACGAAGGACGAATTCGGCGTGACCGGCTTCACCGCCGCCCACCTCGGCAACTCCCCCCTCCAGGGCTACAAGGTGCTCTCGTCCCTGCCGGTGCATGTCGGCCGGCTGCTCCGGGAGGGCGAGCCCTTCGTCTACGCCTACTACGACGGGATCGACAAGGTGGCCCACGCCAGCGGGATCGGCGATCTCTACGATGCCGAGCTGCGCAACGTCGACGGCCTGGTGGCCGACGTGGTGGCCGAGCTCCCGGCCGGCGCCGTGCTGGTGGTGACCGCCGACCACGGCCAGATCGACGTGGGCCCGCAGGTGGAGCTCCCCGGGCGCGAGATCATGGCTTCGGTGCGGTTCATGTCCGGCGAGGGCCGCTTCCGTTGGCTCCACGCCCGACCCGGGGCCGAGTCCGACCTCCTCGAGTCGGCGACCGGGCGCTTCGGCGAAACCACCTGGGTGATGGGTCGGGACCAGGTCGTCGACGAAGGGCTGTTCGGCGGACCGCTGGGGGACGAGCACCTGTCCCGGCTGGGGGACGTGGCCCTCATCCCCCACGCCGCCATCGCCTTCGTCGACCCGGCCGACACGGGCGAGAGCCGCCTGCAGAGCCGACACGGGTCGCTGACCGGGGACGAGATGCTCGTCCCCTTGGTGGCGCTGGCTGGAAGTGGCAACATCTGACGATGACCACCGAGGCACCAGACCCGAAGCCCAGCGGTACACCCCTCCGCCCCGAGGTGGTCGCCGGAGGGAGTGCCGCCGCGAGCCTGACCGCCGGACCCGATCCGTCGGCCGAGTCGACGGAGGCGGCCGACGCCGACGGTTCGGAGGAGTCGCGCTCTGAGTCCATCGAGCAGCCGGCCAAGCTGCTCCGCATCGGCTCGATGGTCAAGCAGTTGTTGGAGGAGGTTCGTCAGGCCCCCCTCGACGAGGCCAGCAGGGTCCGGCTCCGCGAGATCTACGAGCAGTCCATTCGCGAGCTGGCCGGGGGGCTCTCGCCCGACCTGGTGGCCGAGCTGGACAGGATCTCCATTCCCTTCGACACCCCGACTCCGTCCGACGCCGAGCTGCGGGTGGCCCATGCCCAGTTGGTGGGCTGGCTCGAGGGCCTCTTCCACGGGATCCAGGCCACCCTGGTGGCCCAGCAGGTGGCGGCCCGGGCCCAGCTCGACGAGATGCGCCAACGCTCCCTGCCCCAGGGGCCGGGGAACGACACGGGCCGGCCGGGCACCTACCTCTGACTCCGCTCCCCCGCGGGCCCGGGCGGGCGGGCCGGAGGGCCGGGACCGGTGGTCAACCGCCCCCGGCCCCCCGGCCCGCGCTATCGTCGGAATGACACTGCTGTAACTCGTCCACAGCCTGTGGAAAGCCCCCGGCCACCCAGACCATGGCCACCGAGGAAGGCGTCTGCGAATTGGCCCCACCGTCGTTCACCCACCTGCACACCCACACCGAGTTCTCGATGCTGGACGGAGCTGCGCGGGTCGACGACCTGGTGCAGGCGGCGGTGCGCGACGGCCAGCCCGCCCTCGGCATCACCGACCACGGCAACATGTACGGCGTCCTCGACTTCTACGCCGCCTGCCGGGAGGCGGGGATCACCCCGGTCATCGGCACCGAGGCCTACATGGCCGCCGAGTCACGCCACGACCGACCGGTGCGCCGCGGCAAGGTCGACGACACCGGCGGCGACGTGGCCGGCGGGGAGAAGCTCTACTACCACCTCACCCTGCTGGCCGAGACCACCGAGGGCTACCGGAACCTCCTCAAGCTCTCCTCGGCCGCCTATCTCGAGGGCTACTACTACAAGCCCCGGCTCGACTGGGAACTGCTCGAACGCCACAGCACCGGCCTGATCGCCACCACCGGATGCCTCGGCGGCGTTGTCCTCCAGGCGCTGATGACCGACGACAGGATCAGGGCCGAAGCGCTGGCGGCGCGCCTCCAGGACATCTTCGGCCGGGAGAACCTCTTCGTCGAACTGCAGGATCACGGTCTGCCCGAACAGCACAAGACCAACCCGGCACTGGTGGAGATCGCCCGGCGGATCGGCGCCCCGCTGCTGGCCACCAACGACAGCCACTACACCCGTCGCGAGGACCACGTCGCCCATGACGCCCTCCTCTGCGTCCAGACCGGCGCCCTCATCGACGACCCCAAGCGGTTCAAGTTCGAGGGCGAGGAGCACTACCTCAAGTCGGCGGCCGAGATGCGCCACCTGTTCGGCGAGCTGCCCGAAGCGTGCGACAACACCTTGTTGATCGCCGAACGCGCCTCGGTCGAGATCGACTTCGGGCGGCCCAGCCTCCCCCGATTCCCGGTCCCCGACGAGTTCCCAGGCGAGACCTACGAGCGCCGCGCCGCCGACTACCTCCGCCACTTGAGCCTCCGGGGAGCCGAGGAGCGCTACGGGACCCCGGTCCCCGCCACGGTGAGGGAACGGCTCGACTACGAGCTCGGCGTCATCTCGGAGATGGGCTTCTCCGCCTACTTCCTGGTCGTGTGGGACCTGATCCGGTTCGCCCGCTCCCGGCGGATCCGGGTCGGGCCGGGGCGGGGGTCGGCCGCCGGCTGCTGCGTGGCCTACTGCCTCCGGATCGTGGACCTCGATCCCATCCGCTACGACCTGCTCTTCGAGCGGTTCCTCAATCCGGGCCGCGTCCAGATGCCCGACATCGACATGGACTTCGACGAGCGCTACCGCGGCGACATGATCAAGTACGCCGCCGAACGGTACGGGTCGGACCATGTGGCGCAGATCGTCACCTTCTCGACCATCAAGGCCCGGGCGGCGGTGCGCGACGCGGCCCGGGTCCTGGGCTACCCGTACATCGTGGGCGACAAGATCGCCAAGGCCATGCCGCCCCTCCTCATGGGACGCGACACGCCGCTGTCCGCTTGCCTGGCCCGGACCGAGGGCCACGATGACGGTTTCGCCGCCGCCGGGGAGCTGCGGGCCATGTACGACTCCGACCCCGAGGCCAGGCGGGTCATCGACGTGGCCAAGGGCCTCGAGGGGCTGAGACGCCAGGACGGGATTCACGCCGCCGCTGTGGTGATCACCGACGAGCCGGTGATCGAGTACGTTCCCGTCCAGCGCAAGCCGGACGGGAACAACCCCGACGAGGCGCCCATCGTCACCCAGTACGAGATGCACGGGGTCGAGGACCTCGGCCTGCTCAAGATGGACTTCCTCGGGCTCCGCAACCTGTCGGTGATCGAGCGCGCCCTTGACCTGATCGAAGCCTCGACCGGCCAGCGGCCGGACATCGACGGGGTGGCCCTCGACGACCCGGCCACCTTCGCCATGCTCCGCAGCGGCGACTCGATGGGGGTGTTCCAGCTCGAGGGGGGGCCGATGCGATCGCTCATGCGCTCGCTGGCTCCCACCACCTTCGACGATGTCGCCGCGCTGGTGGCGCTCTACCGGCCCGGGCCGATGGCCGCCAACATGCACCGCGACTATGCCGACCGGAAGAACGGTCGCCAGCCGGTGGTCTACCTCCACGCCGACCTCGAGGAGATCCTCTCAGACACCTACGGTCTGATGATCTACCAGGAGTCGGTGATGCGGGTGGCGCAGAAGTTCGCCGGCTACACGCTGGCCGAGGCCGACAACCTCCGCAAGGCGTGCGGCAAGAAGATCCGAGCCCTCATCCAGGCCGAGCGCGAGAAGTTCGTGGCCGGCTGTGTGGCCAGCGGCTACGGCGAACCGCTGGGCACTCAGCTGTTCGACATCATCGAGCCCTTCGCCGACTACGCATTCAACAAGTCCCACTCGTACGGGTACGGGTTCATCGCCTACCAGACGGCATGGCTCAAGGCCCACTACCCAGTGGAGTACTTCGCCAGCCTGCTGACCTCGGTCAAGGACAACAAGGACAAGACCGCGGTGTACCTGGGCGAGTGCCGCTCGCTCGGCATCGAGGTACTGGTGCCCGACGTCAACCTCTCGCTCGCCGAGTTCGCGGCGGAGCGCTCCGGTGCCGCCGGGACCACCGGGGCGCGGGGGGACGGCCCGGGAGCGATCACCTTCGGGTTGGCCGCTGTGAGGAATGTCGGTGAGGGCCTGGTGGCCCACATCGTCGCCGAACGGGAACGCGCCGGGCACTTCGCGGACTTCTACGACTTCTGCCAGCGGGTCGACCCCCAGGTCCTCAACAAGCGGACCATCGAGTCGCTGATCAAGGCCGGTGGCTTCGACTCGCTCGGCCACCCGCGTCGGGGCCTCCTCCTGGTGTTCGAGGAGATCGTCGATCGGACCCTCGAGCGCCGGCGCGAGCATGACGCGGGGGTGATGTCGCTGTTCGCCGCGCTCGAGCTCGAGGCCGACGGCCAGGCCACCGGGTTCGCCGACACCCGCGTGCCCATCCCCGACACCGAGTTCGACAAGTCCCAGCGGCTGGCCTTCGAGAAGGAGATGCTCGGCCTCTACATCAGCGACCATCCGCTGATGGGCCTCGAGGGCTCGCTGGCCAGGCTCACCGACTGCACGCTGGCCGAGCTCGTGGACATCGATCCC
Source organism: Acidimicrobiales bacterium (assembly GCA_035531955.1). GTDB lineage: Bacteria > Actinomycetota > Acidimicrobiia > Acidimicrobiales > RAAP-2 > Bog-756. The sequence goes on along the minus strand of DATKRZ010000077.1, from coordinate 7,172 downwards.
GACGCCCCGGGCGGCACGGCCGTGGGCGGCCCCGGTGGGGAGGGGCAGGTCCGGCTGGTCGGCGGCGTGGTCACCGAGCTGGTGCGCCGCTACACCAAGAAGGGCGACCTCATGGCCACCTTCGTGCTCGAAGACCTGAACGCCTCGGTCGAGGTGTTCGTGTTCCCCAAGTCGATGGCCGACTACGGCGCCCTGCTCGACGACGACGCCGTCGTGGTCCTGAAGGCCCGGGTCGACCTCCGCGACGACCGCCTCAAGCTGGTGTGCATGGAGGTCCAGCGACCGGAGCTTGCGGTGGACGGATGCACCGACCTGCGGGTTTCGCTGCCCCTCGGCTGCCTCACCGACGGAGTGGTCGACGGATTGAAGCGCCTGCTGAAGGAGCATCCCGGCGACTCGCCGGTCTTCCTCCATGTCGGCGACAAGGTGCTCCGCCTCCCCTCCGAGTTCAACGTGGACAGCCGCCGGGGGCTCGTGGGGGAGCTCCGGGTGCTCCTCGGCCCGAACGCCATCCAGGGGTGAGCGGCGTTTTTCCCACCCGGATCGGGGCCCGGCGGGCCCAGCGCGGCGCCGGATACGACAGACGGCTCCAAATCCCGTAAAATCAGGGGCACGGCTCCTGGCGTGGATGCCCGCAGCTCCGTCAAGGCCCCGGCGAGCCCGGTTTGACGGTCCATCGGGGTTTCACGGCAGACCCGGGCCGGCGGCTGATGCCGCAGGGAGACCGAGGAGTACGGAACGGCATATGTCCATCCAGGTGGAGACCAAGGACTGCACATCGATCAGCGACGCGGAGTTGGCCGAGATGGCCGACCTGTGCGCCGAGCGGGAACCCCGATTCGACATCGGATTCCTCTCCAAACAACGGGAGGAGTGGGTCCTGGTCACCCGGGCCCGCGAAGGATCGAAGCTCCGCGGCTACTCGTTCTCGACCCTCGAGCGCATCGGCGGCACCCCCTCGCTTCTGATCGGGCTGGCCACGGTGGACCGGACCTCCCGGGCGGACACCGCGCTCCGGTCGATGATGGGCGACAAGTATCGTCGCGCCCTGCTGGCCTTCCCGGACGAGGACGTCCTGGTCGGGACCCGTTTGCTGGGGGCCGAGGGCTTCCGGGTCTTCACCGGGCTCACCGATGTGGTCCCCGGTCCGGACCACAAGGCCACCGGTGAGGAACGGGCCTGGGGCCGTCGCCTGGCCAAGCGCTTCGGGGCCGACGGGCGTATCGACGACCGGACCTTCGTGGTGTCCGGGGACGGATGCGAGGCCGGCGGCTTCGACTTCGTCAGTGCCAAGGCTCCGGCCGGGACGGACGTCTGCGCATTCTTCGAGGGCGTCGACGCCGCGGCCGGGGGGCGGCTGGTGGCGTTCGGCTGGGCCCTGGCCGAGGACCTGGCCGGCGGCAAGCTGGGCGGACGCTGACCGTTCCGACCGGTGCCCCCGGCGCCCCACGGGCCCAGGCGGCGCCTGAAGACCGGCCCTGGCCCACCGGCAGGCAATAGCATGGGCACGTGAAGGTCTCGACCCGCGGTGACTATGCCAGCCGGGCGCTCCTGTCCCTGGCCCTCCACACGGACGGCGAGGGTCCGACTGCGGTCCGTGACATCGCCGAACGCACCGGGCTGCCCCAGCCCTACCTCGAGCAGATACTGCTGGCCCTGAAGGGCGCCGGACTGGTCCGCTCCAAGCGGGGGGTCGGCGGCGGCTACGTGCTGGCCCGCTCTCCCGAGGAGATCACCCTGTCCCAGATCGTCTCGGCCGTGGACGGGCCCATCGCTGCGGGCGACTTCGGCCTCCCCCACGAGAACGGGGCCTGTGACCACGAGGGGCAGTGCGTGCTGCTCACCGTGTGGGCTGATGTCGGGGAGCACATGCGCATCCACCTCGACTCCTTCAACTTGGCTGACATGGTGGCCCGGGCGCAGGGTCGGATGCCCGCCCCGCGCCGGAACGCCGGATGAACTCCGGCCTCGGACAATCACGCTGAAGGCCGGCGGCCGCGTCCAGGAACCCTGTCGCTCCTCCGGCCCGTCGGGCTGGAGGGCGACCGCCTGAGCGGTGTGGGGGTGCACCCTTCAGGTGCGGTTCCATCCGCAGATCACCGGCCGCTCCCGCTCCCAGCCCAGCTCGCTGACGGACGCCGGCGCCAACACCAGGTGCCGACCGCCCGCAGGGTCGAGTCCGATCCATCGGGCGGCCAGCACCCGCAGGACGTGGGCGTGGGCCACACAGGCCACGTCCCCTGCGATCGCCCGGATCCGGGCGATCGCCCGGTCGGCCCTCCTGCCCACGTCCGCGGCGGTCTCGCCCCCCGGGGCACCATCGTCGAAGAGGTCCCATGCGGCCCGTTCGGATCTGATCTCCGCAGTGGTGAGGCCCTCGTAGGCGCCGTAGTCCCATTCGCAGAGATCCGGGTCGATGACCACCCGCTCGCCGAGGCCGGCGAGCTCGCACGTCCTCCGGGCCCGGAGGAGGGGGCTGCAGAAAACCGCGGTAAAGTGGTGGGCGAACTCTGGAGCCAAGGCCCTCGACTGGGCTTCCCCCAGGGGCGTCAGCGGGAGGTCGGTACGTCCGGTATGGCGGCCCTCGAGGGTCCATTGCGTCTGGCCGTGACGTATCAGCATGCACCGTTGGGAATTGGCACTCATCCCGACAGCGCACCACTACGAACAGGCAGTATGCAAACCGGCCGGCGATCGGGGCACGGGCGGGTGGACCCGGCTGCCGCCGTCACCCGATTGGCTGACCACCGACGGTGATCATGGAATGACCGGAGCCGATCCGGCGTTGACCACTTCGTCGTCCTGTAGAAGGCGAATGACTGAGAAGATGAATGAGGAGAGGGATGACGGCTCCGACGGTGAGTAGGGAAAAGGACCACAAGCCCCCGAACCGGTCTGCCCCGAAGTCTGGCGGGCCGGCGGTGGGCGGCGCTGGCGCGCCGGCCGGACGCCCGACCGGCGGCAGTACGCCGTCCCGCAACCGGGGCGCCGATGCCGACAGCCTGGGGCTCTTCCTCCGCGACCTCGACCACCACCCCCTCCCTGATCACGATGCCCAGACAGAACTGGCCAAACGGGTGGCTGACGGTGACGACGGGGCCCGCCGCGAGATGGTGGCCGCCAACCTCCGACTGGTGGTCCACTGGGCCCGGCGCTACCAGGACCGCGGCGTGGACCTTCCCGATCTCATCCAGGAGGGGACGTTCGGCCTGATGCGGGCAGTCGACAAGTTCGACTGGGAGCGCGGCTTCCGGTTCTCGACCTATGCCACATGGTGGATCCGTCAGGCCCTCCAGCGGGCGGTCCAACAGCACGGTCGCACCATCAGGCTCCCCATGGAGGTGGCCGAACGGAATCAGCAGGTGGATGCCGCCCACTGGGAGCTCACCCACCAATTCCAGCGGCCCCCGACCGACGCGGAGTTGGACAACGCCACCAATACCACTGCGCAGGTGAGAGAGGACCTCTCCCGGGTGGCTCGGGTGGTGGCGAGCCTCGACCAACCGGCCGCGGCCGATTCGACGGCCACCCTCGGCGATCTGGTGTCCACCGACCTCAGCGACTTCGAGGACGAGGTCGCCTCGGAGCTCACTCTCGACCTGGTGCGCCAGGCCGTGGACAGGCTCACCGACCTGCAACGCCAGGTCATCCGCCATCGCTTCGGCTTTGACGGCGCCGACCCGGCGTCGTTGCAGACGACGGCGGAGCGGCTAGGGATCGGTGTGCGCAAGGTGCGCCAGGCTGAGGCCGAGGCCCTCGAGTTGCTCGGGGACAGCGAGATGCTCGAAGCCGCGCACGAAGCTGCCTGAGATCGGGCCCGGCGGCCCGCCTCACTCGGAGACCGCGTCCAGCTGGCGGCGCAGATCGTCGGGGAGCGCCGAGGTCCACGCCACGCGCTCCCCTTTCCCCGGGTGATCGAAGGCCAGCTGATAGGCATGCAGGAACGGTCGCGAGATGACCGCTCCGGGGAGGGACCTCCCCCGGCTGTAGGCGTCATCGCCCACCACCGGATGGCCGATGGCCGAGAGGTGGACCCGGATCTGGTGGGTCCTGCCGGTTTCGAGGGCTGCGGTCATCAGGGTGCTCGGGGCGGGGCGGGTGAATCGGCACTCGACGAGGTAGCGGGTTCGGGCCTCTTTGCCTCTTCGTGACACGGCCATCCGGGTCGGTGTGCTCGCCGACCGGCCGACCGGTGCGTCCACGACCCCCGACTCACCCTCCACCGTGCCGAGGACGAGTACCCGGTAGCTCCGGGCCATCCTCCGCTCTCCCAGCTGGGCGACGAGTGCCCGGTAGGCAGGAGGTGTCCGGGCCACCACCATCAGGCCGGAGGTGCCCCGGTCGAGCCGGTGGACGATGCCCGGCCGGTCGGGATCCGCGCCCACCTCGTCTGCCACCCGGCGGAGCTCGGGGAACCGGGCCACCAGCCCGTGGGCCAGGGTCCCGCTCCGGTGCCCGGCTCCCGGGTGGACCACCAGACCGGCAGGCTTGTCCACCACGATCACGTCCGGATCCACGTGGACCACTCCGAACGCCACCGTCGGGTCTCCCTCGAGTCCGGGCCGGAGTGGGTCCGGGCGCCGGTCGACCCTCAGCTGCTGGCCGGTGCGTAGCACGGTGTGGCGGCTCCGGACGGCGGCCCCGTCGATCTGCACCCGGCCCTCCTCGACCAGGGAGTTGACCGATGAGCGGGAGATGCCGGCCACCAGCGCCACCGCCTTGTCGACGCGGACGCCCTCGAGCGAGGCCGGGACCACCACGGTCAGGAAGGTCACGGCAGCCGGGGCCCTCGCACCAGCGAGACCAGCAGGAGGGCACAGCCGACGACGATCGAGGCGTCGGCGACGTTGAACGTCGGCCAGAAGTGGAGGGCCACGAAGTCGACCACCGCGCCGTGGTCGCCGCGGAAGAGGCGGTCGGACAGGTTGCCGAGGGCCCCTCCCAGAATGAGGCCGAATATGGCAGCCCGGGTCACAGATGAGGCCCGCCACACCATCACCGTGAGGACGGCCGCCAACAGGACGGCCAACGGGACCAGGAAAGCCGCCTGTCCCTCGAAGAGACTGAAGGACGCTCCGGTGTTGCGGGCCAGCTCCAGGTCGAGGGTGCCGACCAGGTGGACCGGACCACGAGCGAGGTGGACGGTGGCCCACCATTTGGTGAGCTGGTCGGCGGCGACCACGGCGACGGTGACTGCGGCGGCGACCGCCAACCGGATACCGGGTGCACGCCCCCGGCGGGCCGCGACCACCGCCGGCTCCTCGCTCAGCGCCGTGACAAGCCCCCGCTCTTGCATGCGACGCACAGCCTGGCGAAGGGAAGGGCGCGGAGACGGGCCTTCGGGATCGACTGGTAGCACCGCTCGCAACCACCGTACGTCTTCCGATCGATCTTGCGCATCGCGTCGTCGATCTCCTCCACTGCGGCCGCGGCCTGGGCCGACAGGGCCAGGTTCCGCTCGCGATCGACCGTGACCGTGCCGCCCTCACCCGACTCCTCGTCGAACTGGACGTCCCCTGGCTCCCGCTCGAGTGCCAACGAGTCGGCCTCGGCGCGCAGGTCGAGCGCCTGGCCCCGGTAGATGGACCGCTCCTCGAGCAGCAGGGCCCGTTGCTCCTCGAGGAATTTGGGCTCCTTGGCGTAGGGCCCGACCGTCGGCCGCTTCGGTGCGGCGGCAACCTTCTGGGGGGTCGGCGCCTTGGCCTTGTGCAGAGATGCCTTGGCGCTCGGGGCCGGGGCGGCCTTCTTCGGGGTCGGGGCGGCCTTCTTCGGGGTCGGCCTCTTGGGGGCCGGGGCGGCCTTCCGGGCGGCCGGGCCTGACTTCTTCTTGGGTGTCAGGGCGGCCTTCTTCACCGCGGGTGTGGCCTTCTTCGACACCATCCTCTTGGTGCTCGGCACCGACTTCTTGGCGGCCGGAGTGGCCTTCTTCGGCCCTGGCTTCTTCGGAGTGCGGGAGTCGGCCTTGGCACCCCGGGGGTTGCGTCCGGCCGGGACGGCCTTCTTCCGCGAGGGTGGAGCCGCCTTTTTCGCTGCCGTCACTTCGACCTCCTCAGGGTTCGCCCTCCGCTCGATCGCGACCGCTCGGCACGCCAGGACGGGCCCGTCCCCGACATCGGACGGGCGGGTGACGATACCGTGCGCGGCTCGATGCGGCAATCCGGCAGGGGGACTGGTCCCAGGGACCATACCGTCGCGGGGTCATCCGTCGAGCGGGCGACCCGCCCCGACGGGCAACCGACAGACGATGGGCGGAGCGCCGGGCACCTCGGCCGGCCCTGCGATGGCGACCCGGCGGTCGACCGCCGCCGGGGGGCTACAGGGGAAGGGGGGCGTTGGGGTTGGCGGGCGCGGTGGCGCCGGCCGGTCGCACCTGGGTGACTTCGCCGTTGGGCCCCGTACCGCTGTTGCTCGGCGCCGGCGCGCCCGATGGCGAACCCGCAGCCGAGCGGTTCCCTCCGTGGATGACGGTGCCCTGGGGCGGGCCGGTCGCCGGACCGGGGGCGGGGGCGGGCGGTTCCTCGGGTGGAGCGGCCGCCGGGGCCACGGGAACCTTGTCGCCGGTCGCCGGCTGCACGTTCTGGTCGACCCACCGCAGGATGTCACCCAACGCGGCCCGGAGCCGGTTGCGCTCGCTCTCGAGATGGCGGGACATCGCCTCGACCTCGTGGGACAGCCGCCCGCGTGAGTCCTCGAGGCGGCTGATCTCGTCCTTCAGCCGCTGCTCCGACTCGGCGGCGATGCGGGTGGCCTGGGCCGTGGCCTGTTCGGTGACCATGCGGGCCTTGGCGTCGGCGTCGGCGATCACACTGGCCGCCCGGGCCTCGGCGTCGGCCTTGGTCTCGTCGACGAACTTCTGGGCCAGCACCAGGGTGCGCTGCAGCGTGTCGTCAGCCACGGCCGCCTCGGCCGGCTGCGCGGCCGGCGCCTGCTCGGCCGCCGACTCGAGTTGGGAGATGCGCTCGGCCGCCTGGCGCAGCCGCTCCCCACTCTGTCGTAGCTGTTCCTGCAGGCCTTCGGCCTCGATGGCAGCTTTTTCGAGGTATTCGTCCACGTCGTCCCGGTGATACCCCTTGAGGGTCTCACGGAACTCGACGGTGCGAAGCGAGTCGAGGGCAGATTGCGATGCGTCCATGCGCCCATGCTAGCGGCGGATCTCCCGGGTTCCAGGGATT
>DATKRZ010000076.1:0-3277 GCA_035531955.1 Acidimicrobiales bacterium | reverse complement strand
GGGCAAGTCGGTGACCTGGCCGGCCGCCAGCGTCGGCTCGTCCGGGAACTCGGGGGTGGCGGCGAGCGTCAAGTCGACGCCGTACTCGATCGGCTACGTCGAACTGGCCTACGCCCTGCAGAACAACTTCACGTTCGCGGCGGTCAAGAACGCCGCCGGGGTCTACGTGCTGCCCACCCTGGCCTCGGTGGCCGCCGACGCCTCCCATGACCCCAACGTGACATCGACCAACTTCTCGATCGTCAACCAGCCCGGGACGGCGAGCTACCCGATCGCCGGGTACAGTTGGGCCCTCATCGCCATGAAGCAGCCCAATGACACGACCAGCAAGTCGCTGATCCAGGTGCTCGACTGGATGACCCACACCGGCGGTGGCCAGGACCAGGCACCGAGCCTGGGCTACGTCCCGCTCCCGGCGAACATCCAGGCGCTGGCCCGTCAGACCCTCCTCCAGGCCACGGGTCCGAACGGCGCCGTCCTGCTGACCAAGTAGTCGGTCGGTCCTGTTGCCTGAACCTGGCCCGGCATCCGGAGGGACGGTGAACCGCCGACGGCGGTTCACCGTCCCCGACCGGGCCTACCGGGGGGCACTGGCTGCGGCCGCCGTCCTCTTCGCGGCGCTGCTGGTGGCCTTCGTCACCGCCATGGCCATCCAGGCCGCGCCGGCGTTCCGGTCGGAGGGGTTCTCGTTCCTGTGGGGGACGACCTGGGACCCATACCACAACGTGTACGGGCTCCTGCCGTTCATCGTCGGGACGATCGAGACCACCGCCATCGCCCTGTTCCTGGCCGTGCCGATCGGGATCGGCACGGCCCTCTCCCTCGCCTACCTGGTGCCGAACAGGATGCGGGCGCCCCTGTCGACCACGGTGGAGCTCCTGGCCGCGGTGCCGAGCGTGGTCTACGGACTGTGGGGACTGATCGTCGTCGCCCCCTTCTTCGCCACCCACGTCGAGCCGTTCCTGACCTCGGTGTTCGGTTGGACCGGCCTGTTCGCCGGTCCGAACCAAGGGGTCGGCCTGCTGCTGGCCGGGGTGATCCTCTTCATCATGGTGCTGCCGACCCTGGTGGCGATCTCGCGCGACGTGCTGGCCGCCGTCCCCCGCGAGCAGGTGGAGGGCGCGATGGCCGTCGGCGCCACCCGATGGCAGGTGCTGTGGCGGGTCGTGGTGCCCGGTGCCCGGACCGGCCTCCTCGGCGCGTTCACGCTCGCCACCGGGCGGGCCCTCGGGGAGACGGTGGCCGTGGCACTGTTGATCGGTAACTCGCCGCACCTCGCCACCTCCCTCAAGGCCAATGCCGCCACCATCCCGTCCCTCATCGTGAGCGCCTTCGGCGAGGCGACGGGGACCCAGCTCAGCGTGCTGTTCGCCGCCGCACTGGTACTCCTGGTCGTCGGCATCACCGTCAATGCCCTGGGCCGGTTCTTCGTCCGGTCGGTGCAGCGCAGCGGCGCGGCCTCGGTGGCGGTGGCGTGAGCATCGGGGTCCTGGAGCCGGTGTCGGATCCCGCGGTGGACCGTCGCGTGGCCATCCAGGCGGCGGCGGCCTCGTCGCTCCGGCGGCGCAAGGTGTACTCCGCCATCGGCATCGGCGTGTGCCGTGGCTTCCTGCTCATCGCCGTCATCCCGCTCCTCGGCGTGATCCTCTACGTCGTCTCCAAGGGCCTCCCGGCGTGGAACGTGGACTTCTTCACCCAGGTGACCAAGCCCGAGGGCATCCCCAACGGGGGCATCCTGAACGCCATCGTGGGTTCGCTGATCATCGACGGCATCGCCGTGGCGGTCAGTGTGCCCTTCGGGGTCGTGGCCGGCCTCTTCCTGGCGGAGTCCGACGGCCGGATCGGCGGAACGGTGCGCCTGATGGCCGACGTCCTGACGGGTGTGCCCTCCATCACCATCGGTATCTTCGGGTACATCGTCTGGGTGAAGAACGTGGGGAGTTACAGCGGCCTGGCCGGTGCGTTCGCCATCAGCATCGTCATGATCCCGGTGATCATGCGGGCTGCGGAGACCGCGCTCCGGGGCGTGCCGGGGACCTTGAGCGAGGCAGCGCTGTCGCTCGGGGCCCGGAAATTCACCGTCGCCCGGCGGGTGGTGGTCCCGGCCGCCCTCCCGGGCCTGATCACCGGCGTCCTGCTGGCCGTGGCCCGCGGCGCGGGCGAGACGGCGCCCCTCCTGTTCACCGCGTTCGGAAACCAGTTCCTCCAGACCAACCCCACCAAGCCGATGGAGACGATGCCCCACACCATCTACACCTACAGCAGCTCGCCGTACGCCGATCTGATCCAGATCGCCTGGGGGACCGCACTCCTCCTGATGCTGGTCATCCTGGTCCTGAACGTCGGGAGCAGGGTGGTTGCGGCCAGACTGGGACGCGAGCGACGATGAATGATCCGATCGTGGCGCCCACCGAGTACCGGGACGCTCCGCTGACCACCCAGGAGGCCCTCGTGGAGCCCGGTGTCGACGCACCCTGTGTCATGCGGCTCGACGACGTCTCGGTGACCTTCGACGGGCGCGCGGCCGTGCGCGGGGTCAGCCTCGACATCCGGCGGGGCGAGGTGACCGCGCTCATCGGGCCGTCGGGATCGGGCAAGACGACCCTGCTCCGCGCCCTCAACCGGATGCACGACACCGAGCGCTCGGCGGCGGTGACCGGACGGGTCCTGCTGGGCGACACGGACGTCTACGCGCGCTCGACCGATCCCACGCTGATCCGCGCCCGGGTGGGCATGGTCTTCCAGCGCCCGAACCCGTTCCCCACCATGAGCATCTACGAGAACGTCGTCTCCGGCCTCCGCTTCAGCGGTATCCGGAACCGCGCACTGCTCCAGGAGGCCGCCGAGTCGGCCCTGATCGCCGCCGCCCTGTGGGACAGCGTCAAGGACCGGATGAAGGCGCACGCCAGCACGCTGTCGGGCGGTGAGCAGCAGCGCCTGTGCATCGCCCGGGCCCTGGCCGTCGAGCCGGAGGTCCTCCTGATGGACGAGCCCACCTCGGCCCTGGACCCGATCGCCACCAAGCGCATCGAGGAGCTCGTCGTGGAGCTGAAGGACCGGGTGACGATCGTCATCGTCACCCACAACATGCAGCAGGCCATGCGGGTGTCCGACCGGTGCGCCTTCCTCCTGATGGGGGAGGACAAGGCGGGCGAGCTGATCGAGTACGGGCCGACGGCGAAGCTGTTCAGCGAGCCGACCGACCCGAGGACCCTCGACTACGTGAACGGCCGGTTCGGCTGAGCCCGCCGTCCGGGTCGGCGGGGTCAGGGACGGG
>DATKRZ010000075.1:0-24198 GCA_035531955.1 Acidimicrobiales bacterium | reverse complement strand
CACGATGGCCGCGGGCCGCAGGTCGAACACCTCGTCCACCACCGCGGCGATGCGAGCCGGGTCGGCGTTTTCGGTGCCGAAGGTCTCCACGAGGACCGACACCGGGCGGGCCACCCCGATGGCGTAGGCCACCTGCACCTCGCAGCGGGTGGCGGCTCCGGCTGCGACCAGGTTCTTCGCCACCCAACGGGCGGCGTAGGCGGCCGACCGGTCGACCTTGGAGGGATCCTTGCCCGAGAATGCCCCTCCACCGTGCCGGGCCATGCCGCCGTAGGTGTCGACGATGATCTTGCGGCCGGTGAGCCCGGTATCGGCATGGGGCCCACCCAGCTCGAAGACGCCGGTGGGATTGGCCAGGATCCGCAGGTCGCCGGCATCGAGCTCGGGGGGGAGCAGCGGAGTGATCACGTTGTCGCGGAGGTCGGGGAGCAGCAGTGTCTCGAGGTCCACGCCGGGATCGTGCTGTGTCGAGATGAGCACGGTTTCGAGAGCCACCGGCCGGCCATCCTCGTAGGTCACGCTGACCTGGGTCTTGCCGTCCGGCCGCAGATAGGGCAGCACGCCCACCCGCCGCACCTGGGCCAGCCGCTGAGCCAGGCGGTGGGCCAGCCAGATCGGCAACGGCATCAGGTCAGGGGTCTCGTCGCAGGCATATCCGAACATCATCCCCTGGTCGCCCGCACCCTGGGCGTTGAGGACGTCCTCACCGCCGGTCCCGGCCCGGACCTCGAAGGCATTGTCCACGCCTTGGCCGATGTTGGGCGACTGCTCGTCAAGGGACACGATCACACCGCAGGTGTTGCCGTCGATGCCATAGGCGTCGTCGTCGTACCCGATGTCGAGGACGGTGCGGCGGACCAGCTTGGGGATATCGACATAGGTCGTGGTGGTGATCTCGCCCGCGACCAGCACCAGGCCCGTGGTCAGGAGGGTTTCGCATGCCACCCGGCTCTCGGGGTCCTCGGCCAGCAGCGCGTCGAGGACGGAATCGGAGATCTGGTCGGCCATCTTGTCCGGGTGGCCCTCGGTCACTGATTCCGAGGTGAAGGTGTATCGGGTGCTCACGGGTGGTTCCATTCTGATCGGGGGCATTCGCCCGGAACTGGTCGGGGCATTCCGGGTTCCAAACGCCCGGGGACGGAGCGCTTCACGTTGCCGACAACAGCGCGGACACCCTATCCAATATGGCGTCGGCAACTGCATCCTTGCTGCACAGGGACACTGCGGTCACTGATCGGTCCGAACCGAAGATCGTGACTTCGTTGGTGTCGTGGTCGAATCCCACCCCGGGAGCCGAGACGTCATTGGCCACCACCAGGTCGACGCCCTTGGCGGCCAGCTTGGCCGTGGCCCGCCCCTCGACCGCTCCCGTCTCGGCCGCGAAGCCCACCAGGACCTGTCCGTCCCGCCTCCGGCGCCCGAGCTCGGAGAGGATGTCCGGCGTCGGCTCGAGGATCAGTTCCGGAACGCCGTCCGCCTTGCGCAATTTCGACACCGAGGCGGCCTTGGGGCGGAAGTCGGCCACCGCGGCGGCCATGATCACGACGTCGGCCCCTGCGGCCCGGGCCAGCATGGCCGCCTCCATGTCGGCGGCGGTCTCCACCCGCTCGACCGTCACCCCCCTGTCCACCGCCCGGTTGGTCGAGGTGACCAGCACGACCTCCGCCCCGCGCCGGAAGGCGGCATCGGCCAGGGCATGGCCCTGCTTGCCGGACGAGCGGTTGGTGATGAATCGGACCGGATCGATGGGCTCGCGGGTTCCGCCGGCCGACACGACCACCCGGATGCCCGACAGGTCCCCCGGAGCAGTCCGCGCCGCCGGGGCAGGGCCGCCCGGGTCACCGGTCGTGGCTGCCCCGAGCAGACCGAGGACCGTCTCCACGATGGCCGAGGGCTCGGCCAGGCGGCCGGCGCCGACATCCCCCCCGGCCAGGCGACCCTCGACAGGTGGTACCACCGTCACACCGCGCGAGCGCAGGACGGCGAGGTTGTGCCGGACGGCCGGGTGCTCCCACATCTCGGTGTGCATTGCCGGGCAGACCACCACCGGCGCGGCGGTGGCCACCAGGGTCGTGGTCAAGAGGTCGTCGGCGAATCCTCCGGCGTACCGGGCCAAAAGGTCGGCGGTGGCCGGCACGACCACGACCAGATCGGCCCGCTGGCCCAGCCGGGTGTGGGGTATGGGTGAGGCCTCGTCCCACAGGCTGGTCTGGGCCGGCTCCGTCCCGAGCGCGTCGAAGGTCGCCTTTCCCACGAATCGTGTGGCCCGTTCGGTCAGGACCGGCGCCACGTCCACCCCGGCATCCACCAGCCGACGGCACACTTCGATCGCCTTGTAGGCGGCGATCCCGGCGGACACCCCAAGGACCACGAACGGCCTCCCCCGGCTCGTGGCACCTTCCCGGCTAGTCGGAGAACCCATACCCCGCTCCGTTCCCCGTGCCCTGTCCCAAACCGACGTCCGTGCCAACCATCGTTGATGCCCTCACCCCGACTCGAACCTGGCCGGATCCGACCGGTCAGTCGGCAGCGTCGTCCGGAGCCGTGGTCCCGGCTTCCACCCCTTGTTCGCCTTCCAGCAGAGCCAGCGCCGCGGCTTCGGCCAACGCCACTTCTTCCGGATCGGGCCGGGTGTAGGTCGCCTTGGCCATGGCCACCTCCTCGAATGCGATCGACAGCGGCTTGCCCGAGGCCGAGGCCACCTGGGGCGGCACGACCACGCCGAGGCCCTCACCCAGCGAGTTGTAGTAGCTGTTCACCTGGCGGGCCCGCCGGGAGGCCAAGGCCACCAGGGTGAACTTCGAGTCGACCTTGTCGAGGAGATCCTCGATGGGCGGGTCCATAAGCGTCGTCTGAGGTTGAGCCATCACGATCCTTCACGTGGGTCCGGGTGTGGGGCCGGAGGCTCCGCCGGAGCGGCGGTCGGTCCTCTCGACGAGCCGCCTCCCTGCGAGGCAGCGGAGCGGCAACTCTCCACTATACCGGCCACACGGGCCGTGGCCTGCAGCACGTCGAGATTGGTCACCACCGCATCGGCGATGGTCATCCCGATCCGCACTTCCTCTGCCCCCTCTGCCAGGCGTTTGGCGATATGGGCCTCGTCGTCCCCCCGCGCCCGCAGCCGTTCCTCCTGGACGGCCCGTGACGGGGGCTTCAGCAGGATGAGGGTGGCACCCGGGCATCGGTGCCGCACCTGCTGGGCCCCCTGCACGTCGATCTCCAAGAGGACGTCGGCCCCGGCAGGCGGCGTCGGAAGCGGGGTCCCGTACAGGTTTCCGAGGTACTCGGCCCACTCGAAGAACCCATCGGCATCGGCGTTGGCCTCGAACGTCTCACGATCGACGAAGACGTAGGCGTCCTCGCGCTCACCGGTCCGACGTGCCCGCGTGGTCCACGACCGGCTCAACCAGAGGTCGGGGACCCGGTCCACCAGACGGTCGGCGATGGTGCCCTTACCGGCACCACCAGGGCCGAACAGTACGAATATCAAAAAGGGGGATCGGCCGCCGGGCTGATCCGAACGCTGTCCGCTCAGCGGGCGGTCTCCCGGAGGAGGGACTCGCGTTGATTGCTCCCGAGACCCTGGAGGCGCCGGCTCTCGCTGATGCCCACGGTGTCCATCAGTCGTCGGGCCTTCACCTTCCCGAGGCCCGGGAGTGACTCGAGGACGGAGAGCACCTTCATCTTCCCGACAGTCTCGTTGGAGTCGGCAGTGGTGAGGAGCTCCGTCAGGGTGATCGAACCCAGTTTGAGCTTCTCTTTGACCTCGGCCCGCTCACGGCGGACCTTGGCTGCCTTGGCCAGGGCAGCCTGGCGCTGTTCGGGCGTGAGTGCGGGCGGTTGCGGCATGGTCGAGACGATAGCGCCTCTTCGGCCCCGCGGCACACGGACGGGGCTGCGGGCGAGGCGCAGTGCAGGGCTCTACCCAGGCCGGACGTCCGGCGGGCGGTCCAACCGAGTGCGCTCGTACCGACCGGGTGTTCAATACTGAGGTGGTGATCGCGGTGGACCTCAACGCCGATCTTGCCGAAGGAGAAGCCCTGACGCCCGGGGATCTGGCTCTCCTGGACGTGGTGACCAGCGGGAGCCTGGCCTGCGGATTCCACGCCGGGGGCAGGCGGGTGATGCGGGCTGCCGCCCAGGCCTGCCTGAGCCGGGGGATCACCATCGGTGCCCACGTCTCGTATCGCGATCGGGCCGGGTTCGGGCGAAGGGCCGTCGACCGGCCCGGCCCCCTTCTGGCCCGGGACATCATCGAGCAGTGTGAGGTGCTGTCCGGGGAGGTGGAGGCGGCCGGAGGCAGCGTGGCCTATGTCAAGCCGCACGGCGCGCTCTACAACCGGATGGGCGTGGACGAAGAGGTGGCATGGTCGGTGATCGAGGCAGTCACTGTCATGGGCATTCCGGTGCTCGTGGCCCAAGCCGGGACATCCGTGGTCGAACCAGCTCGTGCCGCCGGTCTCCGGGTGGTCGCAGAGGGCTTTCCCGATCGCGGCTATCGACCTGGCGGCCTCCTCGCTCCGCGGGGGCAGCCCGGTGCCGAGTTCACCGATCCGGTGGTCGTCGGTCGGCGGGCCGTGTCGTTGGCCGTCCGTCACGGCGTCGATGCCGTCGACGGAACGTGGACGGCGATCGACGCGGAGACGCTGTGCATACACGGCGACGCGCCCAACGCGGCCGAGACGGCACGGACCGTCCATGCGATGCTGGCGACGGAGGGAATCGCCCTGCGCCCCTTCTCCCCGAATGCTCGGCACGGAGCCAGCGGCGGGCATTCACCGTGACCAGCCGGGCCGAGCGATACGGGGACAGTGCCCTCCTGATCGAGGTCGATGATGTCGCATCGGCGCACGGGTTGGCCGATGCCCTCGAGGGTCTGCGGCGGAGCGGGCTGGCGCCGGAGGGCGTCCGGGAGGCGGTGGTCGGCTTCCGCAGCGTGGTGGTCCACCTCGACCCGGCGGTCGAACAGGTGGGCTCGACCGAGGGGTGGGTCCTCGAACTCGCCGACCGGCAGGCGGGAGCACGAGGCGCCCATCCGACGCCGGGTCCGGCACCGGTCGGGGACCGCGTCGACATTCCCGTGACCTTCGACGGTCCCGACCTCGAAGCCGTAGCGGCAGGCATCGGTCGGAGCTCCGCCTCGGTCATCGGCCAACTCACCAGCGCCGACTTGCAGGTCGCCTTTCTGGGCTTCGCGCCCGGATTCCCGTATTTGACCGGGCTCCCGCCCGAGCTCGCCTCGATCCCCCGCCGGACTACGCCGCGGACCTCGGTCCCGGCCGGTTCGGTCGCCGTGGGTGGGGGATTCGCCTCGGTCTACCCGCAATCCACCCCAGGCGGCTGGATGCTGCTCGGGCGCACCGACCTTCGGCTGTTCGACCCGGACAACCCGCCCTTTGCACTGCTGCGGCCCGGGGACACCGTGCGCTTCTCGACCCGTCCCCCACCGGCGCGGGGAGACCAATCCGATCAGCACTCGACCCCACCGCCCTCCGGTGCCGTGAGAACGGGGCGGGCCCGGCTGACGTCCAAGGGACGCCGGTTCGTGGAGGTCCTCGACCCCGGGCTGCTCAGCCTGGTCGAGGACGCGGGGCGGAACCCGCTGGCCAACCTGGGCGTCCCCGCCGCCGGGGCGGCCGACCCCCAGAGCATGCGCCTGGCCAATCGCCTGGTCGGCAACGACGACTTGGCGGCGGCCATCGAGGTCACCGCCGTCGGGCCCAAGCTTCGCTTCACCGGGGATGGCCATCTGGCCGTGGTGGCCTCGGCGGAAGGCGGGGTCGACGTCCGCATCGATGGCCATCCGGTGGGCACGGACACCGTCACGCCGATCCGCGACGGACAGATCCTCTCCGTCGGCCGGATCATCGCCGGCCTGCGCGCCTATGTGGCCGTATCCGGTGGCATCGAGACTCCACTCGTCATGGGATCCCGATCGTCGGACCTGCTCTGTGGAATCGGGCCCGGGCCGCTGGTGGCAGGTGACCAGCTCGACCTGGGGGCCGCCACCAGGCCGCATGGGCTGGCGACCCAACCCATCGGATCCGGGCCCGGGGTGGAGCAGACGGTGATCCGGGTCGTCGGCGGCCCCCATCGGCTCCACCCGTCGGCACTGTCCGGTCTGACCTCGACGGTCTGGACCGTCGGCGAGACCTCCAACCGGATCGGCCTGAGGCTGGAGGGGGGTCGACAGTCGCTGGCCCACGGCTCCGGTGCGATCCGGTCGACGGCCATGGTCACCGGTGCCATCCAGATCCCTCCCGACGGTGGCCCGATCGTCCTCATGCCCGACCACGCCACGGTCGGTGGCTACCCGGTCGTCGCCTGTGTGATCACCGCCGATCTGGCCCGCCTCGGCCAGCTCCGACCCGGCGACAGCCTCAGATTCGCGGCGGTGGACCGCCGGGTCGCCCGGAGCGAGTACTTCCGGGAAGAGCGGGCGCTCGCCGCCCGGGTGACAGGGTGGTTCCCGACCCGGGTCGGCACCTGACAGCCGGAAGCGCGTTCGACGCCCGGTACCGACCGAACCGTCGGCTGGGGCCTCAGCAGGTCGAGGAGTAGGTCGGCGTCCCCGGGCCGGCACTCGGGTCGTCGACCTCCCCGCCGCTCCCGGAGCGCAGGATCGCCCCGAGGTGCACGATGTACCACTCACCCCGCCAGGAGATCATCGATGCGATCCCGAATGAGCTGACCTGGCCGTTGATGGAGTACACGACCCGCGAGTTGGGAACCTCGAAGTAGCCGACGTCGTTGTAGCAGGTGCCCATCGGCACCCAGTGGGCGTACGCCGCGTCGACCTCGACGCCTACCAGTTTTGCCATCGGGGCTCCGGGTCCGAGGAGCTGGTGCGCCGCGGTCACATCCTCCTCGTATTCGGCAACGAGCCTGCCGGTGAAATCGCTCCGGGCACTGGGGACGGTCTTGAGCTGCACGTATGCCGATTCAGGGAAGAAGCCGGGGACCGCCTCTTCCGGCAGACCGGTGGACACCCCGTCCCAGAGGGCCGCCATGTTGGCCGTGAAGGCCGGACTGGTCGTGGTGGGAAGGGCCGATGTCTGCGGCAACCCCCCCGGGTCGGTCGTCGCCGGTGACGGAGCCGTGGTCGTCGTTGTCGGAGCCGTGGTCGTCGTTGTCGGAGAAGCGTCGGTGCTGGTCGTGGCAACGTGGTCCGCGGCCGAGGTCACCGGCGATCCGCCTCCACCGGTGGTGGCGGCGACCAAAAACCCGGTGGCGGCCAACGCGATGCAGGCCGCCAGCAGCAGCAGGACCGGTCGGCACCGGAGCCGGCGGCGTGCCTTCCACTGCCCCCCGACGCCGGCCCGTCCCATGCCAGCAAACCTAGGGCGATTCCCGATGCCGGTCGGTCATTGCCGGACCTCGATCCCTCCGACCATGGGGGCCGTCAGGGATCGCCCGACACCGTGACCGCCACTGAGCACTGGCAGTCCACACCGGTCCCGGCCGGCGGGTCCTGGGCCAGCACGGTGCCGGGGGGCACCGCCGGTTCGGCTTCGGTGTGGCTGACGAAGGCCGGTAGCGCCAGGGCGGTCATCGTGCTGGTGGCCGTCGCCAGCGACAGGCCGACGACACTGGGCAGGTGGGCGACCAGATGAAAGACGGGAGGGGCGGGCGGCGGCTCCGCGAGAGGAACGGCCCAAGCGACGTAGGTGAACCTCCCGGTCACCCAACGACCGGGAGGTGGGGAGAGCCGGGGGGGCGTCTCCGCCTGCGGGCCGAACGGCAGGTCGACGGCACCGGTCGCCACGGTCAGGTGCCGGTCCGTGGCCACCCAGGCGAGCGAGTTGCTCGGCCCGGCGGCCAACGACCGGACCGGGCCTGTGCCGGGGACGATCACGCGTATGCCCCCACCGCCGACCCCGGACGTGGTGTCGGTGAAGGGCATCGAGATGTCACTGCCACCGTCTCCCAACAGGAGCTCCCCGTTCGGCAGGTAGGCGGGTGCTGACTGCCAGTCCTCGGGCTTCTGATTCCGGCGATCTCCCGGGAGCGGCACGGAAACGCCGGCGGCGTCGAACACCGGGATCAGCGAGGCGAGCGACGTGGTCGACCGGGGATCCAGTGTCCCGACCGTCGGATGGGCCTTGCCGAGATACCGGTCGACGGTTCCACCCCAGACGGCCAGGGGAGCACCCTCGGCACCGACGGCCACCCCGGCGATCGGAAGAGGCGGAGGGACCGACGTCGCCCGATACTCGCGGATGCCACCCCCGGGGATCCCGGTGACTCCCACGTCGACAATGGTCGCTCCTGTCTGACGGCCATCGGGGCCGAGCGTCACGAAGGCGAGGTGACCACCGTCCGGGCTCACCGAAGGCAGCTCCGCATCTGCTTCGACCAGGGACCGGTCATGGCGGCATCCCGAGACCGAGATCGCCCAGATCGCCGGACGCCCGTCCGCTCCCGTCGACGTGACGTAAGCCCGGTCGAGCTGGGGACGAACGGCGACACCACCGTCGGGGAACACATGGGTCGCGACGACCGAGGTGTGCAGCGTCGTCGGATCGACGGACACCACCGTCCCCTCGACGGTGTCCGCCAGCAACCCCCTGGTCGATGCAGGCGCCGGACACCAAGCTTCGACGGTGGGACCGGCGGCGGCCGTTGCGCCCGGGGTGCCGCACGCCACTCCGGTCACGGCCATGATGCCGGCGCCGACGAAGGCGCCGGCCCGGCCCGTCCTCCTCATTTCACCACCGTCCGTCCCCCTCCACGACCGTCGTCGCATCCGCGGCGATGGACGCGCTCGCCGATGAGCCGGGCGAACAGACGTCCATGACCCACCCGGTACTACGCCCGCCAACCCGGCTCGGTTGACATCGACACGACCGACCGGCGACCCGGTCCGGCTTCAGCTCGGTCCGGGAGCCGCCGGCCCGGCACCTGCTGGCGGCTGGCGGCTGGCAGATCCTTCCGCTAGCGATCCGGGAACTGCCAGAGGTACGTGGGACCGTCGACGATCCCGACGCTGGCGAATCCGACCGCCGGATCCTCCGCCGCCAGCACCACGGACGCCTGGGCCAGGTGGTTCTCGGCATCATCGTCGATGAAGGGACCGATCCCCACCTCGGCGAACATCCCGTCGGCAACCGGTTCGACCTCCCGGAGTCGGGTGAACTCCTCGGGCCGCGCCTCACGGATGGCGGACGCGCTGTCGTTCCGTGAAGGCGAGCCCAGCCGCTCCTCCATCGTCCGACGGTGGCGGCCAGCGGGCGGCCCGGGGAATACCGATACCGAGCGCCTAGACGCCGCTCCCGAAGAACTGGGCGTCGCCGTAGTTGAAGATGCCGCCGTCGTGGGCCACGAAGCGGTAGCCCAGGCCGGTCGGGGTGCTGGTCATCGCCACGATCGACTGGTTCAGGGTGATGTTGCCGGTCGATCCGAAGAACGGTGCGTTGAACGAGAAGATGCCACCGTCACCGGCCACCAGCCAATAGCCACCGGTGTTGGGGTCGGTGCTCATGCCCACGACCGGCTTGTTCAGCTTGGCTCCCCCCTTCGATCCCTGGAAGGAAGCATCACCGAAGGTGAAGATGCCTCCATCGCTGGCCACCAGGTAGTAGCCGTTGCCGGTCGCCGTTGAGGCCATACCGACCACCGGCTTGTTCAAGTGCATGTTCCCGGTCGAGCCGTAGAACTGGGCGTCGCCGTAGCAGAAGATGCCTCCGTCGGAGGCGACGAACCGGTAGCCCATCCCGTCGGGAGTTGCGGCCATGCCCACGACCGGATTGTTCAGCACGATGTTTCCCGTGCTCCCGTAGAACTGGGCATCACCGAAGGTGAACACACCACCGTCGCGGCCGAGCAGCCAGTAGCCCTTGCCGTCATGGGTGGCGGCCATGCCGATGATCGGTGCATTGAGGGTCGACCCCGACAGATCACCCATGAACACGGCGTCGCCGAAGGCCTCCACCTTCCCGCCGGAGGCCACCAGCCAGTAGCCGTTCCCCGAGGGAGTCGGTGCCATGTCGACGAAGTTGAACGAACCGGCAACCCGGGGCAGCGGCCCTGCGCCGGCCCGGGCGGCGAGCCCGACCATCGACGCGGCCATCAGTGCCGCCAGGGCCACCGCCACGGCCACAAACCGGAACCGGCCCCTACCTGACATGTCAGTCATCGTCGCTCCTCACCTCTACCTGCATCTCGGAATTCCTCCATCACGGAGTCCCTGCGTCACAGCGCTCCGGCATCCCCGGTCGTTCCTTCGCCGGTGCCGGCGCCCGAGCCGGCTCCAGACTAGAAGAGGATGACGGCTCCTGCTGGCGGCGATCGTAGCCTGCGGTCACCCTGCTGCCCGAGTCCGTGCCTCCACGAGGCGGACTCCTCAGGACCGCACCGCTTCGAGGGTCCTTTGGATGTCCCATTGGTGATGGAAGGCATCGTGGGCGTTGGACCGGACCACATCGGCCAGCGACAGGCTGCCCCGCTCGGAGTGCACCAGGACGGTGCCCGCCCGACGCGAGCGCTCGACGACCTCCCCCCAGTCGGCCACCGCCCGCGAGAGGGACCAGGTGGCCGCCCGCAGCGGGATCGACTCGTAGTGCCGAGCGTCGGCCAGCTCGTTCTCGTCGTAGCCGCCGACCTCCGGCGGAGGTCCCTCGACCGTCCCGGCCAGGCGCTCAGCCCAGATCCGCAGGTTGTCGGCGACGTGACAGACGTATTCGCCTACCGACCAACCGAGGTCCGGGTGCCGTTCGTCCCCGCTCGCACCGGATACCAGGTCGCCATAGGCATCGGGGAGCCCGGCCACGACCGCCACGCCATCGTCGAACGGGATCGACCAGACGAACCCGCACTGGCGGCACGGATCGCCATAGAGCGATGGTCCCCACGCGGCCATCCGGCGATTCTCCCACTCCGGGACCACCGGTCGTATGGACATCACCGGCAAGCGATCGGCCGGTTTGGTCGGATCGGGCGCAAACGGCCGTGGTGTGGCGTGGACGGCGAACTCGGACCGACGGATGTGGCGCACTTGAACGCGCTTGAAAAGGCCCGCCCCGGCCCGCCGGATGTCCGTGGTGCTGATGCCGATACCCGACCTCGACTTCGACCCGACGGAAGTGGCGGTCAGCTGGAAGGTCCTGTCCGGGCTCGGGCACGAAGTTCTCTTCGCAACGCCGACGGCGGCTCCGGACCGGGCCGACGACTTCCTCGAGGTGGTCCCCGGCACCCCGGATGCGGGGCTCAAGACCAGCGGACGGGCCCGCGACTCCATCGACGACTCCCGCCCGGCCTTCGTCGTCGAGGACGGGAACTACATCTCGGCGCGGTGGCCCGGCGATTCCCACACGCTCGCCGAGCGCTTGGCGGCCATCCTGTAGAGGCCGGGACGGCCCGTAGGACCCGCACGGTGGTCCGGTCATCAGGCGTCGGCCACCAGCAGCCACTCGTATGACGCCGGCGCCAGGCCGTCGCACCGCTTCGAGAACCACGGCGCGAACGACGAGGGATCCACGCTGTGGACGCTGGCCCAGCCCGCATCCCGTGCCAGGCCTTCGATCTCCGCCGGGGTGAAGACCGAGAGGTGCGGCTCACCGGCGCCGCGCGCCGCCGCCCGGGCCAGGTCGGCGAACTCGCGGGATCCGGGGTCCATCAGATCCGGGGTCACCGTGTACGACACGATGAGCCGGGAGCCCGACGCCGAAAGTTCCGCGATCTCACTCATCTTGGTGGCAATGGCCTCGACCTCGAGGTACACGATCACGCCCAGCCATGACCAGATCGAGGTCCGGGCGGGGTCGAAGGTGACCGCGCCCAACCCTTCGGAGAGGTCCTCCCCAGCCGCCAGGTCCGTGCCGATGAAATGAGCCCTCGGCGGGCGGGACAGGCCGAGGGCCTCCATCCTCCGCTGCTTCCATGCCTGAGTTGCCGGATGATCCACCTCGAAGAGGTCGAGCTCGGCCATCAGGTCCGGGCGTCTCCAGGCGAACGAGTCCAGACCGGCGCCCAGCAGTACGTACTGGTCGACCCCCCGACTCACGGCTCGCCCTACTTCCTCGTCCACGAAACGGGCGCGTTGGACCGGAAGGACGCGGGCCACCCGGGCACAGGCCACAGGGATGAGGGCGAACAGGTCGTGGACGTCAGCCTCCGTGGCGTCCGCCAACGCGAGGGCGTAGTGATCCTCGAAGACCGGATCGGGATCGAGAAGGGCGTGCGCGGCCCGTACTTGGGCGGCGAAGACAGCGGTCTGGCTGGCCCGGTCCACATCCATCAGTCTGGCATCAGTCTGGCCGGCCCCCGGGGCGTCAGGCCAAGGCCTGCGCCATCTCCTCCCGGGCCCGCCGGGCGGCTGCGCCCAGTGCCGTGATCCCAGGACCGGCGGACAGCAACGACCGGGAGGAGCTGGCCAGCACCGAGCCCGGCGGGCATCCCGAGAACAGCCCCGACACCTCACGGGCGGCGGCCCCCTGCGCGCCGACCCCGGGGGCGAGAATGGTCCCACCCAGGCGGGCCAGGCGGAACTGCGAGGGCTGGAGCGTGGCCCCGACCACCGCGCCGATCGTCCCGTCCGGTACCAGACCGCCCCGATTGAGCCCGGCGATCTGCTCGAGCAGCATGTCCTCGACCGACGGTCCGGCACCCGCTTCGGTCCGGGCCTCCTGCAGTGAACGGCCCTCGGGGTTCGAGCTGCGCGCCACCACGATGACCCCTCGACCGTGGGCGCCGGCCAGATCGAACATCGGTTGCAGGGCGCCCAGTCCCAGGTAGGCCACGGCCGTGACCCCGTCGGCACGCAGCGGGCTGTCCGGGTCCAGCCAGGCCGAGGCGTAGGCCTCCATGGTGGTGCCGATGTCGGAGCGTTTGGCATCGGCGATGACGATGAGGCCGGCCTCCCTGGCCGCTGCCAGCACCGCTTCGAGCGCGGCCATCCCGGCCGATCCGCAGCGTTCGAAGAAGGCCACCTGAGGCTTCACCACCGGGACCACGCCGGCGAATGCCTCGATGCAGGTCATCCCGAACCGGCGCACCCCCTGTGCGTCATCGGACAGCCCCCACCGCTCGACCAGCGCCCGTGACGGGTCGATGCCCGCACACAGCGGCCCGGTCCGGGCCACGGCCTCGGCCACGCGGGCGGCGAAGCCGACGGCGGGGACCTGGTCACCCATGGGCCACCCCTCTCAGATCGCTCACCCGGCGGACCCCCCTCCGGGAGCACCAGGACTCCATCTCACGGAGGACTCTGACCGGCGCACGTGGATCGCGGAAGGTGGCGGTCCCCACCTGGACCGCGTCAGCCCCGGCCATCATCAGCTCCACCGCGTCCTCGCCGGACATGACCCCTCCGACCCCGATGATGGAGGCGTCCGGATGGGCGGCTCGGACGTCGAACACCGCCCGCACCGCCACGGGGTGGATGGCCGGACCCGAGAGCCCTCCCCCCGCCGGGCCGGACCCGAGGACCGGCCGACGGCTCTCCACATCGATGGCCATGGCCAGCACGGTGTTGACCAGGGTGAGTGCCTCGGCGCCCGCTTCGAGGGCGGCGGCGGCCACCTCGGCCAGGTCGGCCACAGTCGGGCTCAGCTTGGCCCAGCGCGGCACGCCGGGGCACTGCTCTGCGACTGCGGCCATCACCCGGGCGGTGGCCGGGGGCGAATGGGCGAACATCCGGCGCCGGTCCTCGATGTTCGGGCAGCTCACGTTGACCTCGAGGGCAACCACTCCTTCCACCTCGGGGGCCACCCCGGCCACCAGGGCCGCGGCCCGGGCGAAGTCCTCGACCCGTTGGCCCCAGATGCTGACGACGATCCGGGCCCCGGTGGCGGTGAGCCTGGGCAGGTCGTCCTCGATCCAGCGCTGGAGCCCGGGTCCCTGCAGCCCGACGCTGTTCAGCATCCCCGAGGGGGTTTCATGGACCCGGGGCGCGGCATTGCCGGGCCACGGTTCGACCGAGAGGGACTTGACCACCACCGCGCCGAGCTCGCCGAGAGGGAGGTACGCCTGGAGCTCATCGGCATGCCCGGCGGTCCCCGACGCGGTCATGACCGGATTGGGCAGGACGATCGACCCGACCCGGGTGGTGAGGTCGACGTCCCCGGCCGACACCGCCCGCCATGCACGGCGCACCCGGTCGAGGGCGGAGGTGCCGGGCCCGCTCACGGCCCGTCTCGTCGTCGGTGGTACTCCTGAAGCGACCGCACCGACAGCGGATGTCCGGCCCATTCGGTCATCCCCTGGGCCGCAGCCCTGGCTGCGGCCACCGTGGTGAGACAGGGGACCAGGTGGGCGACGGCGGCGGCCCGGATATGCAGCCCGTCGGCGCGGGGCCCGCGCCCCCGGGGGGTGTTCACCACCAGCTGCACCTTCCCGCCGGAGATGAGATCGACGGCGTCGACGACACCGGGATCCGACTCGCCGACCTTGGCCACCACCGTGGACACGCCGATCCCCTCGGCCTCCAGCATCGAGGCGGTTCCCGAGGTGGCGGCCAGCTCGAAGCCCAGGGAGGCGAACTGCCGGGCGGCTTCCAGCCCGGCGGCCTTGTCCCGGTCGGCCAGGGACAAGAAGACGGTGCCGCTCGACGGCAGGGGGTTGCCTGCGGCGATCTGGCTCTTGGCGAAGGCCAGCCCGAAGGTGGAGTCGATCCCCATGACCTCCCCGGTCGAGCGCATCTCGGGACCGAGCAGCGTGTCCACTCCGGGGAAGCGGTTGAACGGGAGGACCGCCTCTTTGACCGAGACATGTCCGGTCACCGGCTCGCTCAACAGTCCCTCGGCCCGCAACTCGGCGAGGGTCGATCCGACCATCACCCGGGCCGCCACCATGGCCACCGGCACCCCGGTCGCCTTGGCCACGAAGGGCACCGTCCGGCTGGCCCGGGGGTTGGCCTCGAGCACGTAGGCCAAATCGCCCTTCACCGCGAACTGCACGTTGATCAGACCGCAGACCTCGAGCGCCTCGGCGATGGTCCTCACGTACCGCTCGAGATCGGCGATCACCGATGCCGGGAGGGTCTGGGGAGGGAGGGCGCACGCCGAGTCCCCCGAGTGGATCCCCGCCTCCTCCACGTGCTCCATCACGCCGCAGATGACCACGTCCCCGCCTGCGTCCCGCACTGCGTCGACGTCCACCTCCACCGCGTCCTCGAGGAACCGGTCCACCAGCACGGGCCGGTCCGGCGTCACGCCACCCTCCCGACCGAGCGAACCACCCACGCCGGACATCGACTCGACGGCGGCGATCAGTCGCTCGTCGTCATAGACGATCTCCATCGCCCGGCCGCCGAGGACGTAGGACGGGCGCACCAGGACCGGATAGCCGATGGAGGCCGCCACCGAGACAGCCTCGGCGGCGTTGGTGGCGGTGCCCCCCGGCGGCTGGGGGACACCCAGCCGGGTGCAGAGCTCGTTCCACCGCTCGCGGTCCTCGGCCAGGTCGATCGAGGACGGCGAGGTGCCGAGCACCAGATCCTCAGGGATCCCGGCTGCCAGCTTGAGCGGCGTCTGCCCGCCCAATGAGACGATGACCCCGACCAGGCGGCCTCCGTCCACCGACGCGGCCTGCTCGGCTTCGAGCACGTTGGCCAGGTCCTCGGGGGTCAGCGGCTCGAAATAGAGGCGGTCCGACGTGTCGTAGTCGGTGGAGACGGTCTCGGGGTTGCAGTTGACCATGACCGTCTGGTACCCGGCGGCCCGGAGTGCGAATGAGGCGTGGACACAGCAGTAGTCGAACTCGATGCCCTGGCCGATCCGGTTGGGGCCCGACCCGAGGATGACGACCCGCGGGCGGTCCGAGCTCCGCACCTCGTCCTCGTCCTCGGTGGTCGAGTAGTGGTACGGGGTATGCGCCTCGAATTCCGCGCCACAGGTGTCCACGGTCTTGAAGGTGACGCCGACCCCGAGGGCGGTCCGGGCAGCACGGATGTCGTCCGCGGTCACCGGCTCGCCGAACAGGTGGGCCAGCTGCGGGTCGGAGAACCCGAGCCTCCGGAGCCGTCGCCACGCCCTCCGATCCAGGTCCTTCACCGTCACTCCCAGGGTCACCTGGAGGTCCAGGGCCATCCGGGCGTCGGTCACCTCGGCCATGGCGGCGAGGAACCACGGGTCGATGCCGGTGGCGGCGGCGAGGTCGGCGACGGAGACCCCGCGGCGCAGCAGGGCCTCGAGCTGGAAGACCCGCTCGGGGGTGGCGGTGCCCACCCGGACCAGCAGCTCCGCGGTGGTCAACGGTTCGAGTGAGGCCTCCGCCGGATCGGCGTTCAACCCTGAGCGGCCCTGCTCCAACGAGCGGATGGCCTTCTGCAACGATTCGGGAAAGGTCCGGCCGATGCCCATCACCTCCCCCACCGACTGCATCCGGGTACCCAGCTCATCGACCGAACCGGGGAGCTTCTCGAAGGCCCAGCGGGGAATTTTGGTGACCACGTAGTCGATGGTCGGCTCGAATGATGCCGGGGTGGCGCCGGTGATGTCGTTGGTGATCTCGTCCAGTCGGTAGCCCACGGCCAGGCGGGCGGCGATCTTGGCGATGGGGAACCCGGTGGCCTTGGAGGCCAGCGCCGACGATCGGGACACCCGGGGGTTCATCTCGATGACCACCTGGCTCCCGTCGGACGGGTCCACGGCGAACTGCACGTTCGACCCGCCGGTCTCGACTCCGACCCGGCGTATGCACGCGAACGCCGCGTCCCGCATGGCCTGGTACTCGACGTCGGTCAGCGTCTGGGCCGGGGCCACCGTGATCGAGTCGCCGGTATGGACGCCCATCGGGTCGAAGTTCTCGATCGAGCAGATGACGACGCAGTTGTCGGCGTTGTCCCGCATCACCTCGAGCTCGAACTCCTTCTGCCCGGCGATCGAGCGTTCGATGAGCACCTCGCTGACCGGGGAGGCTTCGAGGCCCTCGGCGGCCAGACGGACCAGCTGCTCCCGGGTGGAGGCGATACCGGTGCCCGCGCCACCGAGGATGTAGCTGGGCCGCACCATGATGGGAAAGCCGATCGACTCGCCGATGGCCAGGGCCTCGTCCAGGGAGTGGGCGAATCCCGACGCCGGGACGGCCAGCCCGATCTCCTCCATGGCCGCCTTGAACCGCTCCCGGTCCTCGGCCGTGGCGATGGCCTCCGCATTGGCCCCGATGACCTCGACCCCATAGGCGTCGAGAACCCCACGGTCCGCCAGGACCATGGTCAGGTTGAGGGCGGTCTGCCCCCCCAGGGTGGGCAGCAGGGCGTCCGGGCGCTCCCGTTCGATGATGGCGGTGAGCACGTCGGGGTCGAGCGGCTCCACGTAGGTGCGGTCGGCCATCGACGGGTCGGTCATGATGGTGGCCGGATTCGAATTGGCCAGCACCACCCTGAACTTCTCTTCGGCCAGCACCCGGCATGCCTGGGTCCCCGAGTAGTCGAACTCGCAGGCCTGCCCGATGACGATGGGCCCCGACCCGACGACCAGGATCGACTCGATGTCGTTGCGCCGGGCCATCAGGCGCCCGTCCCTCCCGATACCGGTGCCCGACCCCGTCGAGGGCCCCCGCCCACCACGTCCATCAGAGCACGGAACTCCTCGAACAGGTAGCGGGCATCGTGGGGCCCGGGGCCGGCCTCGGGGTGGTACTGGACGCCGAATGCCGGGGCCTCCCGGCTGCGCATTCCCTCGATGACGCCGTCATTGAGGTTGACATGGGTGATCTCCACGGCCGAGAGCGAAGCCTCGGCCACCGCGTAGTTGTGGTTCTGCGAGGTGATCTCGACCTGGTTGGTGGACAGACGCCGGACCGGGTGGTTCCCACCGTGGTGGCCGAACGGGAGCTTGTAGGTGGAGGCTCCGAGCGCGGCGGCTAGCAGTTGATGGCCGAGGCAGATCCCGAACACGGGGACCGTGCCGTCGGCGACCAGGTCCCGGATCTCGTCGACGATGGCCGGGAGGGCGGCCGGGTCACCGGGCCCGTTGGAGAGGAAGACCCCGTCGGGCTCCATCCCGAGGACGTCGGCCGCCGGGGTCGATGCCGGCACCACGGTCACCGTCGCCATGTCGCCCAACTGGCGGAGCATGGCCTCTTTGACGCCGAAGTCGTAGGCCACTACCCGGTAGGGACCGCTCCCCCGGGTGAAGGGCGAGGCCGTGGTGACCGAGGACACAAGGTCCTGCCCGTCGGTGGCCGGAGCGGCGGTGGCGGCCGCCCGCAGCTCCGACTCGGTGGCCGTGCCGAACGCACACGGCATGGCCCCCCGGTCGCGCAGATGGCGGGTGAGGCGGCGGGTGTCGACGCCGGTGATGCCCGGGACCGAGGAGCGGACGAGGAAGTCCTCGAGAGACCCGGTCGCCCTCCAGCTGCTGGGCCGGTCGGTGAGGGCGCGCACGATGACCCCGCGACAGCGGGGCCGGCCGGCCTCGTCATCGGCGGGATTCACCCCGTAGTTGCCGATGTGGGGATAGGTGAAGGCGATGACCTGTCCGGCGTACGAGGGATCGGTGATCACCTCTTGATAGCCGGAGAGCACGGTGTTGAACACCGCCTCGCCGGTGGCGATGCCGCCGTCGGGAACGGCCCCGACGGCCTCGCCCTCGAACCGCGTCCCGTCCGCCAGGACCAAGAGCGCCTCCGCCCGGGGGGCGACCCCGCTGCGGCCGGTCACCGCCGGACCTCGGCGTCGATGACCACGGGCTCGCCCCGGAAGACCGTGTGGCGCACCCGGCCGGTCAGGGTCCGTCCCAGATAGGGGGAGTTGCGGCTCCGGCTGGCCAGGGACGCCGCTTCGACCGTCCAGGTCGCCCCCGGGTCGATCACGCACAGGTTGGCGGCGGCGCCCGCAGTGATCGGCCCGCCCTGTCCGCCCCCGTGGGACGGATCGAGCCCGCAGATGGCCGCGGGCTGCCAGCTCGACAGTGCGAGGACCTGCGCCAGGGGCAGGTCGAGCCCGGTGATGGCCAGTGACAGGGCCGTCTGGAGGCCGAGCATGCCCGGCGGCGCCTGGTCGAACGGCAGGTCCTTGAGCTCGGGGCTGTGGGGGGCGTGGTCGGTGGCGATGGCGTCGATGGTCCCGTCGGCCAGTCCGGCCTTGACCCCGTCCACGTCGCACTGCGGGCGCAGCGGCGGGTTGACCTTGAAGGCGGGGTCGTACCCCGAGACGCAGCCATCGGTGAGCGAGAAGTGGTGTGGGGCCGCTTCGGCGCTCACCGCCACGCCCTCGGCCTTGGCCCGGCGCACCAGGTCGACCGACGTCGCCGTCGAGAGGTGGAGGAAGTGGATGCGGGAGCCGAGGGCGCGTGCCAAGGCGATGTCCCGGGCCACCATCACCTCTTCGGCCACCGCCGGTAGGCCCGGGATCCCCAGCCGGCTCGACCAGGCGCCCTCGTGCATGGCCCCTCGGCCGGCCAGGGTTCCGTCCTCGCAGTGCTGGGCCAGAGTGACGCCGAGGCCGCGGGCGTAGTCGAGGGCCCGCCGCATCAGCCCTGCGGACTGGACTCCGGTGCCGTCATCGGTGAAGAGCCGCACTCCGAGGGCGGCCATCTCCGACATGGGTGCCAGTCGCTCGCCGGCCCGGCCGACGGTGATCGCCCCGGCCACCGCCACCTCTGTCGACGCGGTGGCCGCCAGCTCCTGAACGTTGCGCACCGCCTCTGCCGAGTCGATGGCCGGCTCGGTGTTGGGCATGGCCACGACCGCCGTGAACCCGCCCAGGGAGGCCGCCCTGGTACCCGTCTCGATGGTCTCGGACTCCTCGCGTCCGGGCTGGCGGAGATGGGTGTGGAGATCGACCAGTCCGGGAGCGACGACGCAGCCTCCGGCCTCGAGCACCATCGCGCCCCTGGGCTTGGTCATCCGGTCCTCGAGGGCCGCCACCCGGCCCTGTGTGATCAGGACGTCCGCCCGACGCGTGCCGGTCTGATCGACCACGGTCCCGCCCCGGATCAACACCGTCGGCCGCGGGTCTCCCTTCCCGAGGCTGCGATCAGTCACGGTCGGCTCCGGCGAACGGCCCCTGGCCGAGGAGGAGGAACAGCACGGCCATCCGCACGGCAACCCCGTTGCTGACTTGATCGGTGATCAGTGCGGCCGGGAGCTCGGCCACGTCCGACGCGATCTCCACCCCGCGGACGATCGGGCCGGGATGGAGGATGAAGGCCCCCGGATGGAGCATGGCCGCCCGGCGGGTGGTGAGTCCGAAGTCCGAGGTGTACTCGCGCAACGTGGGAACGAACTCGCCGCTCCCCCGCTCCGACTGCAGGCGGAGCAGCGACACGACGTCGGCCTTGGGCAGTACCTCGTCGAGGCGCTGGCTGGTGGCGGACACCGGCCATCCTTCGAGGGAGGGGGGCAGCAGCGTGGTGGGGGCCACCAGGGTCACCTCGGCGCCCATGGCGCTGTAGGCGGTGACCTGTGAGCGGGCCACCCGGCTGTGCCGGATGTCGCCGACGATCACCACCTGCATCCCCTCGAAGCGGGACAGCCCCGGGTCGCCGCCGCCGAGGGCCTGGCGCACCGTGTAGAGGTCCCCCAGGGCCTGGGTCGGGTGCTGGTGGCAACCGTCCCCGGCATTGATAACCGCGCAGTGGTCCACCCACTGCGCCACCCTGGCCGGGACGCCCGAGGAGGCGTGGCGGATGATCACCGAGTCGATGCCGATGGCCTCGATCGTCTCGACCGTGTCCCGGAGGGATTCCCCCTTCTTCACCGACGAGGAGCCGGCCGCGAACGAGAGCACGTCCGCCGACATCCGCTTGGCCGCGGTCTCGAAGGACATACGGGTCCGGGTCGAGTCCTCGAAGAAGAGGGTGGCCACCGCCTTGCCGCGGAGGGTGGGCACCTTGGGGTTCGCCCGTCGCCCGACCTCGGCGAAGGAGTCGGCCACCCGCAGCACCTCGGTGATCTCCTCGGTTCCCAGGTCGTCCATGCTGAGGAGGTGGGGGGGGAAGGGGCTCACCGGCTGACCAGGTCGCCCAGGGAGACACCGTCGTCTGAAACGTCGACCATCTCGGCCCGGCGGGTCGGCAGGTTCTTCCCAACGTAGTCCGGTCGGATCGGCAGCTCCCGGTGACCCCGGTCGACCATCACGGCCAGCTCGACCGCCTGGGCCCGTCCGTAGTCGCCCAGCGCGTTGAGCGCGGCCCGGATGGTGCGGCCGGTGAACAGCACGTCATCAACCAGCACCACCGTCTTCCCGGTCAGATCGAACGAGATGTCGGTGGCCGCCTCGGGCAGTACCGGTCGGAGCCCGATGTCATCGCGGTAGAAAGCCACGTCCAGGGTCCCCACCGGGATGGCCGCCCCTTCGACCTCGGCCAGTGTCTCGGCCAGTCGCCGGGCGATGGCCACTCCGCCGGTCTGCAACCCGATGAGCGTCACCTGCTGCAGGCCGCGATTCCGCTCGGCGACCTCGTGGGCCATCCGGGTGACGGCACGGTGCACGTCGGCCGAGGTCATGACCTGGACGCGGGGGACGAACACGGCACCCCGCGGGCGGGTATGACTGCGCTCACGTTCGGCCACCTGGTCCTCCTGTCCGTTCGGGCCTCACAGGACCCGCTTCACGGTCAGGTACCGACTATACCCCCGCCGAGGGAGCTCATTCGACGATCGGGGCGCCCTCCCGGCCGGGCGACGCCGCCTCCTCGGCGCGGCGTCGAGGGAGGAGCAGGGCGGGCACGAGGGCCACCGCGGTCAGGCCCAACACCCACCAGAAGGTGTGCCCGAACGCCACCGACAGGGGCTGGGCGTTTCGCACCCGCTCGATCGGCGTCGCACCGGACACGCTCGACAGGCCGGGGGCGGCCCCTTGGACCTGGACGGAGATCTGGTGCTCGAGGACCACCGCCACCAGCGCCGTGCCGAGCGAGCCCCCCACCCGCTGGACGATGTTGATGGCCGTCGTCGCCCGGGGCACCCGAGGGCGGGACAGCGTCTGGTAGGCGGCGGCCATCGCCGGCATCATCACGAAGCCGAAACCGATCCCACGGACGAACAACGAGGTGGCCAACAGGGCGTAGCCGGTGTGGGCGCCCAACTGGGTATAGGCCACGGTGCCGAGGACGGCCACCAGCAGGCCGCTCGGCACGACACGGCCCGCTCCGTACCGGTCGGTCAGCCGGCCGGCCAGGGGCATCACCAGGGCGGCTCCGATCCCCTGGGGTGCCATCAGCAGCCCGGCACTCAGCGCACTCTCGCCACGGACCACCTGGTAGTAGAGGGGCAGGAGCAGCATCCCCCCGAACAGTGAGGCACCGAAGCAGAAGGTGGTGGCCGCGGCCGCGGCAAAGCTCCGGTTCCGGAAGAGGACCACCTCGATGAGCGGGGTGATCTTCGAGCGCAGGGCGTGGACCACGAAGCCGATGATCAGTGCCCCGCCGGCCACGATGGGCAGGAACACGCTCACCGGCGATCCCTGGCCGGCCTGGGCCAGCCCGTACACCAGGAGTACGAGTCCGGGCGAGAGCAGAAGGAGGCCCCGGATGTCCAGGCGGGTGGAGGGGTCGGTGGGCTCGTGGCCGGGGAGCATCCGGACGGCCAGCACGATGGCCACGATGCCGATGGGTATGTTCACGTAGAAGATCCAGCGCCATGACACGGTGTCGACGATCAGCCCTCCCAACACCGGGCCGAGCACCGGGCCGAGCAGCATGGGCACGCCCAGGAGGCTCATCACCCGCCCCATGCGCTGGGGGCCGGCGGCAGTGGCCAGGATCGACTGGCCGATGGGCATGATCATGCCGCCGCCGATGCCCTGGAGGACGCGGAAGACGATCAGGCTCTGTACCGACCACGACGCCCCGCACAGCGCCGAACCGACGAGGAACAGGGCGAGGGAGACGATCCACATCCGTTTGGCACCGAAGCGTTCGACCGCCCATCCGGTCAGCGGGATCACCGTGGCCAGGGCCAACAGGTATCCCGTGCTGACCCACTGGACCGTCGTCAGCGGTGAGCGGAAGTCCCGGGCCAGCGTGGCGATGGCCACGTTGACGATGGTGGTGTCGAGGATCGACATGATGGTGCCGAGGACCACCACCAACGCCAGGCGCCTGAGTCGGGGATCGAAGCCGGCGAGGCCCCTCGCCCCGGTGCCCGGGGGGGGCGGCGCCGTCGGCGGCCGGGCTCTCACCGGTCGGGTGCCGGGCATGTCACTGGTCGACATGTGACCCTCGTCGGCCCCTAATCCCGGATCTGACGGGCCAGGGTCGCCAGCACACCGTTGACGAACCGGCCCGAGTCGTCGGTCGAGTAGGCCGAGGCCAGCTCGACCGCCTCGTTGAGCACCACGGCCACCGGCACCTCGGGGCACTCGATCAACTCCGCCACGGCCAGGCGGAGCACGTTCCGGTCCACCACGGCCATCCGGTCGATGTCCCAGTCGATGGCCGCGGCGTCGACCAGGCCGTCGATCTCCGGGCCCCGGCGAGCCACGGCGAGCACCAGCTGGGCGGTGTAGGCATCCGGTGCCATCGGCAGCTCGTCCACGACGTCCGCCGGGGGTCTCCCTTTCAGCTCCGCCTCGTAGAGGAGGGTGAGCGCCCGCTCACGGGCCTGGTGTCGAGGGGCGGGGTCCATAGTGCTCGTCAGACTGCGGGTCGCCGCCGGAGCGGCGCAGACCCGGCCGGTCATGCCCGGGTCAGGTACTCCCCGGAGCGGGTGTCGACTTTGATCTTCTCACCCGGGTTGACGAACAGGGGGACCTGGAGCACCAGGCCGGTCTCGAGGGTGGCGGGCTTGCGCGCCCCCGACACCCGGTCTCCCTGCAGCCCGGGCTCGGTGACGCTCACCGTGAGCTCGACGGCCGCGGGGAGGTCGACCCCGACGATCTCTGCGCCGAAGAATTGGAGGACGGCGTCGTCCCCCTCCTTCAGGTAGTTGGCGGCGTCGCCGAGCAGTCCGGTCTCGACCTGCAGCTGCTCGTACGACGTCGTGTCCATGAACACGTACTCGGATCCGTCCCGGTAGAGGAATTGCATCTCGCGCTTGTCGATGATGGCCTGTTCGAGCTTCTCGTCGGCCCGGTAGGTTCGCTCGATCACCGCCCCGGTCCGCTGGTTCTTCAGCTTGGTGCGCACGAAGGCCCCGCCCTTGCCCGGCTTCACGTGCTGGAACTCGACCACTGCGAACAGCCCTTCGGGCAGGTCGAGGGTCATGCCGTTGCGGAGATCGTTGGTGGAGACAGCCATCAGACGGCGACTTCCTTCGGGAACTGGGTGAGCGGGCGGACACCGTCCTCCGTGACCACCAGCGTGTCCTCGATCC
>DATKRZ010000074.1:0-4150 GCA_035531955.1 Acidimicrobiales bacterium | reverse complement strand
GCGGGTGTCCGCCATCGCCGTGTGCAGCGACCTCGATGCCGACCGCGCCGCCCGTGTCGGTGTGGCCAACGTGGCCGTGGTCCCCAACGGGTACCGGTCGGTGCGGAACCCGGTCGGGAGGATCGTGGTCGGTTCGCCTCCCACCGTCCTCTTCCAGGGGCTGCTCACCTACCCACCCAACATCGAGGCCGCCCGATGGCTGGCCGGACGGGTCGGGCCGGCGTTACGGGCCCTCGTCCCCGAGGCGGAGATCCGGCTGGTGGGGGACCACCACCCCGAGTTGATGGAAGTGCACGACCCCCCCAGGGTGTCCGTCGTGGGTCGGGTCCCCGACATCGCCGAAGAGCTGGCGCGGGCGGACCTCGTGGTCGTCCCCCTCCGCTACGGCAGCGGAACCAGGGTCAAGATCCTCGAGGCGTTCGCCCATCGGATCCCGGTGGCATCGACCACCCTGGGGGCCGAGGGCCTCGGCGCGGTGGACGGGGTCCACCTCCTCGTCGGCGACACCACCGCGGCGTTGGCCGGGGCCTGCGCGCGGTTGCTCCGCGAGACCGGGCTGCGTCGATCGGTGGTGTCCGAGGCTGGTGCGCTGTTCTCCGATCGATTCGCAACCGATGTCATCGAGGTGCGCATCGCCGACCTGGCGCGGGCGGTGGCCGCATCGCCGTGAGCCCGGAGCCGGCGGTGGACCCGGTATCGTCCTCGGGGTGACGGTCAGCCCGGTCGGACCATGATCTACGTGGTCGGACCATGATCTACGCGGTCGGACCATGATCTATGTGGCCACCGTGCACTGGCGCTCCCCGCAATGGATCGCCCCACAGCTCGAATACCTCGGCCGGCACATCGACGCACCGTTCAAGGTGTTCGCCGTGCTCAACGGCATCGAGGACCGGGCTCTGTGGAGCCGGTTCGACCACGCCGAGGACATGAAGGCACCGCACGGCGAGAAGCTGAACGCCCTGGCCCGGCTGGTGGTCGGGCAGGCCCGCCCGGACGACATCATCATCTTCCTCGACAGCGACGCCTTCCCCATCCGTCCACTGGACCGCTGGCTGGAAGGGACCCTCCGGGCGCGGCCACTCATGGCCATCCAGCGTCGGGAGAATTTCGGCGACCTCCGTCCGCACCCCAGCTTCTGTGCCACCACCGTCGGACTGTGGGAGCGGATCGGCGGCGACTGGGGCCGCGAGCCGTGGACGACCCCGACCGGTGCCGTCCTCGACGATGCCGGGACGCGTGTGCTCCGCTCCCTCGAGCGGTGCCAGGTCAACTGGCAACCCCTCACCCGGTCCAACACCCATGACGCCCACCCGCTGTGGTTCGGCGTGTACGGGCAGCACATCTACCACCACGGAGCCGGCTCGAGGAGCAAGTGGAGCGGCCTCGACGACCACAAGGTGTTCTCGGAGGCCAGCCGGCGGCACCCCAGCCTCGGATCCCTGAGCCAGGGGGTCCGGAAGGACCCTCGAGCGCTGCTCCGCGTGCGACCGGGCAACCTCGCCGTGCTGCCGGCCGCCTCGGCGAGGTCGGTGCGCCAGGTCAGGAAGCGACTGCTCCTGTGGTCCACGGATCGCCGTTCGGATCGGGTCTTCCGACAGTTGACCACCGACCCCGCGTTCTACCGCGCCTTCGACGATTCAATCCCGGATCCGCCACCGGTGACCCGCGGCCGCCACTGAGTCCACCGTGGGTGATGGTGCTCCTGCTCGGTCGCCCCGGGTGGGCCGACTGATTGAAACTAAGCTCGCCGGAGTGGGTACGAGGCCATTGCCAGCGGCCGGCAGTGCTCGACCGTCGGGTGGGGCGAGGCCGAGCCGGGCCACCCGGTGGTTGCGAC
Source organism: Acidimicrobiales bacterium (assembly GCA_035531955.1). GTDB lineage: Bacteria > Actinomycetota > Acidimicrobiia > Acidimicrobiales > RAAP-2 > Bog-756. The sequence goes on along the minus strand of DATKRZ010000074.1, from coordinate 2,310 downwards.
AGAGGAGCCGGGACGTCCGGGCGGCCTGGGAGATCAGGACGGACCCGACCTACCGGCGCCTGGCGAGCTCCTATGAGCTACCCGGCGGCTTTCGCCGGATCTACTGCTACCACGTTCGCAAGACGGCGGGCACCAGCCTCCACCTGAGTTTCATGGCGCTGGGCGGTGAGGATCCGATGGACGTCTACGAGCGGATCGTAAGCTCCCGATTGCACCGGACGATCAGCGGCGACTACAGCTTCGTGTCGTTCAACCGGCGGCTGCTGGCCGAGGGGGCCTACTTCTACGGGCGGTCCCATCGGGCGGCCGTGGCCCAGCCCCTGCCGCCGGAGACCTTCACCGTCACCGTCCTCAGGGATCCCGTCGAACGGGTCCACTCCTACTTCGACTATCTGGTTGCCGGCGACGACCCGGCGATGCCGGGCCCGGTACCCGTCGCCGAGCGGCGCCTGGCATCGGAGGGATTCGACGCCTTCTTGGAGCGGGTGCCCCGCGAGCTCCTCCAGGCCCAGCTGGCCATGTTCTCCGACCGCTTCGATGTCACCGAGGCGGTGGAGCGGATCGGGGCCTGTTCGAGCGTGTTCTTCACCGAGGACTTCGCCGCCGGGCTGGCCGCCTTGGGCCGGCGCCTCGAGCTGCCCCTGGTCGGCCGCCGGGCCCGGGTGACCGGGCGGCGCTCTTCGCTGACGGAATCGCAGCGGCGACGGTTACAGTCGAGACTAGAGCCGGAGTACGAGCTCGTTCGTCGTCTCGACGAAGGAAGGATCGCCCGCATCGATTCGGGCAACCCCGGTTGAGGACCCTGGCTCGGGTCGGTCGGTAGCATGACCGCCTGATGGAAGTCGTGGCGCTCTATCTGCCCCAGTTCCACCCGATCCCCGAGAACGACCGGTGGTGGGGCAGGGGCTTCACCGAGTGGACCAACGTGGCCCGGGCCCGGCCGCTGTTCCGGGGCCATGTCCAGCCCCACCTCCCCGCCGATCTCGGCTTCTACGACCTGAGGGTCACGGAGGTCCGGGAGTCCCAGGCCGAGTTGGCCCGGGCCCACGGGGTGACCGGCTTTTGCTACTGGCACTACTGGTTCGCCGGCCACCGGCTCCTCGAGCGGCCGTTCGAGGAGGTGCTCGGCTCCGGCTCCCCCGACTTCCCCTTCTGCGTGGGATGGGCCAATCAGAGCTGGTCGGGCATCTGGCACGGTGCCCCCGACCGGGTCCTGATCGAGCAGACCTATCCCGGTCCCGAGGACGACCTCGAGCACTTCACCTCGCTGAGGCGGGCCTTCGAGGACCCCCGCTACATGACGGTCCGCGGTCGACCGCTCCTGTTCGTCTACCAACCGGGTGGGCTGCCCGAGCCGGCCCGTTTCGTCGAGCGGTGGCAGAAGATGGCCGTCGACGCCGGACTGGCCGGGCTCTACCTGGTGGCCTCGTTGGGCGAGTCCGACTACCGGTCCCACGTGGCCGACGGCTTCGACGCCGCCGTGCACTTCCAGTTCCCGTTCCAGCGCAGCGTCCCCGCCAGGGTCCGCGAGCATCTGCTCGGCTGGGGGGTCACCCGAGGGCCCAGGCACTACCCCTATCCCGACGAGCCCATCGACCCTCCCTCGGACCTGGGTGGCCGGATCTTCCCCAGCGTGTATCCGAACTGGGACAACACGCCGCGATTGGGCCGGCGGGGGGTGGTGGCGACGGGCGCCACCCCCGAGCGCTTCGCCGTCCACGTCCGGCGGGCGGTGGAGCTGGCCCGCACCAACCCGGTGGACGAGCAGGTGATGGTGATCAAGTCGTGGAACGAGTGGGCCGAGGGGAACTACCTCGAGCCGGACGAGGAGTTCGGTACGGCGAGGCTCGAGGCGCTGGCCCGTGAGCTCCCCATGTCATGACGCCGGAGCTCCCCCAGTCATGACGCCCGGCCTCCTGGCCGACGGCCGGAGCGCTCGGCCTCGAGCAGCCGGCGGTAGATGCCCTCGACCTCACCGCAGGCCCGGGACACGTCGAAGGCGGCGCTGTCGGCCAGGGCCCGGTCGCCCAGCCGGTGGCGGAGGGCGGCGTCGGTGCCGACCCGGCTGATGGCGGCGGCCAACTGCTCCGGAGCGCCGGGCGCCACGACCAGGCCGTTGACGCCGTCGGTGATCACATGGGGAACGCCGCCCACCGACGTGGCCACGACGGCCGTGCCCACGCTGGTCGCCTCCATCAGCACGACCGGGAGGCCCTCCTGGTGGGAGGGGAGCACGACGATGTCTGCGGCGGCGAGTAACGCCAGTGCGTCCCGGCGGTGGCCGAGGAACTGGAACCGCTCACCGAGGCC
>DATKRZ010000073.1:0-4720 GCA_035531955.1 Acidimicrobiales bacterium | reverse complement strand
CGCGTGCTCCACGAGGGTCTTGGTCACCCACTCGGCCCGGTGCCCGACGACCACCACCACCCGGGCCACCGACAGCTCGGCCAGGGCGTCGAGCACGTGGAGGACCATCGGCCGCCCGCACAGCCGGTGCAGGGGCTTGGGGCGGGCCGAGCGCATGCGGGTGCCCTCCCCCGCGGCCAGCACCACCGCCGAGAGCCGGCGCCCCGGTTCCCGACCGCCCGGGCGGGCGGACGCCCCGGCCGGGCCCGGGGCGTCCGGGTCGCTCTGGGGATAGGTGCGGATCACCACGGGCCGGCCCGCCCCGCTCGCTCCCCCGGTGGTCGGCCCCCAACCTGGCGCGGCGCAAACGTCATGGGGCCTATTCTTCCCACGTCGGCGGGAGCCGTGCGACTCGGCACCCTGACCCTCCCGCTCCGACCGACACCAGACCCAGCCGCCGCCGGCCCGCCCGGCTCTGACCAACCACCCAATGCCCGTCCTCCCCACCACCATCGACCCGAGCTCCGAAACCTTCCGGGCCAACGAGCGCGCCCTCACCGAGGCCCTCGCGACCGTCGACGAGCAGCTGGCGGCCACCCGGGCGGGCGGCGGCGAGCGGTACGTGGCCCGGCACCGGGAGCGGGGCAAGCTCCTGGCCCGGGAGCGGATCGAGCTCCTCCTCGACCGCGACTCGGCCTTCCTCGAGCTCTCGGCGCTGGCCGCCTGGGGAACCGAGTACCGGGTCGGGGCGTCTTCGATCGTCGGGATCGGCGTCGTCGAAGGGGTCGAGTGCCTGGTGTCGGCCCACGACCCGACGGTGCGGGGGGGCGCCATGAACCCTTACTCCTTCCGCAAGGGCGCCCGCGCCTCGGACATCGCCCTGCAGAACCGCCTCCCGGTGATCAACCTGGTGGAGTCGGGCGGCGCCGACCTGCCGGCCCAGGCCGAATTGTTCATCCCCGGGGGGCGGGCCTTCCGAGACCTCACCCGCAGCTCCGCCGCCGCTCTGCCGACGGTCGCCATCGTCTTCGGCAACTCGACCGCCGGCGGTGCCTACGTCCCGGGCATGAGCGACTACATCGTGATGATCGAGCAGCGCTCCAAGGTGTTCCTCGGCGGCCCCCCGCTGGTCAAGATGGCGACCGGCGAGGAGTCGACCGACGAGGAGCTCGGAGGGGCCTCCATGCATGCCCGGGTCTCCGGCCTGGCCGACTACCTGGCCGCCGACGAGGTCGACGCCATCCGACTGGGCCGCCAGATCGTGAGCCGGCTCAATTGGCGCAAGCGCGGCCCGGGTCCGAGCCAGCCGCCCGACGAGCCGGTCCACGACCCCGACGAGCTGCTGGGCATCGCCTCGGCCGATCCGAAGGTCCCCTTCGACCCCCGCGAGGTCCTGGCCCGGGTGGTCGACGGCTCACGGTTCGACGAGTTCAAGCCGCTCTACGGCGCCAGCCTGGTCACCGGTTGGGCCTCCATCCACGGCTACCCGGTCGGCGTCCTGGCCAACCACCGGGGAGTCCTCTTCTCCGAGGAGGCCCACAAGGCCACCCAGTTCATCCAGCTGGCCAACCAGGTCGACGTCCCCCTGGTCTTCCTCCAGAACACCACCGGGTACATGGTGGGAAAGGAGTACGAGCAGGCCGGGATCATCAAGCACGGGGCGATGATGATCAACGCCGTCTCCAACTCGTCGGTGCCCCACCTGACCGTCAACATCGGCGCCTCCTACGGGGCCGGCAACTACGGGATGTGCGGCCGCGCCTACGAGCCCCGCTTCCTGTTCGCCTGGCCCAACGCCCGCTCGGCGGTGATGGGCCCGGCCCAGTTGGCCGGCGTGCTCTCCATCGTCGGCCGCCAGTCGGCCGCGGCCAAGGGCGTCCCCTTCGACGAGGAGGCCGACCAGGCCATGCGCGAGCTGGTCGAGTCGCAGATCGAGGCCGAGTCGCTCCCCTTGTTCCTCACCGCCCGCCTCTACGACGACGGCATCATCGATCCCCGGGACACTCGCACCGTGCTCGGGATGTGCCTGTCGGTCATCGACAACCAACCCACCACCGGCACCCGCGGCTACGGCGTCTACCGGATGTGAGCACCGACACGATGAGTCCCGACACGATGAGCCCCGACCCATGACCACCCCGAACCGCACGCCCGCGCCGGTCCGCACGCTGCTGGTGGCCAACCGCGGCGAAATCGCCCGCCGGATCATCCGGACCGCCCGGTCCATGGGGGTCACCACGGTGGCGGTGTACTCGGACGCCGACGCCGACAGCCCGCACATGGCCGAGGCCGACCTGGCCGTGCCCCTTCCGGGCACCTCGCCGGCCGACACCTACCTGCGCGTCCCGCTCATCCTCGACGCCGCCTGGCGCACCGGTGCCGACGCCGTCCACCCCGGGTACGGGTTCCTGTCCGAGTCCGGCGACTTCGCCCGGGCGGTGGTCGAAGCCGGCCTGACCTGGGTGGGCCCTCCCGCTGCGGCCATCGACGCCATGGGCTCCAAGGTCGGTGCCAAAGAGATGATGCGGGCGGCGGGCGTGCCCACGCTGCCCTCGGTCACCATCGACGGCGATGCCCCGCCCGACGGTCCGGCGGTGGACGCCCTCGGCTGGCCCCTCCTGGTCAAGGCCTCGGCCGGCGGCGGGGGCCGGGGTATGCGCATCGTGTCCGGCCCGGACGACCTGGCAGAGGCGGTGGCCGGCGCCCGGCGCGAGGCGGTGGCGGCCTTCGGCGACGGCACGGTCTTCCTCGAGCGCTACCTGGCCGACCCGCGGCACATCGAGGTACAGGTGCTGGCCGACGCGTCCGGCGACACGGTGGCCCTGTTCGAGCGCGAGTGCAGCATCCAGCGGCGTCACCAGAAGATCGTGGAGGAGGCCCCCTCGCCGTTCGTCTCTCCCGACCTGCGGGCCCGCCTGGTGGATGCGGCGGTGGCCGCGGCCAAGGCGGTCGGCTACGTCAACGCCGGCACCGTCGAGTTCGTCGTGGACGGGAGCGGACAGCCGTTCTTCCTCGAGATGAACACCCGGCTCCAGGTGGAGCACCCGGTGACCGAGGCCGTCACCGGCCTCGACCTGGTGCGCCTCCAACTGCTCATCGCCGGGGGCGCGCCGCTCCCCCCCGAGGTCGCAGCGGCGGTGGCCGCCGGCCCGCAGGGCCACGCCATCGAGGTCCGCCTCTACGCCGAGGACCCCGCCCTCGGCTGGCTGCCGTCCACCGGGACGCTGCACCGGTTCGAGCTCGGGCCATCCGGCGGGGGGGTGCGGGTGGACAGCGGGGTCGAGACCGGGAGCGTGGTCAGTCCCCACTACGACCCCATGCTGGCCAAGGTGGTGAGCCATGCCCCGACCCGGTCGGAGGCCGCCGCCGCGCTGGCCGCCACGCTGTCGGCGGCCCGCATCCACGGGGTGGGCACCAACCGCGACCTGTTGGTCCGCACCCTCCGCCACCCCGGCTTCCTGGCCGGGGACACCGACACCGGTTTCCTCGAACGTCACGGGCTCGAAACCCTCGCCGCCCCCCTGGCCGACGAGGGGGCCAGGCAGCGCCACGCGGTGGCGGCCGCCCTGGCCGGCCAGGACCGCCGCCGGAGCCAGGCCCGGGTGCAGCCGACCATCCCCTCCGGCTTCCGCAACAACCCCTTCGCCCTCCAGCAGGTCGTCTACGACGCGGGCGGGGAGAGCACCACCGTGGGCTACCGGTTCGACCGGGCGGGCCGCTCGGTGGCCGAGCTCGAGGTCGACGGCACACCCGTGCCCTTGCAGGGGGCGGTCGTGGCGCCCGGCCGGGTCGCCATCACCGCCGGGGGCGTGACCCGCCGCTACCGGGTCGACCAGCGGGGGACCACCGCCTACGTGGACGGGCCCGACGGCAGCTCGGCGCTGGAGGAGCACGTCCGGCTGCCGCAGGCCGGCGAGCAGGTGTCCGAGGGATCGGCGCTGGCCCCGATGCCCGGCGGCGTGGTGCGGGTGGCCGTCGACCCGGGCGACGTGGTGGAGGCCGGCCAGCTGCTGGTGGTGCTGGAGGCCATGAAGATGGAGCACGCCGTCCACGCCTCCTCCCCGGGTACGGTGAGCGAGGTGAACGTGGTCGAGGGCGACCAGGTGGAGACCGGCCGCATCCTGGTGGTCATCGAGGCCCCGGCATGACCGGGCCGGCGGCGTGAACGGCGCCCCGCTGTGACCGGGCCACCGTGAACGGTCCGCTCCGGATCGCCAACTGCTCGGGCTTCTACGGCGACCGGCTTTCGGCGGCACGGGAGATGGTCGAGGGCGGCCCCATCGACGTCCTCACCGGGGACTGGCTGGCCGAGTTGACCATGCTCATCCTCTGGAAGGGCTACCAACGCGACTCGTCCCGGGGCTGGGCCCACACCTTCCTCACCCAGATGGAAGAGGTGCTGGGCACCTGCGTGGACCGGCAGATCAAGGTGGTGACCAACGCCGGTGGGCTCAACCCGGCCGGGCTGGCCGACCACGTGCGCCTGCTGGCCGGGCGACTCGGGATCGACGCGGCGGTGGCCCATGTCGAGGGTGACGACCTCCTTCCCCGGATCGACGAGCTGGGCCGGTCCGGCCACGCCCTCTCCCACCTCGACACCGGACGGCCGCTCTCCGACGCCCCGGGCCAGGTGGTCTCGGCCAACGCCTACCTCGGGGGGTGGCCCATCGCCGAGGCGCTGTCCGGTGGCGCCGACGTGGTCATCTGCCCGCGGGTCACCGACGCATCGTTGGTGGTGGGG
>DATKRZ010000072.1:0-6550 GCA_035531955.1 Acidimicrobiales bacterium | reverse complement strand
GGCTGGGCCCGGGCGAGACGGCGACCGCCCGTTTCTCCCTCGGCTCGCGGGCCTTCGCCCACTGGGATGCGGACGCCGGGGGGTGGGCGGCCGGGAGCGGCGAGTTCGAGATCCGGGTCGGTGCCTCGTCACGGGACATCCGGCAGACGCTGGTGGTCGCTGTTTAGGTGAGAATCGTGACCTTCCCGGTGGTGAGGGTGTATTCCGCCCCCACGATGGTGAGCTTCCCGGCCGCCACCGCGGGTTGGATGATGGCGGCGGACGAGCTCAGCGCCTGGACCTGGTTCAGCACGTTCTGCTTGATGGCGCCGTCGAGTTGGGAGGTGACGGGCAGGGTGGCCACCGACTGGGCGGCGGGAACCACCGGGCTGAGAAAGCTGCCGATGTCACCGGGATAGGCGGTTCCCTTCAGGGCCTCGGACAACGCCCCTTTCACCGCCCCGCAGTTCTCGTGTCCCAGCACCATCAACAGCACCGAGCCCAGCTCTGCAACCGAGTACTCGATCGACCCGAGCAGAACCGGGTCGATGGCGGTGTTCCCGGCCACCCGGATGACGAACAGATCGCCCACGCCTTGGTCGAAGACGATCTCCGGTGACACCCGAGAGTCCGAACAGCCGAGGATGATGGCGAACGGGTCCTGGTGGTCGGCGACTTCGACCAGTCGGGCGCTGGTACGTCCCTGGTTGGTGGGACGGCCGCTGACGAAGCGGCCGTTCCCGGCCACCAACCGGGCCAGTGCGTCGGCTCCGTTGGTGACGTGGGGGAAGGTGGTGGTCGTGGTGGCGGCGAGGGTGGTGGCGCCGGAACTGCAGCCGGCCAGCGCAGCACCGGCCAGAATGCCCCCGGTGGCCACCGCCCCCTTGGCCAGAAACGCCCGACGTGATGGGTTGAACATGGCAGACCTCCCCATTGGCTGGACCAATCCTGGCAGAACGGGACCCCGGGGGACCGGATTCCCGTCCCTTTGCTCGTCCTGGGCCGGCGCCTCCTCCCTACGTTACGGATGGACGAGCTCGACGTGGATCCCACTCGCAACCGCCAACGGCCGGAGATCCCCCGGATCGGACGTGACGATCTCGTCGCCGTCGCTCGCCACCAGGACGATCGAGGCATCGATGAGATCGGATCGGCGGGTGGCGCCAAGGAGCTCGCCCGCCGCCCGGCCCAGACCCTCGCCCAGGGGCCGGATGTCCATGCCCGCCAGTGCCAGGGACAGGCGAGCCTGTCGGGGCCCTCCCCGCCAAACCTGTCCCAGGACTGCGGCGTTGGTGAGGGGTACCTCGCCTCGGGTGTATGCCGCCTTGAGTCTCACCCAGCTGGCTCGTTCGTCACGTTCGAGAGCGATGAGCCCACCGGCATCGAACACCAGGCTCATGCCGCTCCTCGGCGACCTCGACCCCGAGGTGGCTTCGAGGCCGGCTTCGAGGCTCTGACCACCACAGCGGCCTCCCGATCATGCCGCGCCTGGGCGGCCATCTCCTCAGCCGTGATCTCCCCGTGCGCGGCCTCGTAGTCGACGATGGCCTCGGAGAGGGCGCGGAGCCGCCGGTCACGATCAGCCCGATCAACCAGGGCGGCGTTCACCCACCCGCTGAGGGAATCGGCCAGCCCGGCAGCCACCGCCCGGTTCCCGGCCTCGACGAGGTCGGGGTCGACCGTCACGGTCAGGCGTTCCTTGCGCGTCGTCATACTCTGATTGTAATAACGATCGTACGCCTATGGCAACGATCGAGTCATGGCTGCACGCAGCCCGGTTGGGCAACACATCGCCGCCCTACGGCCAGGCTCGGCTCGGATCTCCGCCCATTTCTCGAGGGTCCGGAGTAGTAGAACTGGTTTGAGACGTCGAACCAGGAGTCCCCATGCCCGACACCCATGTCGTCACCAATCAGGCCCCTCCGCTGGTCGACTTCGACGCCGCCGACAGCCCGGCGCTGCTCGAGGCGCTCCACCGGGAGGGCGCCGGCTGGGCCGAGGAGGAGCTCCATGCCGTGGGCCGTCTGGCCGGCAGCGTCGAGGCTCAGGAGTGGGGACGGCTGGCCGAAGCCCATCCACCGGTGCTCCGCGCCTTCGACCGGTACGGGAACCGCATCGACGAGGTCGAGTACGACGCCTCCTATCACCAGCTGATGGAGCAGGCCGTCGGTTTCGGCCTCCACGCCAGCCCCTGGAGCGACGCACGGCCCGGGGCCCACGTTTCCCGGGCCGCCAAGTTCCTAGCCTGGACGGCCACCGACGCCGGCCACGGTTGCCCGATCTCGATGACCTACGCGGTGGTTCCGGCGTTGCGGAGCAATGGGGAACTCTCGGCCCAGTACGAACCGCTGCTCACCTCCCGGGAGTACGACGTCAGGCAGCAACCGCCGCTGACCAAGCGAGGGCTGATCGCCGGGATGTCGATGACCGAGAAGCAGGGCGGTTCCGACGTGCGGGCCAACACCACCCGCGCCGAGCCGGTGGCCGACGGCTCCTACCGGATCACCGGCCACAAGTGGTTCACTTCGGCACCGATGTCGGACCTCTTCCTGATGCTGGCCCAGGCCCCGGGGGGCCTCTCGTGCTTCCTGTTGCCCCGGGTGCTGCCCGACGGCTCGCGGAACCCGATACACCTGCAACGCCTGAAGGACAAGCTCGGCAACAAGTCGAACGCCAGTTCCGAGATCGAGTACGACGAGGCCACCGCCTGGCGGGTGGGGGAGGTCGGGCGCGGGGTGCGGACCATCGTGGAGATGGTCAACATGACCCGGCTCGACTGCACCACCGGCGCCGCCGCCGGCATGCAGATCGCGCTGTCCCAGGCGGTCCACCACGCCACCTACCGCAGAGCCTTCGGGAAGTACCTCATCGACCAGCCGCTGATGCGCAACGTCCTCGCCGATCTGGCGGTGGAGACCGAGGCGGCGATCACCGTGGCCATGCGACTGGCCGGCGCCACCGATCGGGCCGGTCAGGGGGACGAGCGCGAGGCCCTGTTCCGGCGCATCGCCCTGGCCTCGTCCAAGTACTACGTCTGCAAGCAGGGCCCCGTCTTCGCCGCCGAGGCGTTGGAGTGCCTGGGCGGGAACGGGTACTCGGAGGACTCCGGCATGCCCCGCCTCTACCGGGAGGCGCCGGTGTTGTCGGTGTGGGAAGGGTCGGGCAACGTCGCCGCCCTCGACACCCTCCGGGCCATGGCCAGACAACCCGAGTCGGTCGAGGTGTTCCTCGACGAGCTCGACGCCGGCAACGGGGCCGATGCCCGGTTGGATGCCGCCGTGGCTCGCCTGCGCGACCAGCTCGGCGATCTCGACGACCTCGAATACCGGGCCCGGTCCATCGTCGAGGCGATGGCCAAGGCACTGCAGGGCACCCTGTTGGTCCGGTATGGCCATCCGGCGGTGGCCGACGCCTTCTGCGCCTCCCGCCTCGGCGGCGATTGGGGTGTGGAGTTCGGCACCCTGCCGACCGGGATCGACACCTCAGCCATCCTCGAACGGGCCCGCCCCAAGCTGTAGGCGGGCTGGCCGGACCGGGTGACTCGGTGGGGCTCACCGTCCAGAACGACCTCGTGGGTGTCTACTGCCTCCTGGTAGTATGTTTGGTATGGCAAAGGATAAGGCAACCATTACGCTGGATCGCGCCAAGGCGGCCGCGGCTCGAGACCTCCTCGGTGTCCGGTCCACCTCCGAGGTCATCGACGTCGCCTTGGACCGGCTCATTCGCGCCGAACGCCTCGCGGCTGACGTCGCGGCGTACCAGCGCGTTCCGCCGACCCGAGACGAGATCGACCTGGCATCGCTCAACGACGACCGTGGCCTCGGTGACGACACCGATTGGGAAGCCCTGTACGCCGAAGACGCGCGGTGAGCGCTGGCGTGCGTCGAGGTGAAGTGTGGCTCGCCGAACTCGACAAGGTTCGTCCCGTCGTCGTCCTCACTCGTGATCCGCTGGGGCGACTCCTCCATTCCGTGATCATTGCTCCTGTCACGTCCACGGTCCGGGGTCTGTCCACCGAAGTACCCCTCGGTGCCGGCGATGGGATACGGCGCCCTTCGGTCGCCAACCTCGACAACGTCCAGCTTGTGGCCCGCGACCGTCTTCGCCGCCGGATCGGCCGGGCTCAACCCGCCACCCTGAGGGCGCTTTGCGCGGCGCTCTCGGTCGCAGTCGATTGCCAAGCCGCCCCCTTCACGTAGCCTTCGAGGCGGTGCGATCCTGGCCCCGAGCCGCGGTGTGAGTCGAGTACCGTCGAGATGAGGTCGGCAGAGTCACCATGGAGCCGAGCCGCGGGGCGCTCGGTGCAAGGACCCAGGTTGCCACCGATCTGCGTGAACGCGACGGGGCGGCCGGTGAGATCACGGCGGCACTGGATTCCGCGCCCGGCGGGGACGGTCGGGTGGTTTTCCTTGTCGGCGAGGCCGGAACCGGCAAGACGGCACTGCTCGCCGCGGCCCGCCAGATGGCCAACCTCGCGTGAGAGGTGACGGTGGAGGGAAATGTCCGGATGGAGTGGCGCTATCGCGCCGTTGCCCCGCCACCGTGAGATTGCGAGGGGAGGCTCGACGGAGGCCCTCCCGGAACACTGGACGGAGGCCCGTTGGGAGTGCTGGTCGGAGGCCCGTTGGGAACACTCGACGGGGGCCCGTGAGGGACACTGGTCGGAGGTCCTCCCGGAACACTGGTCGGAGGCCCGTCGGGAGTGCTCGACGGATGCCCGTTGGGAACACTCGACGGGGGCCCGTGAGGGACACTGGTCGGAGGTCCTCCCGGAACACTGGACGGAGGCCCGTCGGGAGTGCTCAACGGGGGCCCACCGGGAGTGCTGGAAGGTTGCCCGTTGGGGGTGCTGGGAGCGCCGGTGCCGGAGGACCCGTCCGAAGAGCTCGGTGTGGTGGTGGCCGGGGGAGGGGACACGTTGGCACAGAACTGGGCAACGGTCTCGCCTTGGGCTTTGGCGTCGGCGGTGAGCTGTGGGAACTTGTCCTGGGCGTTACCGGAAGCGCTGTTGGTGCCCTTGGTTGCTGCCGCCCAGGCGGTGCACTGCCCGAACGCAGTCGCGTTCTGGCCCGACCCACTGCCATTTTGCCCGCCGGCTTGACTGTTTGCGGTGCCGGCGCCACCGCCGGCGGCCGGCGAACCGTGACTGTTGGTGGTGCCCGCATCACCACTGGCCTGCGGCGCATGGTGGCTATCCGGGTTCGGGACCGAGATCCCGACGTGGCTCAAGGCGCCGGACACCGCCGACTGGACGGGCCCGGGCAGCGAGCCTGTGGCGGCGGCCACGGCCCCGCCGCCGAACACCACCGCGGCGCCTACTGCGGCGATTGCCGCGGTCTTGACCGAGAGCCAGTTGGTGAGCATTCGCTTCTTGGCTTCGTAGACGCTCTCGGAGGCGTCGACCGGTGTCCGTAGCGCCGCAGCAAAGGCGGCGACCACCTGTTCCTCAAGGACGCCGCCGCCGGCCCAGGCCAGGGGCTTCGCCGCCTGGATCAGCCTGGCCAGGTCCCTCAGGCCCGGAGGAGCGTCGCCGGGGGCGACACCCCCGCTGAGGAGGCGGTCCGCAGTGCTCGAGTCCAATGGCTTCTTGTGCATCTCGGTAGACTCATCGTCCGCGGGGCTCATAGCGTTACAGATCCTCGGTCCCAGGTCTTGGCCAGATGCCGGAGGGCCCGATGTTGCAGGACCCGGACCGAGCCGGGACTGCTCCCCATGATCATCGCCACCTGGCCGACGCTCAGGCCGGCCACCACCCGCAGCATGACGACCTCTGCCTGGTCAGTGGACAGGTCCCGCACCAGGGCGGCGATGGCCTGGTCGGTCGACAACGCCTCGATGGCCAGGTCGTCGGCGCTCGCCGTCGATAGTTCCTGGTCGGTGAAAGCCGTGAACCGGGGGTGGCGGGCCTCTTTCCGGTAGTGATCGACGATCCGCCGCCGGGCCACCACGAATAGCCAGGCCCGGAATTCGTCAATACCACCTTCGAAGGTGGCGAATTCCTTGGCGGCCGCCAACCACGCCTCGGATGCCAGCTCTTCGGCCGCGTCGGGGGCATGGCGTCGGACGTAGTGGAGGAGCGACGGGTGCACCGCCCTGAATATGCAGGTGATGGCCCAATTGTCCCCATTTCGCGCGCCTCGGAGCGCGGCGTCCAGATCGTCGTATTCCACTAGTTCTTGATATCGACGGACTGGGCCCCCGACATGAGCGGCAGGCACATGATGAGGGTCGGGCCGCGTCGAGTCAGAATGGCTGAGCAACCACGGAGCCGACCCCGGGGTTCTCGAGGTGACGAGCGTCATGACCGAGGTCCCTGCCGTCCGAGGGCCTGTCGAGTGCGGCTCTCGGTGACCGCTTGATGCTCGGAGTGCCGATACCTCTCGTAGGCGAATCGGACGACGCGCATGGTCCCGGTCCTCTGCTGTTTCGTGGATTACTGGCTGATGCTCCAGGTGAAGGGCACCGTGGCGGTCAATCCCTGGTCGGCGTTGGTGGCCGAGGAATCGAGCTGGACCGTCACCACATAGGTGGCCGAAGCGCCGGCGGCGAGGGCGGACATCGGTGCGGTGAA
>DATKRZ010000071.1:0-9296 GCA_035531955.1 Acidimicrobiales bacterium | reverse complement strand
GTTGACCGATTGCGGGGTCAGTCCGAGGTGGCCCATCACCGGGATCTCCGCCGCCACCAGCGCCTCGATCATCGGCACCCGGTTGGCGCCCCCCTCCAGCTTGACCGCCCGGGCACCGGCCCGGATGAGGGCGGCGCCGTTGCGCACGGTGTCGACCGGGTCGAGGTGGTAGCTCATCCAGGGGAGGTCGCCCACGACCAACGGCTTCGGCCCGGCCCGGGCCACCGCGGCCGTGTGGTGGACCATGTCCTCCATCGTCACCCGGAGGGTGTCCTCATGGCCGAGGACGTTGTTGGCCACCGAGTCGCCCACCAGGATCAGGTCCACACCGGCGGCGTCGGCGATGCGGGCACCCGGGGCGTCGTAGGCGGTGATCATCACCAGCGGCGCATGGCCGGACCGCCGCTTGGCGGCGCGCACGGCGGGGACGGTGACCGGCGCGGACCGGGGGTCGGGCATGGCATTCCCTCCTGATCGGCCGTCCAGCGCCCAGGGGCTGCCGGCGGCATGGGCGGCGGCCACGGCCACCACGGAGTGCAGCGCACCGCAAGTCCCCATCGTAGTGGCCGGGCCCGAGGGCGAGGAGTGGAGGCGGGACGGTCGGGACCGGGCTTCTCGCCGCCGGAAGGGTCCGCGGACCCCGGGGCGGGTGTCAGGAGCCGGGCTGGATGGCGGTGCGACCCTGCCGCGGCTTGCGGGCCACCGCCTCGACCCCGGCCCCCGCCGGGTACATCCGGGCCAGATGGTTCCACGAGCACGCGGTGCACACCTCGATGACGTAACAGACCACAGGCTCCTTGCGCCGCCAGTAGCGGGCAAGCTCGGCCTGGGTGGCCACGCACCGACCTCCCGAGGGCAGTCGCGAGCCGAAGACGAAGGTCACATCGACCAGATCGGCGTCCTCGCAGATGGGGCACCGCTCGCCCGACGGCCGGCCCAGGTTGGTGGCTACCCGGAGCAGTTCCGGGTGGGCGTCGCACACGTCGAGCCGGGAGAGCCGCCCCTTCCGGTACTCGCGGACCACCGCGTTGCGGGCGAGCAGGTACTCGACTCGCCCCCCGGTGGGGGAGGTCTGCACGCCTTCGAGCGCTCCGGGGCGGAAGCTCACCCCGACAAGGGTAATCCCTCGGGCACGGCGGGACACCCCCTGTCGGCCGGCAATTCGGTTGTCCCGGGTGGTTCCACGGGATCGCCCGGGACCGACCCGGTGGGACATTGCCGCGTCTTGATATATTGCATTGATATATCGGCGTGATATACTCCGGTCATGAGGTCCACCCCCGTCCACGCCTGCCCCACCGGCCCGGAGCCCTCCTGGCGGGCCCGTTCCGGCCGGAAGGCGGACTGAGGTGCTCGAACTGGCCATCCTCGGGCTCCTCCACGAACAGGAGCTCCACGGGTACGAGATCCGGCGGCGCCTCCGCGACGAGCTGGGCCTGTTCGCCAACATCTCCTTCGGATCGCTCTATCCGGCCCTGTCGCGGCTCGAGGCCGCCCACGCGGTGGCGGTGACCGAGTCGGGCGGCCCGACCCCGCGGGCCGTCACCCTTCCGTCCACCGGTTCGCTGGGTGGCGAGCGGGCGGGGCTCCGGGCCCGACGGGCCGGCGCGCCGAGGGGCACCAAGCGGTCGCGCAAGGTGTACCGGATCACCGACCAGGGCCGGACGCTCTTCGAACAACTGCTCGACGCGGACGAGCCGGCGGGGGCCGACGACGCCCGGAGCTTCGGGCTCAGGCTGGCGTTCGCCCGCCACCTGGCGCCCCAGGCCCGCCTGTCCCTGCTCGAGCGCCGGCGGGGACAGCTCACCCGGCGGTTGGCCACCGACCAGATGCGGGCCGCCGGGGAGAGCCTCGACGTCTACACCCGCTCGCTGGTGGAGCACGGCACCGAGGCCACCGAGCACGACATCGCCTGGCTCGACCGCCTCATCGAGTTCGAGCGGCAGAAGCAGACAGCATCCCGATACGAGACCCGTGATCCCCGAAGCCGGGACACCGTGACAACAGCGAAGGGAACCGATTCATGAGCACCATCCGAGTGGCCATCGCCGGCGTGGGCAACTGCGCCAGCTCCCTCATTCAGGGGGTCGAGTACTACCAGGGCGCCGACCCGGGCGAGACGGTCCCGGGCCTGATGCACGTGGTGCTCGGCGGCTACCACGTCCGGGACCTCGAGTTCGTCGCCGCCTTCGACGCCGACGCCGCCAAGGTCGGCACCGACCTGGGCAAGGCCATCTTCGCCGGCCAGAACAACACCATCCGCTTCGCCACGGTGGGCGAGCTGGGCGTCACCGTCCAGCGGGGCCCCACCCTGGACGGGTTCGGCAAGTACTACCGCGAGACCGTCGAGGAATCACCGGCCGACCCGATCGACGTGGTGGCCGCCCTGCGGGACTCCCGGGCCGACGTCCTGGTCAGCTACCTGCCGGTCGGGTCCGAGCAGGCCCAGCGCTTCTACGCCGATGCGTGCCTGCAGGCGGGCGTGGGGTTCGTCAACGCCATCCCGGTCTTCATCGCCTCGGACCCCGAGTGGGCCCGCCGCTTCCGGGCCGCCGGGCTGCCCATCGTGGGGGACGACATCAAGAGCCAGGTGGGCTCCACCATCGTCCACCGGATCCTCACCCGTCTGTTCGAGGACCGTGGGCTGGCCCTCGACCACACCTACCAGCTCAACGTGGGCGGCAACATGGATTTCAAGAACATGCTCGAACGGGACCGTCTGGAGTCGAAGAAGGTCTCGAAAACCCAGGCGGTGACCAGTCAGATCGAGCACGGTGCCCTGCCGGCCGACGACGTCCACATCGGGCCTTCGGACCACGTGCCGTGGCTCAACGACCGGAAGTGGGCCTACATCCGGATGGAGGGACGGAACTTCGGCGACGTCCCGCTGAACCTGGAGCTCAAGCTCGAGGTGTGGGACTCGCCCAACTCCGCCGGGGTGATCATCGATGCCGTGCGGTGCGCCAAGCTCGCCCTCGACCGGGGCATCGGGGGGCCGCTGCTCGGGCCCTCGGCCTACTTCATGAAGTCCCCGCCGGTGCAGTATCACGACGACGTCTGCCACGAGATGGTCGAGGCGTTCGCGGCGGGCGAGGCCGACCCGGTCTGGCCCGCGGACTGAGCCGACCCTACCGGGCGGCCGTCACCGGGCCACTCCGGTCGGACGACACCGCCGGAGCCAGCCGGGTCACGACTGTTCGCGCCACCAGGCGGTGAGGCGCTTGCGGGCCTCCTCCTCGCCGACCGGTCCCTCCTCGAGACGCAGCTCCAACAGGAAGGCCAGGGCCCGGCCCACCTCGCGACCGGGTCCCAGCCCGAGCTCCTCCATCACCTGGGTGCCGTCGAGCTCGGGCCGGATGGCATCGAGCTCCTCTTGCTGGCGGAGGTCGGCGATACGGGCCTCGAGCTCGTCCATGCGCCGGCCCAGCGCCCTCGCCTTGTTAGCGTCGCGGGTGGTGCAGTCGCATCGGGTGAGCTCATTGAGGCGGTCGAGGAGCGGGCCGGCGTCACGGACGTACCGCCGCACCGCCCGGTCCGTCCACCCCAGCCGGTAGGTGTGGAAACGCAGATGGAGGTTGACCAGCTCGGTGACCACCTCCACCTCGTCGTTCGGATACCGCAGGGCCTGCATGCGGTGCCGGGTCATGCGGGCGCCCACCACCTCGTGGTGGTGGAAGGTCACTCCCCCGTCGACGAAGGACCGGGTCCTGGGCTTGCCCACATCGTGGAAGAGCGCAGCCAGGCGGAGCAGGCGGTCGGGACCCGTCTTGTCCACCACCGCCAGGGTGTGGGCCAGCACGTCCTTGTGCCGGTGGACCGGATCCTGTTCGAGGGCGAGCCCGGGCAGCTCGGGGAGGAACTCCTCGGCCATGCCGGTCCGCACCACGAACCACAGGGCCACCGACGGCACCGGCAGCACCACGATCTTGTCCAGCTCGTCACGGACCCGCTCCGCCGAGACGATCGAGAGCCGTTCGTGCCCGGTCCGAACCGCCTGCACCAGTGCGGGGTCCGGCTCCAGGTCGAGCTTGGCCACGAACCGGGCCGCCCGCAGCATCCGCAGCGGGTCGTCGGCGAAGGCCGTCTCGGGGTCGAGCGGGGTGCGCAACCGGTGGCCGGACAGATCCTCCAAACCGTGGAACGGGTCGATCAGCTCGAGCTCGGGCAGGCGCAGGGCCATGGCGTTGACCGTGAAGTCCCGGCGGGCCAGGTCGTCCTCGACCCGGTCCCCGAAAGCGACGTCGGGCTTGCGCGAGTCCGGAGCGTAGGCCTCCGCCCGGTGGGTGGTGATCTCGTACTTCTGGGCGCCGCGCCGACAGGCGATGGTGCCGAACCGCTTCCCCTGGGTCCACACCGCGTCGGCCCAGCCGTCCACCACCGCCTCGATGGCGTCGGGGCGGGCGTCGGTGGTGAAGTCGAGGTCGCGCTCCTCGCCGGCCGTCGGAGCGCCGGCATCGGCCACGATGGCGTCGCGCACCGAGCCCCCCACCAGAAAGAGCGTGTGGCCCGCCACCCGGAAGCGCTCGGCGAGCTCGGCGGTGGTCTCCACCAAGGGCTGCAGTCGCTGAGGGAGCACGCCGCCGAGGGTAGTGCGACTGGCGTAGGCTGCCGTCCGTAGTGGATCGGGAACGAGGCAGCCCGTGCCGGAGCGGCATCCGCCCCCAGGCCGGCGGGCCGAACGGGGGCGGTCCCGCCCCGATCGCCGGGGCGGTGTCGCGAGCCTTCGTCTGGCTGTCGGTGACCGTCGGACTGGTGTTCGCCCCGGCGGCGGCCGGTGCGGCTGCGACCACGACCATCCCGCCCCCGCAGGCTGCAGCCTCATCGGGCTCCGGCGGCCCGATCTCCCTCACCCTGGTCTCCCAGACGGCCTGGGTGACCCCCGGGCAGCCCTTCGACATCCAGGTCAAACCCGGCCCCGGCGCTCCTCCGATCAGCCGGCTCGGCGTGTCGGTGGCCGTTTACGGGTGCCTGTCCAGCGTCTCGGGGTTCGACCAGTCGATCTCCTCGCCCGGCGCTTCGGGGTCGCCGATCTCCTCGACACACTCGCCGCTGGCGCTGTCCGGACTGCCGCCGGTCAACGGCGGGTTCGACCTGTCCATGCCGGTGGCCGTGGACCGACCGTCCACCGCTCCGGTCGGGGGTTTCGGCATCGACCTCACATCCACCGGCGGGCAGTGCCAGCTGTTCCCCCTGGGCGTGTACCCGGTCAGGATCCAGCTGGTGGACCTGGCGAGCGGGCAGGCGATCGGCGGGTTCACCACCCACCTCGTCTATTCCGACGCCCAGGCCGGCACCCAGAAGCTCCGGCTGGCGGTGGTCCTGCCGGTGCACGCCACGCTGGCGCCGGCGAGCTCACCGTCCCCGTCCGCACTGCGGAGCGACCCAGCAGCGGCCCTCCAGTCGCTGTCGGCCCCGGTGACGGGGGCGGTCACCAGCACCGTCTCCTCCATCGCCCGGTCCCACCCGGGCGTGCCGGTGACCCTCCTGGCGAGCCCCCAGACCATCGTGTCGCTGACCGGTCCGGCCCACACCGCCGTGGACCAGCTGGAGGGCCTGGCGTCCACCCCGACCATCCATCAGTTCGCGTGGGCGCCGTTCACCCCGGTCAACGCCTCGAGCCTGGTGGCCGCCGGACTCGGGAGCGAGCTCGCCCGGCAGGTGGCGCGGGGTTCCGAGGTCCTGGCCGGCGGGATCATCCACGGGACCGGCACGGGCACGGCCGGACGGCTCGGCACCTGGTTCGCCAACGACGGGATGGACGCGGCCACGCTCACCCAATTGCAGTCGGCCGGCTACAGCCAGGTGGTCCTGCCCTCCGGCAGCGTGTCCTCGTCGCCGACCAACGGATCGACGGCCGAGCCCTTCGTCACCACCACCAGCCGGGGTACGCCGATGACCGCGCTGGTCGCCAACGCCGACCTGACCTCGCGCTTCACCGGGGCCCCGGGGAACCCGGTGCTGGCGGCCCACCAGCTGATGGCCGAGGTGGCCCAGATCTACTACGAGCGACCCAACGACAGCTCGCCGCGGGCCCTGGTCGCCCTGGCCCCGGCCGGTTGGCCCGACGACCCGGCCTTCGTCGACGCCCTGCTCGGTTCCCTGGCCGACAGCCCGATCGTCGAGCCGGTGACCACCTCCGACCTCTTCGCCAACCTGCCCGTTGCCAGCTGCCGGAACGGTTGCCGACTGGGCCCGGCGGGCGGCCCGGGTGGCCTGCCGGTGGCGGCCATCCACTCCCAACGGCTGCGGCTCGACGGTTTCGACGCCGCCGCCCCGAGCGCCCGCACCGAGTCGACCGGGCTCGGCGACGTGGTGCTGGCCGGCGAGTCGGAGACCCTCCGGCCCGGCCAGCAGGCGGAGGTGCTCCAGAACGCCGGCGCGGCGGTGGACGCCCAACTGGCCCAGCTGGTGGTGGCCGGCGACCCCGTCACCCTCACCTCGGCCCGGGGCACCATCCAGGTCACCGTGATCTCCTACGCCCACTACCCGGTGACCGCCACCATGACCCTGACCAGTGACAAGCTGCTGTTCCCCGGGGGGACCACCCAGTGGACCCACGGGACGACGCTGATCGGGTCCGGTCACACCAACATCGTCCCGGTCACCGTCCAGGCCCGGGCCTCGGGAACCTCCAAGATCACCATCGTCCTCCGCTCCCCCACTGGCGGGCTGACCCTGTCGAGCGGCCAGGTCAGCGTCCGGTCCACCGCCACCTCCCTGGTGGGCATCCTGCTGTCGCTGGGCGCGGTGGCCGTGCTGGTGGCGTGGTGGATCCGGACCTCGAGGAAGCGACGCTCGGGGGGGACGTCCGGGACCGAGTCGGTCCGCAATCCGGGGGAGGCCGGGTGACCGACGTGGACGTCGACCGGGCCGGGGATCCGGGCGGCGTGGGAGGCAAGCGGCTGGTCGGCGCCACCGTGGGCATGGCCGTCGGCACCACCCTTTCGAGGATCACCGGGGTGGGCCGGATCGTGGCCATGGCCGCCGCGTTGGGGACGGGCGGGTTCGCCGACGCCTACAACCTGGCCAACACCACCCCCAACATCGTCACCGACATCGTGATCGGCGGTGTCCTGTCGGCCACCTTCGTGCCGGTGTTCGTCGACCACCTCACCACCCGGCGGGGCAAGGAGGCCTGGGAGGCCATCTCGGCGGTGGTAACGGTGACCGTCACCATCCTGGTCGTCAGCTCGGTGGCCTTCTTCATCCTGGTGCCCCACATCATCGACCTCTACACGGTCACCAACCACCGGGCCGACGTGCACCAGCAGCAGCAGGTGGCCATCTTCCTCCTCCGCTGGTTCGTCCCCCAACTCGCCTGCTACGGGCTCATCGCCCTGTTCACCGCGTTGCTCAACGCCAGGAACAAGTTCGCGGCGCCGATGTTCGTCCCCATCGCCAACAACCTGGTGGTCATCGCCGTCCTCGTCTGGTTCCACGCCCTGGTCCCCCATCCCACCCTCGCATCCATCGACGCCAACCACCGGGGCCTGGTGCTGCTGGGCATCGGCACCACCCTCGGCGTGGCCGTCCAGGCCGCCCTGCTGATTCCCTCCCTGCTGCGCGCCGACCTGCACCTCCGGTTCCTGTGGAATCCGGCCCACCGGGCCATGCGCACCATCACCCGGCTGGCCGGCTGGACCTTCGGCTGGGTGCTGGCCAACCAGGTGGCGCTGGTGATCGTCCTGGCCCTCGCCGACGGGGCCCGCGTACCCGGGGCGGTGTCGGCCTACACCTACGCCTACACCTTCTTCCAGCTTCCCTTCGGCATCGTGGCCGTGTCGGTGATGAGCGCCGTCACCCCGTCCCTGGCCGCCCGCTGGGCCCAACGGGACATCGTGGCCTTCCGCCACCGGATGGCCTTCGGACTGCGGGGCATGCTGGCCATCATCATCCCGTCGGCCGTGGGCATGTTGATCCTGGCCCACCCGCTCATCGACCTGGTGTTGGCGCACGGAGCCGCCACCACGGCCGACACCGAGTCCACCGGGGCCGCCCTGGCCATGTTCTCGTTGGGCCTGCCCGGATTCTGCACCTTCCTCTACATGGTGAGGGTCTTCCAGGCCATGCAGGACACCCGCACCGCCTTCCGCCTCTACCTGGTGGAGAACGCCCTCAACGTCGCCTTCGCCGTGCTCCTGGTCCGGCCCCTCGGGGTGCGGGGCCTGGCCCTGTCGTTGTCGATCGCCTATACGGTGGCCGCTCTGTTGGCCCTGTCGGTGGTGCGGCGGCGGGTAGGCGGCCTCGGGGGCCACGACCTGACCACGCCGGTCAAGCGGGTGGTCGGCGCCTCGGCCGTGATGGGGGTGGCCACCGTCCTCACCGTCAACGTCTCCGCCGCCCCCTCCGGGTTCGGACTGCTGGCCCGGGTGGTGCTGGCCGTCGTGGTCGGCACCCTGGCCTACCTGGCCACGGCCGGCATCCTCGGGGCCCGGGAGGCCCGCCGGACCATCGTCGTCCGGGCTGATCGGGCCCGGGCCAACGCCAACGCCAACGCCGCCGTCCGGGCCGGGCCGGGCCTTCCCACCCGGGACGACAGCCCGTCCCCCGAGCCGTTCCATGAGAGACTCGGCGATCACTCTGGGGGCCAGCCGTACCGGCACCTGCGACCGGTGAGTGCCGGTCCGGGGGACGAGACCCGGCCGGGGCAAGAGGAGGAGGAATTCGATGGCCCGCATACGGGTGGTGAGTGACAGCGCCTGCGATCTCTCGGCCGAACTCGCTGCCGAGCACGGCGTGACCATCGTCCCCCTGTCCATCCGGTTCGGCACCGAGGAGTTCGTCGACGGGTCCACGCTCTCCACCGACGATTTCTGGGCCCGGTGCGCGGCCAGCCCAGTGCTCCCCGAGACCTCGGCACCGTCGCCGGGCGCCTTCCAAGAGGCGTTCCTGGCCGCAGCCGACGAGGGGTACGAAGGGGTCCTCAGCATCAGCCTGTCGGCAGGTGTCTCCGCCACCTACCAGGCCGCGGCGGCCGCGGCCAACGCGGTGGCCGACCGCATCCCGGTCCGCACCGTCGACTCGCGGCTGTTGACCATGGGCCAGGGGCTGATCGCCCTGGATGTCGCCGATCTGGCCGGGCTCGGGGCCACCCTCGACGAGCTGGCCGCCCGGGCCGTGCAGCTGATTCCCCGCACCTCGGTCTTCGGCGTGGTGGACACCCTCGAGCACCTCGAGAAGGGCGGCCGGATCGGCGGGGCCCGCGCCCTGCTCGGCTCGCTCCTGTCGATCAAACCGGTGGTCACCCTGGTCGACGGCGTGGTGGCGGAGGAGTCGAAGCAGCGGACCCGGGCGCG
>DATKRZ010000070.1:0-2042 GCA_035531955.1 Acidimicrobiales bacterium | reverse complement strand
GCTCGCCCGAGAGCTCGGCCTCGAGAACAAGGAAGCGCTCGACCTCTGTTTGGCGCTGGGTATAGGCGTCAAGAGCCACTCCTCCAGCATCGAGGACGCCCAGGCGGACCGCGTCCGTCGCAAGGCCGACGCCGAAGGTCTGCGGCGGGCCCCGATCACCGACGACGCCCCAGCCCCACCCGAGCCGCCGGCCAGCTCCCGGGTCGTCCGGGCGTCCACCTCGGGCGCCACTCCGACCGCTTCGGCGCCCGGCGCCGGATCGGTGAGCTCGGACCGAGGCTCTTCAGAGCCAGGGGTGGTCCGGTCCTCGCCCGAGCCCGCACTCCGCCCGGCCCCCATGCCGGCCGCCGCCCGGGTGGCGGCCGAGCCGTCCCGGCCCGAGACCGGCCCGTCCCGGCCCGAGACCGGCCCGGCCGGGACCCCGCTGACATCCCGTCCGGCAGCGGCATCGACCTCCACCGCGGCGCCAGCTCCGACCGCACCGGCACCGGCACCGGCACCGGCGGCTCCGGCCCCGGCGGCCGTGGCCGCCCCTCGATCGACCGCCCCCGCCGCCTCCCCGGCGGCGCCCAGCCGGCCGACGCCGGTCTCCGACCGCCCAGCCGCCTCCGTGGCTCCAGCCGGTTCGCCTCCTGCCACGGCGCCCGCGGCCGCCGCCCCGGCCGCGGGAGGCCCCGGCCTGGGCAGCCGACCCGTACCCCCGGGCCCCGCAGCTCACCGTCCTCCGACGTCGCTCACCGGGAAGCCCATCCCGCCCCCTCCCGGAGCCCGTCGCCCACCGACTTCCCTTACCGGTAAGCCGATCCCTCCGCCGCCCGGCCAGGGTGGCCGTGGGCCGGTGCCCGGGCGTAGCCCCGGCGGCGTGGGCCAGCCCATGCAACGTCCCGGGGGCTTCACACCCCGTCCCGGCGGTGGTCCGGGAGGGCCCCGTCCCGGCGGCTTCGCTCCCCGCCCCGGCGGGGGCGGACCCGGCGGCGGCGGCGGCTTCGGCGGCCGTCCCGGCGGTCCCGGCGGTCCGGGCGGACCGGGCGGACCCGGCGGTGGTGGCGGCTTCGGCGGCCCCCCCGGCGGCGGCCGTGGTGGCCCTCCCGGTCGAGGCGGTCGTCCGCCCCAGCGGCGGTCCCGCCGGCGCCGGCGGAATCTGGAGGAGTTGGAGCCGACGCTCCCGACCGCCTACGTGCCGTCCAACGCTCCGGTTCCGACCGATGAGGTCATCATCGAGCGGGGCTCAACGGCCCAGGACGTCGGGCCGAAGCTCTTTCGCTCGGCCGGTGATGTCGTGCGCTTCCTGCTCCTGCAGGGTGAGATGGTCACGGCCACCCAGTCGCTGACCGATGACATGATCGAACTATTCGCAGCCGAGGTGGGAGCCCAGGTCCGCCTGGTCGATCCGGGCGAGGAGAAGGAAGCCGAGCTCCACGCCCGTTACTTCGAGGACGAGTCGGACGATGACGAGTCGCTGCAGCGGGCCCGGCCGCCGATCGTGACGATCATGGGTCACGTCGACCATGGCAAGACGCTGCTGCTCGACCGCATCCGGGAAACGAATGTGGTGGCCGGTGAAGCCGGCGGCATCACCCAGCACATCGGCGCCTACCAGGTGGAAAAGGAAGGTCGCACCATCACCTTCATCGACACCCCGGGTCACGAGGCCTTCACGGCCATGCGGGCCCGCGGCGCCGAGGTGACCGACATCGCCGTCCTGGTGGTGGCCGCTGACGACGGCGTCATGCCCCAGACCGTCGAGGCCCTCAACCATGCCAAGGCCGCCGACGTGCCCATCGTGGTGGCCATCAACAAGATCGACCGGGAGAACGCTGATCCCAACCGGGTCATGCAGCAGCTTTCGGAGCTGGGCCTCGTCCCCGAGCAGTGGGGCGGGGACACGATCATGGTCGAGATGTCGGCGCTGCAGAACCTGGGTGTGGACGACCTGCTCGAGCAACTCATAGTGGTGGCCGACGTCGAGGAGCTGACCGCCAATCCCGAGGGCCGGGCCCGAGGGTCGGTGCTGGAGGCCAACCTGGACATCGGCCGCGGGC
>DATKRZ010000069.1:0-24699 GCA_035531955.1 Acidimicrobiales bacterium | reverse complement strand
CTTCGGCGATTTCAGGATGGCGCCGCCCTTGGCCGCCACCACGCTCTGGCTGATCCGCACGGTCCCGGCGGAGAGGTCGACGTCGTTCCAGCGCAGGGCGCAGACCTCACCCCTCCGCATTCCGGTCGCTGCCACCAATCGAAGCACCGCCGCGAAGCTCGGATCGAACGTGTCGGCCGTGGCGATGAGCATGCGCACCTCGTCGAGGCTCGGAGCCCGCACTTCGTCCCGCTCGTCCAGTGCCCAGGTGGGCAGCTCCGTGTCGGCGATCGGATTGGGCAGCGCGCCACCGCTCCACTTTCGGGCGAGCCGGCAAGCCCGATGCATCAGGGCCCGGATCTGACGGACGCTCGCCTCCGCCAGCCCGTCGGCCTTCAGGCGACGGAAGTACTTCTCGACGTCGTATGGGCTGAGGGTCGCCAGTCGCTCGTTCCCGATCGACCCGTGCACGTGCTTCATCCACATGTTCTCGTAGCGTCGGACGGTCGACGGGGAGAGGTCCTCCCAGCCGTTGTCCTTCCATCCCTGGATGGCATCGTTGATCGTGGTTTGCACGTTCCAGCGGGGTGCCTCGACGACCGGTGGTGGGACCGGCTCGTCCTCCGCCGTCGCGACCAGTCGAGACAGCTCGCGCTCGGCGGCCCGCTTCCCGCCACGAAACGTCTGGTAGCCGTGACGCACTTTGCCTTTGGCATCGCGGCCGAGGAACACCCGCAGTTCCCACACGTTCGGATGCCGCTCGCGCATGCTTCCGGGCATTCGTCCCTCCGGGCCCTCTCCCAATTTGTTGGGCAAACTGTTGGGTTTTAGGCTATCTGGAGGGTGTGACGAGGGCAAAAACCGCCTCTGAGCTGGTGGGCCGTGCGAGTCTCGATCTCGCCACCTTGGGATTAAAAGTCCCCTGCTCTACCGGATGAGCTAACGGCCCGTCGGGGAGCGTATCGGCTCCATCACCGGCGGCCTCTGACCGGAAGGGCGGAGCCGCGGTCAACCCACGCCGCGTCGGAGGGTGTCCAGGCTGGGTCGGGTGACGTCGTCCCATGCCCATGACGGCCCCGGGTCGTGGCCGGGTCGGCGACGGTGGCTCCGGTGAGCAGGGAGGCCGTCGGAAGGGCAGGGGTAGCCGGCTGCGGAACCGGAGGTGCACCCGGCCGACAGCCACGCAGTAGCGGGAGGAGACCATCCGGCGATCGCCGGCCCTCCCGGCCCATGGGCTCTTTCACCCCCGGGCACAGGCCGCGCCGGTCTCCAGCGACGCATCGCGCCATCCCTCCTGGTCGGTCACGGGGAAGAAGTCCCCGGTGGCGGGGTCCTGCTCGTACGGGACGGGCGGAGGCGCACCACCGGCCAGATCGCCCACCGCGGCGAGAAGGACGTCGATGTCCGCGCCTGACGTGCCGAGGCCGGCGCTGGCTCGGACCGCGCCGGGCACGTTGCGGTGGTCACCCCGGAGCACTTCGCGCCGATAGGCGCTGACCTGTTCGTCGGCCAGACCGAGGAGGCGCACCACGTAGGGATGGGCGCAGAAGCACCCGTGGCGCACGGCGATCCCGTACTCAGCGCTGAGCCGCGCCGCCACCAGGGCATGGTGCATGCCCTCGACCGTGAACGCCGCCACCGGCAGCGTCGCCGCCGGAAGGCGGCCGGTGTCCCGGTCGCCGGTCGCCCCGGAGCCGAGCGGCCCGAGGAGGTGTACTCCCGGTATCGAACGGATGCCGCGGGACAGCCGCTCGGCCAGGGCGCGCTCGTGGTTGCTGATCGCCTCCCATCCGATGCTGCCGAGCGAGTCGATGGCGGCATGGAGGGCAACCGCGCCGACCACGTTGGGGGAGCCGGCTTCCTCCCGGTCCGGGGGGGCCGTCCAGATCACCTCGTCCAGCCCGACCAGGTCCACCGCCCCACCTCCGGCCAAAAAGGGATCGCCGACCTCGAACACCGCCCGCGGTCCGATCAGGGCCCCGGAGCCGAACGGGGCATAGAGCTTGTGTCCGCTGAACGCGAGGAAGTCGGCGGAGGTGGGGAGCGGTCGGTGGGGTGCCAGTTGCGCCGCGTCGACCACCACGCGTACCCCCCGTTCGTGGGCGGCGTCGATGATCGCCTCGATCGGGGGCAACCACCCGGTCACGTTGGAGGCCCCGGTCAACGCCAGTAGGGCCGCCGGGCGCCCACCGCCGTCGAGCGCGGCGCACACGTCGTCGACGGTGAAGGTCCCCGCAGTGGAGCACTCGACGTACCGGCGGGTGGCCATCCGTCCCCAGGGCAGCAGATTGGCGTGGTGCTCCACCACGGTGGTCACCACCACGTCATCGGGCCGGAGGTCCAAACGGTAGGCCAGGTGGTTGATGGCCTCGGTCGTGTTCCGACAGAAGATGGCCACATCGGGGCCGTCCGGTGGGCGCCCGGCAAATTCGAGGACGGCCCGCCGGGCACGCTCGTAGGCGGCGGTGGCATGCCGGGACCGGTAGCCGGCCCCCCGGTGCACGCTCGAGTACCAGGGGAGGAACTCGGCCACCCGGACCCAGGCATCGGGGTGGGCCTGGGTGGAAGCGGCCTGGTCCAGCTCGACGGCAGGCCGGTCGACCCCGTCGAGGCAGGGAACCAACTGGCCGGCGCCGATCAGACTGGCCAGGGCATCCGTCTCGTGGGGCGGGCGATGCGCACCGGGGTCGGGGCTGGGTTCCACGCCGTCAACCCTACGGGCCGGCGTTCCGACGCGGGTACGCTGACGTCCATGGAGACCGACCAGGCCACGGTCCAAGCGCCGGAGCAACGCGTCGGCCATGCCGCTGATGGATCGAACCCGGCTGTGGACGGCTTCCACACGTCAGAGACGTCCCTCGACGCGGTCGACGAGCTCCTCGACGAGGTCGAAGGGGCTCTCACCAGGCTCGACGACGGCACCTACGGCGTGTGCGGGTCCTGCGGGGCCCCGATCGAGGACGCCCGGCTCGCTGATTCTCCCCTCGCTCGGTCCTGCTCCGCCTGCCTCCCGCCCAGCTGATCCGAAGGTCGCATGGTCCAGGGGCCCGGAGTCCCTGGTGTCGTGACAACGACCCCGAGACGATGCAGTTGCGGCCCTTGTGGGCGGCGCGAGCCAGCGGGTAGCCTTCTACCAGCCCCAGAGCTTCGCTCCGGGGCGCATGGACGATAAGGGCAAACCCTCCGCGAGGGGGGGACGCAGAACCACGGGACTCCACGAGTCAGCCGGGCTGTCGAATCGGATGCGCCAAGATACGGGGCCTTCTGACGAGCTGCTCTGGCCTCTCGGGGTCGGAGGGCAACTTGAGGAACAACCGGGATGCGCGGATCTACGACGCAACTCACCAGTACCGCATCGGAAGGCAGCGTTTTGGCCTCGTGGCGGTGGTCGTCGCGGCGGCCGCCATGTCAGCCGCCGGATTGGCAGCGACGGCGATCGAACTCAGCGCCACGGTTCGACCTGCGGCCACGTCGGCCCACGGGGTCGCCGTCGGTCTGAGCACGCGGATCCGGTCGGGTGCGTCGGACACACCGACGTCGCCCACCGTCCCCCCGTCGATGGCATCGACGGCAACGACCGTCACCAGACCGGCCACCGGGTCGACGTCACCGTCCCCGACGATCACAACCGACCCGAGCACCACGGCGACAGTGCCGTCGACACAGCAGGACTATCAAATCATCGGGACCGCGAAACTCCACAGCCTGACGTCACTCTCGACCGGTGCCCTGCCGCAGAACGTCGCCAACGCCTTCTTCAACCAGCCACATACCTTTATGCCGGATGGGGCGAACGGCGACCCGGTGGCTACAACGGTAGCGGCTATTGCGGCCTCCAAGGCCGCCTATCCGCTGGCATCACACGCCTGGCTGTTCAACAGCTTTGGTCCCAACTTCCTCACCAACGCACCAGGCATCCTGGGCGTGTTCGGACCGGGCGGCCCGTATGGTCCCGGCCAGCCGAACCCACCGGGGCTGGCTGCCGTGCAATACGACCCGGAAGGGCAGGCGTCCAACGGCACGCCACAAGCCGAGGTGGATGCTCTGGGCACCGGCAACCTGACCTATGTCCAGCAGGCCATCGCACTGGTCCACGCCAAGGGGTTGAAGTTCCTATTCACGCCATCTGCTGACGTGGGCATGACCGCAGGGCAGGGCGGCTTTCCGAACAAGTACGCGACCTGGCTGAGTGAGGGCCGGGGAGCGTGGGCAGCGGCGGGAGAGGACTACTACTCCATCCAAAGCCAACAGGCAGAGGGAACCTCGGCTTGGACCTCGTTCGTCCCGGCCGCTTTGGCGCAAGCCCACACAGCTGCACCACAAATTCCCACACTCATCGGCATCGGGATCAACCCCCACGATCCTCCGACCGTCATCACCACCCAGATTCTGTTTGATGCATACAACTTCGGGTTGGCAAACGGCGCCGCAGGGTTTTGGCAAAATGTTGAACAAGGGGTCAACGCCAATGTGCCACCCTCGGTCTATGTGGGCTTCTTGAATCAGGTCTTTGGGGGATCGCCACTGCCGACCACCACCACTCCGGCACCGACCACCACCGCTCCGGCACCGACCACCACCACCCGACCGGGCCCTGGCAGCGGATCGGGTCCGAAGCCCCGGGCAGGGGTTTTGCCCGCCGGGCCAGCGGTGCCGATCCCGGCCGCGGTCGCTCGCGGTAGGAAATCGAGGTGCAAGCCCGATCCGGCCGCGGCCATTGCCGCGTTGCCGGCGGGTGGCGTGTTCAACGGCTCGGGGTGCTACAAAACGGCCGGCATCCTGATCACCAAGCCCGTCACCCTCAACGGCGGGACCTACGACGACAGCGTCAAGGCCGAGTCCAAGGGGCAGGTCAAGGCTGAAGGGACCACCGCCAAGGTCGAACCGATCATCCGTATCAAGGACACGTCGCACGTCACCATCAGCAACGTGGTCCTCAACGGCCGGAACCTC
Source organism: Acidimicrobiales bacterium (assembly GCA_035531955.1). Lineage (GTDB taxonomy): Bacteria > Actinomycetota > Acidimicrobiia > Acidimicrobiales > RAAP-2 > Bog-756. The sequence continues at coordinate 19,767 of DATKRZ010000069.1, read as the reverse complement.
GCAGGCGGCTATCGCGGACTGCCATGGGTGAACGAGGAAGGAATACGGATTCTCTCGAGTGCCAACGTGACCCTCGACAATGTCAGCGCCAACAACACCTACGGGGACGGCCTGATCCTCGGATTCGAACCGGGCCACCCACCGACGACCGATCTCACGGTCAACGGCTACACGATCAACAAAGCCGGCCGCCAGGGGGTGACCATGGCCTACGCCACCGCCTCCACCCTGAACGACGTCACCATCAACTCGTCGGCGGATGCGGGTTGGGACTTCGAGAGCGACCTCACGGGGATCGGGGCGGGCAACATCACCATCAATCGACCCGGTGGGAGCAAGGGCATCCTCATGCAGGGGACCCTCGCCGGGCCGGTGACCCTCAACGACTCCCACTTCTCCGGTGACATCGGACTCGTCCGAGACGCTGCCCGGTCGGGTCAACCGGTCACCTTCAACCGCGGAACCATTGTCATGAGGAACAGGTTCAGCGGTACCCCACCGGCGGGGATCTGGGTCGACGGTCCGGGGAACCTCACGTTCAATGGCGTCACCTTTGCCAGGCGACCTTCCGACGGTCCGCCCATGAGCGGAGCATGGGTGGCACTCGACGGGGCGCATCTGACCTTCGACAACTCGACCGTGGTGGCCCCGCTCGGGGCCAATGACCCGGCTTCCACGGTCACCATCACCCCGTGATCCTGCATTTCGGCGACAGGGACCCTCGGTTGGTACCAAGGGGGATGCCACGATAACGGTGCTGAGCGCTTCTCCGGGAGCCACACACCGAGTTGCTCATCCCAACAGCGGTCAATGGAGGCCCGCCAGTCGGTGACCGTCCTCTGTACGATGGCATGGGGCGGTCAGTTCATCGGGGGGTGTAGTCACTTAGTCGGTCAATGTGACAAATGCCCCTAGCTGCACGTTCGATTCGAATAAGCCGGTCGTCGGACTGCCCGTGACCATCCCGTGTTCTAGCGGCACCGTCGACCAGAACGTGAACGTGTCCGCCAACTCCGGATGGACGGCGCTCACTTACAAAATGAAGGTCGCCGTCGCTGGGTCTGGGGGGTCTGGCAGGGTCAGGGCAAATCTGGAGATGACCGTCACATCTGGCATTCACATAGTTCTCGCTACACCATGGACCCTTCGAGAGACTGTGCTACCCATGCTGACTACGACAAGATGCTCAATTCAAACCTTCATGACCCATCACCGGTGGGTTGACGATTTCAGACACAAGCGGTCCTACAGCGGCGGGGGGCCGGACAATTCCGAACCAATCAAAGCTCCGCTGGGTGCCGTGGGGGCGCCTGGAACGGGACAACCAACGAGTATGAAGGAGACGTTGTGTTTGCCGGTGGGCTCATTTATGCCGTAGTCACGCTGTCTCCCGGCGCAACGCCTGGCTTTTAGACCTCTGACCGAACCGTACTGCGTGTGCTCCCACGTCTTCCAGATGCCACCGACAGGACGAGCCTGTTGATCCCGAGCACCCCGGGCACCCTGCCCAAATGCGCCCATCTGTCGCCTGGTGATGACCACCGCACCGGGGTTGTGATGGACGCCACGCCAAAATAGCTTGGGGACTCTGCGCGGATTGGAAGAACCTGGCCATGGCTCCGCTGCAATTCAGTACGTAATGCCCGTCTAACCCTTCTTGGTCTCCCAGAAGACCCCGTCGATCTCGGCGATCTGAGCGAGCAGCTTGTCCCCGACGGCCACGTCGTTGGTCTTCTTGGCCTCTCCGGCGGTCTTGGTCGCCTTCCAGAACAGGTTGTGCAGCTCGGGGTGCTTCTCGAGGTGCTCGGGCTTGAAGTAGTCGGTCCACAGCACCCAGAGGTGGTGCTTGACCAGCTCCGCCCGCTCCTCCTTGATGACGGTGGCCCGGACCTTGAAGGTCTCGTCGTTGGAGCCGTTGAACTTCTCCATGATGGCCTTGACCGACTCGGCCTCGATGCGGGCCTGGGCCGGATCGTAGACACCGCAGGGAAGGTCACAGTGAGCGTGCACGACCCGGGGTGGGGAAACGCGGTCGATCATGGCGAGCAGGCGGTCCGCGGTGCGCATGGGCTGAACTCCTTGTTGTTGTCGGCTTGGTCAGGCGGGCGAGGACGTCACCTGGTGCAGACTGGGACATCTTGTTCTCTTCGGTCACCTTACCCAGGTTCGTCGACCGGCGAACACCCAGGTCGAAGGAGCGGTCGCTCCGGGAGCTTCCGCCAGCCTCCGCGCCCGGCCGGGTCGGTCCCGGGTGACCCACCCGGGCGAGCGATGGAAAGATTCCGGGTAGCGGTGGCGGCCGGGGCAGCGGTCGCGGTGGCCGTGGCGTGGCGGTCGCTCCGGCGGGTTGAGGTGGACGGCGCCTCGATGATCCCGGCCCTCCTGCCCGGCGATCGGCTGGTGGTGGTGGGCCGGCCCTGGCCGCCCCCCCGCTGGCCGCGGCCGGGGGAGGTCATCGCCGTCCGCGACCCGAGGGAGCCTTCCCGAGTCCTGATCAAGCGGGTGGTCGCCGTCGATCGCCCGAGGGGCACGCTCGAGGTCGTCGGCGACGCCCCCGACGCCAGCACCGACAGCCGTCAATTCGGGCCGGTGCCCAGGGCCTCGGTGGTCGGCCGGGCAGTGTACCGCTACGCCCCGGTCGGGCGGAGCGGCCCTGGCCCATGGCCGGGGAGTACCATCGGGCCTGATGCCAAGCCACAAGGATGAACGCGACCGCATTCTGGCCAGCACCTACCTCGACGGAATCGGGACCCGGTCCCTGGCCGAAATCCGGTCCATGCGGACCGAGTGCCAAGAGGCCGAGGTCGCCCTTTCCTATCTCCGACGGTTGATCCAGGGTCGCCTCGACATCGTCCACACCTACCTTTCGCACTCAGGGTCGGGCGGCACTCCTGACCTGGCCGCCCTGGTCGACGACCTGCCCGGGATCCTGTCCTCGGGACCGGGGCGTCCGCCGGGGCCCGGCCACCTGCCCCAGCTGCTGACTCCCGACACCGAGGAGTCCGATCTCACCGCTGAGCTCGACGCCGTGCTCGGCGCCCATGAGATCGGGACGCTCTCGGAGCTGGGGACCGATGAGCTGAACGTCCTCGCCGGGCGGCTCGAGGCCATCGAGAGCCGGGTGTCCGCCGACCGGCGGGCGCTGCACGAGCGGATCGACGCCCTCCAGGCGGAGCTGGTCGACCGCCACAAGACGGGGCGGGCGTCGGTCGACGGCCTCCTGTCGTGAAGGGCCCGGCCCGGTCGTGAAGGATCCCGTCCGCACCGAGGGCGCCCAGTTCGTCAAGGAGCTGCCCGAGCGGTTCAACGAGCTGGGCTCGTTCATCCGTGAACAGCGGAGCTCGGCGCGACTGTCCCTCCGCAGGCTGTCGGAGCTGGCCGGGATCTCCAACCCGTATCTCAGCCAGATCGAACGGGGCCTCCGACGGCCCTCGGCCGAGATCTTGCAACAGATCGCCAAGGCCCTGCGTATCTCGGCCGAGACGCTCTACGTCCAGGCCGGAATCCTCGAGAAGCCGGACGGCGACACCGACCTCTCGCGGCACATCTTCGCCGATCACCACCTCACCGAGGACCAGCGCCAGGCGTTGATGCGCATCTATCTGTCGTTCCGCCACGAGAACGACGACCATGCCGACGGCATCCGGGTGACCAGCCCCGCAGACACCGGCGCGGGGGAGCAGGCCAGTCCCGCAAACACGGGGTCCGGCAACGATTCAGCCGCGGTAGCGGGCTGATCGAGGCCTCCCGGTAGGATCGGCGGCGCATGAGGCGTCTGGCCGTCCTTTCGTTGCACACCTCGCCCTTGGCCCAACCCGGTACGGGGGACGGCGGCGGCATGAACGTCTACGTTCGCGAGCTCTCCGCTGCCCTGGCCCGGGCCGGGGTGGCCTGCGATGTCTTCACCCGGGCCTGGGCCGACGACCTTCCAACCACCGTCAGCATCGAGCCCGGGTTCCGTGTCCACCACGTCTCCGCCGGACCGCCGACGCCCATCGCCAAGGAGATGCTCCCACGAGTGGTCGAGGAGTTCGCCGATGGCGTGCTGAAGCGCATGAACACGGCGGAGGGCTTCGGCGCCGACGAGGACCTTCCTTTCGACGCCGTCCATGCCAACTACTGGTTGAGCGGCATGGCCGGCCACACCATCAAGCATCAGATGAACCTGCCCCTCGTCTCCACCTTCCACACCCTCGACCGGGTGAAGGCCGAGGCCAGCCCCGAAGAGGTCGAGGCAGACGCCCCGCACCATCGGGCCGAGGCCGAGTCCGCCATCATCCGCTGCTCCGACACCGTGCTCGCCTCCTGCTCGGTGGAGTCGGCGCAGCTCCACCAGCTGTACGGCGCCGACCCGTCCCGGATCCGCATCGTGGCCCCAGGGGTCGATCATGCGTTCTTCGGCCCCGGCGACCGCAAGCAGGCCCGACGCGCCCTCGGCCTTCCCGAGACGGGGCCGCTGCTGCTCTTCGTCGGCCGGATACAGCCCCTGAAGGGCGCGGCCGTGGCGGTGCGGACCCTGGCCGCCCTGGGCCGCGACCATGCCGATGCCCGACTGGTGGTGGTCGGCGGTCCGAGCGGGCCCCGGGGCGGCGCCGAGGTCGATCGGCTGCTGGCCCTGGTCGGCGAACTGGGTCTCGGGCAGCGGGTGGTCTTCGTCCCGCCCCGCCCGCACGAGCTGCTCTCGACCTACTACCGGGCCGCCGATGTCTGCCTGGTCCCGAGCCGGTCCGAGTCCTTCGGGCTGGTCGCCCTGGAGGCCGCCGCCTGCGGGGCTCCGGTCGTGGCCTCGGACGTCGGAGGGCTGCGCAGTCTCATCGACCACGGTCGGACCGGCTACCTGGTCGAGGATCCCTCGCCCGAGGCGTTCGCCGCGTGGGTCCGACAGATCCTGGCCGAGCCGCTGCTGGCCGAGCGTCTGAGCACCGGCGCCGTCCTGAGAGCCCGCCGGTACACCTGGGCGCGGGCCGCCCACCTCCTCCGCGAGATCTACGCCGAACTGACCGTGGGCCGGCTTGTCGAGTGCTCATGACCGATCGGTGGAGCGGCATCCTGGGCGCCGGGGAACGGGCGGCGGTCTGCGAGCTGATCGACAGCTGGGGTGAGCGGGAGCTCGCCGAGGGGGGTGCGCTGGTGGCGGTCGATCGCCAGCCGGGTGGCGACCCGGTGTCCGGAGCCCCCCGCTGGTACCTCCGGCTGCGAGGGGACGAGAAGGAGTTCGTGACGGTCTGGCTTACCCTGCGGCAGCGGACCCTCCACCACGAGACCCAGTTCATGCCCGGTCCGGAGACGAACGTGGAGGCCACCTGGGAGTACCTGCTCAAGAAGAACGGCGACCTGCTGGGAATGAGCTTCGCCCTCGGGCCCGAGGACGCCATCTACCTGGTCGGCCGGGTCCCGGTGGAGCGGGTGGACGAAGAGGAGCTGGACCGGATCATGGGCGCCTCCCTGGCCTACACCGATGCCTGCTTCCCGACCGCGATGACCATCGGGTATGAGGGCAGGTACCGGCGGCGGGCGGCTCCGGCTCCGGCCGGCTCCGTCTGAGTCGTTCCGTGGGCGGCCGCCAGCCGGCGTCCGGTCATGCCCCGACCGCCCATGCCGTCGGAATGGGGCCACTGGTAGCGTCTCGTGCGTGGCGCCGAAACTCCTGGTCGTCGGCGGCGGAAAGATGGGCTCGGCCCTGCTCGGCGGCCTGATCGCCGCCGGATGGGCACCGGTGGCGGAACTGGCCGTGAGCGAGCCCGACCCGGCCCAGCGCCAGCGCCTGAGCGAGGACCATCCCGGGTTGCGGGTCGTGGACGGGGTGGTTCCCGCCGACGGGGCGGTGCTGGCCGTGAAACCCGAGGTGGCCGAGGCGGTGCTCCGAACGATGGCCGCGGTGGAGATCACGCGGGTGCTCTCGATCGTGGCCGGGCTGTCGTCGGCCCGCCTCGAGGCCGCGCTCGGCCCGGGTGGCGTGGTCGTACGGGCCATGCCCAACACGCCGGCCCTGGTCGGCTCGGGTGTGGCCGCCATGTCCGGGGGGAGCGCGGCGCAGGCGGCCGACCTTGACTGGGCCGAGGGGATCCTGGCCTCGGTGGGCGCGGTGGTGCGCCTGCCCGAACGGCATCTGGACGCGGTCACCGGAGTATCGGGGTCGGGCCCGGCCTATGTCTTCTTGGTGGCCGAGGCGATGATCGAGGCCGGAATCAGCGCCGGGCTCTCCCGGGAGGTCAGCCGACAGCTGGTGGTCGGGACCATCTTGGGCTCGGCCCGGATGATGGCCGAGACCGGAGAGGATCCCGCTGAGCTGCGCGCCGCGGTGACCTCGCCGGGAGGCACGACCGCCGCGGCCCTGCGCACGCTCGAGTTCAAGGCGGTGCGCTCCGCGTTCATCGAAGCCGTGGCCGCGGCCACCGAGCGCTCCAAGCAGCTGGGGCGGTGACCAGCGACCGGAGGGCGCGCCTTTTGACCTCGGGGGGTGCCGGAGCTCATGGACGCTGACTCGCCGGCCGTCTTCTTCCTCTCCGATTACGGCACCTCCGACGAGTTCGTCGGTGTGGTCCATGCCGTGCTCCACCGGCTGGCACCCGCTCGACCGGTCATCGATGTCTCCCATCGGATCCCGCCGTTCGACGTCGACTCCGGTGCCTCGATGCTGGTGCGTTGCGCACCCTTCCTCGGCCCGGGCGTCGTCCTGGCAGTGGTCGACCCCGGCGTGGGCACCGCCCGCCGGGGAGTGGCCATCGGGACCGCGGGCGACGGTCCGGCCTGGCTGGTCGGCCCGGACAACGGGCTGCTGGTGCCGATGGCGACGGAACTGGGGGGTGCGGTCGGGGTCATCCAGCTCGACCCGGCCCGGGCGACTCCCGGACGCTCCGGACCGGTGGGGAAGACCTTCGACGGAAGGGACGTCTTCGGTCCGGCGGCCGCACATCTGGTCATGGGGGGGCGCCCCGAGGACCTCGGGGTCCAGGTCGACCCCGCCTCGCTGACCGTCCGGGAGGCGGCCGGCCGCGGTCCTGAGCCTCGGGTCGAATCCACGCCGAACGGGTGGGCGGTGGTCACCACCGTCACCTGGGTCGACCATTTCGGCAACGTCCAACTGCGGCTCCGGCCCGCGGTGCTCGAAGAGATCGGCCTCCTGGCCGGGGGCACGGCGACGGCGCGGGTGGAGGGGGATGGCGCAGCGCGTCGGCGGTCCGTGCCGGTGCGCAGGGTACTGGCCTTCGCGGAGCTCGGCGACGGTGAGTACGGGCTGGCCCTCGACGCCAACGGGCGGATGGCCCTGGTGCTCGACCGGGCCTCGGCGGCTCTGCAACTCGGCATCAGCGGCCCGGGGCAGACCGTTCGCATCTCGGTGGCGGCCCCCGAAGACACCGGACCCTGACTGCCGGCCGGGCCGGGCGACCCGGCTTCCGGCTTTCCGCCCGGGACCCGCGGGTCCTACGATCCGACCAGTGTCAAGCGACCCCCCGGCTCCCACGCCCGACCTCGGGTCGGGCCCGACGGCTCCGAGCGCCCGCAGGATCCCGGAGGCCACCGTCGTCCGGCTCCCGGTCTACCAGCGCATCCTGGAGGAACTACTCCGTTCCGGCACCACCACCGTTTCGTCGGAACTGCTCGCCTCCTCGGCCCGGGTCAATGCGGCCAAGGTGCGAAAGGACCTGTCGCTGCTGGGCTCGTTCGGCACCCGGGGCGCGGGGTACGACACCGCATTCCTCATCGAGCAGATCGACCGCCAACTCGGGCTCGATCGGGAGTGGCCGGTGGTGATCGCCGGCATCGGCAACCTCGGCAGGGCCCTGGCCCGTTCCCAGGGCTTCGCGGCCCGCAACTTCAATGTGACCGCCCTGCTCGACACCGATCCGGCCATCATCGGCGAGCGGGTCGATGACGTCATGGTCCGGCACCCCGACGACCTCCCCGACATCGCCTGTGAGGTTCCCCTGGCCATCGGGGTCATCACCACTCCGGCCTCGGTGGCCCAGCGGGTGGCCGACCTGATGGTCGGCTCCGGGGTCCGCTCGATCCTCAACTTCGCCCCCCAGGTGCTGGAGGTCCCCCCCGACGTGCTCCTGCGCTACGTCGACCTCAGCATCGAGTTGCAGGTCATGAGCTTCTACCAGGCCCGGCGCATCGAGAGTGCCGGCGACGACCGAATGCCGGTGATCCGATCGGTCGGGCTGACCGGCAACACGTCCGACTGACCCCGCCCCCTCCGATGCGGGGCCGATGCCTCGCACAGGGGCCTGGTGCCCGCCGGGCCGACGTCCGCCGGCTCGGGGCTCGCGGCATGGCTGCGGCCGGATCCGGCCTACGCTTGGGTGGTGGACGTGCGCCCTCCTGACCTGCCGTGCCGCCAGCCGATCGGGGCCGTGACCCGGTGAGCCGCCACCCAGGCCGGGGAGCCGGGAAGGGGGTGGCCCGATGTCGGTGATCGTGGTGGGCATCGAACAGCGCCAGTCGCCGCTCGACCTGCTCGAGCAGGTGGCGGTGACCGACGCCGCCCTGCCCAAGGCCCTCGGCCGTCTGCGGGACAAGTCCAACCTCTCCGAGGCGGTCATCCTCTCCACCTGCCTGCGCACCGAGGTCTACGCCGTCGTCGAGCGGTTCCATGACGGCGTGGCCGAGTTGCAGGAGTTCCTGGCCACCATCAGTGGGAGTCCTGCTGACACGCTGGCCGAGCATCTGATGGTCCGATTCGACGACGACGTCGCCGACCACCTGTTCACCGTGGCAGCCGGGCTCGACTCCGCCGTCCTGGGGGAGTCCGAGGTCCTGGGCCAGGTCCGCCGGGCCTGGGAGAAGGCACAGGTCGAGCAGGTGTCCGGGCCGGTGCTCGGTGCGCTCTTCCGCCACGCGGTCGAGACCGGCAAGCGGGTCCGGTCGGAGACGGCCATCGCCCGCGGCATCACCTCGCTGTCCCACGGGGCCGTGGCCCTGGCCGCCGGTCGCCGGAGCGGCGGCCTGGCCGGCGCCAGGGTGCTGGTGGTGGGAGCCGGGGAGATGGGCGAAGGGGTGACCCAGGCCCTGGCCGGACGGGGAACGGCCGCTCTGGTCATCGCCAACCGCACCCCCGACCGGGCCGAGGCGGTCGCCGGCGCGCTCACCGGCGCCGGGGCGACCCGGGTGACCACCGGGTCGCTCGACGACCTGGGCCCGTTTCTGTCCTCGGCTGATGTGGTGTTCACCTCGGTGGGGACCACCCATCCGATCATCGACACCCCGATGCTCGAGGCCGCCGCCGCCGGCCGTCATCCCGCCGATCCGCTCGTGGTCATCGACCTCGGCGTTCCCCGCAACGTCGAGCCGGCCCCGACCGGGCTCGCCGGGGTGGTTCTGCTCGACATGGAGGTGCTCCGCTCCGCGGTTGCCGATGCGCTCACCGGGCGCGAGGAGGAGGTGGCCGGAGCGACCTCCATCGTCACCGACGAGGTCGAGCGGTACCGGGTGGCCTCCCGTGCCCGGGACGCCGCCCCCATGGTCTCGGCCCTCAGGGCCCGCGTGGAAGAGGCCCGGCGGACCGAGTTCGACCGGCAGCGGTCGAAGCGCTCCGAGCTGTCCGACGTGCAGTGGGAACAGGTCGACGCGGTGACCCGGGCCATGGTGGCCAAATTGCTTCATCAGCCGACGGTGGTCCTGAAGGATGCCGCCGGGACCCCGAGGAGCGAACGGCTGGTGGAGGCACTCCGGACGCTTTTCGACCTCTAGGCGGTGGCCCGTGGGTCTCGCCTGTGAGTGATCGGTCGGTGGTCCGGCTCGCCACACGTGGATCACCGCTGGCCCTGTGGCAGGCGCACCGGGTGGCGTCCCTGCTCGAGGGGGTCGGGACCGCCGCCACGCTCGTGGTGGTCGAGACCGAGGGCGATCGGCGGGTCGATGTCCCCCTCGACCGGCTCGGGGGACAGGGCGTGTTCGTCAAGGAGGTGCAGTGGGCGGTGGTGCGTGGTGCCGCCGACGCCGCCGTGCACTCGGCCAAGGACCTGCCGGCTGGCCCCGCCCTGGGCGCCCCCGAGTTGGTGCTGGCGGCATTCCCGGAGCGGGCCGACCCCCGCGACGTGCTGGTCGGCGGCACCATCGAGTCCCTGCCCACCGGGTCGACCGTCGCCACCGGCTCTGCTCGTCGCCGGGTGCAGCTGGCCAACCACCGGCCCGACCTCACCTTCACCGGGTTGCGGGGGAATCTGGCCACCCGCCTGGCCGCCGCCGGGGCGGGGGGTGCCGCCGCGGTGGTAGTGGCCAAGGCGGCGATCGACCGGCTCGGGTGGTCCCCACCCGACGGTCTCGAGGTCGAGGTGCTCGGGCCGGAGGTGATGCTCCCCCAGGTCGGGCAGGGAGCGCTGGCGGTCGAGTGCCGGGCCGACGACCCGACCACCCGCTCCGTCCTGGCCGCGGTCGACGACCCGGAAGTCGGACCGCTGGTCACCGCGGAGCGGTCGTTCCTGGCCGAGTTGGGTGCCGGCTGCACGCTGCCTGTCGGGGCCCACGCCACCTGGGCCGATGAGGGCGTCGACCCTGGGTCAGGGGTGGCCCCGGCCGGCACCGGCCCCATCCGTCTGACCGGGATGATGGCGTCGCCGGACGGACTGGTCGTCCTCCGACACGCCCTCACCGGTGCCCGACCGGGAGCGTTGGGCCGGGCCGTGGCCCGGTACCTGCTCGACGAGGCCGGAGGCGCCGAGCTGGGCGGCTGGCTCCCGGCCACCGGCGAGGGCGACGGGCGCGACGGCGGCCCCTCGGAGGTGGCGGGGTGAGCGTCTCGCTGGTCGGCGCCGGCCCGGGCGACCCGGGGCTGTTCACGAGGCGAGGCGCCGAGCTGCTCGGGAGGGCCGAAGTGGTGATCTATGACCGGCTGATCGGCCAGGAGCTGCTCGACCTGGCCCCGCCCGGCGCCGAGCTGATCAACGTGGGCAAGACCCCGGGGACGTCGAGGCCGCAGGCCGAGATCAACGCCCAGCTGGTCGAGCACGGGCGGGCCGGCAAGCGGGTGGTCCGCCTGAAGGGCGGAGATCCGTTCGTGTTCGGCCGCGGCGGGGAGGAAGCCGAGGCGCTTCGCGACGCGGGGGTCGACTACGAGGTGGTGCCGGGCGTGAGCTCCGCCTTCGCCGCCCCGGCGGCGGCGGGGATCCCGGTCACCCACCGGGGGATGGCGACCTCGGTGACCGTGGTCACCGGCCACGTGGGAGACCGGTCGGCCCCGGGCGGCGTCGACTGGTACTCGCTCGGCCGGGCCGGCGGGACCCTGGTGATCCTGATGGGCATGTCCGAGAGGGCACGGATCGCCGCCGAGCTGGTCAGGAGCGGCCGGGACGCCGACACGCCGGTGGCGGTGGTGCACTGGGGGACCACTCCGCACCAGCAGGTGGTTCGCTCGACGCTCGGCGGCCTGGCCTCGGTCGAGCTGCCGGCGCCGTCGGCCATCGTGGTCGGCCCGGTGTCGGCGCTGGACTTCGGGCCGGGGCCCGGGGGTGCCGGCCCCCCTTGAGCGCACCACCACCTCTGGCCGGCCGAAGCGTGGTCGTCACCCGGGCCCGATCCGAGGCACCGGCCCTGGCCGACCGCCTGGTGGGCCTGGGCGCCACGGTCGTGGAGCTTCCGGTCATCGCCATCGAGGATCCCGTGGACGGCGGCGAGGCCCTGGCCCGGGCCGCACACCGCCTGTCGGCCGGTGCCTACCAGTGGGTCGCCTTCACCTCGTCCAACGCCGTGTCCAGATTCCTGGCCGTGCTCGAGGGGGGCCCGGTGCCCGCGGGGGTGCGGTGGGCGGCGGTGGGCGCCGGGACCGCCGCCGCCCTTGCCGAGGGAGGGATCCGGCCCGACCTGGTGCCGACGGTGTCGGTGTCGGAGGCTTTGGCCGAGGAGTTCCCCGCCGTCGATCCACTGGGGCGGGAAGGACCCGAGGAGCCGGGCGCAGCGGACCCGGGCCGACGACCAGGCGGGATCGGGACGGTGCTGTTCCCTCGAGCGGAGACGGTGCGGGGCGCACTGGCCGCGGGACTCAGGTCGAAGGGCTGGCTGGTCGACGAAGTCACCGCCTACCGGACGGTGGCCGCCCACCCCGGGGCAGCGGCGATCGAGTCGGCCGCAGGCTCGGACGCCGTGCTGTTCACCTCGACCTCGACCGTGGAGCGGACCATCGAGCTGCTCGGACCTGCCGGCATCCCCCCGGTGATCGTCACCATCGGCCCGGTCACTTCGCGTTCGGTCCGATCGGCCGGCCTCGGAGTGGCCGGGGAGGCGAGTCCGCACACCATCGACGGGCTCGTGGACGCGCTGGTGGTGGCTCTGGCCGGACAGCGAGGAGGAGGGGTGCTCCTGCCGTAGGCTGGTGCCAGTGACGAGCGACGTCCCCAACCGTTCCGGATCGGATGGCTCCGCGGCCGCCTTCCCGACGACCCGCCTGCGCCGGCTCCGGAGGAGCACCGCCCTGCGCCGCCTGGTGGCCGAGACCCGGCTCTCGGTGGACGACCTCGTCGCTCCCCTGTTCGTCGCCGACGGGATCGACGAGCCGCGTCTGGTGGCGTCATTGCCCGGCGTCCTCCAGCACACCGTCGCGTCGGTGGCCGTCGAGGTGAAACGGTTGGTTGCACTCGGCGTCCCCGCGGCGATCCTGTTCGGACTTCCGCGTCCCGAGCACAAGGACGCCACCGGATCGTGTGCGCTCCGGCCCGACGGCATCACCCAGCGGGCGTTGGCCTCGGCGCGCGAGGCGGTGGGCGACACCGTGGTGCTGATGGCCGACTGCTGCCTGGACGAGTTCACCGATCACGGACACTGCGGGGTGGTGGACCGGGTCACCGGTGAGGTGGACAACGACGCAACGCTGCCGCTCTACTCCGAGCTGGCCGTGGTCCAGGCCACCGCCGGAGCCGACGTGATCGCTCCGAGCGGGATGATGGACGGGCAGGTCGGCGCCATCAGGGCCGGCCTGGACGGAGCAGGGCTCCAGGACACGGCCATCCTGGCGTACGCGGCGAAGTACGCCTCGGCGCTGTACGGACCGTTCCGCGACGCGGCCGGGGTGGCCATCGCCGCCGGCGGCGATCGGAGGGGCTACCAGCAGGACCCTCGCAACCGCCGCGAGGCGATGGCCGAGGTGGCGCTCGATGTTGGCGAGGGCGCGGACATGGTCATGGTCAAGCCGGCGCTCACCTCCCTCGACGTGATCGCCGACGTGCGTGGGGCGTTCGACGTGCCCGTGGGCGCCTATCACGTGAGTGGCGAGTACGCCATGGTCAAGGCGGCGGCCGCCCGAGGCTGGATCGACGGGCCGGCAGTCGCCCTCGAGCAGCTGACCGCGGTGAAGCGGGCCGGGGCCGACTTCGTCCTCACCTACTTCGCGGGTGAGGTGTCCGAGGCACTCGGTGGCTGATCCAGTGGCTGATCCAGTGGCTGATCCAGTGGTTGATCCCGGTGGCTGAAACTGCGGGCTCAGCGGAGCTGTTCGAGCGCGCCCGACGGGTGATCCCCGGTGGAGTCAACTCACCGGTCCGGTCGTTCCGGTCGGTGGGCGGTCGCCCCTATTTCGTCTCCCGGGGCCGGGGGGCCTACGTGTGGGATGCCGACGGCAACCGGCTGCTCGACTTCGTGCAGTCCTACGGGGCCTCGATCCTCGGCCATGCCGATCCGGGCGTGGTCGCTGCGGTGGTCGAGGCCGCCTCCCGTGGGACGACTTTCGGGGCCCCGACCGAGGGAGAGGTGCTGCTGGCCGAGGCGATCTGCGCGCGGGTCGAGGGGTGTGAGCAGGTCCGCCTGGTGTCGTCGGGCACCGAGGCAGCCATGAGCGCCGTCAGGGTGGCGCGGGGGTTCACCGGGCGCACGCGGGTGCTCAAGTTCGCCGGCTGCTACCACGGGCACTCCGACGGCCTCCTGGCCGGGGGAGGCAGCGGGGTCGCCACCCTCGGGCTGCCCGACTCCGCCGGGGTGCCGGTCGCGGCAGTGGCGGAGACGCTGGTGGCCCCCTACGACCAGGTCCCCGAAGTCGACGACCGGGTGGCCTGTGTGATCGTCGAGCCGGTGGCGGCCAACATGGGCCTGGTGGTGCCGTCGGCGGGGTTTCTCGGCGGGCTACGCACCGCTTGCGACGCGGCCGGCGCGTTGCTGGTGTTCGACGAGGTGATCACCGGATTCCGCCTCGGGGAAGGCGGGGCGTCGGCTTGGTCGGGGGTCCGACCCGACCTCTGGTGCTTCGGGAAGGTCATCGGCGGAGGGCTCCCGGTGGGCGCGTTCGGCGGGCGGGCCGATGTCCTCTCCTCGTTGGCTCCGGACGGCCCGGTGTACCAGGCCGGGACCCTGTCGGGGAACCCCCTGGCCACGGCGGCGGGCCTGGCCGTCCTCGAGCAACTCGAACCTGCGTCCTATGCCGCGCTTTCGGGCCGGGTGGCCCGCTTCGGGGTGGCCCTCGCCGAGGTGCTCACCTCTGCGCTGGTGAAGGCGGGCTGGGAGGACGACCGAGGCAGGCAGCTCGAGGCTCAGGTGCCGGTGGTCGGGCCCCTCTTCGGGCTGTTCTTCGTTCCCGAGGGGACCGCGCCGGTCCGCGACTACGGGGGAGCCGCCGAGTCGGCCTCGACCGGGCTCTACTCTCGGCTGTTCCGCTCGATGCTCGCTCGGGGAGTCGCCCTGGCCCCGGGCCCCTACGAGGTGGCGTTCCCCTCGATGGCCCATGGCGACGCGGAGCTGGACCGGGCCCTCGACGTGGCCTCGGAAGCCATTGTGGACGCGGTCGCCTGAGTTTCCTCCGGCGCAGACCCCGGACGTTGCCCAACCGGCAAATCGGACCGCGGAACGGCATCGGCCGGCGAGGTGGCGGGGCCCCCGGCCCTCGAGCAGCGGTCGGACCGCCACGGTCGGGCGGGGCAGTCTGGTCCACGGTCGGCTCCGCCGGCCCGCACCAGATGGATGGATCGCTGAGATTGGCGACGCCAACGGGTAAGAATGGTGCAATGCGGAAGGTGCGCCGATGACGTGGCGGCGATGGATCCGGGCGCGGATTGAGCCTTCGCCGAGCCGGTGCCGGACCGACCCGTCGATCGACGGGTCGGCACTCCGGTGAGCGCAGCCATGGGAATCCCGGGGCAACGGAGGAGAAGTAGATGACCGTCGGAATTACCGAACTGCCCCCCGAAGGAATGCAACTCGGTGGAGTCTCCCTGGCCGGTGACGCTGACCGGGGGACGAGGACCACCGATGGCCTCAGCCTTCTGTTCACGACCGCTGGTATCACCGTGCAGGGTCCCCAGCCACAGATCGAGAGGCTGCTGGTGTGGTCCGGTCTCGACACCGCCACCTGCGGGGAGAAGATCGTGATGCCGGACGGGAGAGTCGCCGCGGTGATGGAGTTGACCTCGGGTGGGCAGTCAATCCGGTTCCTCCTCCCGACCGAGACCGTCACCCCCGGACAGGCCGCCTACCTCGATCAGGCCCTGCCCGCCTGGCTCGCCCGCTATCACGGCGTGGCGGTGCGGCCATCGGCCCCTACGCCCGCGGAGCCCGGGCACGCGCCGGCCGAAGCCGCCAGGGCGGCCGCGGAACGGGTGGAAGTCGAACAGGCCGCCGATCCGGCACCGCCGCCCGCCGGGCCCGGTACGGCGCCTGGTGTCATCGGTCCCCAACGATCTCCGTTGGCCACCGAGCCTCCGCCTCCCCCTCCCCGCCGGCCTGCCCCCGCCAGTCCTGTCTCGGGGGCCGCCCCCGTCGGCGCTGCCTCTGGTGCCGCCCCTGCCGCTCCTGCGTCCGCCACCCCTTCGGCCGCCTCGTTCGCACTACCCGCGCACCCGGCACCTCCGCCGCCGCCCGCTTCCGGGGCCGTGGGGTTCGCACCCCCGCCGTCCAACGCTCCACCGCCCCCCACCCCGGGGGTGGGGTCGTCGGGCGCATCCCTCTGGGGGGCCGCAGCCGATCCGGTGGCCGGAGTGACGGCCTGGGACGCCCAGCCGTCGGGTGAGTTGCAGGGCGGCGCAGTCGAAGCTCCTCCCAAGAGCGGGAGGGCGTGGCGCAGGAGGCGGCCGCCCGAGGACAGCCCCTTCCTCGCTCCCGGCGCCGCGCCGCCGGAGCCGATGAGCCCACCGCCCGTCGATGCGCCCGTAGACCCGGTTCCGCTGCGGATGAGTCCCGCCCCACCGCCTCCCCCTCCATCGATCGGGCCCGAGGCGCCTGCGCTCCAGGGCCCACCGGTCTGGAGGCCTCCGGTCGACCCGGCCAGCGGAGAAACGCAGTGGGACCTAGCCGGTGTGCCCGGCGGCCCGGATCAGTCGGCCGGTGACGGGGCTGAAAAAGGAGGGGGGAGGCGCAAGCGGGCCAAGCGTGCGGCCGCCTCGGCCGCCGCGGCCGGAACGGTGGGCGCAGCCCTCGACCACCCCGTTCCCGACACACCGGTGGCTGCCCGGACACCGGATGCCGGCGGCATCGCAGCCGGCCCGGCCCCAGCCGGCCCGGCCCCAGCCGGACCGGCCCCAGCCGCGGCGACCCAAGTCGCGCCCGCCGGCCCGGCCCCAGCCGCGGTGACCCAAGTCGCGCCGGACCTTGTCGGCGCGCCCGCCGCCACTCCGGCCGGTGGCGACTGGTTCTTCGTCCCCGGGGCCGACCCGAGCGGTGGGAGCAGCCCTCCCGTCGGGCCACAGGAGGACGCCGGATCCGAGGATCCCGAGCACAAGGGGGATTCGAGGATCAGCCCGACGGTGATCGTCTTGTCGCTCGTGCTCTTGCTGGTGATCGGCGGCATCGTGTACGTCGGATTCGTCAAGAAGGACAACGCCCCCACCAGGGTGACCTCGCCCCCCACGTCTGTGGCGTCGCGGGTGGCGATCGACACCGCCCTGGCCGCGTCGATCAATCTGCGCCTCTCCGACCTGCCGGCCGGGTGGGGCACCAGCACCGGTGCCGGCCAGGTGGCCCGGCCTCCTGTCGCCCCGGCTGGCGCGATGGTCAGGGCCAACCAGCTGTTGGCCTCCTGCGTCGGGGTCGACTACCCGGCGGTCGCGGGGCTGTTCGGCGGCTCCGTCGTACCCGGGCAGACCGCTTCGGTCGCCTCACCGAAATTCCAGAGCGGATCCGATCCCAATCTCCAGATGTACTCGGTCACCTCGGTGATGGGCACTGCGGCCGCCGCGCAGGCTCTCGCCGTACCGTTCGCCAACCCGGACTTCGTCAACTGCTACGCCGGATACCAGACGGCGCTGGTGACCGCAGCAGTTCCCGGTGCCACGGCGACCGTACAGGCCGTGACTCTGGCCGCGCCCACCGGTGTCAAGACATACGGCTATCTGACCCAGGTGTCCATTCCCAACCGGCCGAGCCAGGTCATCGGTCAGGCCTTCATGATCGGCGGCCGGATCGAGTCACGGTTGGAGCCGACGACCGATGGTCCCACCGTACCCTCGGGTGCCTTCACCCCCGCCTACGACGCCATGTCCGGGCGCATCGCCTCCGCCCTCGGCAGATAGGGGGCGGCGGCGATGTCGTCCGGGTTCATGCGCCATCAGGCGCCAGCCGGCCGATGAGCGCGAGGGCGCGATAGGCGGCTTCGGCCGGACCGGTCTCATCCGGCCGGAGGAGGTTGGCCATGATCCTCAGGATCCAGCTCATCAGGGACTCCGAGTGCATCCCCGTGCCGACGCACAGTCTCATCAGCTCAGGGCGGCTAATCACCCGGATGAACGCCCGAGCCACCCGGAAGTACAGACCGTAGGCATCGTCGAGCCGGGTCTCGTAGCGGCGGAGGGCCTCGATGCCGTCCCCGCACAGGGCCTCGCCCACCGCCGCCGCCGCCATGCGACCGCTCTCGTAGCCGTAGGCGATGCCTTCGCCGTTGAAGGGATTGATCGAACCGGCGGCGTCGCCCACCACCAGGGTGGTGGGACCGATCCGCGGTCCGACGGCCAGCCCCATCGGCAGCTTGCCTCCGGTGGGTGGGCCGAGGCAGTTCGCCGTGGAGAGCTCCCATTCCTTCGGGGCGCCGGCCACGAAGTGGGCCATCAGGGTGGACGTGTTCACGCCCTTCCAACGCCGATCGGTGGACAGGAGACCCACGCCGACGTTGACCCGCCCATCGCCCAGCGGGAAGATCCATCCGTACCCGGGCACGACCTTGCCGTCGCCATCCCTGATGTCGAGATGGGACTCGATGAACGGCTGGTCGTGGCCGGGCGAGGCGTAGTACCCCCGCAGGGCCATGCCCATCGGCTGGTCGCGGTCCCTGGACGTGCCGAGGGCGCGGCCGAACCGCGAGTTGGCGCCGTCGGCGACGACGACGTACGAGGCCCGGATCGACCGGATGGCCCCGGTGGCCTTCTCCTTCACGACCGCGCCCACACAGGCGGGCAACAGCCCGGGCCCGGAGGTCGGGCCCCTCTCCTCGACGATCGGCTCGACCGCCTCGATGCCCTGCAACACGGTGGCGCCGGCCTTGACAGCCCGCTCGCTGACGATGCCGTCGAGGTCGTGCCGGGTGATGACGTAGCCGTAGGACGGAAAGGCCGGGTGGTCCGGCCACGGAAGGTCGAGCACCTTGCCGAATGCATGGGCCCGAAGGCCGGTGTAGCGGTGGGCGCCGGCCAGGGACCCTTCGATGCCCATGTCGGCGATCTGGCGCACCGAGCGGGGAGTGAGCCCGTCGCCGCAGGTCTTCTCCCGGGGGAACACCTTCTTCTCCACCAGGACCACGTCCCACCCGGCCTCCGCCAACCAGTAGGCGCACGAGGAGCCTGAGGGGCCGCCGCCGATCACCAGCACATCACGGGTCTGGCCCCGACCGCCGACGGGCGGCGGGCCGGCCCCCCCGGCTTCCGGGGCCCGTGGGGATCGACGGATGGTTGCGGGGCTCACGGCCCCCAATGGTAGGGGTGGTTCGGGAGGGCGGGGACGGCGGCCGGAAGCCAGCGGCAGGCCGCCATCGGGGGCCCCCTTCGATGTGCTTCGGCGAAGGGGTGCGTGGTAAAAACAAGTCCCTGTGGACAGTTACCTGCCAATCCTGATGCTCCTCATCCTTGGCATCGTGTTCGCAGCCGTCTCGTTCGTGGCCTCGTCGCTCCTCGCCCCCAAGCGACGGCCGACGGCAGCCAAGACGGCCCCCTACGAGTGCGGAATCGTCCCGGAGATCGAGCCGCCGACTCGATTCCCGGTGCGCTTCTATCTGATCGCCATGATCTTCATCATCTTCGACATCGAAATCGTGTTCTTGTACCCGTGGGCGGTCATCTTCCGCCAGCTCGGGTCGTTCGGCCTGGTGGAGGTGGTCGTGTTCGCGGTGGTGGTCTTCATCTCGTTCCTCTTCCTGATCAGCAACGGGGCCCTCAGCTGGGGCCCGGCCAAGCGGCTGGTCGGCGCCCTGCCGCCCCGCACCTCGGACTCGACCATTGCCAGGATCACGGCCGGACCGGGGGGTCCCAGCCGGTCGACGCGTCACGGTGGCGGCCCTTTGCCCTCCGATCCGGCTGGTCCCACCACCGCCGACCCCGACGGCCCGGCGACCGGGGAGCCGGTCACGGCGCCGACCGGGCCCGGACGGGCCGCGTAGCACGGGGAACCGGGCCGACCGTGGGTCTCGAGGACCTCCAGCACAATTTCCTCACCGGTCGTCTCGAGGACCTGGTCAAGTGGGCGCGCACCTATTCGATGTGGCCGGCCACCTTCGGATTGGCCTGCTGTGCCATCGAGATGATGTCGGTGGGCGCCGCCGACTTCGACCTGGCCCGGTTCGGGATGGAGGTCTTCCGGGCGTCGCCCCGCCAGGCCGACCTGATGATCGTGGCCGGCCGGGTCTCACAGAAGATGGCGCCCGTCCTCCGT
>DATKRZ010000068.1:0-2714 GCA_035531955.1 Acidimicrobiales bacterium | reverse complement strand
TCAACCCTCGTCGAATCGCCCTGTGGAGGGTAAGGGCCTCTTCTTGGGGAAATAGCCGCCCATCGGTGTGGACGACGGGTGGACAAGCTGGGCTCGACTGCGGACATGTCCGGGCACGCCGCCATCATCCCCGCCGGCTGTCACAGTCGGGTGGATGCCGGAGCCGGGTCAGCGCCCGGTCGGGGCCCCGCCGAACCCGGTCCGGTCGTCCGGTCAGCCCTCGGGGACGACGTTGACGGTCAGCTCGAAGACCACGCCGCCCACCAGCTCGACCCGTACGCTGTAGTCGCCGAGCGCCTTGATCGGCTCGTCGAGCACGAGGTCCTTGCGGTCGATCACCGCGCCGGTCTGGGCCTCCACCCTGTGCACCACGTCGGCCGCCGACACCGAGCCGAAAAGCCGGTCGCCCTTGGCCCGGGCGGGGATGGTGATGGCAGTGCCCACCAGGGCCCGGGCCACCGTCTCCGAGGACTCGCGGTCGCGGGCGTCGCGGAGGTCCCGCGACTTCCTCATGGCGGCCGCCTGGCTCGTGACGCCGGGGGTGGCCTTGATGGCCGCGCCCGCAGGAAGCAGGTGGTTGCGGGCGAAGCCGCCGGCGACGTCGATGATGTCGCCGCGTTTGCCCACCCCGGCGATGTCGTTGCGCAGGAGGACCTTCATGTCAGCCTTCACCTGCTCCGACGCCGTCGGTTGCCGCGGCAGGACCGGCCTCGGGACCGGCCTCGGGACCGGCCTCGGGGCCAGGGTCTCCGCCGGTCACGGGCGCAGCAGGCTCCTCGGCGGCGGCGACCGACTGCGGGGGAGCGTCGGCGCCCAGAGCGGTCGAGGTCGCGTCGGCCGGCAGTGAGCGCTCCTCGTCGCGTCCCCGGCGGCCACCGGAACCGCCCTGGCCGGAATAGCCCCCGTCCCGGCCGCCGCGTCCGCCACCGCGGCCACCCGGCCGCTCGGTGGTCGTGCGCTGGGTGTAGGGCAGTAGCACCAGCTCGCGAGCGGTCTTGATGGCGATGGCCACGTCACGCTGGTGCTGGGTGCAGTTCCCGGAAACCCGGCGGGCCCGGATCTTGCCCCGGTCGCTCATGTACTTGCGGAGCATGCCGACGTCCTTGTAGTCGACCCACTCCACCCGGTCCTTGCACAGGGCGCAGGGCTTCTTCTTTATCCGCCGCCCGGTGTCCTTGGGGGTGCGGCGGGTGGTACCTCCGCGATCGTTGTTGCGGGCCATGGTTAGAAGGGCTCCTCGCTGTATCCGTATCCCTGGGGCTCGGCGGCCGGTCCGGCGCCGCCGGCTCCGGACGGACGGCCGCCCGATGGCCCGCCGCGGCCTCCGCCACCCTGCGGGCCGCCCTCGCCGGGCCCCTTGCGCTCGTTCTTGGTCACCTGGGCGGTGGCCCAGCGGATGCTCGGGCCGATCTCGTCGGCGACCACCTCGACCTTGGAGCGCTTGTCACCGTCCGGGGTCTCCCAGCTGCGCTGTTCGAGGCGGCCGGTCACGATCACCCGTGAGCCCCGGCTCAGGCTCTCTGCGGCGTTCTCCGCCATCTCACGCCAGCACACCACGTCGAAGAACGAGGTGGCCTCCTCCCACTCCTGGGTCTGGCGGTTCTGCCACCGCCGGTTGACGGCCAGGCCGAAGCTCGAGGTGGCCTGGCCGGTGTTGGTGAAGCGCAGTTCGGGGTCGCGGGTGATGTTTCCGACCAGGGTGACGGCATTTCCGTTGGCCATCTCAGCCCTCCCCGCCGGTGGTGGCCATCGCCGCGCGTCTTCCGGCCACCTTGTCCGGCAGGCGGACGACCTTGTGGCGGAGGACCTCGTCGGCCAGGACCAGGACCCGCTCCATGTCGGCCACGGCCGGCGGCTCGGACGTGAACTCGATGACCACGTAGTAGCCCTCGCGCTTGTGCTGGAGTTCGTAGGCGAAGGTGCGCCGTCCCCAGCGCTCCACCCGGCCCGGGGCCCCGCCCTTGGCCTTGAGCGCGGCGAGCGCCCGGTCGAGGACGCTGTTGACCGCCGCCTCACCGGCGCCGGTATCGAAGATGACCATGGTCTCGTAGGGCCGCACGGGCGGCTCACCTCCCTCTGGATCGGGCGACGGTGCGCCCGAGCCCCACCGCGTGGGGCAGGTCGGAACTGGATGGCCGCCCGGAGGACGGCCGCAACAACCGGTCCACTCTACCGGCAATCGGGCCGGCCGTCCGGACGGCCGGCCGGGGCCGGGCTCAGTGATAGACCTCGGCGTCGGAGGGGAAGGCCCCCGAACGCACATCGGCGGCGAAGGCGGCCACCGCCGCCGTGGCCTCGGCCCCCAGCTCGGCGTAACGGCGGACGAACCTGGGCACCGTCGGATTGAAGCCGAGCAGGTCGTGGAAGACCAGCACCTGGCCGTCACAGGCGGGGCCGGCCCCGATCCCGATGGTGGGCACGTCGAGCGACTCGGTCAGCGCCGACCCCACCTTTTCGGGTACGCCTTCGATCACCACGGCGAAGCAGCCGGCGGCCACGATGGCCTCGGCGTCGGCCACCAGGGCCTCGGCCGCCGGGTCGTCACGGGCCTGGACCCGATAGCCCCCCATGGCGTTGACCGATTGCGGGGTCAGTCCGAGGTGGCCCATCACCGGGATCTCCGCCGCCACCAGCGCCTCGATCATCGGCACCCGGTTGGCGCCCCCCTCCAGCTTGACCGCCCGGGCACCGGCCCGGATGAGGGCGGCGCCGTT
>DATKRZ010000067.1:0-81265 GCA_035531955.1 Acidimicrobiales bacterium | reverse complement strand
AAACCGCGGCGGGAACCGGCAGGCCGCTCTGGGCCTCACCCCCCGAGGCCCGGAGCGGCCCCACATCTCGAACGACAGCCGGCCTCCTGGGAGCGGAACCTTCAGGTTCTGTCACCACCGTGACTGACTGGCGGGAGGTGGGGGCGCATCATCGTAGGAGGCGGACCTCACAACGGGGACTTCCCCGGGCCAGAGAAAGGAACACTGACCATGCGTGACCTTGGTGGACGAACAGACGAGCGAATCGCAGTACTGCGGAGCATGAGATTGTTCTCGGGCTGCAGCAAGGACCAGCTCCGGCAGATCCGCTCGTTGACGACGATGATGAGGATGCCGCGGGGCACCGTCCTGATCGCAGAGGACACGCCCGGCCAGGAGTTCTTCATCGTCGTGGAGGGCATGGCCACCGCCTCTCGACACGGTTGGTGGCTCGCCGACTTCGGCCCGGGATCCTTCTTCGGTGAACTGGCCCTGCTCGACCACGGCCAGCGGACCGCGACGGTGGTGGCCGCCACCGAGATGTGCGTCCTGGTGATCTCCCGGGTCGAGTTCTGGTCCCTCCAGGGATCGGCGCCGTCGTTTGCGCACAAGCTGCTCGTGGAGTTGGGCGCGCGGCTCCGTCGCACCGACGACCTCCTCGACGAGGAGTCGGCTTCCACCTGGTCCCTCCGGCCGCTTGCCGCAATCGGTGCCGCCGGATGCTGAGCACCGCGACCGCACCGACCCGAGGGCGGCCGGCCGATCACAGTAGCGGGGGGACGACCGCTTCGACCACGCTCGGGCCGGGTGAGGCCAGCGCACGCGCCAGCTGGTCGGCGAACTCCTCTGCGGTCTCCGCCCGCGCCGCCTGCAGACCGAACCCCTCGGCCAGGTGGACGAAGTCGATGGACGGCCTCCCGAGGTCGAGCATGTCCCGCGCCCGGGGACCGGCGGTGTCGGCTCCGACCCGATCGAGCTCCATGTTGAGCACGGCGTAGGAGCGGTTGTTGAGCAGGATCGAGGTGACGTCGAGGCCCTCACGGGCCATGGTCCACCACGACTGCAGCGTGTAGAGGGCGCTCCCGTCGGCCTCGAGGGCCACCACCCGCCGGTCGGGCGCGGCCACCGCCGCCCCCAGCGCCACCGGCAGCCCCTGGCCGATGGCGCCTCCGGTCAGGCAGAGCCAGTCGTGAGGCGGAGCGCCGCTGGTGGCGCCGGGGGCGAACAGCCCCGAGGTGTTCCCTTCGTCGGACACGACGGCGCCCTCCGGTAGGAGGGCCCCGAGCACCTGGCACACGCTCTGTGCCGTCAGCGGGCCGCTGGGCAGCCCGGGAGTGCCCGGCTGTTGGCGAGGGGCGGCCCCCTGCTCCACTCCGAGCAGCCCGGCCAGCGCGGCCACCGCCGTCCCCACGTCCTCCCCCTCCCCGGCCAGGGGGTGCACCGTGCATCCTTCCGGCACCAGGTCACTCGGCTTGCCCGGGTAGGCGAAGAACGACACCGGCGACTTGGCGTCGACCAGCACCAGATGCCCGACGCCCTCGAGCTGCATGGCGGTGAACTCGGCCAGGTAGGCCAGCCGCTCCACCGGGGGCCGGCCCGCCCCCCGCTCGAGCCGTGCCGGGAAGGTCTCCGCCAAGAACTTGGCGCCGGTGGAAGCGGCGATGTCCGCCGCCGTCCCGAGCGTCGGCCCGTAGCAGGCCCGGCCCCCGATCAACACGGCGGCGGGCTCTCCGGACCGGAGGGCGTCGGCCGCCGCCGCCAGGAGGCTCTCGTCCGGGGCGGCGCCACCCGGGTGGGGGGTCGGCCCGGTGCGGCACACGGCCACCCCCCCTTCCGACCACGACACATCGGCGGGAAGGATCAAGGTGGCCACCGAGCCGGGAGGGCCCGTCGCCGCGGCCAGGGCCGCGACCGCGTCCGCGCCCAGGCCGGCCACCGACCCGGACGTCCGGACGAAGGCCGAGACGTTACGGGCCACCGTCTCGATGTCCGACTGCAGCTGGGCGTCGTAGCGCCGGTGGGAGGTGGCGTGGTCGCCCACGATGTTGACCACCGGGCTACGGGCCCGCCGGGCGTTGTGGAGGTTGGCGAGGCCGTTGCCGAGTCCCGGGCCCAGGTGGAGCAGGGTCGCCGCCGGCCGGCCGGACAGGCGGGCGTACCCGTCGGCCGCACCCGTGGCCACCCCCTCGAACACCGCCAGCACGCTGTGCATGTCGGAGACATCGTCCAACGCCGCCACGAAGTGCATCTCCGAGGTGCCGGGATTCATGAAGCAGGTGTCGACCCCGTGGTCCACCAGGGTGCGGATCAGCGACTGCGCTCCGTTCACAGGTTCTCCCCGGAGGCGAGGGACAGGTCGAAGATGGTGCCCGGGTTGAGGATCCCGTGCGGGTCGAACGCCGCCTTGATCCGGCGCATGAGGTCGAGTTTGACCGGATCCTCCAGGTCGGCCAGGTACGGGCGCTTCAGGGTGCCGATCCCGTGCTCGCCCGACACCGCCCCGCCCAGCAGGATGCCGGCACCGATCACGTCCCGCAGGAGCCGGTGGCGGACGTCGTCGTCGGGCTGCCAGACCGAGAGGTGGACGTTGCCGTCGCCGGCGTGACCGCACCCGACCACCAGCGAGGCGGAGTCGGCGGCCAGGCCGCCGACGGTGGACAGCAGGGCGGGGATCGAAGCCCGGGGCACGACCACATCCACGATGTCGTCGGCACCGTTCGCCTTGGCGGCCCAGAACGCCCGCTCCCGTGCCCCGACCAGATCCGCGCCCGCCTGGTCCGGGAGGACATAGACCTCGAGCGCGCCGAGCTCGCCCAGTTGCCCGGCCAATCCCGCGGTGTCCTCCTCCAGGCGCGACGCGTGGTGGCTCTCGAGGACGACCAGCAGGTAGGCCAGGGCCCGTTCCCGGACGTCGTCGGGAACCCCGAGGTCGATGCCGGCATTGGCGGTGATGCCGGCCATGGACACCACGTCGATGTACTCGACCATCAGGGGTCCGAGGCCACTGGCCACGATGGGCGGGACCGCCGAGGCGATCTGGTCGAGGGACTCGAACGGGGCCAGCAGCGTGGCCTGGAATTCGGGCCGGGGATGCAGCCGGAGGATGGCCCGGGTGACGAAGGCGAGCGTCCCCTCCGACCCGATGACCAGCTGGGTGAGGTCGTAGCCGCTGGTCGACTTCACGAACTTCCCCCCGGCGGTGATCACCTCGCCCGTGCCCAGGACGGCCTGGATCCCGAGGACATGGTGACGGGTCACGCCGTACTTGACCGCCCGCATCCCCCCGGCGTTGGTGGCCACATTGCCGCCCAGGCTGGCGGACTGCTCGCCGGGGAACACCGGGTAGATCAGCCCGTGCGGGGCCAGGGCGTCGTCGAGCTCGGCCAGCGTCAGCCCGGGCTCGACCACGGCCACGTGGTTGGCGGTGTCGATCTCGAGGATGCGGTTCATCCGCTCGAACGACACCACCACGCCCCCTTCCACCGGGACGCAGCCGCCGGAGAGCCCGGTGCCAGAGCCGCGCGGCGTGAGGGGCACCCCCTCGGCCGCGGCCGCCGTGACGATGGCCGCCACCTCCTCGGCCGAGGCCGGCCGGACGACGGCCCGCGGTCGGACGGGAACGCCGCCCAGCGCCTCGTCGTGGGCGGCGTCCTCGTTGACGCCGGCGGCCCGATCGACATTCGGCTCCCCCACGATGCCGATGAGCAGATCCTCGATCACCGCCGCCACGCTATCGCCTGGCACCCGATCGCCCCCGGGGCCTCGGAACCGCACCTCACCCCCCGGGGAAGAATCTCGGCAGGTAGCGGCGATTGGCCGCCAGCAGCGTATCGGCCAACAGCTCGGCCCTGGGGTACTGCCCCACCAGCGGGTTGGCCACCAGGGCCCGGATCATCGTCTCCCGGCTCCCCGACAGCGCCGCCTCGACGGCCAGGCGCTCGTAGGCCTTACAGTGCGCCACCAGGCCGGACATGTCGGGCGGAAGAGGGCGCTGGGCCAGCGGATGGGCGCCGTCGCGGTCGACGGTACAAGGGACCTCCACCACCGCATCGTCGGGCAGTCCGGGCAGGGCGCCTTCGTTGCGCACGTCGACCACCTGGGTGTCACCGGTCCCGGCGTGCAGGGAGGCGATCAGCCGCACCGCCGCCTCGGAGTAGAAGGCGCCACCGCGCCAGGAGAGCTTCTCCGGCTTGGTCTCCAGAGCGGGGTCCCGGTACTGGGCCAGCAGCTCGGCCTCCAGCTCGGCCACCACCTCCGCCCTCGACCGCCAACCGGGGACCGCCTGTTCGGCCACCTCCTGATCGAGGCGGTAGTAGTAGTGCAGGTAGTAGGAGGGCAGGGCCCCGAGCAGCTGGAGCAGCCCGCGGGGCACACCGCTCTCGAGCTCGAGCTCGGGGCCGAAGCGGTCGAGCAGCTCGGGCATCCGGTCGACCCCGCCGACGGTGGCCGACCGCGCCCAGGTCAGATGGTTCAGCCCCACGTGCTCCAGCTCGACGGTGTCCGGGTCGACCCCGAGGTAGTGCCCGATGCGCCGCTGCACGTGGATGGCGACGTTGCACAGTCCGACGGCCCGGTGTCCCTCGTCGGCCAGTGCCTGGGTCACGATGCCGACCGGGTTGGTGAAGTCCACCACCCAGGCCCCGGCCGCGGCCCGCGTAGCCGTCTCCTCGGCGATCTCGAGCACCAACGGGACGGTTCGCAGCGCCTTGGCCAGCCCGCCGGGGCCGGTGGTCTCCTGGCCCAGGCAGCCGTAGCCGATGGGCAGGGTCTCGTCGGTGTGGCGGGCCGCCTGCCCGCCCACCCGCAGCTGGATGACGACGAAGTCCGCCCCGTCGAGAGCGCGGTCCCGGTCGTCGGTGGTGACCAGGTCGCCGACCCATCCGTGCCGCCTCAGGATGCGGCCGGCCAGACCCCCGACCGCTTCCAGCCGGTCCCGGTCCGGGTCCATCAGGACCAGCTCGTCGACGGTGAGGCGGCCCTCGTGGGCGCACAGGCTGTCGACCAGCTCTGGCGTGTAGGTGCTCCCGCCCCCGACGACGGCCACCTTGGTTCCCACGCTTTGAACGTAACATCAGCGGGTGACCGCCGACCGGGGGGGAAGGTGACGGAGCGGACCCGGGAGACGGGGGAGCCCGCCGACGCGTTGGTCCTCGCCGTCGACGGGGGGGCGTCGAAGACCGACGTGTGGATCGTGGCGGCCGACGGCTCGGTCCTGGGTACGGCCCGAGGGGGCGGTTCCAACCACCAGTTCTCCGGGCTCGACGGCGCCATGGACGCCCTGGGGTCCGCCATCGAGGCCGCCCTCGGAACCGCCGGCCTCGAGCCCCGGACCCGCCCGGCCGCGGCTGTCGGCGCCTACTGCCTGGCCGGTGTGGACCTCCCGGTGGACGAGGAGCGCCTCCGCCAGGCCATCGGTGCCCGCGGCTGGAGCGGGACGATCCTCCTCCGCAACGACACCATGGCCGTGCTCCGGGCCGGGTCGCGCTCGGGCTGGGGGGTCGGCTTGGTCTGCGGATCCGGGCTCAACTGCGCCGGTCTGGGGCCCGACGGGTCGGTCGAGCGCTTCCCGTCGCTGGCCGAGCTGTCGGGCGACTTCACCCCCGGCGGGTCGTGGCTCGGCGTCCGGGCCCTGGGCCTGGCCCTGCGGGCCGGCGACGGACGCGGCGGCCCGACGGTCCTGTCCGAGCTCGTCCCGGCCCACTTCGGCCTGTCCGACCCGGAGGCGGTCCTGAGCGCCGTCTACACCGGCGCCCTCGATTACGGTCGCCTGTTCGAACTGGCCCGGGTCTGTCTCGACGCCGCCGGCGGCGGCGACACCGCCGCCGCGGCGGCGGCCGCCCTGTTGGCCGACGAGGTGGTGACGATGGCCAACGCCATCATCGGGCGGCTCGGAGTGGCCGGCGACGAGGTGGAGGTTGTCCTCGGTGGCGGCGTGTTCGACAGCGCCTACGCCGCCTTCGGCGAACAGGTCGAGGCCGGTGTGCGGGCGGTGGCGCCGAAGGCCCGCTTCCGCCGTCTCGAGGCGCCGCCGGTCCTCGGCGCCGCCCTGCTCGGGCTCGACGCCCTGGGTGCGCCGGACGGGGCCGGGTTGCACCTTCGGTCGACCGCCCCGGCGGCCGAGCCGGCAGCCGGGGGCTGAGTGCCCGTGGGTTCCCCCTCCGGCGACCCGTGGTGGCGCTCGGGTGTGCTCTACGAGATCTACCCGCGTTCGTTCGCCGATTCCGACGATGACGGCATCGGTGACCTCGGCGGCCTCATCGACCGTCTCGACCACCTGGAATGGCTCGGGGTCGACGGGCTCTGGCTCTCACCGGTCTCGCCGTCGCCCAACGCGGACTGGGGCTACGACGTAGCCGACTACTGCGACGTCGACCCCGCCTACGGCACCCTCGATCACCTCGACACGCTGGTGGCCGAGGCCGGGCGGCGGGGCATCCAGGTCCTCCTCGACCTGGTGCCCAACCACACCCGCGAGCGGCACCCGTGGTTCGTCGACTCGAGATCGTCGCGGGCCGCGGCCCACCGGGACTTCTACGTCTGGGCCGACCCCGGGCCCGACGGCGCCCGACCCAACAACTGGACCGCACAGTTCGGGGGCCCGGCGTGGACGCTCGACGAGGGGACCGGCCAGTACTACCTCCACAACTTCACCCGGGAACAGCCCGACCTCAACTGGTGGAACCCCGCCGTCCACCGCGCCTTCGAGGAGATCATCAGGTTCTGGTGGGACCGGGGGGTCGCAGGGTTCCGCATCGACGTCTGCAACATGATCGTGAAGGACGCCGAGCTCCGGGACAACCCGCCGGCCACCGGGGAGGACTCGGTGGTGGAGCAGATCATGGGCCAGCGGTACGCCTACAACGCCAACCGGCCCGAGGTGCACGAGATCCTGCGGGGTTGGCGGGCGCTGGCCGACACCTACGACCCTCCCCGGGTGTTGCTCGGGGAGACCGACGTGCACCATCTGTCCATGCTCCCCCCCTTCTACGGCGACGGCGCCGACGAGCTGCACCTGGCCTTCAACCTGCCCTGGCTCCATTCCGAGTTCTCGGCCGAGGCCCTGCGCGCCGTGGTCGAGGAGACCGAGCGCATCCTGCCCGAGGGGGCCTGGCCGGTGTGGGCCGGCTCCAACCTCGACACCTCGCGTGCGGCCAACCGATGGGCGCAAGGGCATCCCGGACGGATCCGCTGCGTCGTACTGGCCCTGCTCACGCTGCGCGGGACCCCGGTGCTCTACCAGGGCGACGAGATCGGCCTGCCCGACGCCACCCTCGACCGGGACGACCTGCGCGACCCGATCGGCGTCCGCTACTGGCCGCACGCCACCGGCCGCGACCCCGAGCGCTCCCCGCTCCCTTGGGACGACGGTCCCGGCCGGGGGTTCACCACCGGGGACCACGGCACCTGGCTGCCCATGGGCACCCCTCCGGAGTGCAACGTCGCCGCCCAGCGGGTCGACCCCGGCTCGGTGCTCACCTTCACCCGTGACCTCCTCGCCCTCCGACGGTCGGACCCCGACCTCCACCTCGGTGCCTATCGCTCCCTCCCCTCCCCACCCGGCACCTGGGCGTGGTGCCGCGGGCGCGGGTTCGCCACCGCCCTCAACCTCGGCCCCGAGGAGTCGGTCGTCGAGGGCCTGACCGGCTCGGTTGCCCTCTGCACCGACCGTGGGCGGGACAACCAGCCGGTGGCCGGACACCTGGCTCTCGGTCCGGGAGAAGGGGCGCTGGTCCGGCTGGCCTGAATACGCCCGCTTACCCAGGTCTCTGGCATACCGCCACTCGCGACCGGTGTTCCGGACATCCAGCGGGTCGACGACCTACCGGGTGGGTACCCATTGACGGGTGGGCAGCGGAGCGCGCACACCAAGGAGCGTCGGTGGCAGACCGTCTTGATGCGGTCCTCGCTGTGCTCCAGCGAGGCGACGTGCTCGTGGGACATTCCGGCGGCGGCCTGGAGGGCACCCGTGCGGCTGATGCCGCACGGCGAGCTTGTCACCGTGATCTACCGTGCGGCGGCACTTCCTCCGGCGACGACCCCGGGTTCCGTTCCACGGTTCTGGGAAGCCGATCCTGCACGCAGTCTCATCGTGTGCCCGTGGGATATCGTGACCCAACTCACGCTCCCAAGCCAAAGGTCCGGGCCCGTTCCTCGAACATGATCGGGAGGTCGCAATGGAGAGCCAGTCGTTCCAGGGTGTCATCGGAGACGACTGGCGGGAGTCCACGCCGTGGTGGCCGGAGGTGCCGAGACCGCCGGCCGGGGCCCCCAACGTGCTGCTGGTGGTCCTCGACGACGTGGGCTTCGCCCAACTCGGCTGCTACGGCTCCGACATCGCCACCCCGACCATCGACGGCCTGGCCGAGCAAGGGGTTCGCCTCACCAACTTCCACACCACCGCCCTCTGCTCGCCGACGCGGGCCTGCCTGCTGACCGGGCGCAACCACCACCGCAACGGCCTGGGCCGGGTCGCCGACCTGGCCGTCGGGTATCCGGGGTACAACGGCGAGATCCCCGAGGAGAACGGCTTCTTGTCCGAGATCCTCCGTCAACGGGGCTACGCCACCTACGCGGTGGGCAAGTGGCACCTGACCCCCGACGACGAGACCAACATGGCCGCGCCCCGGCACTCGTGGCCGCTGGCCCGCGGCTTCGACCGCTGGTACGGCTTCCACGGGGGCGAGACCCACCAGTTCGTCCCCGCCCTCTACCACGACAACCACTCGGTCGCCCCGCCCCGGACCGTCGAGGAGGGCTACCACCTGAGTGCCGATCTGGCCGACCGGGCCATCGCCCAGCTCGGCGATCTGCGGGCGGTCGACGTGGACCGCCCCTTCTTCCTCTACTTCTGCACCGGTGCGTGCCACTCCCCCCATCACGCCCCCCGACCGTGGATCGACCGCTACCGCGGCCGGTTCGACGAGGGATGGGACCGCTGGCGGGAGGAGACGTTCGCCCGCCAGCTGGAGACCGGCCTCCTGGCCCCGGACACCGAGCTGTCCCCGCGCCCGCCGTGGGTGCCGGCGTGGCTGGACCTGCCCGCCGAGGAGCGGCGGGTGGCCGCCCGCTTCATGGAGTGCTTCGCCGCCTTCCTCTCGTACACCGACGCCCAGCTGGCCCGGGTCCTCGGGTTCCTCGAGCAGACCGGCGACCGGGAGAACACCCTGGTGGTGCTGGTGTCCGACAACGGGGCCAGCTCGGAAGGCGGTCCCACCGGGTCGATCAACGACAACCGGCTCCAGAACTTCGACCCGGCGGGCCCCGCCGAGCTGTCCCGGCGCATCGAGGAGCTCGGTGGCCCCAGCGCCCACAACAACTACCCCTGGGGCTGGACCATGGCCGGCAACACCCCGTTCAAGCGATGGAAGCGTGAGGTCCACGAGGGCGGGGTGGCCGATCCGTGCATCGTGAGCTGGCCGGGACGCCTGGGCTCCGACGGCGGGGTGCGCCGGCAATTCGCCCATGCGGTCGACGTCCTGCCCACCGTGCTCGAGCTGGCCGGCATCGAGGCGCCCTCGTTCATCGGCCACGTGCCCCAGACCCCGCTCGACGGCATCAGCTTCGTCCCCCTGCTGGGCCCGGAGGGCGCCGGTGCACCCGGGCACCGCACCACCCAGTACTTCGAGATGTTCGGGAGCCGCGCCCTCTATCACGAGGGCTGGAAGGCGGTGACCTTCAAGCCGATCGGGCCCCTCTACGACGACGGGCTCAACTGGAACGCCCCCTTCGACGACGACCGCTGGGAGCTCTACCACGTGGCCGTCGATCCGGCCGAGATCCACGACCTCGCAGCCCACCACCCGGAGCGACTGGCCGGCATGGTGGAGCGCTGGTGGGTCGAGGCCCGCGCCAACCAGGTGCTCCCCCTGGACAACCGGGTGCTCCACACCCTGGTCAACCCCAAACCCGACCGGAGGGCCCCCCGCCTCACCACCACCTACTTCCCGGGCGGCTCACCGGTACCCGAGACGGTGGCCGCCAACGTCAAGAACCGCAGCCACACCATCGAGGTCGACCTCACCGTCGCCGCCGGTGAACCGGCGGAGGGGGTGCTCCTGGCCCAGGGGTCGGTGCTCGGTGGGTTCTCCCTCCACCTCCGGGCCGGGTTCCCCCGCTACGTGCACAACCTCTACGGCAAGGAGCGCCATGTTGTCGCCGCCGACGAACCCGTCGGCGCCGGCCGCCACCGGCTGGTCTTCCGGTTCGAGCGCCAAGCGGACGGCGGCGGCCCGGCCGTCCTGGAGATCGACGGCACCGCGGTCGGCCGGGGGCACATCCCCGCCTTCACCGTCGCCGCCTTCAGCGCCACCGGCGCCGGTCTCACCTGCGGGTACGAGGTGGGCCCGGCGGTTGGCGACGACTATGCCGCTCCCTTCCGGTGCACCGCCACCATCCACTCGGCCACCGTGACCCTGAGCGAGCACGTCCCGGTCAACCCGATGGTGGAGTTCGAACGGATCATGTCCGAGCAGTAGCACCGGCGACGGCCGGGAGCGCGCCCACCGGGGTCGTCCCACACTCACAGGAGAGCCTACGGTCGCCACCAGTCCGCTCACGGGGTGGTTCCCTACCGTGTCTGGACAAGGAGGCAGGCAGAACCCGCGACCATCTGCCTGAAATCACATGACCTGGTTCTTCATCACCATTCCCCTCATGATCGTGGCCGTGGCCATCGCCACCATCCCCGTCCTGTACCACTCGGTGCGTGAGCACCGCCTGCTCCAGGAGGGCACCCTCCCCACCTGTCGGGCGGTCCCCCGGAGCGCCGAGTACTGGACCAGGCCGGCCCGGGCCCGGACCGTGGCGACCGGACGGGAGCACTCCACCGCGGCCTGATCCCCGGCGGCACGCCGGGGCGAGGAGGCATTGGGCGGTAGCCTCCCGGACACCATGGTCCCCACCGCCAAAACCGGTCCGACCGGAACCGGCCCGGTCCCGCCCGTCCCGACCGATGGGCAGACCGGCACGGGACCGGCCGCCATGGACGGACGCCAGCGGCGCCGGGAGCGCAACCGGGAGGCGGTGGTCGACGCCCTGTTGGACCTGTACCGGGTCGGGAACCTCCGACCGAGCAGCGAGGAGATCGCCGCCCGCTCGGGGCTGTCGCCCCGCTCCCTCTTCCGCTACTTCGACGATGTCGACGACCTGATCCGCGCCGCCATCCGCAGCCAGGAGGCCCGGGCCCTCCCGCTCCTGCCGGTCGCGGCTGCGCCCGAGGACCCGTTCGACGTGAAGGTGGCCGCCCTGGTGGACCAGCGGCTCCGGCTGTTCGGGGCGGTCGGGCACGCAGCCACCGTCTCCCGACTGCGTTCCCCCTTCCAGCCGCTGCTGGCCGCCGAGCTCGCCCAGAACCGCAAGTTCCTGCGGAACCAGGTACGACGGCTCTTCGCCCCCGAGCTGGGCGGCATGGACGAAGCCCGGTCGACCTCGGCGGTGGCGGCCGCCGATGTGTTGACCTCGTTCGAGTCGTACCAACTCCTCGTCCAGCACCGGGCCATGCCGGAGGTCCAGGTGAAGCGGATCCTGGCCGACGCGCTCACCGTCCTCCTCGGCCCCGCCTGACGCTCCGGGCCCGTCGACGGCAGCCTCCCCGCCGGACGGCTCCCGGCCGATCAGCCCGGGGTGGACCCGGACCGGGTGGCCCCGGCGTCGGCCAGCAGCCTGTCGTCGTCGGCCAGCAGCTCCTTGGCCAGGTGGCGCACCATTTCGACCACCTCGGGGTGGTCGTCGGGGTCCCAGCCCTCCAACAGCTCGGTCATCGAGTCGCGCCGGGCCTCCGTCAGCTGTTCGATGGCCCGGTGCCCGGCAGGGGTGAGCACCAGGGTGCAGCCGCCGGGCGGTCCGTCCAGCTCGAGCATCCCCGCCGACACCAGGGCGTCCGTCCCGCCCTCGAGGCGCTGCGGGTCGATGTCCAGGCGGGCGCCAACGTCCTCGAGGGTGCAGTCGGGCCGGTCGGCCAGCCGGTAGAGCATCCACACCGCCCGGGGGTCGAGCTCGAGACCGGCCCGCGTCGCCAGCGTCGTGTACAGCTCCCGCCGGTTTTCGCGGCTGGCCGCCCGTTCGAGGATGCGTCGGACCTCGCCGAGGGAGGAGCGGGGCTCCGGCAGCCCGAGGCCCTCGGCCGGCTCGGTGGCCCGGATCGACTTGCGCAGTTCGATCTCCGGAAGGGTCCAGCTCAACAGGAAGGCCACGAAGGCGATGGGCACCCCGATGAGGAACACGGTCTGCACGGTATGGGCGATGCCCTCGATCACCCCGGCCTGCACCGCGGCCGGCAGACGGTGGATGGCGGCGGGGTCGTCGGCGTTGACACTGAACCCCGGGGGTACCTTGGCCAGGTGCAGGGCGTGGAGGATATTGGGTAGGAGCCGGCTGGCGAAGATGGTGCCGAAGACCGCCGTCCCGAACGAGCCCCCGATCATGCGGAAGAACGTCGAACCCGAGGTGGCGGTGCCCAGCTCCTCGTAGGGCACGGCGTTCTGGACGGCCACCAGCAGCACCGACATGACCATCCCGAGGCCCAGGCCGAAGATCGTCATGTAGGCGGCCATGGTCCAAGCGCCAGTGCTCACCCCGATCAGCGACATCAGGTACAGCCCCAGGGTGGTGAGGGCGGTCCCCACCACCGGGAAGACCTTGTAGCGGCCCCACCGGCTGACGAGCACCCCGGAGCCGACCGAGGCGATGAACAGGCCGCCCATCATGGGGAAGAGCCGCACCCCGGACTGGATGGCGCTCACCCCCTTCACCTCCTGGAGGAACAGCGGCAGGAAGGTGAGCGCCCCGAACATGGCGAACCCGATGACGAACCCGATGGCCCCGGCGGCGTTGAACACGGCGTTGGAGAACAGGTGGAGCGGGATCACCGGCTCGACCGCCCGTCGCTCGGCGGACAGGAAGGCCACCGCAAACAGGACGCCGGCAACCCCGAGGCCGATGATCACCGGCGACCCCCACCGGTAGGTGGTACCCCCCAGGCTGGCCAGCAGCACCAGGGCGGTGGCCGACAGGGCCAGCAGGGCCGAGCCCAGGTAGTCGATGACCCGGTGGACCTTGCTCAACGACCCGGGTAGGGCGAAGGCGGTGACGACCAGGGCGGCGGCCCCGAAGGGGATGTTGATGTAGAAGATCCACCGCCAACCGATCGAGTCCACGAATGCGCCCCCGATGAGCGGGCCGATGACCGTGGTGATGCCGAACATGCCCATGAAGATGCCGGAGTAGCGCCCCCGCTCCCGGGGGGACACCACGTCGCCGATGATGGTCTGCGCCCCCACCATCAGACCGCCTCCGCCCAGACCCTGGACCGCCCGGAACAGGATCAGCTCGAGCATCGACTGGCTCAGACCGGACAGGACGGAGCCGACCAGGAATATGACGATGGCGGCCTGGAAGAAGATCTTGCGGCCGAACTGGTCCCCGAGCTTGCCCCACAGCGGCGTGGAGACCGTGGAGGTCAAGAGGTAGGCGGTGACCACCCAGGTGAGGCGCGATGCGCCGTGCAGGTCCCCCACGATGGTGGGCAGGGCGGTCGAGACCACCGTCTGGTCCAAAGCGGCCAGGAACATGCCCAGCATCAGCGCACCGATGACCACGAGCACCCGGCGATGGGAGAGCGACGTGGGCGGGTCGGCCTGTTCCGGTGCCACCGTCTCGCTCATCGCCTCGCTCCCACTCGCTCGCTCTCCGCCGCCGTCGTGTGGCCGCCACCCCGATCGTGAGCCCGTGCCGGAGGTGGAAGCTGGTGCCCGCAACCCTACGGCCCCGGAAACGGACACCGTCCGCCCGGGGCGGTCGGGCGCCCGGGGCGGTCGGGCGCCGGGTGGGCGGTGTGGCAGTCTGGACGTGGGCGTCGACGGAAGGGGAGCGATGGAGCCCGAGCCGATGCCGGCGGCCTTCCTCGGGCACGGGGACCCGATGAACGCCCTGGCCGACAACCGCTTCACCCGGGCCTGGCGGGATCTCGGCGCCTCGGTGCCGACGCCGAGGGCGATCCTCGTCGTCTCGGCCCACTGGTACGTCGGGTCGACGCTGCTGACGGCCATGGCCGCCCCGCGCACCATCCATGACTTCTACGGGTTCCCCCGGGCCCTGTTCGACGTCGAGTATCCGGCACCCGGGTCGCCCGAGGTGGCCGCCGAGGTCGCCGAGGTGGTGAAGCCCCGCTGGGCCGGCCTGGACTCCGACGGTTGGGGGCTCGACCATGGGACCTGGTCGGTGCTCGTCCACGCCTTTCCGGAGGCCGACGTGCCGGTCATCCAGCTCTCGGTGAACGGCCTGGAGGGCTACGACGACCACTTCGACCTCGGGGTGCGGCTGGCCCCCCTGCGCGACCGGGGGATCCTGGTCATCGGGAGCGGCAACGTGGTCCACAACCTCGGCCTCCTCGACCGGGCAGCGGGCGAGACCGGCTTCGGGTGGGCCACCCGGTTCGACGAGGCCTGCACCGCGTCGATGGTCGAGGACCCGCAGCGGACCGGGGGCCTGGCCGACCACCCCGACTACCGGCGGGCCGTTCCCACGCCCGACCACTTCCTGCCCCTGGCCCCGATCGCCGGAATCGCCGCGGCGTCAGGCGCCGAGGCAACCGTCCTGGTCGACGGCTACGTCGGCGGCTCACTGTCGATGACCGGGTACCGGGTGGGCTGAGGCACGAGTTCAACATGAACGTTGTGTTACGTGGCACACTTGCCCCCGTTCACATGATCGACAGCGGAGGTGGGATCGTGGTCAACCCAAGCCGGCGTTTCCGAGCGGGCACGGTGGCTGCGGCCATCGCTGCGGTGGCGGTGCTGGCCGCGGCCTGCAGCAGCAATTCGAGCAGCTCGACCACCACGACGGCCGCGCCCAGCACCACCTCGAGCTCGGTGGCCCTGCCCACGGCCACCATCCCCACCCAGGCGACCAATGCGGCCATCGCCGCCACCGTGCCCGCGTCGGTCAAGTCCAAGGCCATCTTGACCGTGGCCCTCGACGCCACCTACGCCCCCGACGAGTTCATCGCCCCCAACGGATCGTCGATCATCGGCATGGACGCCGACCTGGCCACGGCCATCACCCAGGTCCTCGGCCTGCACGTGAAGCTGGTGAACGCCACCTTCGACACCATCATCCCGGGCATCCAGAGCGGGAAGTACGACATGGGCGCCTCCTCGTTCACCGACACCATCGCCCGGCAGAAGGTGGTCGACTTCGTCGACTACTTCACCGCCGGCGAGGGCTACTACGTGAAATCCGGGAGCCCCTTGGCCTTCAACGGGCTCGCCTCCCTGTGCGGGCACTCGGTGGCCGTGGAGAGCGGCACCACCGAGCAGACCGACGCGGTGAGCCAGGCCAAGAAGTGCACCAGCGGCAAGGTCACCGTGCTCTCCTTCGGCAACCAGAGCCAGGCCAACCTGGCCGTCTCCAGCGGGCGGGCCGACGTCGGCTTCGCCGACTCCCAGGTGGCCGGGTACATCGTCGCCACCTCCAACGGCGTCTTCCAGAACAGCGGGACGGCCTTCGCGGTCGCCCCCTACGGCCTGGCCCTGCCGAAGGGGAACGGGATGACCACGCCGGTGCAGTCGGCGGTCAACTTCCTGATCGGCAACGGCGTGTACAACCAGATCCTGACCAAGTGGGGCGTGCAGTCCGGCGCGGTGCCCTCTTCGGTGGTCAACGGCGCCACCAGCTGACCGGGGCGACCGGTAGCGGCGGGATCCACCGATGACGGGTCCCGAGCCTCCGGACACCGGCTCCATCGGGGGCCCGCCGGAGCCATCGGCACGCCCGGACAGACCACCGGCACCCCCGGAGCCGCATGGCAGACCGCCGACACCGACCGGGCATACGGGCGCCCCACCGACCACCCCGCCGGCACGCACGACCGTCCCGGTGCGCCACCCGGGGAGGTGGGTCGCCAGCGGGGTGATCCTGGTGTTGGTGGCCATGCTGGTCAACACCCTGGTCTTCTCCCACGTGACCCGGGGCGGGATGGTCGAGGGCCGGTTCCAGTGGCCGGTGGTCTGGAAGTACCTCTTCGTCGCGCCGGTCCTCCGCGGCATCGGCGTCACCCTCGAGCTGACCGCCATCGCCATGGCGGTGGGCATCGTCCTCGGCGTGGTGCTGGCCGTGATGCGGCTGTCACCCAACCGCCTGCTGTCCGGGTCGGCGTGGATCTACATCTGGTTCTTCCGGGGCACCCCGGTGCTCGTGCAGCTCACCTTCTGGTACGTCGGGATCACCTACCTCTACCCCGAGCTGACCCTGGGCATCCCCTTCGGCCCGGCCTTCTACACGGTCAACGCCAACACCCTGGTCACCTCGTTCATCGCCGCCGCCCTCGGGCTCAGCCTCAACGAGGGCGCCTACATGGCCGAGATCGTGCGGGCGGGCATCATCTCGGTGAACGAGGGGCAGACCGAGGCGGCCCAGTCCCTCGGCATGACCAAGGCCCAGACCCTGCGCCGCATCGTCCTGCCCCAGGCCATGCGCATCATCATCCCCCCCACCGGCAACGAGACCATCTCCATGCTCAAGACCACCTCGCTGGTGATCGTCATCGCCGGGGCGGACCTGTTCACCGCCACCCAGAACATCTCCAACACCAACTACCAGATCGTGCCGCTCCTGCTGGTGGCCAGCATCTGGTACCTGTTGTTCACCTCGGTGCTCACCATCGGGCAGTACTACGTCGAGCGGTACTACGCCCGGGGGTCGACCCGCGCCCTCCCCCCGACCCCGTTCCAGCGACTGCGCCGCGATCTCTTCCGCATCCGCACCGAACCGGTGCCGGCCCTGGCCGAGGCCCCCTGGGTGGCACCCCATGGCTGAGCCGATGGTCCGGGCCACCCAGGTCCGCAAGTGTTTCGGGCGCGTCGAGGTGCTGCGGGGCATCGACCTCTCGGTCGATACCGGTGAGGTCCTCTGCCTCATCGGCCCCTCCGGCTCGGGGAAGAGCACCTTCCTCCGCTGCATCAACCACCTGGAGAAGATCGACGGCGGGGAGCTGGCCGTGGACGGGGAGCTGGTCGGGTACCGCTCGAGCGGGAGCAAGCTCTTCGAGCTGCGCGACCGCGAGGTATGCCGCAAGCGGGCCGAGATCGGCATGGTCTTCCAGAGCTTCAACCTGTTCCCCCACATGAGCGTCCTCGACAACGTGATCTCGGGCCCGGTGCGGGTGAAGAAGGTGTCCGCCGCTGTCGCCAGGGAGCGGGCCCGGGGGCTGCTCGACCGGGTGGGCCTGGCCGACAAGGTGGAGAATTACCCCAACCAGCTGTCCGGCGGCCAGCAGCAGCGGGCGGCCATCGCCCGGGCCCTGGCCATGGAGCCCAAGCTGATGCTGTTCGACGAGCCCACCTCGGCGCTCGACCCGGAGCTGGTGGGTGATGTCCTCGACGTCATGCGGGGGCTGGCCGACGACGGCATGACCATGATCGTGGTGACCCACGAGATGGGATTCGCCCGGGAGGTCGGGGACACAGTGGTGTTCATGGACGGCGGCGTGGTGGTCGAGAGCGGGCCCCCCGAAACGGTGTTGTCCGCCCCGCG
Source organism: Acidimicrobiales bacterium (assembly GCA_035531955.1). Taxonomy (GTDB): domain Bacteria; phylum Actinomycetota; class Acidimicrobiia; order Acidimicrobiales; family RAAP-2; genus Bog-756. The sequence goes on along the minus strand of DATKRZ010000067.1, from coordinate 63,757 downwards.
GCACGAGCGGACCCGGGTCTTCCTGTCCAAGGTGCTCTGAGCCGGCGCTCCAGGGCGACGCCACGGCCGGCGGGTTGACCGGGACCTGGCTGCGCCGTTCTGTTGGTCCGTACCACCGTTCCCCCGCTGCCGGGTGGGTGACCCCCGACCTGAGATCATGGACACGTGACCGAGTTCAAGTCGGCCGAGGCGCAATGGATCGAGCGGCTCGGCCATCTTCGCAACGTGATCCGCCAGGAGGTCATCTCGCGCCAGCTCACCACGTACGTCAGAGCCGGGATGGACGTTCTCGATGTGGGTTGCGGACAAGGCACCCAGGCCCTCCGCCTGGCTGCTGGGGGTTGCCACGTCACCGGAGTTGACCCCTCCGAAGAGCTCCTGCAGATCTGTGCCGACAGAGCATCGGCACGCGACCTCAGAGTTGAGCTCCTGCACGGTCACATCGAGGCGCTCGACAGAGTCTTGGCCGGTCGTCGATTCGATCTCGTGTGCTGTCACGGTGTGATGATGTACCTCGACCACCGAGCCCGCGCCCTCACGAGCCTGGCGGCTCGCCTCGCACGGGGTGGTCACCTCTCAGTGACCTTCCGCAATGGCCATGCATTGGCATTGCGACCTGGCCTCCGGGGCGATTGGGCGGGGGCTCTCTCGGCATTCGAGTCGAAGGAGTACGTGAACGAGTTGGGCCTGCCGGCGACAGCGGACCGCATCGAGGACATTGATTCGGCCCTCGACGCCGCCGGGCTGCGGATGCTCACCTGGCACGGCATTCGAGTGTTCAACGACGCCATCCCGACCGACGCCATCCCCCCCGATCCCGATGAACTCCAGCTCCTGCTCGAGGCGGAAGAGAGGGCGGGGACGACCGATCCCTACCGGTGGATGGCTTCGCAGCTCCACGTAGTCGCTGAGTTGGCTCCACCCTGAGCGGGCGCCGAGGCGTCGGGGATGCACCCACCCCGGAGAGGCGGGCCCGGTGGCACGGGGGATGCGCTCTCGGACCTCCGGCCAGCCCTGAGATCGGCCGATGGCGAGCTCAGTCGGCGAGCCGATCGGCTCGGATGGCCTGGACCAAGGCCCCGAGGTCGGAGGCCTCGATGCGCCCCGTGGCCCGCAACGACGCCCGTCCCAGGCTCGAGCCGAAGGGCAGGGCGTCCACCAGCCCGCGGCCGATCCAGCTACGCACCAGCCGCAGCTCGGTGGAGCGGGACAGGGCCCGTTCATCGACCGTCCTGCCCTTGGACATCAGGGCGGCGTTGGTCAGACGGCGCACCTCGGAGCGGTCGACGGCGATCCCCGACGCGTTGAGCCGGCGCACCAGATACGAGCCCGTGTTGTACCAGTCACAGAAGCCGTGGACCACGGAAGCCACCTGTCCGACCCCCCCGTCGATGGCCAGGGCCAGCACCGGGCCGCCCTCGAGCGTCGATGCCGCGGCGGCGGCCACCAACGCCACCTGCAGCGCCCCGACCGCAGTGGAGATGGAGCGGCCCTGGCGGGCGGACAGCAGCTCGACCCCCTCCCGGTCGTAGAGGATCGCCGGGTGCTCGAGCACCTGGCCCGACATCCAGTCGAGCAACCGCGGCGGCGCCCCCCGGATCTGGTTGTGCACCCTGCGGAGGTGTCCACGGCCACCCGAGACGAGCTCGCGTCCGAGACCGACGAAGGCGGCCTCGAGCTGGGCGGCGGCCTCGGCCGGCAGGCCCTCGGGCCGGAGCAGCGACCGGAGGGCCTGGACGAAGCTGGCCCGGGCCCGGGCCAGGCGTGACGCCCGCGCCGGCGGCCATGGTGGTCCCGACAGGTCCGGCCCCGGTAGGTCCGGTCCCGACGCCGGCCCAGGGGCCGGCGGCCCCACGGGCTCCGTCTCCCAATTCCTCCCCGCGGTCATGTGGTGAGTCTGCCGACCGCACCCACGGTCGGCAAGGGCCGGACCCACGCCCGGTGGCCGGCCGCCCTCCCGGACCGATCGGGCCTACCATCGGGTGTCCCGCCGCCACGCCGCCCGATGGCCGGACGCACCCGGTGCTGCGGGATGAGGAGCGGAGCAGCTCTCATGGCACTGGACATCGGGCGGCGGCGGTTGGAGTGGGAGGTCCGGGCCGCCCGGGCCGAGGGGCGGCCCACACCCCGGGTGGCCATCGTCGGCGGTGGCCTGTCCGGCCTGGCCATGGGCATGCAGCTGGTTCGGTCGGGCATCGACGACTTCGTCATCCTCGAGCAGTCCGAGGGGGTGGGCGGCACCTGGCGGGACAACACCTACCCCGGCAGCGGGTGTGACGTCCCCTCCCACCTGTACTCCTTCTCCTTCTCGCCCAAGTCGGACTGGACCCGCCGGTTCGCCGAGCAACCGGAGATCCTGTCCTACGCCGAGGAATGCGTGGAGCGTTTCGGGCTCTGGCCGCACCTCCGCCTGGGCACCACCGTGAAGAGTGCTTCGTTGGACGAGGGGCCTAGGCGGTGGCGGCTGGCTCTTTCGGGCGCGAGCGGGGACGAGGTCATCGAAGCCGACACCGTGGTCTTCGCCTGTGGGCAGCTCAACCGGCCCCAGGTACCTGATGTCCCCGGCCTGGACTCGTTCGCCGGGCCCCGGTGGCACTCGGCCCGATGGGACCACGGCTGTGACCTGGCCGGCCGACAGGTCGGCGTGGTGGGGAGCGGGGCCAGTGCCATCCAGTTCGTCCCGCCGGTGTCCGAGCAGGCGGGCCGGGTCACCATCTATCAGCGCAGCCCCAATTATGTCGGCCCGAAGAAGGACCGGGCCTACTCCGGCCCGGAGCGGCTGGCATTCATCACCATGGCGCCCGTCGAGCGGCTCTACCGGTGGTGGATCTACCTGGGTCTCGAGTTCCGGTGGCTGTTCTTCCGGAAGGACAGCTGGCCCGGGCGCAAGCTCGCCGAGGCGTTCCGGTCCGGGATCCGCGACGACGTGGTCTCCGACCGATTGCCCGAGGGATCGGTGGTCCCCGACTATCCGATCGGGTGCAAGCGGATCCTCATCTCCAACGACTGGTATCCGACTCTGATGAGACCGAACGTCTCGGTGGTCGACCAGCCGATCGCCCGTGTCGAGCCGGATGCGGTGGTCACCGCCGACGGCGAGCGGCACCCGACCGACGTCCTCATCTTCGCCACCGGCTTCTCGACCACCGACTTCCTCTCGCACATCGACATCGCCGGCGAGGGCGGGCGGTCCCTGGCCGAGGAGTGGATGGACGGGTCCCGCGCCTACCTGGGGACGGCGGTGCCCGGCTTCCCCAACTGCTACCTCCTCTACGGCCCCAACACCAACCTCGGGCACAACTCGATCCTCTTCATGGTCGAACGCCAGATGAACCTCATCCTCCAGGCCATGGCCGTCCAGACCCGGGCGGGGGCCCACGGGCCGACCCCACTGGTCGGGGTGGGGGCCGACGCCTACCGGAGGGACGATGAGCGGACCCAGCGCCTGATGGCCGGCACGGCCTGGGTGGCCAACTGCCGGAGCTGGTACAAGGCGGCCTCGGGCAGGGTGACCAACAACTGGCCCACCTGGACGGTCCGCTACTGGTACGACACCCTGCGCCTGCGTCCCTCGGACCTGGGGCTGATCGACATCGACGGTCCCGCCCCGACGCCTCCCGCACCGAACTCCTCCGTCCCTCACGGACAGGAGCGGCCCGTGCACCGGGACGACGGGGACGACGGGGACGACGGGCAGAGCCTGTCTCCTGCCACCAGATGAGCAGCCGCGCTTGCTACCGTCTCTGGCCATGGTTCGCAGCGCCCGGACGGGCCTCCGCTCAGCCCCCGTGCCTGTTCCCGCCATCCGGATCCCACGGATGAAGCGGCTCGGCGGCCACCAGCCTCGATGACCGGGGCGACCGAGAATCCCGACATCGCCCACCCGAAAGGCCCACAGCACCGGCGGAGGCCGGGACGCCGGGCCCCGGGGCCCCGGGCCGGCTCCGGCCCGACCGGAACCTTCGACGAGACCGGGCTGCAGTCGATCGCCGAAGAGTTGGAGGCATCCGGCGGGCGGGCGCGGAAAGGGGCGGGGCGGCACCACAAGGCCAGATGGATCCTCGGTTCGCTGGGCGTGTTCATCGTGCTGGTGGTGGGGGGCACCGCCGGCTACGCCTGGTATCTCAACCATGAGATCCACCGGATCGACGTGCGGGGACTGTCCGATGTCCCGACCAACGGGGCCGACGCCGGCACCGAGAACATCCTGATGGTCGGTTCGACCGACCGTTGCGCGCTGGCCGTCCAGAACGCCGCCTACGGTCTGTGCTCCCAGGGCGTCAACGGCGTCAACAGCGACGTGGTGATGGTCCTGCACCTCGATCCGGCCAAGCACACCGTGTCCATCCTCTCCATCCCCCGCGACCTCTTCGTCCCCAATGCCCGGACCACCGGCGCCAACAAGATCGATGCCGGCCTGTACCAGGGCCCGAGCCAGCTGGTGGCCTCGATCAACGAGAACCTGGGCATCCCCATCCAGCACTACGTGGTGCTCAACTTCGACACCTTCGCCAACGTCGTGAACGCGCTGGGCGGGGTGAAGATGTACTTCCCCGAGCCGGTCTATGACGCCTACTCGGGCTTGAAGCAGCTGACCCCGGGGTGCGTCTCCCTGGACGGGTTCCATGCCCTCCAGGTGGTCCGGGCCCGGCATCTGCAGTACAAGGGCCCGGGAATCACCACCAGCCTGCCCGAATACTGGCCCTCGGAGAACCTGAGCGACCTGGCCCGGATCCGCCGTGACCACGAGTTCCTGCGGGTGCTCGCCAGCGCCGTGGCCAAACAGGGTCTGGGCGACCCGATCACCGACCAGCAGCTGGTGAGCGGCGTCGCACCGCAGCTCAACGTGGACAGCAAATTCTCGAGCACCGACATGGTCGACCTCGTGCTCAACTTCCACTCGGTCAACGTGAACTCGGCGCCCCAGTTCACCCTGCCCGTGGAGGTGGGCCAGTTCGGCTCCTACACCTACAAGGGCGGCGACTACGGCAGCATCGAGTTCCCGTCGACCGTCGAGGACACCCAGGTGATCGACCAGTTCCTCGGGATCGACTCCTCCACCGACACCATGACCGGCCAGAAGCTGCCCGGCCCGGCCACCGTGTCGGTCTCAGTCCTCAACGGCACCGGCACCTACAACCAGGCCACGACGACCGCCGACTCCTTGCGGGCGCTGGGGTTCCAGATCGCCGGCGTCGGCGACACCCCGTCGGTCGGAACCGAGTCCGAGACGGTCGTCTACTACGCCACCAAGACACCGGCGGCCCAGGCCGCGGCCCAGGCCGTGGCCCGGTCGATGTCCGGTGCGGTGATCACCGCCCTCGGTCCCACCAGCGACGGCGCCGAGGTCACCGTGGTCACCGGCTCGCAGTTCGCCGTCAATGCCCCCGTCGGCTCCCCCACGTCGGCCCCGGCCGGCGCCACCCCGTCCACCCCGTCCACCACGACCGCCACGACCGCCACGACGTCGTCCGGTGGGGCCTTCCAGCCCCCCACCGCGGCGACGAGCCCGCTGCAGGCCTGGGACCCGAGGTCCTGCACCCCGCAGGGGGGCGAGGGACCCTGACCCGGTAGTCGGGCGGTTACGACCCGATGTGCTCCGCCGGGATCGTCCCCAGCTTTCCGGCCTGGTAGTCCTCGAACGCCTGGGCCACTTCCTCCCTGGTGTTCATCACGAACGGGCCGTAGGCGTAGACCGGCTCGCCGATCGGGCGCCCCCCGAGGACGAGCACGTCGAGGTCGGGGGTGGCCGAGTCCTGGGCGGCGTCAGCCGTGATCGTGACCGAGTCCCCCCCGCCGAACACCGCCAGCTGCCCGGTCCGGACCGTGTGCCCCCTGTGGCCCACGGTGCCGGCGCCGGCGAGCACGTAGACCAAGGCGTTGAACTCCTTCGGCCAGGGGATGTCGACCGAGGCGCCGGGCGAGACGGTGGCATGCACCATGGCCATCGGCGAGTGGGTGGACCCCGGGCCGGCGTGGCCGGCGACGTCACCGGCGATGACCCGGAGCAGCGCTCCCCCGTCCGCCGAGGACACGAGCACCACGCTGGAGCGACCGATGTCCTGATAGCGCGGCGCGATCATCTTGTCGGCGCTGGGCAGGTTCACCCACAGCTGGATGCCGTGGAAGAGTCCGCCGCTGGCCACCAACCGCTCCGGCGGTGCCTCGATGTGGAGAATGCCCCCACCGGCGGTCATCCACTGGGTGTCCCCGTCGGTGATGAGGCCGCCACCGCCGATCGAGTCCTGGTGCTGGAAGGTGCCGTCGATCATGTATGTCACCGTCTCGAATCCGCGATGGGGGTGCCAGGGGGTGCCTTTGGGCTCGCCCGGGGCGTATTCGACCTCGCCCATCTGGTCCATGTGCACGAAGGGGTCGAGATGGTGCCGATCCACACCGGCGAAGGCCCGGCGGACGGGGAAGCCCTCGCCTTCGTACCCGGACGGGGCGGTGGTCACCGAGATGACCGGCCTCCCGGTGGTCGAGGCCGAGCCCACGGGCCCGATCCTCGGAAGCGCAAGTACGTCATCGACCGTCACTGCCGGCATGGCCAACCCTCCTTTGACTCGCGGGCCGCCGCCACACATGGTCGCCGAGCAACGTCCCTTTGTCCATGCAACATTGGTTGCGCTCGCAACATTCCCGGCCGGCGCCGGCGCCCGGGGTCGGAGGCCGGCTCAGCCGGCCTGGTCGGTGTGCGGAATGACAATGGGTGACCAGGTACGCTTGCCCTACGGGAGAGTCAGGAGACACCACGTGATCCGGCAACGCGGCGGGGCGACACGCCGGCGCGACGAGCAGCAGGAAGAGACGATCTCCTCGGCCGAGGAGATCGGGCGCCAGCTCCGGGACGCAAGGGCGGAGCGCGGCCTCGACCTGCTGGCCGTGCACGATCGGCTGAGCCGGCCCATCACGCTGCTCGAGGCGCTCGAGCAGGGCGACCTGGCCCGCCTGCCCGATCAGGCGCTGGCCCTGTCCACCCTGCGGCGCTACGCCGCCTTCCTCGGGCTCGACGGGGACGCGCTGGCCCTGCGGATGATCGACGCCTGGTCGGCGTGGGCGCCCCCGTCGAACGGGGTGCAGCCGACACCGGCCGGGTCCGCGGCGCTGACCAATGTGGTGGCCGCGGTCGGGACGGCTCCCGACCACCTCCGGGCCTTCACCCAGACCGGGCCGGTCCCGAGGATCGGCGGGGGGTCGACGGCTGCCGTCGGGTTGTCCACCGGACCTCCGACCGGCACCTTCCCGGTGGTCCCCCGCCACGAGATCAAGGACAGCAAGCGGGCGGTGGCGAGGGCCCGGCGCCGGCTCCGCGCCCCCACCCCGCTCAAGGTGGTCACCTGGCTCACCGGGGCACTGGTGCTGGTGGCCCTGGCCGGGTTCGGCGTGCGCCAGTGGCGGCCCCAGTGGCTGGTCCGGTCACACATCATCCGAATCGCCGAGCCCGGCGGCGCGCCGGCGGCCACCCAGCCCCCGGCCACCGGCGGGCACGGGACGACGCTGCCGCCGGTCCAGCTCACCACGACCACCGGCCAGACCTCCACCTACTCGGTCCGGGCCCGGCAGTTCACCATCGACATCGCCACGTCGGGGCAGGTCTGGATACAGGTCACCAGTGCCGACTCACCCGTCCCTCTGGTCAGCGGGGTGCAGGGGGCCGGCAAGGCCCTCACCTTCCCGTCCAAGGCGGCGACGACCGTGGAGGTCGGTGCGTCAGCGGTGGTCGTCGCGGTGAGGATCGGCTCGAAGGCGGTCTTCTCCGACCAGCCCGGCGCCACCCCGTACACCTACGTGTTCAACCCGACCGGGTAGCTCCTGGTGGTCCGCGACCCGGGCGGTGGCACGGGTGGCCGGGACGGGCTCGGCGGCCAACTCGGCGTCGAGCTGCGCGTCGTAGCGGGCGGCCTTGCGCTCCTCGTGGCGGACCCACTGCACGAACACCGGGATCAGCGCCAGCAGGGTGAAGAGCTCGGCGCCGATCCACAGGATGGCGGCACCCGCATGGGTGCCTCCCACCGTGTACATGGAGGCGGCCGGCCGACTGGTGCTCAACAGGGCCAGCGCCAGGAACGACTCGATGGGGACGCCGACCAACAGGCTGGTCAGCCGCACCCCGTGGCCCATCCGCCAGTGCGGGATCGGGTCGAGGCCCACGATGGGCCACCAGAACAGCGTGGAGGCGCCCAGGAAGGCCAGGTTCACCAGGTCCATCACCCACATGTGGTCCATGGCGAAACCGAGGGCGAAGGTCAAGAAGAAGGCGAACATCGAGAGGTAATAGAGGACCCAGACCGGAAGCGGGTGGGTCAGTACCTGGAAGGGCCGGGAGTTGAGGACCTTGAGCAGGCGGACCTTGGCGACCCGGCCCGAGGTCTGCAGCGCCAGGGTCATGGGCGCCCCCATGGCCAGCAGCGGGGGGCCGACCACCATCAACAGCAGGTGCTGCACGACATGGGACTGGAAGTAGCCCATGGAGAAGGTGGCCACCGGCGACTGGAGGGCGAGGTCGACGGCCGCCAGGCCGGCGATGAACGAGACGGTCCGCTTGGTCCGCCACGGGTGGCCCCGCGCCGACAGTCGGGACGCCGCCCGCAGGTACCAGGCGGCCACGGCGAGGACGGCCACCAGGACCAGCAACGGGAACGGGCTCAGGTCCCACTGGGTCAGGGCATTGTGGACGTCGAAGGGCAGGCGGCCCGCCCCGTGCATCCCCGGCATCCCCGGCATCTCCGGCATCGGCTCCACACTATCGACCTCCCCCCCGGGTCCCCCACCGAGGCGGGCCCTCCGGTTCCGCCTTACCCGGGGGGGCCGATGGCGACGATAAGGAGAGAAGATGGCGGGATCTCTTGGATCCGGTCGTCGACGGGTCCCCACCGTGGCGGCCGCCGCGCTCGTGGCGTGTTCGATGAGCCTTCTCCCCGCGGGGGTCCATGCGGCCGGAGCATCGGGCCGGACCGGCTCCCAACAGGTGCAACCGACGCTCTCCGCCCAGCTGCAGTGGTCGGCGGCCATCGCCGCGCCGGGAGGCGCGGTCAGCGTCTCCTCCCCCAACATCGCCGACCTCCCCGGGGGCCGGGCCGTGGTGGTCGGAGACGAGTTGGGGTACGTGGACGCCAACTACCTACGTCGGCGGCTATCAGGCCATCTCCCCCCAAGGTGGTGATCAGTGGTTCGTGCAGGAGTCGAACCCGGGTACCGACCCCTTTCCCCACAACGGCGTCAAGGCGTCTCTCGCCGTCGGCAACCTCCAGGGCGCGACCGACGTGGTGGCCGGCTCACTGGGCGAGAACATGTACGCCATGGACGCAGCCTCGGGCTCGGTGCTCTCCGGCTTTCCGTGGTTCCAGGCCGACAGCAGCTTTCGCCACGCCGGCCCTCGCCGACGTCTACGGCAACGGCCAGACCGACATCATCGAGGGGAACGACTCGAGCAGCGGATTCGCCTACAACACGCAGTACAACGACGGCGGCGAGCTGCGGATACTGCGCCCTACCGGCAACGCCGGCCAGAGCCAGCCCAACGGCGGGCTCGCCTGCAAGTACGAGACCAACCAGGTGGTGCAGTCCTCGCCCGCGGTCGGGAAGTTCCTCAATGCCGGCACGGCCTACGGCATCGTGGCCGGCTTCGGCGACTACTACCCCGGTGCCTCCAACACCGACCAGCTGATCGCCATCGACTCGGGTTGCAACCTGCGGTGGGCACAGACCCTGGACGGCAGCACCGCGGGCAGCCCAGCGCTGGCCGACGTGTTGGGCGACGGCGAGCTGCAGGTCGCCGAGAGCACCGGTAGCTCGGTCTGGGTGTTGAACGCCTCCAGCGGCCAGCCCATCTGGCACCAGCCGATCCCCGTAGGCGGTGGCTCGGCGGTCACTGCCGACCTGACCGGATCAGGGGCCCAGGACGTGATCGTCCCAATCTCCGGCGGTGCCGATATCTTCGACGGCCCGACCGGACGGCTGCTCGGGACCCTGTCCGGCGGATCCGGGGAAAACTCACCGCTGGTCACCGACGATCCCAACGGCACCATCGGGATCACCCTGGCCGGGGGCAGCCAGATCGACCACTACGAGATCCCCGGCTCGAACGGAGCGACGGTCTCCGGGGTCGGGGCATGGCCGATGTTCCACCACGACCCCCAGCTGACCGGGCTGGTCGACAGCCCGCCCCCCAGCATCGAGGTGCCCTGCGACGCCCCGGCCGGGGCCGCCCACGGCTACTACCTGTCCGCCTCCGACGGCGCATCTTCACCTTCGGCAATCTTCCGTTCTGCGGATCGACCAGCGCCATCACCCTCAACCGGCCGGTGGTCGGTACCACGGGGACGCCCGACGCCGGTGGCTACTGGGAGGTGGCCTCCGACGGCGGGGTGTTCGCCTTCGGCGACGCCGCCTTCTACGGGTCGACTGGCGCCCTCCGGCTCAACCAGCCGGTGGTGGGGATGGCGGCCACGCCGAGCGGCCACGGCTACTGGCTGGTGGCCTCCGATGGGGGCATCTTCAGCTTCGGCGACGCCGCCTTCTACGGGTCGATGGGCGGGCAACCCCTCAACCAGCCCATCGTGGGCATGTCGTTGCGCTGACCGGCGCCTACGAGCCCACAACTCGCACGATCTCCCCGGTCTCGACCCGGTAGCGCCACCCCTCGACGGTCACGCCCGGCGCCAGCCCCTCACAGCGGCGAATGGAGTCCACGTCCGCCCGCAGCGAGGCGTCGGGGTCAGGCATGGCCAGGAACTCCCAGGCTTCGGAGCTCTTCTTCCGGTCGGGGGGGAGGTCCGACCGGATCGACTCGTCGGTGCGGTGGGCCAGGGCGCAGTCGGTGTGCTGCATGACGGCGATCCTTCGCACCCCGAGGAAGCTGGTGGCGAGGATGAACGAGCGGAGGACGTCGGAGGTCACCCGCCCGCCGGCGTTGCGGAGGATCTTGGCGTCGCCGGGGGCCAGGCCGAGCATGGTCAGCGGTTCGATTCGGCTGTCCATGCAGGTGAGCAGCCCGAATCCCTTGGCGGCCCGGGACGGCAGTCCCTCCAGTGAGAACCGGGATGCGTACAGGCGATTTTCGGCCAGCAGGTCGTCGAACATGGAGAGAGCATGGCAGACCGGTATCGGCGGCGGCGGCCATGGCGTGCACCTGGCCGGCAGCCGTGGTCACCGCGGTGGCGCGGGCTTCGCCGTCGACGTTCCCGGTGTTGCTCACCGCGAAGGTGAGGCCGTTGATCCGTATGGCATTGCCGACGGACCCGGCCGCCCTGTCGATGACCTGGCCGGCATCGGCGAGGTCGTGGAGGGTCACGAGGAGGCAGTTCGAAACCTGGTACCCGGTGATCGATCCGTTCTTCGCATACGTCGGGTCGATCGAGAAGTCGGTCGGCTGGATGTCGGTCGGAGCCACCCCGGAGCGCTTGAGGGTGTCGGTCAGGCTGGCGGCCTGACCGTTGGCATCGGAGAGCGCGGCCGCCGCCGTGGGCCCGGAGACGTTGATGCCGATGGTGATGGTCAAGATGTCCGGGGAGGCCGAGGCGCTCGTGCCACAGGCGGCCAGGGCCCCGGCCTGCACGGCGCGGGATCGGCGGGCCCCTGTGCTCCGGAGTCGACGATGGTGGTCATGGTGGGGCTCCCAGGCGGGGCGGTCGGCGCTGCCGGGTAGGCAGGCCCGCCCTGTTCTCTGCACCTACCCGTACGAGCGGGAGCCGGGAGGGGTTGACACGACCGGCGGTGGTAGCGTCTGGCCGGCCTACCAGCTGCCCGAAGGAGAAGACCGTTGGCACCTGAGGGCGGGAGCCGGCCGATACGGCTCGGCATCACCACACCGGTCCTCACCATGCTGCCGGACGCGCACGCCTCCTGGGAGCGGGACGGCACCATCGACGACGTCGCCGCCATCGCCCGGGTCGCCGAGCGGCTCGGGTACCACCACCTGACCTGTAGCGAGCACGTGGTCGTCCCCACCGATGCGGCCCCGGTGCGGGGAAGCCGGTACTGGGATCCGCTGGCCACCTTCGGCTACCTGGCCGCGGTCACGTCCAGTATCCGACTGGCCACCAACGTGCTCGTCCTCGGCTATCACCACCCCCTCGAGATCGCCAAGCGCTACGGCACCCTCGACCAGATCTCGGGCGGCCGCGTCATCCTGGGACTGGGCGTGGGCTCGCTCGAGGAGGAGTTCGACCTCCTGGGCGCCCCCTTCCGCGACCGGGGCCCGAGGGCCGACGACGCGCTGGAGGCACTGCGGGCGTCGCTGTCCCAGACGCTGCCCGAATACGAGGGCCCGTACTACCGGTTCTCGGGCGTCGTCGTGGACCCGTGTGCCCGCCAGCCTTCGGTTCCCCTGTGGATCGGTGGTCGCACCGTCCGCTCCCTTCGCCGGGCCGTCGAGTTGGGTGACGGCTGGGTGCCCTTCGGGATCCGTCCGGCCGATCTGGCGTCCATGATCGCCGCCGCCCGCGCCACCCCGGCCTGGGCGGCCCGCCGGGACCCGCTCGAGGTGGTGCTGCAGAACGGCCGGCCGACGGACCCCCTCGGCGATCCCGAAGCCAGCCGCCGGATCGTCGGCAAGCTGATCGACGCCGGTGCCACCGGCCTGCAGCTGCGATTCGTCCACCACTCCCTCGCCCACTACCTTGAGCAGCTGGAGGCGATGGCCGAACTGGTCGGGACCTATGAACCCACGGGCTGACGCCACCATCATCATCCCAGGGGACCATTGAACCGGGTCAAGGTCGGCTTCTTCTCGCTGTCCCACCACTCGCCGACGGGCGACGACCGCCCGTACCTCGAGTGGCACCAGCTGGACCACATGCCCGAGCAGTACCAGCTGCCCGGGTTGATCCTCGGCCAGCGGTGGGCGTCTACCCCGGCCTGCCGGGCGGCACGGGGGGTCGAGGTCGGCGACTGGTCGCGGGTCGAGCACGTCGTCTGCTACCTGATGGGACGTCCGGTGGACGAGACCATCGACGAATTCCTCGCCCTCGGCCGCCACCTGGCCGAACTGGGCCGGTTCCCCCAGTCCCTTCCCTCCCAGTACCGGGGAGGCCTGCGCCTGCTCGAGGCGCACGCCGCCCCCCGGGCGCTCATCTCGGCGGAGGTCGTGCCCTTCCGGCCCCACCGCGGCGTCTACCTGATCGTCGAGGAGCCCGCCGACCCGGCGGCCCAGGACGAGTTCCTTCAACGCCGGCACGTCGAGCTGCTCCCCGAACTGGTGTCGGTGCCCGGTGTGGCCGGAGCCTGGCGCTACACCACGACCCCCTCCATCCGCCGGCCGATGTTCACCGACGGTCAGTTCCAGATGACGGTCTGCTACCTCGATGAGGACCCGGCCACCGTCGCCGTTAGCCTCGCCCCGGTGGTGGCCCGGGCGCGGACGTCGGCGCCGTCCCGGGTGCTGCTCGCCGCTCCCTTCGAGTCACTGATGGCCTGGGACTGGGACCGATTCGGCCCGCCCGGTTGACTCTGCCCCGGCCCAGACCCCGGGGCCAGCGGGTGGCGTCGCGGCGGGGGCATCGTTCAACCGGCGCCCCGCTGGTGGAGCTTCTGGAGAGACCGCACCAGTGATGCCTCGATGAGCTTGTCGTTGCCCTCGGAGATGAAGTCGTGCACCCGTCGTTCGAGCAGCGCCCGGATAACCGGGTTGAACACCTCGTAGGTCTCACGGAAGTAGACCCTGGTCCGTCCCCCGCCGAGGTCTTCCAGCCGGGTCCATCCCGAGGCCTTCGACCAGAGGGGCTTGCCGATGGCGTCGTAGCGCCACGACACGGGACGCCGGGCCTCGGTGATCCACTCCCACGACTGCGCCCTGCCCTTGGAGAGCAGGTACTTCGGGACCGGGAAGGTGCAGTGTCGGACCAGCCCATTCCCCTGTTCGTCGCCGGGGTGGAGGATCTCGATCTTCACCGTGTCGGTCTCGACGCCGACCCGGGTGCGCTTCCAGATCACGTCCCAGACCTCCTCGGGTGTCCCCTCGACGGTGAAATCGAACCGGTGGTCCTGCACGGCGTCTCCTCTCGGGCCCCTCGGCCTGTGAATCGGTCATCTGCTCCGCCGGGTCATGGATGCGTCACGGCCGGGTTGCCGGATGCGTTGATGCCGGATGCGTCGCCAACCGGCCCTTCAGCACCTTCCCACCTGCGTTCCTCGGGAGCTCGGCCAGGTAGTGGACCTGGCGGGGAACCTTGTAGTCGGCCAGGCGCTCGGCTGCGAAGCGCTGCAGGTCCTCGCCGTCCAGGATCTCGCCGGGGCGGAGCACCACGTAGGCGGCGACGTCCTCGCCCAGCACGTCGTGGGGGATGCCGACGACGGCGGCCTCGACCACCGCCGGGTGGGCATGGAGCACCGCCTCCACGTCATCGGCGTAGACGTTCATCCCGCCCCGCACGATCATCTCCTTCGTCCGACCGACGATGTACAGGTAGCCGTCGTCGTCGAGATAGCCGAGGTCCCCGGTGTGCAGCCACCCGCCGGCCCACATCCGGGCGGTGGCCTCTTCGTCCTTGTAGTACTCCCGGTGTCCCTCGGGGTTGCGGGTGAGGACCTCGCCGACGGCGCCGGTCGGACACCCGGTCCCGTCCTCGTCGGCGATCCGGACCTCCGTCGGGGGCCGGGGCCGTCCCACCGCCCCCGGGTGGGTCCGCGACCCTTCGGGGTCCATGGAGAACGTGGCGTGACCTCCCTCGGTCATGCCGTAGCTGTTGAGAACCGGGACACCGGGCAGCCGGGCCTGGAGGCGTTGCAGGGTGTCCGGGGCCAGGGGGGCACTGCCCAGCACCAGCGTGCGGAGGCTGGAGAGGTCCGCCGACTCGAATCCGGGATGGTGGAGGAGGAGCTGGGCCATCGCCGGCACGACGAAGGCGATCACCGGTCGTTCGGACTCGACGGCCCCGAGCCACCGCCCGGCATCGAATTTCGGCAGGAACAGGACGGTCATCCCGGCCTTCATCGGGTTGTAGATGAAGCCGAGCCCGGCAAAGGTGAAGACCGGAGTAGCGGTCAGCCAGGCGGTCCCCTGCCAGGCGGGCCGGGTGTTGGCCAGGAGGGCGACACTGCGGTGACGCACGGCCACACCCTTCGGCCGGCCCGTGGTCCCCGACGTGTACATGACGTCGGCGAGGTCGTCCTCGCCGATGGGCACCTGGATCTCCCGGTCGTCCGCGTCCTTCAGATGCTCGATGTCGATCGAGCCCTCGGGTCCCGGCCCACCCACCGTGGCCAGGACGGCCAGGGAGGGGAGCAACCCGGGCAGCGGGGCGAGCGCCTCCCCGTAGGTGCCGCTGGCCACGACGACGGTGGGCTCGGCGTGGCCGAGGATGGCCAGGACTTCGGGAGGTGACAGCCGGTTGTTCATCGGGACGGCGACGGCGCCGATCTTGTGCACGGCGCTGTAGGTGACGATCCAGTCCAGGATCTGTCCGGACTCGAGGTAGATGGCCACCAGGTCGCCCTTCTCGACGCCCCGGTCCCGGAGGCCGCGGGCCAGGCGGTTCGATTCCCGTTCCCAGCAGCCGAAGGTGATCGACCCGTCGCCCAGGTTCCGGTAGGCGACCTGGTCCTCGTGGGCTGAGGCCATCCACCTCAGCTGGTCGGGCAGCCGGTCAGCCACGACCAGGCTGCTCGGGGATGGGTTCGATGGCCATGTGGGCTCCCGGGACGAAGGGCGCGGGCGGGTGCGGTCAGACTCTAGCCAGCCGCCCGACGACGGCATCGGTGCAGGCACCGGGCTAGCTTCGCGCTGGCGACGTCACCACCAGGGAGCGGCTCCGGGAGTCTGATGAATGAGAGACGGCAAGATGGTTGAGGAGGACGGATCGACCGCGGCGCCGTCGTTCTTCGACGTCGTCTTCCGCCAGCGTGCGACCCGGGAGTTCGCCGACCGCCCGGTGGGCGACGACCTGGTCGAGGCCTGCCTCCGGGCCGCCACCCACGCACCGAGCGCCGAGAACCTCCAGCCCTGGGTGTTCGTCGTGGTCCGGGACGACGGGCTCCGGGCCGCGATCGGAGAGCTGACCCGCCGGGCCTGGAGGGCCGGCGGTCGGGCACACTCGGAGGGCCGCCTGTCGCCGTCACTTCTGCGTGATGTCGACCGGGGGGCAGAGGGCGGGGTCGGGTCCGCCCCGGTCATCGTCGTGGTGTGCGGCGACACCGACATCGGGCTCGAGTCAACCCTTCCGTCATCGGTGTACCCGGCCACCCAGAATCTGCTCCTGTCGGCCGCCGCCCTCGGCCTGGGATCGGCCATGACCACCCTGGCCACCCAGTTGGCCGGCGAGCTCTCCGCTCTGCTCGGCCTCCCGGCCTCGGTCCGGCCCATGGCCGTCGTCCCGATCGGTTGGCCGGTCCGCCCACCCGGTGCCCCCCGGCGCCTGCCCCTGGGCGAACGGGCCCACCGCGACCGCTACGGGGCGCGCTGGTGACGGATCCGCGGAGAGGAGCCCCCGGCCGGACAGGGACGGGGCGGCGTTCACCGGTCAGCTCATCGCCGCGATCGGCTGCTTCGGCGGGTACCGGCCGAAGGTCCCGAAGTGGGCGGCGATCCCGCTGGTGAAGCTGTCGATGTAGGCCAGCTTGCGGATCATGTAGCTGCGACTCTCCTTCGGGTCCAGGTAGAGGTTGTACAGGCGCCCGTGCGAGTACTTCTGGGTCACGCCGGTGAACCCGCCCAGGTTCAGGCAGTCGCGGTCGTCATCGGACGTGGAGGCGACCATGAACTTCCACTCCCCGACTCGGAGGGCCGAGAAGACATTGGTCAGCCAGTAGTAGAGGTACTTGCGGTTGGAGGCGCCGTCCGCGTCGAGCAGGAACGAGGTCTGGTCGACCCCATCGATGTAGCGGTCGACCGGTACGGCCCCGGATGCCCCGGCCAGGGTGAGGAAGGTGTTGAACAGGTCCATCTGGGAGAAGAGGCCGTCCGTGGCCCGGTCCGGGGCGATCATGCCCGGCCAGGTGACGACGGCGGGTACCCGCTGGCCTCCCTCCCAGGTGGAGCCCTTGGCACTGCGGAATGGCGAATAGGCCGCATCGGGCCAGGTCTCCATCTCCGGGCCGTTGTCCGAGGAGACGAAGATCACCGTGTGATCCATCTGCCCGGTGGCCTCGAGCTCGGCCACCAGCCTGCCGACGATGTCGTCGAGCTCGATGATCGTGTCCTTGTAGGGGTGTCGGGCCGGGGACGATCCGAGGAACCGCTCGTGGGGATAGTTGTCGAAATGGGCGCCCCGGGTGCAGTGGTAGAGGAACCACGGCTTCCGCTGTCCGGGATCGGGCCGGGCCATCCTCCGGATGAACTCCAGCGAGTAGGCGGCCCACTTGTCGTCCAGCAGTGACAGGACGGGGATGGTCACCTCCTCGACGTTCTCGGTCTCCGCTCCCCGGGTGGCGTGGACGAAGCACTTGTTGAAGGGCAGGTTCTTGACCCACTCGGTGCGTTCCCCGCTGTAGACGATCTCCGGGAAGAAATTGGGGTCGCGCCATTCGGTGTACATGTCGGACACCGACAGGAAGCCGTAGAAGTCGTCGAAGCCGACGTTCTGGGGCTGGGACGCCGCGTTCTCGCCGATGTGCCACTTGCCCACGGCCTGGGTCACATAGCCCGCCTCCGACAGCAGCGAGGCCAGCGTGACCTCACCGTCGAGCCCGCCCGGCTGCCCGTACATGGGGGGCCGCAACAGGCCGTGGCGCATCGGGAGCCGCCCGGTCATGATCGAGGCGCGTGACGGGGTGCAGGACGGCTCCGAGTAACAGGAGGTGAGCAGCTTGCCGCGTCGGGCCAACCGGTCGATGTTGGGCGTCGGTGCCCCGACTGCCACCCCGCCTCCGTAGCAACCGAAATCGCCCCAGCCCACATCGTCGAAGAGGATCATGAGGATGTTGGGCTGCCTGCCCGTCGAGCCGCGATAGCCCGCCAGCGCAGATCGGGCCCGCTCCTCCTGCTCCGCCAGCACGAACCGGGGCTCGAGGCTGTCGCGTTCCCGTATCGTCTCTACTACTACCGGATCATGCGCCATCGCTGCCCTTCCCCGGCCGGACTTCGGCCCGAGCCCGCCACTCTACGTTGACCCGGTTGGGATTGGTTTGAACCACTTCGGTGCCGCGAGCCCGGTTCTCAACCCGAGCCGCGGGCCTGCTCGGCTGTCCCGTCCTGTCATAGGGCTGTCCCACCGGTCGCCGGCGGTCTCAGCGGGTCACGCGTCCGCTCTTCGGCCCGTTCCGCGTGTCTGGTCATCTCGGTCCCGTCGGCCGGGACATCGGGGGAGCTCGCCCGACGGGGTCGGGTCAGGACGATCTGAACCGACGACACCGCCAGCACCGTGAGGGTTACGACGCGTTCGCTCCTTCCCACCGGATAAAATATGGCGTAGATCTGCACACCGGCAGCGATGGCGTTCGCGGCCAGCGGAAGGGCGATCGCCCGCATTCCGGTGATCTTGTGGCCCTCCCTGTCCTCCGCCGACACCCGGGTCCATGCGGCATACGCAAGGAACAGCGCCCCCAGCGTCCAGACGAACGCGTAGCTCTCATCGGTGCCGACGCCTCGCGCCTCTTGGACTGCAAATGCCGCATCAGCTCCGGCGGTCGCCACTATGGCCAACCCGATGAAGATCCACATCCGATCGGGATGCCATCCCAGCAGTCCGAAGACGCCGAGCACCGATCCGACCAGTAGGACGTCGAGCACGGGATAGCTGAAGTCGACGATGATCGCCAGCGTCCCCTGGGTGGCGTGCTCGACGGTGGGCTCGATGACAACGGCGAATCCGAGGACAAGTACGAGCAGGGTGACGGCCAGCCCGTCCATCCAGCGGTGGAGTTCGAAGCGGGGGAGGCGGAGCCGGATCAGATGGACGATGCCCACCACCATCAGTGGATACCACAACAGCCACAAGATGTCGGCGAAGGTGGGGTAGGGCACCGTCGTCCGACCGCCGTAGACGGCACTCCAGGCAATGCTGCCCGAAGCCCAGAACACCATCGCCATGCCAAACGCGAGCCAGGCCAGTCTGGTCGTCGACTCATAAGCGGCCCGGGCCAGTACGAGGACGGCCGCTGCGACGATCACCAGATCGTGGATCCATATCTGGTAGATGGCCGGTGGACCGCCGAACCCGAACAGCTCGTTGAACGCCTCGAGCACGATGAGCACCACGAGGAAGGGCCAGACGAAGCGCAGTCCCGGAGGGCTGACGTCGAGCTCACCCTCGGCGTCGACCAGGCCGGAGCCCCTCAGTTTTCGGGCATAGGTAGGAATCTGACCATCGTGTCATCCCGTCGCCGTGCGGGCGCAGCCACTCCTTTCCGCCATCACCGAGGCACCGTCTCCGGGGCGGACAGGGTTGTCCCGTGCATCCAGAGGAGCCGTCGGTTCTCTGCCGGGATGACCGCCGCCCGATGCGGGATGGACGTCTCCAGCTGCCGATCCGATCGTCAGCAGGCAACCCG
The DNA here is from genome assembly GCA_035531955.1 of Acidimicrobiales bacterium. Classification (GTDB taxonomy): domain Bacteria; phylum Actinomycetota; class Acidimicrobiia; order Acidimicrobiales; family RAAP-2; genus Bog-756. The sequence goes on along the minus strand of DATKRZ010000067.1, from coordinate 44,329 downwards.
CGCGTCCGCCTCCTCGCCAGGTGAGAGGACCCATGATGGTGATACTCTGCATATCATCATGAGGGATGTCAAGTTGCTCCGGGGATCGACACCGCTCCACGACCAGGTAGCCGCCGAAATCCGCCGGGACATTGCCCACGGACTCGTGCGACCAGGTCAGCGGCTCCCGCCCGCCAAGGACATGGCGGCCGTGTCCGGGGTCCACCCGAACACCGTGCTCCGTGCCCTCCGGCTCCTCCGAAACGAGGGGATCCTGGAGTTCAGGCGGGGCCGGGGCATCACCGTGGTGGGCGAACCCGAGCGGGGAGTGTTGCTCGCCCAGGCCAAGGCACTGCTCGCCTCGGCCCGTCAACATGGGCTCGGTCGGGAGGATCTGGTCTCCATGCTCCGCCAGATGCCCTGAGGAACCACGAACGGCAGGCACCCGCTGACAGCCGATTCAGACGGGCCCGCCGGTATCCTGAGTCTTGACCGGAGGACGGTCGGGCGGAGGAGGTCGAATGGCACCGAGAATGGAAGGAACCTCCGCCCCAAAGTGGTTCCGAATGCGGCTGGCCTTCGCGCTGGCAGTGCTCGTCCTGCTGGCTTCGACTTGTCGGGTCATCGGCCGTGGCCCGTGGCTCTCCTCCAGGCAGTGCTCATCGCGGGGATCATCGTGACCAGTGTGCTCGACCTCCAGGACCTCCGACGCAGACGAGCGGCCGGATCCGGGCCGCGCTCGGAGTGACCCCGACCCCGCCGATCTGCCGGAGCCGGATCTGGCAGGAGCTCCGGGCTGGAGAAGTCCCTTCTCCTGTATCGGCGATCGGGAGCAGCCGGGCTCAAGGCAATCGACAGGCTGGCCGATGCGTACTCATGACAGTGCAGCCACCCGAGCCGGTCGATGGGGCCTGGGCGGAGGTCGAGCCGGTGTGCCCGGATTGTGGCGGGCCGGTCGAGGACGGACCGGTCGTTCGCCTCTGCCGGGGTTGCTATGACGCCTACGTCGACAATGCCGGCCGATAACTGATCTCGCCTGCGTCGAGCCGGCGACGTCGGTGCCGACGCTGAAGACGGGGCCCATCGAATGGCCTCGGCTTTTCCGGCTCGATCCCATGCCGGCCCCCATCGGTGGGGATGGTCGCTCATCCTCTCCCTTCGACAGGCTGTCATCGGGCTGGCCATGCCCCACCTCGGGGGATTGTCGATTTGAGGAATGCCGGCGACCGATGGCGGTGGGTGAGGAAGCCCGGCTCAATCCGGAGTGCTGAGATGATCTTCGTCGTCTCGAGCTCGGCCGACCTCCTCGGGTATCAGGTAGGCGCCGCCGTCGGATTGCCAACTGAAGTACCTTGGTTTCCTGTGGATGGCGATCGATTCGGCCCGATCGACTTCGAATGGTTCCATCGCCAGCACCTGCCGAGGCTTCTGAAGTCCCGGGGTCGCGTGTTCTCCGGCGCCGACGCCAAGGTGGTCCGACCGATCGCCTTCCGACTCGATACCGGCAACGCTTATACCTACCTTCCGTCCGGAGGAACCTTCGAGGTCGAACCCGGCACCGAACGTGCCCACACGGTCGTCGACCTGGCTCCGGGTCCATGGTGCAATTTCGTATGGGATCTGCGCTCGTGCTTCGCCCTTCTCTATGGAGAAATGCTGGAGATCGAGCGGGGGAGCTTCGGACAGCTGGCGCGCTGGGAACCCCCATTGCGTGTCGCATTCGAAGCCCGTACAACCTACGACATCGACGATCCACCTCCGGTACTCGATGCGGCCGGCGAGCCCCTCCGTCTCACCCGGTCATTTGCGCTCGACGAGCCTCAGGCTGAGATCGCCGACTTCCTTTCTCGAGCGGGATTCGTCCATCTCCGTGGAGTTCTTGACTTCGTCGAGCTCGAAGCGCTTCGGGCCGAGGTTTCGCAGGCAGTCGCTGACGCACGACCCGATGATCGACGTTCCTGGTGGAGCACCGTCGGGAACAGGGAGGTCTGCAACAGGGTCAACTACATAAGTGAAAGATCGCCGCTCGTTGCCGGCTTGGGCGCCGATGACCGATTCCTTCGCATTGCGGCGCTCGGCGGCCCCGATCTTCGCGACGCGCCGGACCGGCTGGACGGCAGCGGAGTCGTCATCAAGGTTCCCGGTGCAACCGGGGGACTCGTCGACCTGCCATGGCACCGCGACTGCGGCATGGGTGGGCACCCCGTGAAGTGCCCGATGCTCAATGTCGGCATCCAGCTCGATGCTGCCACAGCGGAGAGCGGCCAGCTGCAGGTGATTCCCGGCTCCCACAGGGGGACGTCCCGGCTTCCCGGTGCAACCGAGTTGGCTGGTCTCCCGATCACACCGATCTCGACCGAGCCGGGGGACGTGACCGTGCATTTTGGGCACACGCTCCACGCGGCCCCCGCTCCGACGGATCTCAATGCCAGCGGGAGGAAGGCGCTCTACCTCTCCTTCGTGCCGCCAATCACATTCGACATGGTCGGTCCCGGGGAGGGGTACAACGACGTGCTCTTCACCCGCCAGGACGGCCATGTGCAGCACGTCGACCAGTTGCCCGAGATGGCTTGAGGCCGTCGGGCCCGGAATCGCGCCAATAAGAGAGCGCGAGCTCAAGTCGGAGTCGGCTCGAAGAACTGGCGGACGAGTGCTTCGAGGCCGGAGGCGAAGAGTGTCCACTCCTGATCCTCACCGTTTGGCCCGGTGGGGCGGGTGATTCGCTCGATGTTCCCATTGACGCGGTCACGTAGCGAACACCCTTCGCTGAGTGCCGTGACGGCCATCACGAAGTGTTGCATCGTCCATGGCGGTCGAATCCGAACCCTGAGGAGATCAGCCAGTGCCGCGTAGGTCTCCTCCCAGAATTTGGAGACGGCGTCGTAGCCTTCCTGGAGAGCTGTCTGGATCCGTCGGCGCTCGTCGGGGAGCGCCGTCGAGGTTGCGATGGCCACTACGCTGATCCACAGTGACAGACTCGCCGAATTGGCGATGGCGTTGCTGCTTGCCGCACCTCCGATCCGGCAGACCTCTTGAAGGGCACGGGCGCGTGATTCTGGAGTCGAGAGTTCGACAGCATCGAGGGCGGCGGCGACCGCCTGGACCGCCGAGTCGGCTTCGGGTCGTCCCTCGTCGTGAGCAATGGTGACGAGTACATCTGCCTGGTAGTCCGCTTGGTTGTCCCAAACACGCCTGATGACCGAGGCGTTGGTAACCCGCAGACCCGTCTTGTCCTCGACGCGTTCGAACACTCTCTTGAATGTGAGATTTGCGGACCCGGTTTCGAGTCCTTCCTCGAACAGGATCTCCCGTCCGGCTTCCAACAGAGTGGCGCGCAACTCTTCTCGGGTCTGCTTGGCCTTTCGTCTTTCTGCCACGAGCCATCGTATCGTTGCCGCCCGACCAGCTGGCGATGGCGTATGCCTCCATTGCCCGATCATGTGCCTTTCGGTCGCCAGAGTCGAAGGTTCGTGTGATCGGTTTCAAGACCCATGGTTGCGGAGTGGCCATCGGTGTCCGCCCGGTTGACCGGGGCCGGTGAGCCTGCGCCGGGCAGTCCTCTGGGATCGGCCACCGATATGCAACTAGGAGTTGCAATGGTGGATGTGACGAGCAATGATGTGGGCCAGAGGCGGCGGATCCTGAACGTGCTCAGGCGAAAGGAACGAGGCGCCGAGCACGCGGGACGGAAGGACGGGGCATCGCCGGTCGATTGCCACCCGGCCGTGGGGCGGTGGCCGGGGCCGGTTCGACGATGACCAGCGACTCGGCTACGGCTGCACCCCTTCCGTCTTCGATTCGGCCATTCGGATGGTCAACGGGGCGACGTCCCCTCCAGCGCCTGCCCACCTACCATCATCGGGTCATGACGATTCTCGGCCTGTGGGGCGCTGCCGTATCGGCAGGGGCCGGATCGTCCCTGGGACGACGACGCCATCGCCTCCAGAGGTCATTGACAGTCGCTGTCGCTCTGATTGCTGGGGGTACGGTCGTGTTCGCGGTGGGTGGCGGTGCCGAGGCCGCGTCGGCGGCCGGAAGGGTCCCGAAATCCCTCGTGTCGAAGTCCTACGTGGCGCTGGGAGACTCCTTTACGTCCGGCCCCGCCGTCCCGGCGCAGCTGGGACCCAATACCAACCCGAGCGCACCGAAGGCGTGCTTGCGCTCATCCGACAACTATCCGTCGCTCGCCGCGCGGGCCCTGGGCTTGGTACTGACCGACGCAAGTTGCGGGGGTGCCACCTCTGAGGACCTGACAAGATCCCAGGGCCCGGGAATACCCGCCCAGCTGTCAGCCATCAGTTCTTCCACCTCGCTCGTCTCGATGGGCATCGGCGGAAACGATCTGGGCTTCTCGACCATTGCCGCCAACTGCGTGGCGGCCACCCCGTGGGGTCCGACCCGAATGGGTTGGAGCTGCAGGTCGCACTACACCGCCGGCGGTACGGATCGACTGGCGGTCAACGTCCACGAAGTGGGCTCCAAGGTAAGCGCCGTGCTCAAAGAGATCAGAGCCCGGTCCCCGCACGCGAGGGTATTCGTCGTCGGTTACCCCGACATCGTTCCGCCGATCGGGTCGGGATGCTGGCCCCGCCTCCCCTTCTCGGCCCACGATCTTGGGTACCTGCGTGGCGTCGAGGAGGATCTGAACGCGACCCTGGCCGAGGATGCGACGGCTGCCGGCGATGTCTACGTCGACATGGCATCGCCGAGCGCTTCGCACAACGCGTGTACCTCCGAAGACACCCGCTGGGTCGAGTCGATTGTGCCCTCGCCGGCCGGCTACCCGCTACACCCCAGCGCCGCGGGAATGGCCGGTATGGCCCTGGTACTCGAAGGGGTCCTTCGGCCTGTCGAGGGGATCCGCAGCAATCGGACGGTGTCGACCCGGTGAGCATCGCCCAGCGCCCAATCCGGTAGGAGCGCAATTGGGCTGCCGGACCGCTCGTGGCCGAGGGATCACCGACTCATCCGTTGGTTCGGCCGCCTCTCCCCGCCAGTCAGTAGGCTTGCCGGCGGTCGAACCCAATGACACCTAAACCGAAATCCCCGACTCTTGGTGTCCCCGGACGGGCACGGCGGTGACCGGCCCCGCTTTTCGGGCCGGCGGCGCTGGCATTGGCGGCATGAGGTCGGACGACGAACTGCCATGACCTCGGGGCGGAGTCCGCACTGATGCACATTGCCAGGTCGGCGAGGGCTCGTGGATCGGGCGCGTAACCCGTTCCGGGGGGTAAGGGTCGGGCTCGGGGCCCTGGCGCTGGTGCTCATTGTCGGGACCCTTGGTTATCTCCTGTTTGGATTCGGGCTGCTCGACGCCGTCTTCCAGACCGTCATCACCATCACCACGGTGGGCTTCAACTCGCCGCACCCGCTTGACGGGGGAAGCAAGGTATTCACCATCGTCCTCATCCTCGTCGGTGTGGGCACCGCGCTCTACACGTTTTCAGCGGTCCTCGAAGTGCTCATTGACGGCCACATGCGAGATCTGATCAGGAGGCGCAAGATGGAGCGAGAGATCGACCGGATGCATGGTCACGTGATCGTTTGTGGATGGGGGCGGGTCGGACGTGAAGTGGCCCGTTTCCTGGCCAATGGGAACACAGATCTCGTCGTCATCGATCGCGACCCGGAGCGCCTGAGCGGGATCTCGTATGCCCACGTGTGCGGCGACGTCGCCGACGACGAGACCCTGCTCAAGGCCGGCCTCGACAGGGCGGCAGCGTTGGTCGCTGCACTCAACACTGATGCCGACAACCTCTATGCCACCGTGGCCGCCAAGTCGATGCGACCGGACATCAAGATCATCGCCCGAGCCCGGAACAACTCGTCCGAGTCGAAGCTTGCGCGCGCAGGTGCCGACAGGGTGGTGAATCCCCAACTGCTGGGGGGTGATCGCATGGCGTCGTTCGTGACTCAGCCGCATGTGGTCGACTTCGTCGATGTGGTCATGCATGACGGGACGCTGGAGTTTCGACTGCAGGAAGTGACCCTGGGGGCCGCATCTGCATTGGCCGGCAAGACGCTGCGTTCGGCGCATCTGCGCGACCAGACCGGCGCACTGGTTCTGGCCATCCGGCGGCCAGATGGCCGCTTTGTCACCAATCCCTCACCGGAGGACACGATCGAAGAGGCGGACGTCCTCATCGGCATCGGCACGGCCGAGCAGCTCGAGGCGCTTGCTGCGTTTGCCAACCGGCCCCGGGACCGCCACCAGGCTCCGCCCGACCCTTGATCCTCGACGGGGAGCCGAACCTTCGTGGTCTCAGCCGCTCGAGCTGAGTCGGCCAAGACCTCGATCAGGCGAGGGACCTTCGGCCCTTTTCAATCCGGCCTCCCGGGTTCATAATGCCCATGAGGGATCCGCGAGGGTTCCGAAAGGAGGCGCCTTTTGCGAAGTGTGCGAGGTGGCTCATCCTGAGAGTGGATGGCCCGGGACCGGTAAGGCCCAGGTAGATCAAAGGCAAGCGGCTCGAAGTGGGAGCGATGCAACGATAAGGACAAGGAAGCCCTTCTGGATGCCAGGTCCCGAGGCGGTTCGCCCTCGGAGTACAAATGAAGCAAAGCGCCCGATCCCCGTCAGTCCGTGGGACGGGCGCTTTCGCGTTCGAGGGCCGGATGCATGGTTCAATCAGGAAAGCGGCGCCAACTACGCCCCCCAACAGCACCCGATGGGGACGAAGCTAGGGAGGCGGTCGCGTGCGAAATAGCCAGATGGGAGGCAGCTCATGAAGCGTCTGAACGGCGTGACAGTCCTGTTCCTGTCCCTCGCGTTCTTATGGAGCGCGGCCCTTACCGTGTGGATATTCGTCGTGGACATTCCCGTCACGCCGGGATCGCACAGGCTCGTCCAGACCGCATCGGGTGGTCATGAGGAGGTGATAGCCCTTCCCAGGACTTACTTCCAGGCATACGGGGTGTCAGAGTTACTCCTGGCCAGCATGGGCTTGGTCCTCGCCTGCCTCGTCGCCTTCCTGCTCCATCAACGAAGTCGCGATCAACAGCCGAATGCCGGAAGTGCGGCTTGGGGCGTATCGATTTCTGCCTTAGTTGTCGGCATCATTGGTTTCCTAGGCATTGCCCCCTACATGTTCTTTGTGGGGATCGTTCTCATCGGGGCTTGTCTCAGCTATTCGGCTCGGCAGTTCCACAGTCGTGAGGTCTCGGCAACCGCCATCATCGGCAGCAACCACCATGCCTCGGTGAGGTAGGGGGTACCTTGCCGATCCTCGCTCGAATCGGACCCTAAATGCAGGGAAGATGTCACGGTCCTAGCGCCGGCGTTCCTTGACCCCGCTTCGCAGCTGAGATTCTCCTCGCGTCGGAAGCCACTCAGGATGAACTCTGCCGTCCCAAAAAGCGACAGTCAGGAGACGGTGGCCGCGGAGGCATAGACCAACGTCGTGATCTCATCGATGGACGTGTCGATCAGCTCGATCTGGACCGGTGCGTCGGGTCCGGTACCCAAGAGACTGCTCCGGGTGCGCACCGGGCCGATCTGCGTCTTCCGGAGATATCGGAGGTCGAGCGCGGTCACCACGAAGGGCGACTCGAAGCGCGTCGCCATGAGATCCTCCGCCGCTGCTTCAGCCAGCAGCGCAACCATCGCGCCCTGCAGCGTCCCGGCGGGATTCCGGAGATCCGGAGTGACATCGACCTGCACGATGCCCGCCGCCGCATCGATCACTTCGATGCCGGCCTCCTCGCGCAGCGGTCGGGCGAGCGTGGTGGGATCGCGGAAGATGACGGGGACTTGTCCGAGCGGCACATTCGGCTTTGGCGGATCGGCCGCCTTACGAGGAACCTTTGTGAAGCCGATGGCACCGTTGGCGATCGGTGCTCCCTCGTCCGTCCTGAGCTCGACCAGGCTGGTCGCCGATCGCCGGCTCTGGCGGAGGATCACACTGGTCGCATCGATGCGTTCAGGTGCCGGTATGGGGCGCATCCGGATTGTCATGTCCGAGGTGAGCGCCCACATGTCGGCGTCTTGGTCCAAGGGGATCCCCGCCACCACATCGATGACGAACGAGAGGACACTGGCTCGGACGATGCCATGGAGCAGCGTCTCCTCCTGTGGCCTGAGTTCGAGGATCAGGTGGTCGTCCTCAAGACGTGCCGCCACGCCGAGTCGGCTCGGAAGAGAGATCCCCGGGCCCGATATGTCTGTCATGCGGTCTCCAGAATCGACACGGACATCAGATGCTAACGGCGATGGGAGGCACCACCTTCTTGTTGAGGTTCCCCGACGTCGGCCCCGTTGCGTCGGGCGTACCCGGACTGGTGGGCCACAACGTTGCACAATCCCGCCGGACCGGCTGCCCCGGGCGTCCCACTGGTTCCGGTGTTACCTTGCCAACGTAGGCGACAACGGAGGAGGGCGAGATGCGAGCCATGGGCACAGTCCGGCCGCGCCGAGCCTGGGCGGCTCGGTTCGGGGCCCTCTCCATCCGCCCGGTGGGCAGTGTGGCAGCCGGCCTCTGCCTGGTCTTGACGATGTGGTCGCCGGCTGGCGCCACTTCCCCTCCTCTGCAACAAGGCGCGCCGACCCAACCTGGGCGCACTGGTCCGGTCGCGGCCGGCGGTACTGGTCCGAGCAGTCAGTACGACTGCGCGTTCAATCTGGTCACCGACGCCTTCACGGGTGCGTACGGCACGGCCTCGGAGATCGGCTGGGAGGGAAACCGACAGGGCGTCGTGACCTGCCTCGGCGGGACATTCGTGATTCAAGACGGTTCCCCGCACGACTACGGATTCGGGATCTACCGCGGTGGACGGACGACATGGGAAGACTCGGACGGCTACCTGCCGGCGCAGATCACCTCCTTCCGTCGTGGTGGGGCACTCGTGACCATCACCGAGTTCGCGGACCGGCTCGTCCTGGGTGGTGACGCCTATGTCGCCGTCTACGCCCGCGTCGCGGTGGAGAACCCGACCGACCACGCCGTCCATGCCAGCCCGGAGGCATCGTTCGGGCTTCAGCCGCTCGCCTCTGGGCCCGATCGGGTCGCTCCCCACTCGGAGTCCGTCCACGACTATGTCATCGGCGCGGACCGGTTCGGGGGCAGCTACCCGTGGCCCACAGCGCGGGCCCTGGTGGATGCCGGCAGCTTTGATCAGCACTACGACCACATGAAGGCCTACTGGACAGGCCAGCTCAGCCAGATAGCCGCCATCGACGTTCCCGACGCATCCCTGGAGAACGCCTACCGGAGCGGGTTCATCTACACCCAGATCGCCCGCAGCGGTGACATGCTGGACACCGGCGTGAACGGCTACGAGAGCGAGTTCAGCCACGATGTGGTCGGCATCCTCACCAATCTGTTCACCCAGGGCTACTTCACCGGTGCCCGGAGCCTCCTTGTCGAACTGAGCAACGTCGTCGGCTCGCAGGGTCAGTACGTGGATGGAGTCTGGACCTACGCGGTGCCGTGGGCGGTCTATCTGCTGAAGACCGGCGACCTCTCCTTCGTGCGGGAGCACTTCGCTTCGGAGGGGCCGCTGGGCAAGACCCAACCCAGCATCGAGGATACGGCCCACCAAATCGTGGCCGACCGCACCGGCCCGCTCGGAACCATGGAGGCCACCGATGACATCGACACCCAGGGATACTGGACCACCGATGACTTCGAGGCCCTACTGGGTCTGGGGGCATACCGCTATCTCGCATCGGCGGTGGGGAACACCACCGAGGCGATCTGGGCCAGCCACGAGTACGACCAGCTGTTGACGTCGACCAACGCCGTGTTGGCCGCGACCATCGCTCACTACGGCCTCGACTACCTGCCCTGTTCCATCGTCCAGCCCAACACGGCCAATCGGTGTACCAATCCTGAGGACGCCAACTGGACATCACCATTCGGCAACTGGGCCTGGGAGGGCTACCTGTTCGGGGCCAAGCTCTCCGGCCCGGGCATCTCACTGATCGATACCACCTACGACTACGGCTTCGGTCGCCTCCACGGGCTCCTCCCTCCTGACACGACCGGTGGGTTTCCCGACGCCTACTTCTACTCCTCCGCCTACAACGCGGCCGAGGGGTCCGCCGGGCTGGCCAGCCAACACCACCGGGACCAGGGGATACTCGGATACGAGTTTATGATCCGGAACAGTCAGAGCGGTCCGATGTCCTGGTGGGAGAGCTCGGCCGCACCCTCCCGGACGACGCCCTGGGTTGGAAGACATCCGACTGCCGGTCAGGGATCGTCCCCCCACGCCTGGGGGATCGCCGGTGCCAACAAGGTGCTCCTCGACTCACTCGTCGCCCAACGGTCGGACGGCGGGCTCATCATCGGACGTGGGGTGCCGGACAGCTGGCTGGGCCACGGCACACCCCTCGCCATCACCAACTTCCCGACCGTTGACGGCGGGCGGCTCAGCCTGACCATTTCGTCGATCGATCGGTCGGTGTCACTCTCACTCCGGGGACGGCTGGCGGATGGACCGGTCATCTTCCAGTTGCCGGCGTTCGTCCGGAACGTCGAAGACGTCTCCGTGGGAGCCGTCGACCAGGCCACTGGGGCGGTGACCCTCCGTTCCGGTACGAAGAAGGTCGAGGTCGAGCTCCGGCGCCCGCCGGGCGGGTGACAGCAGATGTCCCTTCGGATGGGACGGCGTCGCCTCCGGCCCTCCAGTACCTGCTCATCCCGCCGGGTCGCGGCAGCCTGGCAATCTGGGCAGCCCTGGGTGTAAGACACTGGTGAGACGACCCGGATATTGGAGGCGGGAAGTGGCGAGGACTGAGCCGGTTGGTGATTGGACGTCGGATTTCGATGTCCTCGATGCGTCCTACGTGCAGAACCCGTTCCCCCACTGGGACGAGTTGCGTCAAGTCTGCCCGATCGCCCACACCGACCGTCGAGGGCGTGCCTGGCTACCGACGACGTATGCGGATGTCACGGCGATGGCGAAGGACATCGACCACTTCAGCTCGGCCAACACAAGCGTCATCGATTCCGTTGACGAGTCGGAGACCCCTATCCTCACATACGGACTCCCGCCGATCACTTCCGACCCACCGCTGCATACGTGGACGCGACGACTCCTGCTTCCTTGGTTCTCCCATGCGAGGGTGGAGTCCTACGAACCGATGACGAGATCATTGTGCGGATCTTTGGTCGATGCCCACCTCGACGCGGGCCGGGCAGACGCCGCAGCTGATTATGCCCAGCAGATCCCCGTCCGCGTCATTGGCTCGATCCTCGGAATCCCGGAGGAGCTTGCCGACACATTCACCGGCTGGGTTCGCGATGCCCTGGAGTTCGCTGATGACACCGAGCGAGTTCAGCGCGGGATGTTCGGCATCGGCTACTACCTTTGGGATCGGATCAACGAACGCCGCGACGCCGATGGCGACGATCTGCTGACCTACCTGCTCCACGCCGAGGTGGATGGAGGATCAGTCGACGACATGGTCGTCTTGGGCATGGCGATACTGACGATGATCGCCGGTATCGACACCACCTGGAGTGCGATCGGCTCCTCGCTCTGGCACCTGGCGACGAACGATCGGGACCGCGAGCGCCTCGTGGCCGAACCTGCGCTCATGGCCACGGCCGTCGAGGAGCTCCTCCGTGCCTACTCGCCGGTGACCATGGCCCGCGTCGTCACCGAGGACCTCGAATTCAACGGCTGTCCCATGAAGCAGGGCGACAAGCTCCTGTTGAGCTTCCCGGCGGCGAACCGGGACCCGGCCGTCTTCGACCGGGCCGACGAGGTGCTCGTCGATCGCCAGGAGAACCGGCACGTGGCGTTCGGCTCGGGGATCCATCGGTGTGCCGGTTCCAACCTGGCGAGGATGGAGCTACGGGTCGCCCTCGAGGAGTGGCTGGCACGGGTTCCTGTCTTCCATCTGGCCGAGGGTGCTGAGGTCCTGTGGGCAGGTGGCCAGGTCAGAGGGCCACGCCGGCTGGAGGTCGTGTTCAGTTGAGGAGTCGGGTCGCTCGCATATCAGCGGCCAGATCCTTCAGGTCTGACGGTCCTCGGCCCGTGTCGGTATAGACCAGCGAGGTCCGGTCCCGCCCGAGCTGAAACCGCTCTTCGAACTGCAGCGACGTCGACTCAGCTCCCGAGGTGATGGTGGGACACCAGCTCGATCCAGGTGATACTGGAAGGCGGTCCGGTGACTCCACCCTTTGCCAGCGCACCACCAAGTCGGTCCTCCATGAACTTGGCCTGGTGTTCAGGAGTGTCCCAGACTTCAATCACGACGAGATGCCCAGCGTCGTTGAGGCCGGCCGAATGAGCCACCAGGCCGTCCGGCCAGTCGCCTTCTCCACTCTCCGGGTCGATGCCGAGTTCCTTGTTTACTGCGTGGTACTCCTTGGTGGTGACGCCCTCAAATTCCAGAATCAGCTCCGCGGCCATGATCCCACCCTTCGTTCTCGGTGCCGGTCGGCCCGCTCCGGCAGCATCCCAGATCTGCGCCGTTCGCGCCACCCAGGTTCGCCCTTCCGGCGAGGGCGCGCTCGTTCGCCCGTAGGTGGTAGTCCTCGAAGTGGAGACCCGCTGCCCCACCGACTCCGACGTCGGCATGCCAGCAAGCGGCCGGGCTGTTCGCCAGTTGCACAATGCTCCGCTCGCTGGTCCGCTACCCGGACCGGCTTCGACGCCTCTGCTCAACTCAACCCTTCGCGCAGCGCCGCCACGGTTTCGCGGGTGGCCCGCTGGGCGGCGTCAAAAACGCTATCGAGCCCGTAGAACCCGTGGATCATCCCGTCGTAGCGCGACGTGGTCACAGTGACGCCCGCCTGGCGAAGACGCTCGGCGTAGGCTTCTCCCTCATCACGCAGGGGGTCGAATTCGGCTGTGACCACCAGTGCCGGCGGCAAGCCCGAAAGGTCGTCGGCCAAGAGCGGAGAGGCGTCGGGGTGCCGGGGATCGGCCTCGGCGAGGTAGTTGTCGCTGAACCAGCCGATGGTGTCGGAGTCGAGCAGGTAGCCCTTGCCGTTCTGGGTGTGCGACGGAAGGGAGCACGTCATGTCGGTGCCGGGGTAGATGAGGAGTTGATAGGCGATCGGCGGCCCGCCGGCGTCGCGGGCGTGAATCGCAACCACGGCGGCGAGGTTGCCCCCCGCGCTGTCGCCGGCCACCGCCAGTCGGGCAGGGTCGCCGCCGAACTCGGCCGCTCGGGCTGAGACCCAACGGGTAGCGGCGTCGCAATCATCGACAGCCGCCGGGAAGGGGTGCTCGGGTGCCAGCCGGTAGTCGACGCTCACCACCAGCGCCGCCACCCCAGCGGCCAACCGCTGGCAGATCGTGTCGTGGGACGCAATGTCGCCGATCACCCAACCACCGCCGTGGAAGTAGACGACCACGGGCAGTGGATGGTCACGCTCCGGCCGGTAGATGCGTACCGGGATGTCCCCTGCAGGGCCGGGCACCGACCGGTCCTCAGTGGGAACCGGATCCTCGGGCGCCCCGGCCACAGCAGCCAGCACGGTGAAGCCGGCGCGTGCCTCTTCGGGGGTCTGCTGCGACAGTGGCGGCGCGCCCAACGCCTCGAGTTGCTCGAGGAGTGATCGGGCTTGCGGGTCGAGGGGAATGGAAGCTCCAAAACCGATTCGGCGGATATTGCCGGGAGTCGGATACGGGCCCGAGGCTATCCGGGTGCCACGACCCTGGCGAGTGCGGCTTGGGTCGAGGGTCGAACCTGTACAACTGGTCTCCCGAGCATGGCACCACCGTTCAAGGTGCCTCCCTTCGCCCCATCGGTTCGGTCGCAGGCTCCGCAGCGGACCCGCTGGACCAGCCGGGTCGCTTCGGTGACCGGATCCCCGAAGTAGTCGTCGTCCTTTGTGGCCACCTCCCCGCCGCTCAGCCCGATCCGAAGACCTACCGGGAACTCCCTGCTGCATGGCCACTGCACACGCGATGGCTGCCGAGGCCGAACCGAAGACCACCATCAAGCCATCGCCCAGGTTCCTCACCTCGGTGCCCCCCACCTCGGCGAAGGCCTGACCCAGGATCGAGAAGTGGCCACGCCGGACCTCCTCGGCCGCATCCGGCGTCAGGCGCTGAGACAATTCGGTCGAGCCCAGATGTCCGTGAACAGGATCGTTGCGTTCTCAGCCGTCACCGAAACCGTTTCCGCCTTCCCGTCGCCCATACCAGGCGACCGCTGGCGCGCCGGAATTCTCTCCGGATGCGTCACCTTGAATTCACCTTGGTTTCCGAATGTTCATGCATATTCTCCGACTTCAGAGAACATACTCAACACCATGGATTGTCCGGCCGAGCCCTCGCAGCGGATCGCTCGACGAGATTCGCACCGACGCCAGCGTTTCATTGATAGCTGGCGACCGAACTGCGGTCGGCGGAATGTCCAGGCCGGTGTGGACGAGGTCGGGTCGGCGCAAGGCCTTCGTTGTCAGTCGGACCCGGTCACGAGTGGTCCACCGCCCGGCGACCGATCTGTCCCACACTTGATCAAGAGATCGACTCGAGAACAGGACGAGATGAACTCACGACCCAAGAACCGGAGCGAGCCACCAGTCCCGCTGCCCGGTGGCCTGGCCGACCGCACCCGGAAAGCGGCTCACGACATGGTCCGGCACACCGCCCCACTGGTCGCGGCAGGCGATGGGAGCGCGCGCCCGGGGACCGTGGGCACGGCACCTCCGAGCCGCGGCATCGAGGAGCCCAGGGAGATCGCCCGGTCCATCGCCCTGGTCGATCGTGCGTTCGCGTTCGTGGATCTCTGCGGCTTCACCCGGTTCATGGCCACCCGCGGGGAGCACGCGGCTATCGACACGCTGACCCAGTTCCGGTCCTTGGCTCGTGACATCGCCGTGCGGCGGGGCGTACTGGTGGCGAAATGGCTGGGCGACGGCGCCATGATTGTCGGCGTCGAAGTGGGCCCGACCCTGGCCACTGCGGCCGAGTTGATCGGCCGCTACGACGGATCGACGCTGCCGCTCCGCGGTGGATTCGCGCACGGTCAGGCACTGATCATGGACGGAGACGACTACATCGGACGACCCACGAACCTGGCGTCCCGACTCTGTCAGGTCGCCCGTCCGGAGGAGCTCCTAGCGGTCGGCTACCCGGCCGCCTCGCTCCCGATGTGGATCCAGGTGCTCGGCGTGCGGAGCGTGGCGCTCCCCGGGCTGGGTCGCATCCGGAGCGCGCAGCGCCTCGGCCTCGTGGCGGGCCTCGACCTCCCGGATCTGAGCGGAAACGGGTCGCCTCATCCTTCGTGACATCGGCCGGACGAGTACAAACCGAGGTCCCGGCTTCGACGGCGCTCAGGACCCAATTCTCAGGTTGGAGGGCCTCAGTCAATTCCGGTCCCCTGGCGCCACTCCAAGAGACGGTGGGCCGGCCAACGCCGCAGTGCGATCCGGCTGGAACAGGACTGCCGCCATCTGGCGGGCGGTCCCCGACGGGTGGAAGGCCCGGTCGTAGTCAGTACCAGCCCGCTCCCGCACCTTCTGTTCGTCGAAATCGAACCCGGGGGACCCGTGACCCGCCACAACTTGGCCCCCTGTTCCATCGCCTCCTCGCGGGTTGTCGGCGGGGAGGCGGTCAGGGCGGCGAGTGCTTCGGGCTGGGGTTGCCCAACGGTCGGGTCGCCGTGGTCGACATGATGGACACGAGGGACCGGGTCCGTCCCGGATGGGCGATGGCGGGCGTCTGAGCGATCATTCCGCCCATCGAGACACCGATGATGTGCGCGGAATCGAAGCCGAGGGAATCGAGAAGGCCGGCGGCATCGTCCGCCATGTCCTGCACCGAGCATTGCGGAGTGGCCGTGCCGGCCAACAAGTCGGCGAGGCCGGGCTCGCCGACGTCGTCGAACCACGTCGACCGGCCGACATCACGGTTGTCATATCGGATGACATGGAATCCGGCGTCGGCCAGGGCACTGCAGAAGGCCGGGTCCCACAGTGTGAGCTAACAGCCGAGTCCCATGATCAATAGGACCGGCGGCAAGCCCGGATCGCCGCTGGTCTCGTATTCCACAGCGATCCCGTTGGCGGCAGCGGCTGGCATGGGCCGATGGTACTCAAGGAACCACACCGTTGCCGAGCTCGGTGCCAAGCCTGGTGCAGGTCTGCCGGCCGACCTACAGCACCAACTCGGCGAGTCGGTCCATGGACCGGATCCACTCGTCCGGATCCCGCTGCCACGGCGCGGCAACGACGTGCTGGATGCCGGCCTCGGAGAAGGCGGCCAGCTCGTCCCGGATCCGGCCGGGATCCATTCCCTGGGGGTCCCAGCCCGTCCGGAGCGAGATCGGAAAGCTGAGGTCGGGGTGATCGCGCCGGATTCGTTCGACGACCGGCCCCGCCTCTTCGGTTGACAGGCCCACGGCCTGGAACCCGTCGCCCAGTGCGCCGGCGCGCCGGTAGGCGGGCTCGCTGCTGCCGCCGATCCAGATTGGGATCCGGTGGCTCGGATTCGGCAATATCCGCAGGTCGTCGAAGGAGTTGAACTCCCCGTGGAAGGAGACCGGGTCCTCGGACCAGGCCAGCCTGAACAGGATGATCGCTTCGTCGAGACGCTTCCCTCGGTTGTGAAAGTCATAGCCGAGGGCAACGTACTCCTGCTCGGACCATCCGACGCCCACGGCGATGGTCAGGCGACCCCCGGACAGGGCGTCGAGGCTGGCCAGCGAATTGGCCAGCTCGAGTGGATGGTGCGTCGGCACGACCAGGACGCTCGTGCCGAGTCCGATGCGCTCGGTGGCGGCCGCCGCCCAGGTGAGGGTGACCAGAGGGTCGAGCAGGTAGGGCGAGGGGTAGTCCTGGGCCGCCGGATGGACGATGTGGTCGCTGACCCACACATCGAGGAATCCGAGCTCCTCCGCGTGTCTGGCTGACCGCTTGATCGCATCGGCGCCGGCCACTCGTCCGTACTGGGGCAGATGGACTCCGATCCTCATGCGTCTACTGTTTCACGATCCGGGCGAAGTTGACATGCACATGATTCCCCTTGCCTTAGGCACCGTTCTTCCCCCGCTGGGGTGGCGCCCCGCACTCCACTCAATGGGTGATGTCCGAGGACCATCGGATCGACGTCTGTCCGGTGATCGGCTGGATGGCATTCAGTAGCGAGGAGTAGGCCACCCGCGGGCTGTAGCCTTTGGCCGTGTTGGTCAGGACCCCGAAGACGGTAATCACCCGCCCGCGGGACTCGGCATAAGCGACGAGTGCGGCCCACGTCGAGACCTCGGAGCCGGAGTACGCCTCAGGTACGGCGACATCCGGCCCGAATCCATCGGCTACCTGCAGCAGCTGACCGTTGGACCAGAAGCCCGGCTCGGCCGAGCCGAAGTCGACCATGGCGGGCTGGAAGCCGCCCACCGCATCGGCGTATCCGGCCAGAAGGTCATGGGTGTTCTGATACTCCGGATCGAAGGCGGGCTCGGCGTCATCCCCGGCCACCACCTCCACCAGGTCCGAGTAGCCCGAATGCCCCCTGAGCGAGTTGACGGACGATTGGGTCTGCTCGACCGTCGCGGCGAGCTCAGCTCCCCACGTGGCGAAGCTCGGCGGCTCGAATTTGCAGCCGCACACGGTGGTGCCGCAGGGTTGGCCCGATCCGCAGCTGTTGTTCGTCCCGATGGCCACCGCCAGGTGCAGTGCCGGCGGGGCACTGGCGAAGTACCCCCGCACATAGTCCAGGGTGACGGTGGCGATGGTGTTCAGCGAGATGAAGTTGCCGTCGAAGTCGATCGTCCCCGACGTGGAGCCGTCGACCGCGGGTCGCCCGAAGTCCAAGATCGCCAGACCGCCGGCTCCGGTCTCCCCCGCTGCCCTCCCCTGGGCGACCAGAGCGGACGGGTCGATGCTCGCCTCGTAGTGCGAGACGGTCGTCGGCGGCCTGGCGGTGACGCCGGCCGCGGTGGAGGGGAAGGAGATGTCGGCCGCGAGCACCAGAGCCGGGAGACAGCAGATCGACGCCGTCCGCACCGTGATCCGGCGGAAGGCCGCTCGTCTGAGCCACCCGGAGCGCACGGTTGCTCGGGGCGCACGATTCCGACTGTTTCGACTGGTCGGAACCTGGTGCAGTGAACTGCGGGGTCCGTAGGCCATCGTCAACCTCTGCTCGACCTGCTCGAGCCGCACCCTGCCCCCGACTTCAGTCATCGACCTCGACACTGGGGACCTTGAGCTCCAAAGGGGCGCTTCGCCTTCCACCCGCTCTTAGAATGACCGGACATCAATTCGGCGGAGGTCCGGGGAGGCCCATGACTACGTCACTCCTTTTCTTCGGTGCCCTGGGCGTGATCAGCACGGCCTTGGCGTTCGTCACCAACCGGCGCCTCTTTGCCGGCGGAACGGGGGGATTGTCATTGCTCGAGGGCATCTACTTCCTGATCGGACTCGCATCGCTGGGCCTCGGTTGGTACTTCAACGTCCGCTACACGCACCAGTACGGCCACGAGGCCAGCTACGTCAACTACACCAAGGCGCTCTTCTCCAACTGGGCCGCGGACTCGGCAGCCCAGGACTACATCATCGTCAACGTCCTGCTCTTCCCGCTGTGGTCGATCACCGATGGGCGAAGGCGCGGGATGCGAATCCCATGGATCTTCTTCGCGATGAGCCTCTTCACCAGCCTGGCGTTCTCGGTGGCGGTGTACCTGGCGTTCGTCGAGCGCCAGATCCGTTACAGCCGGGTCGAGCCAGCCGATTCGAGCACCTCATATCCGCAGTTGTAGCCCGGGATGAACGTGACCCCGGGGCCGCCGTGGCAGCCCGCGCCGCACAGGTACAGACCCTCGACCGGAACCGGAGCGTCGGGCCAACCCCGGGGTCCGGGGCGGAACGGGCCCATGAACTCCGGCTGGAGGAGCCCGTGGGTGAAGTCGCCGCCGGTGCATCCGAACATCAGCTCGTAGGTGTAGGCCGGGTAGTTGAACTGACGATCGATGAGATCCGGGAAGTTGGGCGCCTTCGAGGTGATCTTCGCCACGATGCGTGCTGCCATCTCGTCGCGTAGCCGTCCCTGGTCCGCGTGAGCCGCGGCAATCGGGGAATAGAAGGCGAAGCTGCTGGCCACGTGCTTCCCTTCGGGTGCGAGCTCCGGGTCGCGCAGCGTCGGGATCGACAGATTGAACGAGGGGGAATCCGGGACCATTCCGCGGACGGATCCGTCGAAGTCGCGTTGCATCTGCTCGGCGGTGCCGAAGAAGGTCACGTTGTTCCGGAGATCGCCCTCGTTGAGGATGTCGTACGGGCTGGCGTACTCCGGAAGGCCCTTGAGGGCGAAGTGGATCTGGAAGTAGGCGGCCCGATGATCGATGGCGTCGACACGCTGGGTAAAGACCTCGGGCAGCTCATCCCGGTCGAGCAGCTGGGTGAAGGTGGCCGTGGGGTCCAGATTCGATACCACCACCGGGGCGGTTATCACCTCGTCGTCAGCCAGGGCCACCCCTTCCACCCGGGCGCCATCGGTGACGATCCGGGTCACCTTGACGTGCCTCCGCAGCTCGCCGCCGCTCTGCTCGAACAGCCCCAGCAGGTGGTCCGACATGGTGCCGATGCCGCCATGCACCTTGGACATCGTCGCGTCACCCGGCGAGGCCAGGGCGAAGGCGAGGCAGAGGGCGCTGCCGGCCGAATAGGGGCCCCGGAAGGTGGAATTGACGGCGAGGAAGGCCAGCATGCTGCGGATCTGGGCATGCTTCTGGCGATCGGGGAGGAATCGGTCGACAACGTCCATCACGCTGCCGAACAGTGCGGTCCGGATGGCCAGGCGCTCCTTCTCATTCGTCGCGCACGCCCACATCTCGTCGAGTGACTTCGGCGGCTTCCGGACGTCGAACCGCCCGATGGCCCGTGCCGGCGCCTCCGCCCAGGCCGCCACCTCGGCCATACCCAACACCGCCTCGATGCCGATGGCGTCGTTCAGGTGGTCCAGGAGGCGGGTCGGATCGCTGTAGAGCAGGATCGGCGGCTCACCTGATGCCCCGATGCTGGCGGACTGCACTTCGGGCTCGTAGATGGGACACGAGGCGAATCCCAGATCGTCGAAGATCTCGGTCGGGACCGGAAACTGGATGGAGCCGGCCAGTTCGAAGCGGTAGCCACGGGCGAGCTCCGTGGTCGTCGCCATCCCGCCGATGAAGTGGTTCTTCTCCAGGCAGAGGACCTGCATCCCGCCCCGGGCCATGATCGTGGCCGCGGTCAGCCCGTTGTGACCGGCCCCAACAACAATGGCGTCGTAGTCCGGCACGTCGGTCACGGTAGCAGTGTCGAACGGAGATCGAGCCCCCCGCGCCTCGTCAGGCCGGGTCTGCCGGCAGGAGGACGTTGGGGTTCAGGATCCCGCCAGGGTCGAGCGCCACCTTGAGCGACCGGAAGGCCGAGAGCTCGGCCGACGTCCTCGACAGGGAGAGCCATCGTTTCTTCGCCGTGCCGATTCCGTGCTCGGCGCTGATGCTCCCACCGAGCCCGGCCGCCAGCCTGAGCACCACGTCGTCGACACGGTCGTCGCCCGGAGTGGAGCCGGTGACGTTGACGTGGACATTGCCATCCCCGACGTGGCCGAACAGCCAGGTCCGGGCCCCCGGATCGACCGACGCCACCACTCCGGGGACCCGGTCGACGAACTCGGCCAGCGCCCCGAGCGGCAGGGCCACGTCGAGCTTGTGCGGAGGACCCAGGCTGTTGATGGCCTGGGTGTGGTCCTCGCGGAAGCGCCAGAGCTCGGCCCTCCGGGCTGTCTCCGTGGCCACGGCCACATCTGCCAACTTGGGGAGGGAGTCGGCGGCCTCGGCCAACATGTCGACGGGGTCCGTCTGACCAGCGACTTCGACCAGCAGGTAGGCCGGATGGCGTCGGGGGAACGGAGCCGGTATCCCGCTGACCGAACAGACGAGCTCGACCCCGGACGCCAGAAACAGCTCACAGGCCTCCAGCGACGCGAGCGAGCGGCGGAGCAGCCAGGCAGCAGCGAGTGCGTCGGGAACCGTTTGGAAGGCCAGAAGCGCCGCGGTCCGGTATGGCGTCGGTGGGACGAGTCGGAACCGGGCGGCGGTGACGACGGCGAGCGTCCCCTCACTGCCGCACACCAGCCCCGGCCAGTCGTAGCCGGTGTTGTCCTTCACCAATCCCCCGAGATGGGACACCACCGCGCCGGTTCCCAGCACTGCCTCGAGCCCTACCAGCTGCGCTCTGGTGTCGCCGTAGCGGAGGACGTGCAGCCCCCCGGCGTTGGTGGCGACCATACCGCCCACGGTGGCCGACCCACGGCTGGCCATGTCCACGCCGTAGGACCAGTCGGCGGCGGCGGCCGTCTGCTGGAGTTGGGCGAGGGCGACGCCGGCCCCGGCGGTGACCTGGCCGGACCGGACGTCGACCGGATCCAGGGCCCGGAGCCGGCGAAGACTGAGCACCACTTCGCCCCCGAGCGGCACGCCGCCGCCGACCAGACCCGTGTTCCCTCCCTGGGGCACCAGGGTCAGGCCCAGCTCCCGACAGGCGGAGACCACGTCCGCCACCTCCTCTGTCGACTCTGGCCGCACCACGAGCGGGGAATAGCCCACGAACCGGCCGGTCCAGTCGGTCGTGTACGAGGCGACGATCTCGGGGTCCCCCACGGCCCGGGGGCCGACGACGTCCCGGAGACGCCCGATGGCGGCGGTGAGGCTGGGCACGGTCCACACTCTGCCCCAGGTCCCCTCTGGCCGTGTGCCGGGCCCCGCCGCGAGCCGTCATCGGTCGGGATGGCGGCCACCGACCTCGCCGATCGGCTCGGGATGACCGTGCTCGCCACCACCTGCAACCCCTCCAAGGTGGCCGGCCCGACCGTGCGACAAGCCCGACGTCGATTGGCCCAAGGCAGTCTTCATCGGACCGGCCGGTGGCGAGCCATGCGTAGCGCTTCAGAAGCGGTGAGTCCCTCGAGCGTGTCCAAATAAAGGTCGGCAGCCGTGAGATCGAGGCCTTCCGTGAGACCGTGCGGGACGGCGATGGTGAAGAGACCGGCCGACGTGGCGGCGGCGACTCCATGCGGTGAGTCCTCAACGGCAACCGAGTGGCAGGGGTCGGCTCCCAGTAGATCGCATGCTATCCGGTACGACATCGGATCGGGCTTGGCCGGGATCGTTCCGTCGGCGCAGACGACGCACGAGAAGTGCTCGTGGAGTCCGAGTCGCTCGAGATGACCGTTCACCCATTCCGACGGTGACGACGAAGCGATTCCCACTGCGATTCCGAGGGCGCGGGCCTCGTTCAGCCAGGCGACCACGCCCGGACGCGGGCTCTGACTCTCGAGCAGCTCGTCTCGCCGGGCCCGTCGGGCCGCCTGCAGAGTTGGATCCAGAATGCGACCCATCCTCCGTTGAAGGTCAGACCATGGATCGCGGCCGTCATCGGTACCTATGGACCCTTGCCATTCTGCCGCCGTCAACTCCTCGTCGTAGTGGTCCCAGAGCTCGACCCACGACTGAAACAAGGGCTCTTCGCTGTCAATGACGGTGCCGTCGAAGTCCAGGACGATGCACCCGGCCATTCAGACATCATTCCAGCCTCGAGCCGGCGGTGTTGTGGGCCCGACGTCGGCATGAGTCGGGCCCGGGTCAGCTGGTGTCCCCTCCAGAGTTGTCACCCCCAGGGACGAGGCCTTCTTGGGACTGAACATCCGGAATATCTTGATGTGGTGGGCGATGACACCTGGGCCGGTTTGGCTGACCAGTTTGCGGATGAGGCTTATGCCTCGGTGAAAGGGCAGGTGCGCACCTATGTGTTGCACCAGCAGCTGCTCGAGCATTTGCCCAGGCCTCCAGCGCCCGTGCTCGACGTCGGCGGCGGCGCAGGCCATCAGTCGTTTCAGCTGGCTCAAGCCGGCCACGAGGTGACGCTGCTCGATCCATCGCCGGCGATGCTGGACAAAGCTCGGCGGCGGCTCCAGCGGCTGCCCGGTGAGGCCCGGCGACGGGTGACGCTCTTGCAGGCCGACGGTGAGAACGCCTTCGCGGCGGTGGATGGCCGCCGCTTCGCCGCAGTGTTGTGCCACGGCGTGCTCGGGTACCTCGAGCAACCGGAGCCGTTGGTCGACCAGCTGTGCCGGTGCACGGCTGTCGGCGGTGTGGTTTCGATCATGACCGGGAACGCCAAGGTGCTGGCCGTGCGCCCGGCCCTCGAACAGCGGTGGGACGACGCCCTGGCGGCGTTTGACGCCACCGGCGAGGTTGGGGTGCTGGGAGTGCCGAGCCGGGCCGACACGGTGGAGCACCTCAGCGAGCTCATGCGGAGCCGGGAAGTGGAGCCAATGTGCTGGTACGGGGTATGGCTGTTTGTCGACTGGCTCGAATTCGGTGGAGTCGAGTTGGACCCCGGCGATCCAGAGCAGGTA
Organism: Acidimicrobiales bacterium; assembly: GCA_035531955.1. Taxonomy (GTDB): domain Bacteria; phylum Actinomycetota; class Acidimicrobiia; order Acidimicrobiales; family RAAP-2; genus Bog-756. The sequence continues at coordinate 21,049 of DATKRZ010000067.1, read as the reverse complement.
GCGGCGACGGCCGCAGTCGAACTCGCAGCCAGCCGTCGAGACCCCTACCGCCAACTCAGTCGCGTCTTTCATCTCCTGGGGCGCAAAGGTCCGAGCTGACGGGACAACAGCAGCCAGGGGCTGAGGTCACCCACCCTCTCAACACCGGAGACCCCCTGTCCGAAGGGGCGGTTGCGTACGTCATGACGAGCGAACCACGGCGGCATCGGGTCTGGAGCCGGCAACCTGGTCATGGTTCATGGAGGACGCCCGTGTGTCGGAAGGGCCCATCCAGGATCCTCTCGAACTTCCGGGTCGACAGGAGCTCATCCCTGAGGAGCTGTGGGAGACATCGATCCTGTTCGCCCCGTATCCGGGCTGCCCCGATACCGCCGGTCTGGTCGTTCCCGGCGAGGAAGTCACCGGAACCTGGATCGCCGACGGATCGCCGGACTGGAGTGACCAGGACCGGTTCGAATAGGGTCACCCGAGTCCGGTACCTGACCTGATGTTCACTCTTCGATTCGACATGCGCGCGCCCTCCACCGGTGCCCCGACGGTAGAGCTCTACGCGGCCGCGCTCGAGATGACGAGCTGGGCCGAGGAGCGCGGCGCAGTAGCGGCGATCCTCAGCGAGCACCATGGACAGAGCGACGGGTACCTGCCGTCGCCGATGATCCTCGCCACCGCCCTGGCGGCCCGGACGTCATCGATCCCGATCGTGCTGGCTGTTGTCGTTCTCCCCTTGTACGAGCCGATCCGCCTGGCCGAGGAGATGGTCGTCCTTGACATCCTCAGCAGCGGACGGGTCAGCTATGTCTGCGGTATCGGGTACCGCGAAGACGAGTACGGCATGTTCGGCGTGGACTTTCGGAGCCGAGGTCGCATCGCCGATGAGTGGTTGGCCGTCCTGCTCCGAGCCAAGACCGGTGAGCCGTTCGACCACGACGGTCGGACTGTCCAGGTCACCCCCACGCCGTTGACTCCCGGAGGACCGTCCGTGTCGTGGGGCGGTGGTAGCGAAGCGGCTGCCCGTCGGGCCGGTCGGAACGGTCTCGGGTTCTTCGCGCAGAACGGAACCGCTTCACTCCGGCAAGTCTTCGAGCATTCGGCGCGCAGCGCCGGCCACGAGCCGAGCTGGTGCTTTCTTCCACCGAAGGACCTGCCAACGAGTCTGTTCGTCGCCAACGACGTAGAACGCGCGTGGGACGAACTCGGTCCCTACCTTATGCACGACGCTCGCAGCTACGCGGTCATGAATGTCGGCGACAGTGGGACGACGAGTCTGTCGTTCGCAGAATCGATCGAGGAACTCCGGGCGGAGAATATGGGGTACCGCGTCATGTCCGTCGACGAGGCGATTTCCATGGCCAGGTCCGGTCTCCCTCTGCCGCTGCATCCACTCGTCGGCGGCCTTCCCCCGGAGATCGCCTGGCGCTACCTCCGCACGGTGACCGACAAGGTGATCCCCGCCCTCTGAGCGCGAAGCAGCGCTCTGCGCAATTGTCGCTCACGACCTGGATCCTTCGCTTCCTCTGGTCGCCGAGGCACCCGAGCCTTTCGACGTCGGGCCATTCACTCCTGGTGGGGCTAGCTGGAATCGAACCAGCGACCTCAGCATTATCAGTGCTGCGCTCTAACCGACTGAGCTATAGCCCCGCAAACGGTGCACGACGCTACACCACCACTCGACCGATTCCATCAGGCCCGAGCCGCTTCCAGGTGGCCCGTACCCCGAACGCCGGCCCCCTACCCGTCTCCGGCCACCTCGCCCGCCACCGCGGCCACCGCCGCCACCGCATCGTCGGTGTCGAGGTTCATGACCCGCACCCCGGTTGCATCCCGACCCTGCGAGGCGATCTCCCGGACCGCGGTGCGGATGACCACCCCCGAGGTCGAGATGAGCAGGATCTCGTCCTCCAGCCCGGCCATGAAGGCGGCCACCACCCGCCCGCGTTTGGCAGTCAGACGGATGCCCCGCACCCCTTGCCCGCCGCGTGCCTGCCGGTTGAAGCGCTCCACCTTGGTCCGCTTGCCGTAGCCCGCGTCGGTGAGCAACAGGATGTCGGCCTCGTCCCGGGCGATGTCGCACGAGACCACCCGGTCGTCGGCCTTGAGCCGCACACCGCGTACGCCTGCCGCATCACGACCCATGGCCCGGACGTCCTGCTCGGAGAAGCGGATGGTCATGCCCGACTGGGTGACCAGGAACACGTCGTCATCACCGTGGGTCTCCACCACCCGTACCAGTTCGTCTCCGTCCCGCAGATTGATGGCGATGAAGCCCTCGCGGCGTGACTTGTCGTACTCGGTGAACGAGGTCTTTTTGATCTGGCCCAGCTTGGTGCTGAACACCAGGTAACTGTCGGCGGGGAAGTCGCGGGTACCGATGATGGCCTGGATGACCTCGTTCGGGGCCAGGGGCAGGAGGTTGACGATGGCGGTGCCGCGGGCGGTCCGCTCCTTCATCGGGATCTCGAGGGCTCGCAGGCGGAACACCCGGCCCCGGTTCGAGAACAGCAGGAGATGGGCGTGGGCCGTGGTGTGCACCACGTCGGAGATCAGATCCTCCTCTTTGAGCTTTGCCCCCTGGACGCCGCGTCCGCCGCGGCCCTGGGTGCGGAACGAATCGGCGGAGACCGCCTTCACGTAACCGGCACGGCTCATGGTCACGACCATCTCCTCGTCGTCGACCAGGTCCTCCACGTTCATGTCCCCGGGGTCGTGGGTGATCACCGTCCGGCGCTCGTTGGCGAACTTCTCGCGGATCTCGGCCATCTCCGAGGCGATCACCCCGCGCAGCTTGGCCGGATCGGCCAGGATCGACTCGAGCTCGGCGATCTCCCCGAGCAGCCTGGCCATCTCCTCTTCGAGGTTGGACCGGCCCAGTCGGGTCAGCCGGGCCAGGGTCATGTCCAAGATGTGATTGGCCTGCTCTTCGGAGAACTCGAACGGGGGGGTCCGCAGCGCCTCGAGGGCGGCCGGGCGGTCGTCCGACTCCCGGATGGCGGCGATGACCGCATCCAACATGTCGATGGCCTTGAGCAGGCCCTCGACCACGTGGGCGCGGGCTCGGGCCTTGTCGAGCAGGAATTGCGATCGGCGGGTCACCACGTCGACCTGGTGGGCCACGTAATGGGTGAGCATCTGCGCCAGGTTCAGGGTGCGGGGCACCCCGTCGACCAGGGCCACCGCGTTGACGCTGAACGAGGTCTGCAGGGGCGTCTGCTTGAAAAGGTTGTTGAGCACCACGTTGGCGTTGGCGTCGCGTTTCAAGCGGATGACCAGGCGGGTCTTGCCGCCGGAGGAGTCGTCCTGGGCCTCGGCGATGCCGTCGATGTCGCCGGTGCGGACCAGCTCCGAGATCTTCTTCTCCACCGTGGCCACCGAAGTCTGGTACGGCATCTCCGACACCACGATCCGGGTCGCCCCGTCCCGGCCCTCCTCGATCTCCGCCACCGCCCGCATCTTGATCGACCCGCGACCCGTGCGCAGCGCGTCGAGGATCCCCTGGCGGCCGAGGATGAGCGCCCCGGTGGGGAAGTCGGGGCCCTTGACGAACGCCATGAGGTCGTCGGAAGTAGCCTCCGGATGCTCGAGGAGGTGGGCGGTGGCGTCGATGACCTCACCCAGATTGTGGGGCGGGATGCTGGTCGCCATCCCCACCGCGATCCCCTGTGACCCGTTGACCAGGATGTTCGGGAACCGCGCCGGCAGAACCGTCGGCTCCTCGGCGGTGGCGTCGTAGTTGGGGGTGAAATCGACCGTCTCCTGGTCGATGCCGCTCATCAGCTCGAGGGCCAGCGGGGCGAGCCGGCACTCGGTGTAGCGCATGGCCGCCGGTCCCTCGTCCGGGCCGGTGCCGCCGAAGTTGCCGTGGCCGTCCACCAGCGGGTGGCGCATCGAGAACTCCTGGACCATCCGGGCCAGGGCCTCGTAGATCGAGGAGTCACCGTGGGGGTGGTAGGAGCCCATCACGTCGCCGACAACCTTGGCGCACTTGGTGTGGGGCCGATCGGGCAGCAGGCGCTGGTCGTACATCGAGTAGAGGATCCGCCGGTGCACCGGCTTCAGGCCGTCCCGCACGTCGGGCAGCGCCCGCTGCACGATGACCGACATCGAGTACTCGAGGAAGGACCGCTCCATCTCCTCTTGGATCTCGATGGGCTCGATGAACCCGGAGATGTCCGCGTCGGTGTCGGAACCGCCCCGACCGTCGTTGTCACGTCCAGGCATGCCGCGTCCTCGTCCTTTTCGGAATTCTCATCCGGGCGGTCACCGTACTGCGGGTGCCCGGCCCGATCCGCCCCTCAGATGTCGAGGAAGCGCACATCTTTGGCATTGGTCTGGATGAAGTGGCGCCGGAGCTCCACGTCCTCGCCCATCAGCACCGAGCAGACCTCGTCGGCCACCGCCGCCTGCTCCACGGCCACCTGCAGCAGCGACCGGCGCCCGGGGTCCATGGTGGTGTCCCGGAGCTCCCCGAAGTCCATCTCCCCCAGTCCCTTCAACCGCTGGAAGTCGGCCTTGTGGTTCGGGTTCTCCACCAGGAACCCGGCCTTGGCCTGGTCGTCCTTCAGGTAGACCTTCTCCTTACCCACCAGGGTGGAGTACAGCGGCGGCTGGGCCACGTAGACGAATCCGCCCTCGACCAGCGGCTTCATCTGCCGGAAGAAGAAGGTGAGCAGCAGGGTGCGGATGTGGGAGCCGTCGACGTCGGCGTCGGCCAGGATGATGATCTTGTGATAGCGGGACTTGGTGACATCGAAGTCCTCGGCCAGGCCGGCCCCGATGGCCGCGATCAGGGCCTGGATCTCGGTGTTCTTCAGCATCTTGTCGATGCGGGCCCGCTCGACGTTGAGGATCTTGCCGCGGATGGGGAGGATGGCCTGGGTGCGCGGATTGCGGGCGTCCTTGGCCGACCCGCCGGCCGAGTTGCCCTCCACGATGAACAGCTCGCTCTCCCGGGGGTCGCGCGACGAGCAGTCGACCAGCTTGCCGGGCAGCCCGGCGCCGTCGAGGGATGACTTCCGCCGGGTCAGGTCGCGGGCGGAGCGGGCGGCCACCCGGGCCCGCGCCGCCAAGAGGCCCTTCTGGATGATCTGTCCGCCCTCGCGGGGGTTCTCCTCGAACCATTCGGCGAGCTTCTCGTTGGTCGCCCGTTCCACCAACGAACGCACCGGGACGTTGCCCAGCTTGGCCTTGGTCTGGCCCTCGAACTGGGGATCCTGCAGGCGCACCGAGATGATGGCGGTCAAGCCCTCGCGGATGTCCTCGCCGAGCAGGTTGTCGTCCTTCTCCTTCAGGGCGCCACGGGCCCGTGCGTACTTGTTGGCCACATTGGTCAACGACTTCTTGAATCCCTCTTCGTGCATGCCCCCGTCGATGGTGGAGATCCCGTTGGCGAAGGAATGGATGCTCTCGTAGAAGCCGGTGTTCCACTGGAGGGCAATCTCCACCTCCATCGTCTCCTCCTGCTGCTCGAGCGAGGCGACCTTGCGGAACAGCGCCTCCTTCGAGGCGTTGAGGTGGCGGACGTAGTCGACGATCCCGTCCTTGTACTTGAAGGTCTGGGCCGGCCTGGCCTCGGGCCGCTCGTCGACGAAGCGGATCTCGAGGCCCTTGTTGAGAAAGGCCATGACCTGCAGCCGCTCGACGACGGTCTGAGCCCGGAATTCGACCTCCTCGAAGATTGTCGGGTCCGGCCAGAAGGTCACGGTGCTCCCGGTCCGGCCGCGCGGCGCCCGACCGGTCACCGCCAGCTTGCCCGAGGGCTTGCCGCCGTCGCGGAACTCGAGCTCGTGATGGTCGCCGTCCCGGTCGATCTCGAGCAGCAGCCGGGTCGAGAGGGCGTTGACCACCGAGACGCCGACCCCGTGCAGGCCGCCGGACACCTTGTACCCTCCCCCTTCACCGAACTTCCCCCCGGCGTGGAGCACCGTCAGCACGACCTCGGCGGCCGACTTCCCCTGCTGTTCCTTCATCGGACCGGTGGGAAACCCACGGCCGTCGTCGGCCACCCGCACCCCGCCGTCGGCCAGCAGGGTCACGTCGATCCGGGTGCAGAAACCGGCCATGGCTTCGTCCACCGCATTGTCGACGACCTCCCAGACCAGGTGGTGCAGACCGGACGGCCCGGTCGATCCGATGTACATCCCCGGTCGCTTCCTGACCGGGTCGAGTCCTTCCAGAACCGTGATGTCCTTGGCCTCATAGGTGGCCGCCGGCACCTTCGGCTCGTTCTCCGTCTTCAGCGCCACAGGCGCGCCCTTTCCAACGTCGTTTGACTGAGCGGGAACCGGTGCAACGGGGCTTCCGGTGAGGCACGGGGCCCAATTCGCCGGGGGCCGGGTTCACCCGATTCCAAGAGCCCAGTGTAGTCCCCGGGTGTGACCCGCATGACCGATGGTGGGACCTTTCTCGGGCCTGTCACCTGCGCACCCGCACCTCCACCCGTGGCGGCCGGCCAAGACCGGTCCGTTCCGCCACCCGGTCGAGAAGCTCCTCTCCCAGACGGCGCACCTGGGTGGCCCAGGCCGGATGGTCGACGGTGACCACCAGGGCCTCGCCGTCGAGCCGGGTGGGCCGCACGTGCTCGGCCATCGCCGGCCCGACGACCTCCTCCCAGTGGGCGAACAGCCGGCCGAGTCCCCGGGCGTCGTCCACCCCCAACTTCTTCGACACCGCGTCCAGCGAGGCATCGATCGGGCGAGGGCCGGGGTCGCGACCGTAGGGGTCGGGATCCACTACCCCGGCCCCGTCCTGTCGGCCGTAGCCCGGTGCCCGCCGGCCTCGAGCGCGTGGATCTTGGCGGCCGACACCTCCGGGGGTGCGGGCAGGGCGGTGGTCAAGAGGGCCTGCCCCGGTGGGAGCCCGGCCAGCAGCGCCCGGGCCCGGAGCGGATCGAGCTCCGAGAACACGTCGTCGAGGAGCAGCACCGGAGCCGATCCCAGGCGCTCGGTAGCCAGCTGGTGCGCCGCCAGCCGCAGGGCGAGGGCCAAGGAGCGCTGCTCGCCCTGGGAACTGTGCGTGCGGCCCGGCAGCCCGTCCACCGACAGCTCGAGCTCGTCGCGGTGGGGACCGATCGACGACACCCCCCGCTCGACGTCCTTGCCCCGGCCTTCGGACAGGGCGCCGATGAGCCGTCCCGGCCACGAGCGCCGGTAGTCGAGGTCCACCGGCGTCGGCTGGCCCGCCAGCCGGGAGTAGTGGGTCCCGACCAGCGGGACCAGTTGCACCACCAGCGCCTCGCGGGCCTCCACCAGGGCCGTTCCCGCCGCATCCAGGCGCGAGTCCCACACGTCCAGCGTGCCGGCCACCTCGGCCGTGAGGCGGCGCCCCACCCCGCGGAGCAGGGCGGAGCGCTGACGCAGGATCTTGTCGACCTCCTCGACGGAGGCCGCCGCTTTGGGGTCCACCACCGCCAGCAACTCGTCCAGGAACCGGCGTCGCTCGGTCGGCCCGGCGCGCACCACTCCGATGTCCTCGGGAGAGAACACCGTGGTCCGGAGCGCCTCGTGGAGGTCGGCTCGGCGACGGACGGTCTGGCGGTTCACCATGGTCCGGGACCTCCCCCCGGCCGACAGCTCCGCCTCGATGGTGACCGGTCTGCCGTTGACCAGTGTCTCGGCGCGGAGGATGGCACGGTCGGTACCCCGGCGGACCATCGCCTCGCGCGGCGTGCCTCGGAACGACTGGAGGGTCGACAGGTACCCGACGGCTTCCAACACACTCGTCTTGCCGGCGCCGTTGAGGCCGGTGATCACCGTCGTCCCGTCGGGATCGGGTTCGATGGCGGTCTCGACGATGTTGCGGAAGTCCGACATGGCCAACGAGACGAGGTGCACGAAGGAGCCGGCCGGTGGGAGCGCTACGAAACCCGCACCGGCATGAGCAGGTAGCGGAAGCTCGACTCCTCGGCGGCACGCACCGTTGCCGGCTTGGTGGCATCCACGGTCTCGAGCAGCACCTCGTCGCCGGTCACCGCCTCCACCCCGTCGATCAGATAGGTGGGATTGAAGGCGATGGTCAATTCGGCCCCCTCGAAGTCCGCGTCGACGGTCTCGCTGGCGTCCCCGACCTCTTGGGACACCACGGTCAGGTCCACCCCGCCCGGGCGCATCGAGAGCCGGACGGGCGTCGTGTTGTCCCGTACCAGCAGGCGCACCCGGCGAAGGGCGTCGAGGAGCGAGTCCTTCCCGAGGTGGAGCTGGTTGGGGTAGGCGGCCGGGATGAGCTGGCGGTAGTCGGGGTAGCTCCCGTCGAGGAGCCGGGTGCTGACCTTCACTCCGTCGGCGGTGAAGGTGACGTCGTGCTCGCCGATCGACAGCCCCACGGTGGGAGCCACCGCGCCCTGGTTTCCCTCGCCCTCGGCTGCCGATGTGGCCGCTGACGGATCCTTGCCCGTCATCCCGAGGACCGACAACCGTTGCAGCTCGGCAAGGGCCCTGGCCGGCACCAGGATCTGCGAGTTGTCCGACAGGGCGTCGCTGCCGTCGATGTCCCGCATGGCCAACCGGTAGGAGTCGGTGGCCACCAGGCGGATACCACTTCCCTCGGCGGCAATCAGCACTCCGGTGAGCAGCGGACGCGCGTCGTCGCTCGAGGCGGCCCGGACCACCTGTCGGAGGGCACCGGCCAAGCCGGCTGCCGGCAACGAGGTGTCCGGTTCCGGAGGTTCGGGGAGTGTCGGAAAGTCGTCGACCGGAAATGTCCGCAGACTGAACCGCGACCGGGCGGCGCCGATCTCCACCTTTTCGCCCTCGGCGTCGATAGTCACCGCTCCCGGCTCCAGTGACCGGACGATGTCGGCGAGCAGTTTGGCCGGCGCGACACACACTCCGTCGGTGATCCCGATGGCTTCGGCAGATACGTGGATGGTGAGATCGAGGTCGGTGCCGACCACGCCGAGGTGATTACCCGTCGTCTCGATCCGAACGCCGCCGAGGGCCATGGAGGTCGACGTGCGCGAGCTCACGGCGCGCCCGGCAGTGGTCAGCACCTCCACCAGGGAGTCGCGCTCGCATCGAAACTTCACCAGAATTGTCCCTTCTCGCTCTTTGTTAGTTGTTTGAATTCAAATAGTGATGGTAATAAGCCCTGTGGATTGGGGATGACCTGCCATCGGCGCAGCGTAGGGCATGTCCGGTTGTGCCCCGCCCGTCCACTGTTTCCCGTCGACCCCGGGGGTGGGTGTCCGTCGGATGAACACTTATGGACAAGTTCATCTCGAGTTCACAGAATTACCCCAGACTTCACCGGAGATATCCACAGATAGTGCACAACCTCCGGAAAGAGGGCGAACAGACGGTCGGGCGTCACGAACCACTCTTGATCCGCACGATCAGATCGGTCACCTGGTTGTAGATCTGATGGCGCTCTTTCATCATGGCGGTGATCTTGTCAACGGCGTGCATCACCGTGGAGTGGTCGCGGCCCCCGAATTCGCGGCCGATGGCCGGATAGCTGAAGTCGGTGAGCTCCCGGAACACGTACATGCTCACTTGTCGGGCGGTCACCAGCGGGCGTCTGCGGTTGGGACCACAGAGCTCTTCGACGGAGAACCCGAAGGTGTCCGAGGTCGCAGCCAGGATGACCTGAGGGGTGATCCGGCGGGGCTGATCGGCGGAAACGATGTCTGAAAGCACCTGCTCGGCCAGCTCCCTGCTCATCGGCTGCCGGTTGAGACTGGCGAAGGCGGTGACCCGTATGAGGGCCCCCTCGAGTTCGCGGATGTTGTCCTTGACGTGGGTGGCGATGAACTCGAGCACGGTGTCGGGCACGTCCATGTGATCGTGCTCGGCCTTCGCCCTGAGGATGGCCAGGCGGGTCTCGAGGTCGGGAGGCTCCACGATGGTGATCAGACCCGACAGGAAGCGGCTGCGGAGCCGGTCCTCCAAGGTGGCGATCGACTTCGGGGGTCGGTCCGAGGTGAGCACGATCTGCTTCGAGGCGCCGTACAGGGAGTTGAACGTGTGGAAGAACTCCTCCTGCAGCGACTCCTTGCGCTCCATGAACTGGACGTCGTCGATCAGGAGCACGTCGCACTCCCGGTACCGTCGCTTGAAGGCGGTGGTGGCATTGGTGCGGATGGCGTCGACGAACTCGTTCATGTAGGTCTCGGTGGTCACGTAACGGATGTGCCGCCCGACAAAGTTCTCGAGGACGTAGTTGCCGATGGCGTGCAGCAGGTGGGTCTTGCCGAGTCCGGCGTCCCCGTAGATGAACAGGGGGTTGTACGAACGCGCCGGGGACTCGGCCACCGATTGGGCGGCGGCATGGGCGAAGCGGTTGGAGGAGGCGATTACGAAGGTGTCGAACGTGTACCGGGGATCGAGCACCGGCGATCCGAGGTGGTCGGGTCTCGGGGTGGGTGATCCAGGGCCGCGACCGGACTCCCCCCGGGCCGACAGGGGCCGGTCTGCGCCCATGGCCGAGCCGGCCCGACCGGCAGCAGCGCCGGCGGTGGCGAGGATCTCCTCGGCCGGCTCGTGGACGGGGGCCAGCACTTCGAGACGAACCACCAGGTCCCGGCCCACGGTGCCGGTCAGCGTGTCCTGGATGAGGCCGAGGAACCGCGACTCGACGCGGTCGCGGATCAGCGTGTTGGGTACCCCCAGTACGATCTCGCCCTCGTTGATCGACAGCGGTGTGATCCCGGAGAGGTAGGCCTGCCAGATGGCGTCGGACACCTGCTCACGCAGGGCGGCCGAGCATGAAATCCACAGCCCTTCAGTCTCGTTCACATGGGCCTCCGCCCTTGGAGTATTTGCTCGGTCCACAAAGATATCCACAGGTGTGGACGAGTGTCGTTGGTGCACGCACCGTCCTGCGGCTCAAGAAGGGGCGCTCTGGGGTTGGTGACGTTTCGGGTGGTTCCTCGGGGCAGGGAATGGCCATTCCTGGAGACTCCACGGTCCGCGGCCGACCTGCTGTGCCCGGAACGGTACACCGTGGAAATCCGCTGTGCCTCCCCCGGCTCGACTAGAGCCAGGGCCCATTCGCGCCTAGCATGTGGCGGAATGCCCTGATCCCTGTGTGGCCGGGCCCCCTGCCGGATGTGACGCCAGTGTCCACGGTCCAGGGCGAGGAAGGAAGTGGATGGATGAAGCGCACATACCAGCCGAACACACGAAAACGGGCCAAGACCCACGGATTCCGAAAGCGGATGTCGACCAAAGCCGGACGGGCTGTGATCCGCGCCCGCCGGGCGAAGGGGCGCCAACGACTGTCGGCGTGACCGACGGGGATCGACGGGATCGGCCCTCGGCCGGGCGGCTGGGCCCGGTGCGGTCGCGCCGGACCTTCGAGGCCTTGCGGCGTACCTCGTCCCAGGGCCGCTCAGGCCCGTTCACTGTTCGATTTTTGTACCAAAGTACCTGGTCAAGGACGGAAGTGGCCTATGCCATCAACCGCCGGGTAGGAAATGCAGTAGCGAGGAACCGACTACGGCGCCGGATGCGGGCCATCATGGCCGAGCAGGCGTCATCCCTGCCGGTCGGTGCCTACGTAGTAAGCACGGGGCCAGGCGGCTCAAAATTGGGTTTCGACGAACTGAAGGTGGCCATGAGCCAAGCATTGGAGAGGGCCACCGATCGTCCGGCCGGTCACTCCCCCGGCCCGTCGTCGGACGAGGCGAAGGTGACCCGGTGAGGCCGGCACCGGTGACCGCCCGACCCGAGCACCGTGACGAGCGCCGCCCCGGCGACCTCGTCTGCGTGGCTGAACGGCGGGATCCGCCCCGGCGACCCGTCTCCGGGTGGCTGATCGCGGCCATCCATATCTACCAGTTGGCTCGGTCCGGCCGCCCGACGGGCTGTCGGTTCCTCCCCACCTGCTCGGAGTATGCCATCGAGGCCATCGACCGCCACGGCTCCCTCCGCGGCGCCCGGCTCGCCGCCGGACGCCTCCTCCGCTGCCATCCGTGGGGTCGGCACGGCGTAGATCCCGTCCCCGACCGGAGGACTCCATGCAGTCGTTGATCAAGGACATCGGTCGGATCTTCCAGCCACTCCTGGACGGGGTGGGAGGGGTGCTGGCCTTCTTCTACTCGATCATTCCCAACTACCCGATCGACGTGGCCCTGCTCACCATCGTGATCATGGCTCTGCTCACCCCGCTGACCGTCAAGAGCACGAAGAACATGGCGGCCATGCAGGCCCTCGGGCCCGAGATGAAGAAGCTGCAGCAGAAGTACAAGGGTGCGGAAAACCGGACCCAAATGAATGAAGAAATGATGAAGCTCTACAAAGAGCACAATGTGAACCCGGCCTCAGGGTGTCTCCCCATGTTGTTGCAGATGCCCGCATTCTTCGTTCTCTACAGCGTTATTCGGGGTATTACCAACACCGTCACCATACCGGCGCACACGGTGCACGGGTTCACGGTGGCGGCACAGGTCGTGGCCGAGCCCCGCTACATCCCCAAGACCAGCGCCATGTACCTGAACATTCACGCCCACCATGGCCAGCTCATCTCCTTCGGGATGGATTTCTCCGAAAAGCTTCTCTCCCGTCACAGCTCGATATTCATCGCCATCCCGTACCTGCTGCTGGTGGTGGGATCGGTGGCGCTCCAATATCTTCAGATGGCCCGTCTCAATGCTCGTAATCCGCAGGCTGCTCAGGCTAATCCGCAGGCAGCCATGCTTCAGAAATACATGCCGCTCATATTCGGTTTTATTTATATCAATGTGGCCGCAATTCTCAATGTCTATTTCATTGTTTCGAGCGCTATCCGCATCGGCACCCAAGAGGTTCTGTTCCGCAAGGGGATCGTCAGCGGGCCCCCGGTGGCGGCCGGGGCGAAAGGACCGGTGGCCGACCGCACCGAGCGGGCGCTCCCGAAGCCCAAGGCGGGCGGCGGCTCCACCTCGCCCAAGGCGGGCGGGACGGCCAACGGCTCGACTCCACGTGTTGCGCGCGGCACGCCGGCCGCCGGGGCCAAGGCGGCAAAGCGGCCGGCGACCCCGGCGAAGGCCGCCAATCCGGCCAAGACGGTGAGCTCGGCGAAGACGACAGGCTCCGCCAACGGGTCCCGGTCCAACCCGGGCCCCAAGCGGGGCACGGGGGCTGCCCGAGGGCCCAGGCCTGCGCCCGACGACGTCAAGGGTCCGGGAAGCGGCAGGAACGGGCCGCCGCCGGATGCGGCCGATGGCGGATCGGCCGCATCCAAAGAGCACCCGCGCTCGAAGGCCAAGCGTGAGAGAAAGGCTCGGTAGTCAGTGGAGTGGGTGGAAGCCAGTGGTAAGTCCCTTCCCGAAGCGAAGGAGATCGTTCTCGACCTTCTCGGGGTCGCCGAGGACGACGCCGAGTTCGTGGTCCTCAGCGAGCCGAAGGCCGGATTGTTCGGCCGGCTGCGGGGAGAGGCACGGGTTCAGGCCCGTGTCCGGCCGGTGGCACCTCCGCCGAAACGCGGGAGACGGCAGCGGCCGGACCGCGGGAGGTCCGGGGGTGATCGCACCCGTGGCGGTGGATCTGGTGCCAATGGCGGCACCGGGGGACGGAACCGTTCTCCTGGGGCCGGCCCGCCTTCGCGGACGGCCAATGGCAAAGGGGAAGGGTCGGCGGACGGGGTTGACGCCGGATCGCCGGCCGGCGGATCGAGGGATGATCAGGGGAGCCGGACCAATGGCTCCGGGTCCGACAAGGACGCCTCGGGAGCCGACGGTGCGAGCCGGCCGAGACGCCGACGGGGTTCGAGGGGTAGTGGCAACCAGCCCACCAACGACGGCCCGTCGAGACAGCAGACGCAGCGTTCCGGGCAGAGGTCCGGGGAGAGCGAGGACACGATGGAAGAGTCACTGACCCTCGAGCAACAAGGGGAGGCGGCGAGTGGGTTCGTTGCCGGCCTGGTGCGGGAGTTCGGCCTGACCGCGGAGGTCACCTTCGCCGAAATTGACGAGGACACCGTTCAGGTCGCTGCCGCCGGAGACGACCTCGGGCTGTTGGTGGGCCCTCGTGGGGCCACGCTGGCGGCTGTCCAGGATCTGACCCGTACCTTCGTGCAGCGCCAATCGGAGAGTCGGACCGACCGGATCCTGGTGGATGTCGGCGGCTACCGGGAGAAGCGCTCGGCTGCCCTGCGCCGCTTTACCGAGGGCATCGTGCATGAGGTCAAGACCTCGGGCGAGGAGCGGGCCCTCGAGCCCATGTCTCCTGCTGACCGCAAAGTCGTCCACGACGCGGTGAACGAGATCGAGGGTGTGGAGACCCGGTCCGACGGCACCGAACCCACGAGGTATGTGGTGATCGAACCGTCGAACTGAACGACCGCGAGAGCGGGCCGGGCGGTGCCCCTCCGACCGCCGGAGCCCGGGGGCATCCTCGCCGAATTGCGGAGCCGGGTCCCGCCCGAGGTCGACCGGATACTCCGCCGCTCGGCCGATCAGGGCTTTATGGGTGCAATGCCCGTGGCCGATCAGATCGACCACTCGCTCGGGTTCGTCTTCGCGGCGGAGTCGGTCCTCGCCCGCCGGCCCACCTCGTTCGTCGACCTGGGAACCGGGGGCGGGGTTCCCGGACTGGTGTTGGTGGCCTGTTGGCCGGAGTGCCGGGCCGTGCTGCTGGAGGTCAATGAGCGGCGGGCGGAGTTCCTCGACGCCTCGACCATCGGTTGGAGGCGGGGCGGCACCGTCGAGGTCCTTCGAGGCCGGGCCGAGGCGGTGGCCCGGGATGCGGCCTTCCGTCAGCAGTTCGAGCTGGTGACCAGTCGATCGTTCGGGCCGCCACCGGTGGCGGCCGAGTGCGGCGCTCCCCTGTTGGAGGTCGGCGGCCTGCTGGTGGTGTCCGAGCCGCCCGAGGGGAGTGGGGCGGACCGATGGCCCGGAGGGGGCCTGGCCGAGGTGGGGCTGACCGAGGCGGCAGACGTCAGGTTCGATGACCGGTTCGGCTACCGGGTGCTGCTGAAGGTGGAACCGAGCAGCGACCGCTATCCGAGGCGTGTCGGGGTGCCGGCCAAGCGGCCGCTGTTCTGATCGCCATTGGTCGAGACCCTGGTCCGGAAGGGGCATTGCGTTCACGAAGGACCGGCGGCGGCCCCACCCCCGTCCCGACTGTTTCACGTGAAACACCGGGGCGCCGCAGCGAGGGAACCCGGGAGGTCCGGAGCCCCGCCCTGGTCGTGGACCTCCCGACAAAGATCTCCGGGCGGACGAGCGGCCACAGCGGGTTCAGCGTTTCTGACCGGCGCCGGGGCCGCACATCGCTTGATGGCGCAAGAGCCGGTCCGGCGGGCGGCGGTCGGAACAGGCAGTCGGAGCTCCGGTTGGCCTCGGTCCCCCGTGGAACGGAGCGCGCGGTGAGTCCTGCGCTGGCCATATCGAGGGTTCCACGTGAAACATTTTCGATGAAAGGCTTGACCTGGTTCGGGCTGCAGGAGAATATGAACACCTTGAACCCTGCCGATTCGATGAGACGATAGTGCGCGGCCGTCGTCGAGGCCGCAACAAGTCCTCGCCCCAGGACGTCCAGGACCCCAGCCCCACCTCGAGGGCCGATCCGAGTGACAACGGAGCGGTGACCCTGATCCACACTCCCCCGCCGCTCGAAGCCGATCCGGTGGGGGCGGCCGATCCGGACGTCCTGCCGACCACCGGGGTACCCCCGACGCCGGCCGATCCGGTCCCAGCCAGCCGATTCCGGGAAACCATCTCCGAGATGGCCACCGCCCATGCGGAGCTCGACAACGTGCTCCCTCCTGCCTCTGCGGCCCAGCGGCCCGACCGATCCGCGACCGATCCCGTGGCCCCGGTGATCGAACGTGCCGATTCGGTGACGGAGACCATCGAGCGCCCGGCTCCGGTCGCCACCGGCAAGGCCGTCGCCGAACCTGTGGTTGAGAGTGCGGACCTGGTCACCCCGGCGGCGGAGTCCGAGGCCGATGGGGAAGTCGGTGAGCCTCAGGCGGCCTCGGGAAACACCCTTCCGCGGGTGATGGCGGTGGCCAACCAGAAGGGCGGTGTGGGAAAGACGACGACGTCGGTGAACCTGGGGGCGGCGCTGGCCGAGATCGGATTCCGGGTGCTGGTCATCGACCTGGACCCCCAGGCCAATGCCACCACCGGCCTGGGGATCGACGCCAGGAACTTCGAGCTCTCGATGTACGACGTGTTGATGCGGGACTCCTCGCTTGAGGACTGCGTCGAGCCGACCAGCATGAAGAACCTGTTCGTGGCGCCTGCCACCATCGCCTTGGCCGGTGCCGAGATCGAGCTGGTGCCGGCCTTCAGCCGAGAGCTGAAGCTCAAGAAGTCCATCGAGTCGATCATCGACGACTTCGACTACGTGCTCATTGACTGCCCGCCGTCCCTGGGCCTGATCACCGTCAATGCGCTGGCCGCGGCCGACGAGGTGTTGGTGCCGATCCAGTGCGAGTACTACGCACTCGAAGGTCTGAGCCAACTGATGCGCAACGTGCACCTGGTGGCCTCGAACCTGAATCCGAAGCTGGACATCTCGACCATCGTCCTGACCATGTACGACGCACGCACCAAGCTCTCCGACCAGGTGGCCAGCGAGGTGCGGCTCCACTTCGGCACCAAGGTCTGTCGCAATGTGATCCCCCGGACGGTTCGGCTCTCCGAGGCTCCGTCGTTCGGGCAGCCGATCACCGCATTCGACTCCGCCTCGCGGGGGGCCATTGCCTATCGGGAACTAGCCAAGGAGGTCAGCGGTGGCACGTCGTAGCGGGCTGGGTAAGGGGCTGAGCGCGCTGATCCCCACCGAGGTGGTGGGCGACCGATCGTCAGCCCTGCGGGAGGTCCCGATCGGGAGCATCAAGCCCAACCCGCGCCAGCCGCGGGTGAACTTCGACGAGGACACCATGTCTTCGCTGGCCGCCTCTATCAAGGAACTGGGGATCCTGCAACCAGTGCTGGTGCGGCAGATCGGGGGCGAGGCAGCCGACGACTTCGAGCTCATCGCCGGGGAGCGACGCTGGCGGGCGGCCCGTCGGGCCGGCCTCCAGACCATCCCGGTCCTGGTCCAGACGTCCAGCGAGACCCTCAGCCTGGAGCAGGCCCTGGTGGAGAACCTGCACCGCCAGGACCTCATGGTGCTGGAGGAGGCCGCAGCCTACCAACAGCTGATCGAGGAGTTCGGGTACACCCATGACCAGGTGGCCAGCCGGGTCGGGAAGAGCCGCACCGCGGTGACCAACACGCTCCGGCTGCTCCAACTCCCCTCAGGGGTGCAGCGGCTGCTGGTCGAGGGCCAGATCACCCCGGGCCACGCCCGGGCTCTGTTAGGGACGCCGGACCGCGGCTACCAGGAGGTCCTGGCCAAGACGATCGTCGCCGACGGGCTCACGGTCCGCGCCGTCGAGGACCTGATCCGCGGCCACGCCGAAAGGGACGAGTCCCCCGCCGACGACGGCGGTTCCGGGACGCAACCGGGGGGCAACGGCAGTCGGCCGGGGCGATCGGGATCCAGCCGGCTGCCGCCACCGGGCATTCTCGAGCTGGAAGAGCTGCTCTCAGGTCACCTCAACACCAGGGTCAAGGTCGACCTCACCTCCAAGCGCGGAAAGGTGGTGGTGGAGTTCGCCACCCTCGAGGATCTCGAACGGATCTACAAGCTGATGGTGGGCCGGACCGGAGCGTCCCCGGCCTGAAGCCATATATCACGAAGAGTGGTATTTTTATTACATAACGAAATCCGCTGATGGACTTTGGCCACTCTTCGTGATATCAGATCCCTGAACCCACGGTAGAGCGTAATCCACAACCTGTGCATGACGTTGTGGATTACGTCCAGACCGGGGGTCAAGTGGACGTCGACGGTGGGGCGGCCGGAGGGGAGTGGCCCACGTCAGTCCCAGGGCGTGTCGACCCACTCGGACAGGGCGTCGACGACGGCCCGGGCGATGACGGCGGCCTGCTCGACGACGACCGTGGCCGGACTGATCTCGCAGATCACCGCCGGCATCCGGGTCTCCCGCAGGAGGGGCAACGACATGCCCCGGCTGCCGCCGTCGGCCAGCCCGAGAGAGGCGCAGATCGTGCCCAGGAGGAGCTCGGCGAGGCGGCGGCCTCCAGGCGAGGAGTACCGGTAGCCGGCGTAGTAGGCGGTCGAGCAGCGGCGCTCCCCGGTGCCGAGGCGTAGCCCGAGGTATACCTCGGCACCGCCGGCGTTGGCCTCCGAGGCCTGGATCGATCCGTCCGGGTGGTGGTGGGTCGAGACCACGGCACCCTCGGTCACCAGGAGGCGCCGGAGGGCGGCCACGGTGGCGTCGAGCCCGCCCTCCTCGCCGATGGCCACCCGCCGATCGGCCAGGGTCCGCGGCGACTGGCGGAGGCGCTCCCGGTCCCGGACCGAGGTGACCAGCTCGGTGCCGTCGTGGCGGGTCCCGAACCGCAGGAGCTCGGCCACCGTCGACGCCCCGGCGATCCCGTCGACGGGGAGGCCCACGTTCCGCTGGAACTCACCGAGTGCGGCCGACGTCATGTCACCGAAGATCCCGTCCACCCGACCGGTGTCGAAGCCGAGGGCGCTCAGCCGTTGCTGCAGCTCGGCGACGTCGTCACCCCGCAGCATCGGGGTCCTCCGGTACAAGAAGCGGTCGCCGGGGCGGCGGCCCGCCTCGACCAGGGCGGACCAGGTCTGCACACCGCACACCCCGTCGACCCGAAGGCCGCGTCGGTACTGGAACGCCTCGACCGCGGCCCGGGTGCCCGCCTGATAGGACCCCACCGGGTCAATGCCGGTCGAGAAGCCGAGCAACTCGAGCCGGCGCTGGACGTCCGTCGTGGCCGACCCGTTGTCACCGACCTCGAGCCGGATCTCGGGGTCGGGGTTCACCCAGGCCCTCTGGGCCAGGCCGGTGCGCTCGCCCCGGGCAAGGGCGGTCGGGGAGTGGCCACCCCTCCGGCTAGAGGTGGGCGGAGATCTCCTGTAGGAGTTGGCCCTTGCCCTTGGCCCCGACGATCCGGGCAGCAGGCTCCCCGTCCTTGAACAGGATCAGGGTGGGAATGCTCATCACGTCGAACCGGCGGGTGATGTCCAGGTTGTCGTCGATGTTCAGCTTGGCGATCCCGAGCCTGCCCTCCTGCTCGGTGGCGATCTCTTCGAGCACCGGGGCGATCATCTTGCACGGGCCACACCATTCCGCCCAGAAGTCCACCAGGACCGGAACGTCTGAGGACTTGACATGCTCGTCAAAACTAGCGTCGCTCAGGTTGGTGATCTTCTCACTCATGGTGGCTCGTTCCTCCTACCCGTCCGGCGGGCCTGCCTCGAAAATCCCTGATCGGTTCGACATGTGTAACCCTCCCGGAGGCTCCGCCATTCCCGGAGGGCGCGGCGACGCAGATGGAGGCGGCTCAGTGGCCGGAGGCCGCCTGGTCCTCGAGCCACCGTTCGGCATCGAGCGCCGCCATGCACCCCGAGCCGGCGGCAGTGACCGCCTGGCGGTAGCGGTGGTCTTGGACATCGCCGCAGGCGAAGGCCCCGTCGACGTTGGTGCGGGTCCCGTCGAAGGTGCGCAGGTACCCGTTTTCCTCCATCTCGAGCTGGCCCTTGAACAGCGATGTGTTGGGCTGATGTCCGATGGCCACGAACAGGCCGGCGACCTCGAGCACCGACTCCCCCTCGCTCTGGTTGTCGCGGACCTGCAGCCCGGACACCGTGGTGTCACCGAGCACGTCGATGACCGAGGAATTCCACAGGAACTCGATCTTCGGGTTGGCGAAGGCGCGTTGCTGCATCACCTTGGAGGCCCGAAGCTCGCCCCGGCGGTGGATCAAGGTGACCTTGTCCGCGAACCGGGTGAGGAAGAGGGCCTCTTCGAGGGCGGAGTCGCCACCCCCCACTACGGCAATGTTCCGTCCGCGGAAGAAGAACCCGTCACAGGTTGCGCAGGTCGAGACCCCGTATCCGAGCAGCCGCTCCTCGTTGGGCAGGTTGAGCATGAGCGACTGGGCCCCGGTGGCGATGATCAGCGACTCGGCGGCGTACGTCGGCTCCTCCGCTTCCGGGTCGCCCACCCAGAGGCCGAACGGCCGACGGGACAGGTCGACCCGGGACACCTTGGCGGTGACGTAGTCGGCGCCGAATCGGGCGGCCTGCTCCCGAAAGGCGGACATCAGCTCCGGGCCCATGATCCCGCTGACGAACCCCGGGTAGTTCTCCACGTCGGTGGTGAGCATGAGCTGGCCGCCAGGTTGGTCGCTGGTCGACGAGGGCTCTCCTTCGATGACCAACGGGGCGAGCTGGGCCCGGGACGCATAGATGGCCGCGGTGAGCCCGGCCGGGCCCGATCCGACGATCACCACCTGCCTCGACTCGGTCATACGCGCTCGGAGGAGGCGCTCGGCTCGGAGCGCCGGCTCCAGGCCACCATGCCCACGATGACGAAGAGGGCCCCGACCACCAGGTCGGAGAGCCACACCCGGCCGTTGAAGGCGTAGACGGTGAGAAGGCGGATCAAGGTGATCGACAAGAGGGTGACGGTCACCACACTGGCGGCGAAGATGATGATGCCGAACACCACGGCCCGGGTGGCCAGGGTCAGCGGATTGACGGCCTTGTCCCGGAGGAGCACCACCAGCGTGTCGACCAGGTCGGCACCCTTGGTGGGCAGACTGCTGAGCATGCCGGAGCCGGGTGGGCGGCCGGCGGGCGTCTCGGGCTTCGGATCCATGGGATGCGAGGATAGTCCGAGCGACCCGCCGGCCGGCCGGACGCCACCACTTCCCCGCATACGGTCGGCGCAGCCGGGTCAGTCGGCGGTCACCATGCACAGGCCGATGGTTCCCGGGCCCGTATGCGTGCCGACCACTGGGCCGAGGTCGACGACGACAGGCGGGTGCTCGGACCGGACGCCCTCGATCATCTCGAGGAACGAGTCGATGTCGGTGGCCGCGCCGTTGCACACCGCCAGGCGGCTGAGGGGGGCGGAGTCGCGGGCCTTGTCGGCCAGGTAGCGAAGAGAGCGCGCCCGGGTCCGCTGCTTCGACTCCTCCGCCACCACGCCGTCGACCAGGGTGACCACCGGTTTGATCGACAGGAGCGAGCCGAGCAGGGCGCGGGCCCCGCCGATCCGGCCGCCCTTCTCGAGGTGCTCGAGGGTGTCC
>DATKRZ010000066.1:0-69972 GCA_035531955.1 Acidimicrobiales bacterium | reverse complement strand
TCGCCGCCGGCACGTCGCAGATCCAACGGAACATCGTCGGCGAACGGATCCTCGGCCTGCCCAAGGAGCCGGCGGCGACCGTGTCCCCGGCACCGGCCGGCTGACCACCGTCAGCCGCGTCTGAGCACGAGGAGCGCAACCGCCCATGGACTTCGAGCCGACCGAGCTCCAGACCGACCTGGCCGAAGCCGTCCGCCGACTGTGCCTGGGCCAGTTCCCGCTCGAGCGGGTCCGCTCCTTCGAGCTGGCCGACCGGGTCGTCGACCGCGCAGACTGGCGCCGGCTGGGCGATGCGGGCGTGTTCAACCTGTGCCTGTCCGACGAGGCGGGCGGCCTGGGCCTCGGGCTGGCCGAAGCGGCCCTGGTGTTCGAGGAGCTCGGTCGGGCCCTGGTGCCCGGCCCCCTGGTGGCGTCCCATCTGGCGGCCGGGCTGGTCGACGGGGCCGACCGCGGCGCGGCGGTGGTCGGGGTGGTCGAGACCCTCGCCGCCGGCGGTCCGGCCCTGCCCATCGTGATCGAGTGCCTCGACGACATGGATGTCCTGTTGGTGCTGTCCGAGCGGGGGATCGCCTCGCTCGACCCCCGGTCCCTCGACGCCACCCGGCTGTCCCGCCCGATGGACCCGCTCACCCCGCTCTGGACGGTCCGGGCCCTTCCCGACGGTTCACCCCTCGCCGGCCCGGAGATCGCCCGGCGCTGGCGGAGGGACGGGGCGGTGCTCACCGCCGCGCTGCAGATCGGTGCGGCGGCATGGACCACCGAGCTGGCCGTCGGGTACGCCAAGCAGCGTCGGCAGTTCGGCCGGCCCATCGGCGGGTTCCAGGCGGTGAAGCACCTCTGCGCGGACATGGCGGTGCGAACCGAGCTGGCCCGGTGCGCAGTCCACGCCGCGGCCGTCACCGTCGACCAGCCCGGCGTCGGCGATGCGGAGGTGGCCGCGGCCGGGGCCAAACTGCTGGCCGACGAGGCCGCTGTGGCCAACGGCCGCTCTTGCATCCAGGTCCACGGAGGCATGGGGTTCACCTGGGACGTCCCTGCCCACCTGGCCTACAAACGGGCCCGGGTCCTGGCCACCCAGTTCGGCACCGGGGACCGACTGGCAGAGTCGCTGGGCGAGTCGCTGGGCGAGTCGCTGGGCAAGTCGTTGGGCGAGTCGCTGCGGTCGGCATCGGCCGCCACGCCAGAGGGTCGGGGTGCGCCCACCGGTCCGGGGGGCGGGCCGGGCACCGGCCTACTCTGATCCCATGAGCACCTCCCCGATCCGGCCGCCCGACGATGTCGTCACCGTGCTCCCCACCGGCCGCACCGTCTACGGGATGCAGCTCCCGGTCCAGTCCCAGTCGTCCATCTACGTGCAGCCCTGGGAGCCGGGGGCCGGGCCCGACGAGCTGGCCGCGGTGGCGTTGGCCTGTGAGGCCGCCGGCTTCTTCTACGTCGGCGTGTGCGACCACACCTTCATCCCCGAGCGGCTGGCCGGCGCCATGAGCACCACCTGGTACGACACGGTCGCCACCCTCGGTTGGCTTGCGGGGATCACCACCCACATCCGGCTCCTCTCCCACATCTACGTGATCGCCCTGCGCCACCCCCTGCGATCGGCCAAGGAGTTCGCCACCCTGGACACCCTGTCCGGCGGACGGGCGATCTGCGGGGTCGGCGCCGGCCACGTCGCCGAGGAGTTCGAACAGATGGGGCCCGCATTCGAGCACCGGGGGGCGGCCACCGACGAGGCCATCGCCGGCCTGGCCAACGGCCTGGTCAACGAGTTCCCGACCCTGGACGGGCCCCGGTGGAAGGCCCCGGGCGCAGGGCTCGGGCCGAGGCCGGTGCAATCACCCCGCCCGCCCATCTGGGTCGGGGGCTCGTCCCCGGCCGCGCTGCGCCGCACGGCGCGCTTCGCCGACGGGTGGCTGCCGCAGTCGCTCGGGCCCGACCCGGTGCTTCTGGGTGAGCTGCATTCGCTGCGCCATGAGTTCCGCGACGGCGCGCCCCTCGACATCGGCGGCATCTCCGAGTTCCTCTACGTGGGCCGGCCCCCGTCCGGCCTCGACCTGCCCAGAGGGACGGTGGCCGGTCGGCCCGAGCAGGTGGCCGAATACCTGCGGACGTTCCCCGAGGCCGGGGTGGGGCAGGTCCAGGTGCGGTTCCCGTCCCGCACCGCGGACGAGCTGTGCGACCAGATCGCCGCCTTCGGGAGCGAGGTGGCACCGCTGGTCGACCGGTGAGAGGCGGCTCGGAGAGCGGGCGCCCGAACCCCGGCGCTCCCTTCGTCGAGCCGGCGTCTTCCATGCGCCGAGAGCCCCTGGCGCTCCTGGCCTTCAGCGGGCGGTGGTGGTGGTGCTGGTGGTGCTGGTGCCGGGCCCTGACCCCTGGACGATCGTGGTGTTCGAGCCCGGTCCCAGTTGCGTCGTGGTCGTCGAGCTCGGTGCCGTCGAGGTGGAGGCCGGGCCAGATGTGGCGGTGGGACGGGTGGTCGTCGTGGTGACGGTGGGGCGGGTGGTGGCGGTCACGGAGTTGTCGGTGGTCGTGGTGGTCACCGTGGAGGTCGTCGTCGACGGGACCGTGGCGCCGGGGTAGAAGATCCCTCCGTTGACAGGGATCCCCATCGGGGACGGGGCCGCGGGCGGATAGAGATACCAGAGCGTCCCGAACCCGAGGAACAGCACCAGCATCGCCATGGTGGACCACCGGATGGGGAAGCGCGGGTGGACCGGCGCCGACATGAACCCCGCCAGCGCGCCGCGCCTCCCGTCGGCGCCGTCGTCCGATTCCGGGTCGGCCGGGTCGGCTTGGTCGGCCGGGTCGGCTTGGTCGGCTTGGTCGGCCGAGACCTCGCCCCGGTCGGCCGGGACCTCGCCCCGGTCGGATGGCCGTTCGCTCATGAGGAGGCCGTCGCGGCGCTGTCACCGATCGATGGCGAACTGATCCCGGCTGAGCGCAGGGCCGTGGCCGCCCGCAGCCGGATCTCCCGGGCCACGTCGAACTGGCGCCCGGGCAGGGTTCGGGCGATGAGGCGGAGTTGCACGTACCCGACATCGATGGTCTCCACCCCGGCCACGATGGGATCGCCGAGCAGCGAGTCCTTCCAGCGGGGGTCGGCGGCCATCGCCCCGACCACCTCCCGGAGGGTGTCCGTCACCTGGGCCAGGTCCTCCGTCACCGCCACCGGGATGTCGATCACCGCCCGCGACCAGTCCTTGGACAGGTTGGTGACCTGGCGCAGGGCGCTGTTGGGCACCACCACCAACTCGCCCTGGGTGGTTCGCAGCTTGGTCACCCTCAGGGTGAGCTCCTCGACCGTCCCGGTGATGCCCACCGTCTGGCCGGGCACCGACAGTCGGATGACGTCGCCGAAGGCGAACTGGCGCTCCGCCAGCAGGAAGAACCCGGCCAGCAGGTCGCCCACCATCTGCTGGGCCCCGAAGCCCAGGCCGATCCCGATGACCGTGGCCGGGGCCACCAGGGTGGTGAGTGGAAGGCCCAGCCGATCGAAGGCCACGATGCCGGCGACGAAGTAGATGAGGGCCACGGCCGCCCACTCGACCGCCTCGCTGATGGCCCGCGATCGCTTGAGGGATTCGGAGGCCACGGCGCCGGCCTCGAGCTGTCGGCGGATCCGGTCATCGATCCACCGTCGCCGCCTGCCTCCGGTCCAGTGGGCCAGGCGCACGGCCAGCCCGGCACCCAGGAGCAGCACCACGACGGGGAGGAGGTTGTTCTGGAGCCAGGACTGGTGGTGAATGCCCGGAAACTACCATCGACCGGCTGCGGGCATCCCGGTCCGGCCGTCGGGGCCGGCACCCGTCCAACCCGACCCCGGCCCGCGCCCGGCCCGACCCGGCCCCGGGCCGGGCGCGGCCCGACAGAGGCGCCGGCGGTACCGTAAACTGACGGTCTGTCAGCTGTCGGCCCCGGGTGAATTCCTGGTCCGGGTCCTGTCGCTGCCGAGGCCCCGACACGCTCCGGAGGGAATGCCCATGCTCGACTACGTGATCCGCAACGGCCTGGTCGTCGACGGCACCGGGTCCCCCGGCCGTCGGGCCGACGTCGGAGTCCGCGACGGCAGGATCGCCGCCATCGGCCCCGTCGACGAGGCCGGTTCCACCGAGTTCGACGCCGAGGGCCTGGTAGTGGCCCCAGGCATCATCGACCCCCACACCCACTACGACGCCCAGCTGTTCTGGGACCCGACCGCCTCCCCGTCCAACCTCCACGGGGTCACCACCGTCATCGGGGGCAATTGCGGCTTCACCCTGGCTCCGATCAAGGCGGCGGACCACGACTACATCCGGCGGATGATGGCCAAGGTCGAGGGCATGCCCCTGGTGGCCCTGGAGGACGGCCTCCCCTGGGACTGGACCACCTTCGGCGACTACCTGGGCAAGCTCGAGGGGAACCTCGGGGTCAATGCCGGGTTCCTGGTGGGGCACTGCGCGCTGCGCCGGTGGACGATGGGCTCCGAGCGGGCGGCCGAGGTGGCCTCCGATGCAGAGGTGGCGGAGATGACCCGGCTGCTGGCCGAGTCGATCGAGGCCGGCGGGCTGGGATTCTCGTCGTCCCAGTCCCGCACCCACTCCGACGGGGACGCCAACCCCATCTCGTCCCGCTATGCGGACCGTCGCGAGATGCTGGCCTTCTGCGAGGTGGTGCGCGACCACCCGGGCACCACTCTCGAGTACATCACCAACGGTTGCCTCGACACCTTCACCGACGAGGAGATCGACCTGATGGTGGCCATGACCACCACCGCTCGCAGGCCGCTCAACTGGAACCTGCTCACCGTCGATTCCCGCACCCCTGACAAGACCGGGCGCCAGCTGGAGGCCTCGGTGCAGGCCGCGGCGGCCGGTGGTCGGATCGTGGCGCTGACCATGCCCACCCTGGTCCCCATGAACATGAGCTTCCGGACCCACTGCGCCCTGTTCCTCATCCCCGGGTGGGGCGACGTCATGGGCCTCCCGGCCGAACAGCGCATCGAGAAGCTGTCGGACCCCGCGGTCCGGGCCCGCCTCGACGAGCTGGCCCACTCCGAGGAGGCCGGGGTCTTCCGTCGCCTCTCCCACTGGGCGAACTACATCATCGGTGACACCTTCGCCCCGGAGAACGAGGGCCTGAGCTGGCGCGATGTCGGCTCGATCGCCGCGGAGCAGGGGAAGCCCCCCTTCGACACCCTGCTCGACCTGGTCATCGCCGACGACCTGCGGACCGTGTTGTGGCCCAAGGCCTCAGACGGAGACGACGCCTCGTGGCAGGCACGTGTCGAGGTATGGGACAACCCCGGCGCCATGGTGGGCGGATCCGACGCCGGAGCCCACCTCGACCGGATGTGCGGTTCCAACTACCCGACCTCCTTCCTCGGCGACTGTCTCCGCAAGCGAAGGCTGGTGCCCATGGAGCGGGCCGTCCAGATGATGACCGAGGCCCCCGCCGAGCTGTTCGGGCTCCACGACCGCGGCCGGCTGTCCGTGGGCCGGTGCGCCGACCTGTTCGTCTTCGATCCCGAGACCGTGGGCTCCGACCCGGCCACCTTGGTCCACGACCTCCCCGGCGGGAGCCCCCGCCTGATCGCCGACGCCATCGGCGTGGTCCGGGTGCTGGTCAACGGCGTCGAGACCGTCGCCGACGGCAAACCCACCGGGAACCTTCCGGGTACTCTGCTCAAGTCGGGGAGGGACACGGTCACCGTGGACCCGTCGCCCGCCGGGGTCTGACCCCCCCGGCCACCCCGGACCGAGGGCTCTGCCACCGGGACCGACGGCGTCAGGCTCCGCACAACCGAAGTCACCACCTCACCGCGAAAGGGGACCCACCATGGGTAGCCAGGCCACCAGGGACGAAACGCAGCTGCTGATCGGGGGCAAGTGGACCGAGCCGGGAAGCGGCACCTACGACATCGTCAATCCGGCCACCGAAGAGGTGGTGGGCCAGGCCCCGGACGCCTCCGTGGGGGACGCCGAAGACGCCGCCGCAGCCGCCCGGGAGGCCTTCCCGGCCTGGGCAGCCACCCCGGTCGAGGAGCGCCTGGCCCTTCTGAAGGCGGCCGCTGCCGCCATCCGGTCCCGGAACGATGACCTGGTCCCGCTGGTGATCGCCGAAACCGGGGCCACCGCCTCGGTGGGCTCGCGGATGCAGGTCCCGATCAGCGCCGACCGTTTCGACCGCTACTCGCGGGACATCCGCCACGTGCAGGAGTCGATGCTTCCCCCGGTGGCCACCGCGGCCACCCCATTGGCTCCGGGCGGCCTGATCAGCGCCCTCGCCTACCGCCAGCCGGTGGGCGTGGTGGCGGCCATCGCCAGCTACAACTTCCCCCTGACCAACATGGCCGGAAAGGTCGCTCCGGCCCTGGCCATGGGCAACACGGTGGTCATGAAGCCCGCCCCCCAGGACCCCCTGGCCGTGGTCGAGCTGGCCCGGGTGCTCCACGAGGTCGGGCTCCCTCCCGGCGTCGTGAACCTGATCAGTGCGCAGGGCCCCGATCCCGCCTCCGCGTTGACCACGTCGCCCGACGTCGACATGGTGTCGTTCACCGGGTCCACCGCGGTCGGCCAGCGCATCGCCGCGGCGGGCGCCCCCACCATGAAGCGCCTGTTGATGGAGCTCGGCGGCAAGGGCGCGGCGGTCGTGTTCGACGATGCCGACATCAAGGGGGCGGTCACCGCGATCGGGTCCACCTGGGCCTTCCACTCCGGTCAGATCTGCACGGCGCCGACCAGGGCGGTCGTCCACCGGAGCGTCTTCGACCAGGTCGTCGGGAGCCTGGCCAAGTTCGCCGGGGTCCTGAAGGTGGGCGACCCGACCGAACCAGACACCGTGGTCGGGCCCCTGATCTCGGGGCAGCACCGCCAGCGGGTGCTCGACTACATCGAAACCGGGCGCCGACAGGGCGAGGTCGTCGCCGGGGGCAACCGTCCCGCCCACCTCGATACCGGCTACTACGTCGAGCCCACCCTGATCACCGGATCGAACCACATGA
Organism: Acidimicrobiales bacterium; assembly: GCA_035531955.1. Classification (GTDB taxonomy): domain Bacteria; phylum Actinomycetota; class Acidimicrobiia; order Acidimicrobiales; family RAAP-2; genus Bog-756. The sequence continues at coordinate 62,996 of DATKRZ010000066.1, read as the reverse complement.
CGGTGGCCCGCCAGGAGATCTTCGGCCCGGTGGTGGTGGCCATCCCCTTCGACGACGAGGAGGAGGGCATCGCCATCGCCAACGACTCCGAGTTCGGCCTGTACGACTACGTGTTCTCCGGGGACACGGCCCGGGCCTTCCGGGTGGCCAAGCTGCTCCGGGCCGGCCACGTGGGCATCAACACGGCCCAGCGCAACATGGATGCGCCCTTCGGTGGCTTCAAGATGAGCGGCCTCGGCCGCGACGGGGGCGACTACGGCCTCGAGGCCTACTCGGAGATGCAGGCGATCATCTGGGCCGGCTGAGGCCCACGGGCAGATCCCGGCCGGCCCATCGGCCCGAAATGGGGAGGGCCGCCGCCCGATTGGGGTACAACAGGTCGGTGCCCGTCCCGGTCCCGCCTTCGATCCCCGCCTCGTTCACAGAGATTGCCGCCCGCGTGTCCAACTGGGGCCGATGGGGCCCGGACGACCAGATCGGCACTCTCAACCTGATCGACGCCGGGGCCCGCCTGCGGGGAGCGGCCTCGATCCGCGACGGGGAGGCCTTCGCCCTGGGCCTGCCCCTCTCGTCCGACCAGGGGATCCAGATGGGCTTCGTCAAGGGCCGCGAAAACCCGGTCCGCACCATGATCAGCGTGAACGAACCCCTCAGCCGGGATCCGGAGTGGATCGCCACCTCTGAGGACGCGGTGGCCCTGGCTCTGCAGTGCGCAACCCACTGGGACGGTCTGGCCCATGCGTCCTACGGTGCCGGCCCCGCGGGCGGGCGGCTCTACAACGACTTCCCCGCCTCGTCGGTAACCGACGAAGGTGCAGGAAAGCTCGGGATCCACCTGATCACCTCGCTGGTGTCGCGGGGGGTCCTCCTCGACGTGCCCCGGGCCAAGGGCGTGGAGATCCTGGAGGCGGGCTACCCGATCACGCCGGCGGACCTGGACGCGGCGTGCGCCCTCGGGGGTGTGGCCGTCGAAGCCGGCGATGTGGTGCTGGTTCGCACCGGCCAGACCGCCCACCTGGCCCTGTCCGGCCGCCCGGGGCTCGGGGGAGCGGCGCCGGTGCGTGACCTGGTCGCCTACACCTGGCCGGCCCCCGGCCTGACCATGGCGACGGCCGTCTGGTTCCACGACCGCGACGTGGCCGCGGTGGCGACGGACACTATGGTGCTCGAGGTCTACCCGTGCCAGGACGAGAACCTCTATCTCCCCGTGCACCTCCTCCACCTCGTCGAGATGGGGATGACCCAGGGCCAGAACTGGTTCCTCGACGAGCTGGCCGATGCGTGCGCGGCCGACGGACGCTACGGATTCCTGCTGGACGCCACCCCGCTGCCGTTCATCAACGCCCTCGGCTCTCCGGTGAACCCGGTGGCCGTGCGCTGAGAGCCAGCGGGCGGGCCCGGATCCATGGCTGCTCCCGTTTCGGGACTACCCAGGGACTGGCCTGCCCCCGGCCTTGGCCGAGGCCGCCTTCGCCTCTGCGGTCCGGACGGCTGCCGCTCCCCCGCCGATCACCGGTCCGGTACGGGGCGGCGGCGGCTCCGATCCCGCCACCCCGGCGCCGGTGGGAGCCTCCCGCCCGGTGACCGACCAGAGCAGGAGCCGGGCCTGGCTGTCCACCAGCGATGCGGTTCGGATGCCCCAGAACTCGAAGCCGTAGCGGTGCCCGGCCACCTGGGCCAGCATGGCGATGAGGGTGCCGGCCGTGGCCATCGGGTCCGAGCCCGCCGGTGACCCCGACGGGCCGGCGGTGGTGGCGATGACCCGGGCCAGTGTGACGGTGACGGCGTTGAGGGCCCGGACCCGCAGCCCCTGGAAGCGCAGGTCCCCCTCCACCGTGGTCAGCTCGACCACCCGGAAGACGGCCCGGTTGCGCTCCCAGTACTCCATGAAGCCCTCGACCACGGCCACCGCCGTGCCCCAGCTGGCCTCCTCGGTCCAGTCGCCGTCCACCAGGCCGGCCAGGACCCCGGCCCCCTCCACGAGCTCCTCGGCCAGCACGGTGATGGCCGCCTCCACGTTCTCGAAGTACTGGTAGAAGGTCGCCGGCGAGGTGCCAGCCTGCCGCGCGATGTCGATCACCTTGATCGACCGCCAGGGGGTGGCCACCAACAGCTCGGCGGTGCACTCCAGCAGGCGCTGGCGGGTGGCCCGGCCGCGGCGCCCGGGAACCCGGCCATCGGTGGTGGCGATCAGCTCCGGATCGTCGGCGACGGCCATGGCGGACCATGGTACCGACGGCCGGGACGAAATGACGGGGCGTCAGAAATCCTGCGCCCGGCCCCGACCCCTTCCCGGGGCCCGTCCGGCCCTCCGGCCGAACCCCAGTTCCAGCGATGAAATCCCAGGCGAGTAGGGTAACCGCTCATGGCGAACCGTCCGGTGCCACGCACCCTGACGCGAGCCCAGCAAGCCCGTCGCCAGCGAGTCGTGGACGCCGCCATGGCCCTCGGACTCGACGGCGGGTACGAGGCGGTGCAGATGCGGGACGTGGCCGCCCGCGCCGATGTGGCCATGGGCACCGTCTACCGGTACTTCACCAGCAAGGACCACCTCTTGGCCGCCGCCCTCGTCCACTGGGTGGAGTTGCTCGACACCCGGCTGGCCCAGCTCCCGGCCCAGGGCGGCACCGCCGCCGAGCGGGTGATCGACGCCCTCGACCGGGCCCTCCGGTCCATGGGCCGCCAACCCAAGCTGGTCGGCGCCGTGTTCACCGCCCTCGCCTCCCCCGACCCGGCAGCCATCGAGTGCCAGCAGCAGGTGTCGGTTCTGATGGAGGGGATCATCACCCGGGCCATCGGCGACCCCCACCCGCCCGACCTCGGCGACCGGGCCCGAATCCTCGGCCACGTGTGGTACTCGGCCCTCGTGGGGTGGGTGAACGGGTGGAGCAACATGGGCCGGGTCCACGACGAGCTGGTGGTGGCCATCGGCCTGCTGCTTCCCACCGGGGCCCTCGCCGGGCCGGACGCCGAGGGCCCGCCAGGGGTCCAGCCCGAGGCCCTCTCCGTCCGGGGCACCCCGATGGGGATGACCTGAGGCGCGCCGCCGGCCGGGGTACGGTCTGACATGCCCGCGGCGATCGAGGTGCGCCAGCTGTCCAAGGACTTCGGGAGCGTGAGGGCCGTCGACGACCTGAGCTTCGAGGTCGTTTCCGGCCGGGTGACCGGGTTCCTCGGGCCGAACGGCTCCGGCAAGACGACGACGCTGCGGATCCTGCTCGGGCTGGTCTCCGCAAGCTCGGGCACCGCCACGTTCGGCGGACGGCCCTATGCCCAGCTCGGCGACCCGGTCCGCCACGTGGGCGCGGTGCTCGAGGCGACCAGCTTCCATCCGTCCCGGAGGGCCGAGGACCATCTGAAGGCGGTGGCCATCGGGGCGGGCATCCCGATCAGCAGAGTCGACCAGACCCTCGAGCTGGTCGGCCTCGGCGATGTGGCCAGGCGCCGGGTAGGCAAGTTCTCCATGGGCATGCGCCAGCGCCTGCAGCTGGCCACCGCCCTGCTCGGGGACCCCGAGATCCTCATTCTCGACGAGCCCTCCAACGGGCTCGACCCACAGGGCATCCAGTGGCTGCGCACCTTCATCCGCCATCAGGCCTCGCTCGGGCACGCGGTGCTCGTCTCCTCCCATCTGCTGTCCGAGATGGAGGAGACGGTCGACGACGTGGTCATCGTGTCGCACGGGAGGCTGGTGCTCCAGACCACGCTGGCCGAATTGGCCGGCCGGGCCGGGACCCGCACCGGGCTGCGAATCAGGTCACCCGAGCTTCCCCGCCTCATCGCACTGCTGGATGCCATCCCGGTGGCCTACCGCCAGGTGGCCCATGACGTGCTGGCGATCGACGGGGCCAGCCCCGAGTGGTTCGGGCCCTTCGCCGCTCAGCACCAGATCGTCCTGTACGAGCTGGTCAACGAGCGCGGGAGCCTGGAGGAGGTCTTCCTCAGCCTGACCCACGGCTTCGACGCCACCGACCCGCGGCTGGCGGGCGGCGAAGCGGCACCCGCCGGGTATGCGCCGGTCGGGCCGGGCCCGGTCCAGATGCCGGGAGGTGCGACGTGATCGCCATCATCCGTTCGGAGTGGCTGAAGATGCGCACGACGGCGGTGCCGTGGGTCCTGACCGGAATCGCCCTCGTCATCAACGGGCTGCTGATCCTGGTGTACTTCGTGAATCACGGAAGCGGTGGAGGAGGCGGAGGTGGCGGTGGCGGTGGAGGCCCGGACGCGGGGACCTTCGGCGTCCCCGACTACCCTCATACCACCCAACAGCTCAGGAACCTGCTGGGATCGGGCTTCACCGGCTACCTCTTGGCCCTGCTGCTCGGCGTGCTCTGTATCACCACCGAGTTCCGACACAAGACGGTGACGACGACGCTTCTGGTCACACCCCGCCGGGCCCAATTCGTGGCCGGGAAGCTGATCACTTCGGCCATCCTCGGGGCCCTGTTGGCGGTGATCATGCTGGTCGCCACCCTCCTCGGCGGCGGCCTCACCCTGACCGCCCAGGGCGGTTCGTTCACCGACCTGCTCCGTCAGGTACCGGCGGTGGCTCCGGGCATGATCCTGGTCTTCGCCCTCTTCGCCATCCTCGGGGTCGGCATCGGCTCCCTGCTCACCAACCAGGTGGCGGCCATCATCGTCGTCCTTGGGTGGTTCATCATCGTCGAGAGCATCCTCGTGGGCCTGGTCAACAGCGCAGAGAAATGGGTGCCGACCGGCGCGGCCACCGCAGCCTCCAACCTGACGCGGGGCATGGGTTCCCGCTTCGGGCTGTTCCCCTGGTGGCAAGGTGGCCTCTTGATACTGGGCTATGGGCTGTTCTTCGCTGTCGTCGGCTCGCTCGTCCTGACCCAACGCGACATCACCTGAGCCCGGGCCCTCGGACAGCCGCACCGGACAGCCGCACGGGACAGCCGCGCCGGACAGCCGCGCCGGCCCACGGGCCGGCCCGTAGGCTTCCATCCGATGCCCGACCACTCCGCCCACCACCGGCTGCCGGCCCATGGTCTCGACGCCGAACAGGTGCTGGCGCGCATGGGCGAGCTCCGGAGCGGCGACCGCAACTGGCGCGGCGGCCGGGTCTTCTCCCTCGTCTACTCCGCCGGCGACGCCGTCCACGACCTGCTGGCCCGGGCCGCCACCCTCTACTCGGCGGAGAACGCACTCAACACCGCTGTCTTCCCCAGCCTCGGCCGCATGCAACAGGACATCGTCTCCATCACCGCCGGGCTGGTCGGGGCCGACCGCCTGCCGGCCGGCGACCGGGAGGAGGTGCGCGGCTTCCTCACCTCGGGCGGCACCGAGTCCCTCCTCCAGGCCACCAAGACGGCCCGGGACTGGGGACGTTCCGTCCGGGCCATCGGCCACCCCAACATGGTGATGGCCTCCAGCGCACACGCCGCCTTCGAAAAGGCGGCCCACTACCTCGACGTGGAGTCGCGCCGCCTGCCGGTGCGGCCCGACTTCTCAGCCGATCCGGACGCCATGGCCGACGCCATCGATGCCGACACGGTGATGGTGGTCGCTTCGGCCCCTTCCTACCCACAGGGCGTGATCGACCCGGTAGCCGAGATCGCCCGGATGGCATCCGACCGTGGCATCCTCTGCCATGTCGATGGATGCCTGGGGGGGTTCATCCTCCCGTTTCTGGAACAGCTCGGGCACTTGGACCGCCCCTGGGACCTCGCCGTCCCCGGGGTGACGTCGATCTCCGCCGACCTCCACAAGTACGGCTACGCCACCAAGGGTGTCTCGGTGGTGCTCTACCGCAACCGGCGGCTGGCTGCGCTCCAACCCTTCATCACCACCGACTGGCTGGGCGGGCTGTACGCATCGCCGGCGATGGCGGGCACCCGTCCGGCCGGTCCGATCGCCGCGGGCTGGGCGGTGCTCCACCACCTGGGAACCGACGGCTACCTGCGCCTGGCCGAGGACGCCCACCTGGCCGCGACGTCGATCAGGTCGACGATCGAGGCGACCCCCGGCCTGGCCATTCGGGGCAGGCCCGACGCCACCGTGTTCGCCTTCGGGGGGGATCCCGACGACGGGCGGATCGACTCGTTCGCCCTCGGCGACGCCCTCGCCGAGCGGGGAGGCTGGTTCTTCGACCGGCAGGCTCCGCCGGAGAGCCTGCACGCCACCGTGCACGCCGGGCACCGGTCGGTGGTCGACCAGGTGTGTTCCGATCTCGCCTCTGTGGCCGGCGAGCTGGCGCTGTCCGGGGACCGGTCGGATGACCGCAGCGCCACCTACGGCACCGCCTAGCCGGCGGTCGACACCACCGGGCCCGACCCCGGCCGGTCCGTTGCCCGGCCGGTAGCCCGTCGTCTATACATGCGGAGTCGACCCCCACCTTGCCCGGTGGGCCCGACGGCACGGGGAGATGCCGTCACCACCGAACGGACGGGCCGGAAAGGCCAGGGGTGCCGGACCGACGCGGGATACCGGGCCTGTGCGGGAGTGCACACTGGGGACACACTGGGGACACGCTGGGGACAGAGCAGACAAACCGATGAACTTACGGGGTGACGGGTGATGGACCGCAAATGGTGGACGCTCATCGCGGTGTGCACCGCCATGTTCATGCTGCTGTTGGACATCACGGTGGTGAATGTTGCGCTCCCGGACATCCAGCAGTCGCTCCACTCCTCCTTCGCCGACCTCCAATGGGTCGTCAACGCCTACGCCCTGACCCTGGCCGCCTTCCTGCTCACCGCAGGGGTCATCGGCGACATGTACGGCCGACGGGGCGTGTTCGCCATCGGACTCTGCCTGTTCTCGCTGGCTTCGCTGCTGTGCGGACTGTCCACCTCGTCACTGATGCTGAACCTCGCCCGGGGAGGGCAGGGGGTCGGGGGGGCGATCATGTTCGCCACCTCGCTGGCCCTCATCGCCCAGGCGTTCTCGGGCAAGGACCGGGGCACGGCCTTTGGCGCCTACGGCGCCGTCATCGGTGGCGCCGTGGCAATCGGTCCGCTGCTCGGAGGCATCATCACCAGCGGCATCGGTTGGCGGTGGATCTTCTTCGTCAACATTCCCATCGGGGTGGTGGCCATCGCCATGACCCTGACCAAGGTGGTCGACTCGAGGGACCCGACGGCCCGGCGCATCGACTGGATCGGCTTCGTATCCTTCTCCGCCTCGCTGTTCGTGCTGGTGTTCGCCCTGGTGCAGGGCAACGCCCGGGGATGGGGGAGCCCCTACATCGTGGGTCTCCTTCTGGGATCGGGGCTGCTGATGGCCGTCTTCCTGATCGCCGAGTGGCGCCAGGACGACCCGATGCTCGACTTGTCCCTGTTCAAGCGGCCGGCGATGGTGGGCGTCTCGCTGGCCGCCTTCACCCTGCCGGCGTCGATCTTCGCCATGTTCCTCTACCTGACCCTCTACCTCCAGGACGTCCTCGGGTACGGCCCGTTCGCCGCCGGCGTCCGCTTCCTGCCGGTCACCATGCTGGCCTTCGTGGTGGCGCCGATCGCCGGCAAGCTCACCGTGCGGGTGCACTCCCGCTACCTGTTGGGACTGGGACTGCTGCTCGTGGCCTTCGGATGCAACCTCATGACCCACGTGCATGCCGACTCCTCATGGACCGTCCTGCTCCCCGGCTTCATCGTGGCCGGCATCGGCATAGGCACCACCAACCCGGTGCTTGCCTCCGCCTCGGTGTCCGTCGTCCCCCCCGAACGGAGCGGCATGGCGTCGGGATCGTCGAACACGTTCCGCCAGGTCGGCTTCGCGACCGGCATCGCCGGCCTCGGGGCGGTCTTCCTCAGCCAGGTCCTTCCCAACACATTGAACGCCCTGGCCGCGTCCCCCGGAGGCCGGGCCGTGCAGGACCACGGCGGGTCCCGGCTGGCCGGCGCCATCTCCGGGGGCAGCATCCGCGAGGTGGCCGCCACCATGCCCGCTGGGGCCCGCCACGCCCTGGTCGATGCCTATCAGGTCGGCTTCACCACCACCCTCAACCACCTGATGGCAATCTCCACGGTCGTCGCCATGGTCGGGGCCGTCGGGTCCTTCGCCCTGGTCCGCCAGCGCGACTTCGTGCCGAGCTACTCGCCACCGCCCGGTGGGCCGCCGCCGGCCGGCGGTCCGTCGGGGCCCCTGGCTCCCGTGACCGAAGGCCCCTCGACGGAGTTCCCCTCGGCCGCGCCCACCGGGTAGGGACCGAGGGCCGGCCGGCGCCGTGGCCGCTCCCGGGCAACCATCCGACCGCCCACTCGGTGAGCCGCATGCGTCCCGGCTGGCTCCGGGGCACCCGCGGCGCGCGGAGATCCTGGCCGCCCACGAAGAGGCCGTGCGCCAGGGCGAGCCGGGGTACGCCGATCCGGAGACCGGCCTGTACGTGCTGACGGCGGCCTTCCTCCGGGAGCGGGCGACCTGTTGTCACTCGGGGTGCCGCCACTGCCCCTACCTGGTGTGACGCGTCGACCGGAGGCCGCCTATGGTGCGGCCCCAAGCCCTGACACGTTCCATCGGCCCCATCGCGGCGACCCGATGAGACCCCACAGAGGAGACCCGATGAAGACCAGGCTCACTCAGATCCTCGGAATCGAGCACCCGGTGATGCTCGCCGGCATGGGGGGCGTCTCCTACGCGCCGTTGGTCACCGCCGTTTCCGAAGCGGGTGGGTTCGGGTGCCTCGGCGCTTCGACGATGAGCCCCGAGCGGATGGTGGCGGAGATCGCCGCGGTGCGCCAGGGCACCGACAAGCCGTTCGGTGTCGACCTGCTGACCGCCATGCCCGGGAGCCTGGTCGGGCAGGTTGAACAGCTCATCGAGGGAGGCGCCTCGGTGTTCGTGGCCGGCCTCGGTGTTCCGGCCGAGGTGGTCGAACTGTGCCACCGCCACGATGTGCTGGTGGTGAACATGTGCGGCAAGGTCGACCACGCCCGAAGAGCCCTCGACGCGGGCTGCGACGTGGTCGTGGCCCAGGGCACCGAGGCCGGCGGCCACACCGGTCTGGTCGCCACCATGCCCCTGGTCCCCCAGATCGTCGACGCGGTGGGGGCCCGGATCCCGGTGGTGGCCGCCGGCGGCATCTTCGACGGGAGGGGTCTGGCCGCCGCCCTGGCCCTCGGCGCCGACGGGGTGTGGATCGGCACCCGCTTCATCGCCACCCCCGAGGCCCACGGCGTGACGGGCTACAAGGACGCGTTGATCCGGACCAAGGAGGACGGGACCACCATCAGCCGGGCGTTCTCCGGGAAGACGATGCGGGTGGTCCGTAACCGGTACACGGCGTTCTTCGAGGAGAACCCCGAGGAGCTCAGCGCCTTCCCCGCCCAGCTCGGTCGGTCGATGAACGACGGCGCCTTCCACCTCGGCGGGGGAGAGGACACCCCCGGCGTCGATCCCGAGCGCGAGTGCTATCCCACCGGCCAGGGCGTGGGTGCCATCCAGACCCTGATACCGGCGGCCAGCCTGGTCACCCAGATCGTGGACCAGGCGGAGCAGGTGCTTGGCTCCTTGAGCCGGGCGGCCGCGGACTGAGCCCGACAGCCGCCCCAGGCCGCCCAGTCCGCCCAGTCCGCCCCAGGCCGCCCCAGGCCGCTCAGGCCGGCCGCAGCACCGATCGGTCGCCGGCCCGGAGCCCGGCCATGATCCGGCGGTAGGTTCCGGCCGAGTCGTCGCCCATCGAGTCCGAGTCCAGCCACCGCATCCCGTGCTCGCCGCGGTGACGGTCGACCCCGTAGAGGCCGAAGCGCGGCTCATACGATCCCCACTCGTAGTTGTCGACCAGCGACCAGTGCCAGTACCCGGTGACCGGAGCTCCCCGGTCGATGGCCTCGACCACCGCACCGATGTTGTCGCGCAGATAGCGGGGGCGGTCCCATCCGTCCCCGCGGATGTAGGACCGGCCGTTTCGGACCCGGTTGCACAGCCCGTTCTCGACCACCCACAGGGGAAGCCCGGGGGCCAGGTCGTGCTGGACGGTCAGCCACCGGGCGAGTCCGCCCGGGTCGACGACGTCGTCCCACAGTTCCCGGGTCGGGAGCCGGTTGCGGCCGCCGGCTGTGCGGTGTCCGGGCATCCGGAAATGGCGGGCCACATCCGGGTCGTAGTAGTCGAGCGCCAACACGTCGAGCGTGCGCTCGTGGGGGCTGTCGTAGACGGCGCCGACCGCCCGCCGGGGGAGCCGGCGTGCCGGCCGGCCGCCGGTCCGGCCACCGCCCGCCTCCATGCGGTACGGGGACCTGGCCGCAGCGACCCGGCGGAGCATGCCCCCGACCAGTCCTTCGGCAGGCACCAGTCTGTCGTGTTGCCGCCGACGCTCGTCGAGCCAGGCGTCGACGTCGCCTCGATCGACCCCGGCACTGCGGGCCAGGAGCAGGTCGGTGACCATGCGGTCGTGCTCATAGATGCCCAGGCAGGCGTTGTTGGTGGTGACCAGCGCGTCGGGGCGCCACTGGTGGATCACCTCGTAGCCGGCCACATGGGCGGCCAGTAGGTGGTCGGTGGCGATGGCCACGTCATCGAAAGCCAGGAAGCGGCCGGGCGGGAACATGCCGAGAAGCCACGAGGCGGAGGCCAGGACGTTGATCTCGTTGATGGTCACCCAACACCGCGCCGACGGTGCCAACTCCTCGACCACCACCTCCGCCCAGGCCCGGTAGCGGTCCGGGGCGTCGGGACGGAGCCAGAAGTCCTCGCCCAACCAGGCCGGATGGGTGAAGTGGTGCAGGGTGACCAGAGGCTCGAGGCCACGGGCCCGACAGCCCTCGGCGATGGCGCGGTAGCGAGCCAGCGCTACCCGGTCGACACCCCCCTGGTCGGGGAGCACCCGGGCCCACTCCACTCCCAGTCGGAAGCTGTCGCACCCGAGGGCGGCGGTCCGGTCGAGGGCCTCCTCGGGCCGCTCCCAGAACCCCACCGCGTTCCCCGAGGGCTCGATCCGTCCGACCTGTTCCCAGGCGAGCCAGTTGTTGGCCGGTTGCCCCGGACCGTTGAAACCGCCCTCGACCTGGAAGCCGGCGGTGGCCACCCCGAACAGGAAGCCGGCGGGAAGCAGGTCCCCGCCGGTCCGACCGGTCGTCGTCAGCGGTTCTTCCGAGGGCAACGCTCCCAACCTCTCCAATCGGGTTCCGTTCGGGTTCCGCCGGCCCCTGGAGGACCGGTCGGTAGGTGCCGGCGGGCCCGGGCCGGCCGCCGTAGGCCGGTGCTGCCCACCGGAGGGCGATGGTAGCTTGCGCCCCGGGACCAGCCCCAGTCCCCCACCCGACCATGACCCCCGCCCACGACCCCGAACGCATTCCGGTCGTCATCGCGTCGGGGCAGTCCATCGAGCGGAACGAGATGGTGACCCCGGTGGACCTGATGGAGCGGGCCTGCGAGGCGGCCCTCTGCGATGTGCCCCGGCTCCGGAGTGCCGTCCAACGGCTGTCGGTGGTCAACATCATGACCCGCGCCGGCCCGGCCCCGGCCGCCGAGCTGGCCCGGCGCATCGGCGTCGGGGGGGCCGGCCGTGAGACGACCACCATCGGTGGCAACTCCCCACAGTGGCTGGTCAGCCGGGCGGCATCCGACATCGCCGGGGGCTCCCTGTCGGCCACGGTCATCGCCGGCGCCGAGGCCATCAGATCCTCCCGCGCCCGGCGGGCCGCCGGGATGGCCCCCCCTCCCGGGGCCGCCGAGGATCCTCCCGACCCGGTGGTCGGCGACGACCTGCCCGGGGTCGGTCCCGCCGAGTCGGCCATCGGCCTCATGGCCCCGGTGCACGTCTACCCCCTGTTCGAGAGCGTGGTGGCGGCCCGGGCGGGCCGCGACGCGCCAGCCCACCGCCGGGTCATGGGCGAGATGCTGGCCCCGTTCACCCGGGTGGCCGCGGCCAACCCCTATGCCTGGTTCCCCGAGGCCCGGACCGCCCGGGCCATCGCCACGCCCGGCCCCGACAACCGCATCGTCTGCGAGCCGTACACCAAGCGGATGACCGCCTTCCTCGGATCGGACCAGGGGGCCGCCCTGGTCGTCTGCTCGCTCGCCGCGGCCCGTCGGGCCGGCGTGGCCGACCGGGCCGTGTTCATCTGGTCGGGGGCAGAGGCCGTCGACGTCCGGTTTCCGGTGGCCCGCCCCGACCCCGGCCGTTCCCCGGCCATCGCCGCGGCCGGGCGCGCCGCCTTCGCGGCGGCATCGGCGGCCGCCGGCCCGGGATCCGCCGTCGGTATCGACGACGTCGAGGTGCTCGACATCTACTCGTGCTTCCCCTCCGCAGTCGAGCTGGCCGCCGACGCCCTCTGCATCGGCCTCGGTGACGCCAGGGGACTCACCGCCACCGGCGGGCTCCCCTATTTCGGCGGCCCCGGCAACAACTACACGACCCACGGGATCGCGGCCGTCACCGACGCCCTTCGGGACGGGCCAGGACCCGGCACCCGGGCGACGGCGCCGAGGCTCGGCCTGGCTACCGGGCTCGGATGGTTCGTCACCAAGCACGCGCTCGGCGTGTACGGCTCCGGACCCCCGCCCGAGGGCTTCCACCGGGGAGACACCGCCACCGATCAGTCGCGGATCGACGCCTCCGCGGTGGCGACGGTCCTCGAGGTCGACGCCCCCACCTCGGCCACCGTGGTCGCCGCCACCGTGATCCGGGACAACGAAGGCGCCCCCACCGGAGCGCCCCTGATCGTGCAGCTCCCCGACGGCCCGCACATGGCCCTGGCCGCGGCGGACGACGAGGTGGTCGCGGCCATGGGTGGGCTCGATGTCCCCGGGCTCGTCGGATCGCCGGTCGTCGTGCAGGGGGGCACGGCGCGCTACCGTCTGGCGACAGGCTGAGACCAGCAGAGAGGGAGGCCACCGTGCCCGAAGTGCTCCGCGAACGCCAGGGTCACATCGAGATCCTGACCATCAACCGGCCCGAGGCCCGCAACGCCATCAACGGGGCCGTGTCGCGGGGGTTCGCGTCCGCCTTCGACGAGCTCGACGCCGACGACGACTGCTGGGTGGTCATCGTGACCGGCAGCGGGGACAAGGCGTTCAGTGCGGGGATGGACCTGAAGGCGTTCACAGCCGGCGAGGCGGGCGACATCATGGGGGCGAAGGGTGGCTTCGGGGGCCTGGCCCAGCGTGACTTCTCCAAGCCGATCATCGCCGCCGTCAACGGGTCGGCGCTGGCCGGCGGCTGCGAGATCATGCTCTCCTGCGACCTGGTGGTGGCCGTCGAGGAGGCCACCTTCGGCATCCCCGAGGTGAAGCGCGGCCTCATGGCCGCCGCCGGCGCCCTGATCCGCCTGCCCAAGCGGATCCCCCCGGCCATCGCCCTCGAGCTCGCCCTCACCGGGGAGCCGATCGACGCCCGGAGGGCCCTCGACCTCGGCCTGATCAACCGGGTGGTCCCGCGGGACCGATTGATGGCAGAGGCCCTCGCCCTGGCCGGCACCATCGCCGAGAACGCGCCGCTGGCCGTGCGCGCCTCCAAGCGGGTGATGAAGCAGGCCGGCGAGCTCCCCGATGCGGAGGGGTGGGCCGTCAACAACGCCGCCGTTCCCGAGGTGTTCGGCTCGGCCGACGCCCAGGAGGGCCCGATCGCCTTCGCCGAGAAGCGCAAGCCCAACTGGTCGGGAAAGTAGGTGACCCCCGGCTCGGCGGGCCGCCGGGGTGGGTCACCGAGGTGACGGCCCTCGGGCCCGGGGGCACCTCCGTGCCCTCCCTGGCCGGCGGGCTCGGCGGCTTCCGCTTGATCCTCCACGTGCTTGCCGCCACCATCTGGGTGGGCGGGCAGTTCACGGTGGCCGGTCTGCTCCCTACCATCCGCTCCCTCGGAGCAGACGCTCCGAAGACGGTGGCGCGTGCCTTCGGACGCCTGCTGTGGCCGGCCTACGGGGTGCTGGTGATCACCGGCTTCTGGAACATCGGTGCCCTCACGGTCAAGGATGCGTCCTCGACCTGGAAGACCGTCCTGATTGTCAAGATCGCCGTGGTCGTGTTGGCCGGGGTGGCGGTGTTCCTCCACCAGCGGGCCACGACCAAGACGGCCTTGGCCGTCTGGGGCGCCATCGGGGCCGCGGCCTCGGTGGCCGCCCTGTGCCTCGGGGTGTTCCTGGGCGGATGAGCGCCAGGGCGCCGTTCCCATCCGGGCCGGGCCCGGTGCCGAATACCGGGGCAAGGGGCCGTGCAGCGGGCCTGGGCGGACAGGTCTAACCTGGCAAGAGCAGTCGACGAAGGAGGCACCACCGTGCACTTTGGGCCCTCAGCAGAGATTTTCGGCGTGGACGGCATCATCATCCTGATCGTGGTGGTCCTCGTGCTGTTCGGATCCACCCAGATCCCCAAGCTGGCCCGATCGCTGGGCTCGGCCCAGAAGGAATTCAAGAAGGGCATCGAAGAGGGCTCGTCGGAGGACGGGAAGGGCACCAAGTCGCTGGCCGAGGCCGCGCCTCCCGCGGCGGTGAGTCCGCCGACACCGGCGGCCCCACCGGTCGCCCAGGCGCCGCCTCCGGTCGAAGGCGCCCCGGGCCCATCCTCGTAGCCGTGGCCGCGCCGCGCCGGTGAGTGAGCGGGCCGGGCCGGGGACGCCCGCCCCACCCCGGGCGACGGTCCGGAACCGGTGGCTCCCGTTCTGGGTGCTGCAGGTCACCGAGTTGGTGGTGGCGCTCGTCTTTGTCGACGTCTCGGTCCACGTCTCCAACGCCGGGCTCCTGGTGGCCGCGGCCGCCACCTTCGCCGCCCTGGCGGTGACCGCCCGCGGGCCACTCGGAATCGTCAGGATCTGCGGCGAACGACTGCATCTGGTCCTGGTCATGGCCGCCGCCGGCATCATGGCCGTCGGCCCGGTCATCCCCGCCCTCCGGCCGGACATCGAGGGGATCATCGTCCTCGAGTTCGGGGCCATCGGGCTCATGCGGCTGGCCACGTTCACCCGCCTGTCGGATACGGCCCGCTCCGTGAGCCCGTCCCGCCGCGGGTCCGCGTTCATCGACGCCAGGGCCACCGTGGTCGTGCCGGGCGCCACCCCGGAGCCACCCCCGGCCCCCGCCCCGGAACCCCCGAGCTCGGGTTCCCCCGGCCACCGCTCCTCGGGCGTCGCCCCGGGGGGCGCCACCGCCCGTTGGCTGGGCCGGACCGCCGGCATCGCGGCCGCGTCGGGGAGGCGGGCGGCCGCCCGGCACCGGCCGGTGGCCGGGGCCCGGATCAGAAGGTCGATCCGCAGTGCGGGCCGGCTTACCGGGCGGGTGACGTCCCGCCCCGACGGCCCCGAAGATCCGGCCCGGTAGCGAGGAGGAGCGCATGGAGCAGACCGAGGACGTGTTGGCCGTGGCCGACCGGCTGTGGCGGGGCGAGGTCTCCACCACCGAGTTGCACCCTCTGCGCCCGTCACCCGGGCTCGCCGAGGTGGCCGGGGGGGTGGCCTTCGTCCCGTCGTTCGCCAACGTGTCGGCCGTCAGCACCGACGACGGTCTGGTACTGGTGGACACCGGAAGCGAGTTCATGGCCGCCGACATCCACCGGATCCTCAGGGGTTGGTCGCCGGACCGGCTGAACACCGCCGTCTACTCACACGGTCACATCGACCACGTGTTCGGGGTGCCGGTGTGGGCCTCGGAGTCGGAGCAGGCCCGCTGGCCCGCTCCGGTGGTCGTCGCCCACGAGGCGCTGCCCGCCCGCTTCGACCGGTACATCCGCACCGCCGGCTACAACACCATCATCAACCGGCGGCAGTTCGACATCGAGTCGCTGCAGTGGCCCACCGAGTACCGGTACCCCGACCGCACCTACCGCGACCGGCTCGATCTCACCGTCGGCGGCACCAGGGCCGAGCTCCACCACGCCAAAGGGGAGACCGACGACCACACCTGGACGTGGTTCCCCGACCACCGGGTGCTGTGCTGCGGCGACTTGTTCATCTGGGCGTCCCCCAACGCCGGCAATCCCCAGAAGGTCCAGCGCTACCCGCTCGAGTGGGCCGATGCCCTCCGCCGGATGCTTGCGCTGTTCGACACCCCGGGCGCCGGCCCGCAGGTGCTCCTGCCCGGCCACGGCTACCCGGTGGTCGGCGAGGATCGGGTCCGCCGGGCCCTCGCCGAGACGGCCGAGCTCCTCGAGTCGCTGGTGGAACAGACCCTGGCCCTGATGAACCGGGGCGCCCGCCTCGACGAGGTGATCCACACCGTGAAGGCCCCGGACCGGCTGATGGAGCGCCCCTACCTGCAGCCGGTCTACGACGAGCCCGAGTTCGTCGTGCGGACGGTATGGCGCCTCTACGGAGGCTGGTGGGACGGGAACCCCGCCACGCTCAAGCCTGCCCCTGAGCGGGCCCTGGCCCTCGAGCTGGCCGATCTGGCCGGGGGTGCGGGAGCCCTGGCCGACCGGGCCCTGTCCCTGATCGACGCCCCCCCGGACGGACGGGAGGCCGATGGCGTCGATCCTCCGGACGGCTCCGAGAGCCCGGCCATGCGCCTGGCCGGGCACCTGGCGGAGCTCGCGTGGCTGGCCGCACCGGAGGACCTCGGGGTCCAAGAGGCGCGGCGGACCGTGTTCACCCGGCGGGCCGACGCCGCGTCGTCGACGATGGCCCACGGGGTGTTCTCGTGGGCGGCGCGCGAATCGGGCGACCGCCGACCGGCCCCGCCGACCTGAGCGCAGCCCCCGGCGTGCACGGGCCTGAACAGGGCATTCGCTCGGCCCGATCGGTGCCCGTTCCGAACTTCTAATTGTGGTCCGCGGCCCACTAGTGTCATCGCCGTGAAAGCGATCACAACCGGTTTCCCACCCCCGGCACGGGGTGACGGGCAGGCGGCACCGGTCCCCCCAACCGGCCAGGGTTCGCCACCCCGCCCCCCACGCCGGAACCGGTCGCGCTGGTCCGCGGCGCTGGCCGTCGGGGCACCGCTGGCGCTGGCCGGGTGCACCTTCTATCCGACCTACGGGGCCAGCCGGGGCGCCACCAAGCAGGCCCAGGACACGTTCAAGCTCTACTCGGCGATGATGACCACCGGGATCATCATCGGCGGCCTGGTCGCACTCCTGATCCTCTGGACGCTGCTCCGCTATCGCAGGCGCTCCGACGAGATGCCCCGCCAGTTCCACGAGAGCATCCCGATCGAGGTGCTGTACACCGCCGTCCCCATTCTCATCGTGGCCGTCCTGTTCCTCTTCACCGTGCTCACCGAGAACAATGTGGACGCCGTCGTCCCCGTCAACGCCACGGTCACCTCCACCGGCAAGCCGGTGGTCGAGGTGAGGGTGACGGCGTTCCAGTGGGGATGGCGATTCGACTACCCCGGACTCGGCGTCGGCGTCGCCGGCGAGACCACCGACGGGCCCGGCGGCCACGGCCCCCAGATGGTCGTGCCCGCCAACCAGACGGTGCAGATCACCTTGGTCTCTGACGACGTGATCCACGGCTTCTACGTGCGGGACTTCAACTTCAGCCGCTACGCCCTCCCGGGGGTGACCAACGTCTTCGACATCGACGTCCTCCATACCGGGACCTACAACGGCCAGTGCACCCAGATCTGCGGCCTCTACCACTCCGAGATGCTGTTCAGCGTGAAGGCGGAGACCCCGGCGGCGTTCGCCCGGTGGGCCAGCAGCCAGGCGGGGTCGGGCAAGACGCTGCCGCGGTCGGGCTCCTCGGCCTCGAACAATCCCCCCATCGCCACCCACCCGACCCCGGCAAATGCCGCTCCGGCGCCCGCTACGGCAAGGGGATCCGCATGACGACCACCACCGAACGCCCAGACCTCGTCTCCCCGGAGGCGCCGGGAGGACCGGGAGCGCACGCCCCCGATGCCCACGGGGAGAGCGGCCACCCCCACCACGAGGGTCCCAGCGGGATCCTCAACTGGCTGACCTCCACCGACCACAAGGTCATCGGCAAGAGCTACATGATCACCTCGTTGGTGCTGTTCTTCATCGCCGGCATCATGGCCCTCGTCATGCGGGCCCAGCTGGCCGACCCGACGTCCTCGCTGGTGTCCTTCCAGACCTACAACGAGCTGTTCACCATGCACGGCAGCCTCATGTTGTACCTGTTCGCCGGGCCCTTCGCCTTCGGGGGCCTGGCCAACTACATCGTGCCGCTCCAGGTCGGGGCCCCGGACATGGCCTTCCCCCGGTTGAACGCCCTCTCCTACTGGCTGTACCTGGGCGGCTCGATCACCATGATGTCCGGCTTCCTGGTGGCCGGCGGGGCCGCCAGCTTCGGCTGGGTGGCCTACGCCCCGCTGTCCAACGCCATCAACTCCCCCGGGGCCGGGGCCGACCTGTGGCTGATGGCCCTCGGACTCACCGGGTTCTCCGCCATCTTCACCGGTGTCAACCTGGCCGCCACCATCTTCTACCTCCGGGCGCCGGGGATGACCATGTTCCGGGTGCCCATCTTCTCGTGGAACATGCTGGTGACCGGCATCCTCATCCTCATCGCCTTCCCCGTCCTGTTCGGCGCGGTGGTCATGCTCTTCTGCGACCGGCACTTCGGGACCCACATCTTCACCGTGCAGGGTGGAGGCGTGCCGGTGCTGTGGCAGCACCTCTTCTGGTTCTTCGGGCACCCCGAGGTGTACATCCTGGCGCTGCCCTACTTCGGCATGGTCACCGACGTCATCCCGGTGTTCTCGCGCAAACCGCTGTTCGGCTACAAGGGCATGGTGTTCGCCACCATGTCGATCGCCGCCCTGTCCACCGGCGTGTGGGCCCACCACATGTTCACCACCGGCGTCGTCCTGCTGCCCTTCTTCTCCCTGCTCTCCTATCTCATCGCGGTCCCCACCGGCATCAAGTTCTTCAACTGGATCGGCACCATGTGGGGCGGCCAGCTGAGCTTCCAGACCCCGATGCTGTTCTCGATCGGGTTCCTGTTCGCCTTCCTCATGGGGGGCGTCACCGGCGTGCTCCTGGCATCGCCCCCGGTCGACTTCATGACCCACGACACCTACTTCGTGGTGGCCCACTTCCACCAGGTGCTGATCGGCACCAGCGTGTTCGCCGGCTTCGCCGGGTTCTACTTCTGGTACCCCAAGATGTTCGGGAGGATGCTCAGCGACCGTCTCGGCAAGCTGCACTTCTGGGGGTTATTCATCGGCTTTTGGCTGACCTTCATGCCCCAGTACCTGGTCGGCCTGTACGGCATGCCCCGGCGGGTGGCGGACTACCGGCCCGACAACGGCTGGACCGGCCTCAACGTGATCTCGACGGTCGGCTCATTCATCATCGGGGCCTCCTTCCTGTTCTTCCTCGTCAACCTGTACACCTCGTGGCGGAAACCGGTGCCGGCCGGGGACAACCCCTGGGACGGCCACGCCCTCGAGTGGTTCACCTCGTCCCCGCCTCCCCATCACAACTACACCCACCTCCCCCCCATCCGCTCGGAGCGGCCCACCTGGGACTACAACCATCCCGAGCACCGGACACTCCACACCGGCACCGGGCGCCCCAAGGTGCCGGCCGGGGCCTCCGGCGAGACAGAGACCGCGGGGGTCGACCCGTGAGGGTCAGCGCCGTGTTCCTCGCCGGCACGGGGATCTTCTTCGCCGTCATCGGCATCGTCTACTGGTTCACCAGCTATGAGGACGCCGGCTTCTTGATGCTGCTGGGGTCGGCGCTGCTCGGGCTGCTGCCCGGCTCGTACTATCTCTGGTGGTCCTACAAGATGAAGCCCCAGTTCAACGACGACCCGGAGGGTGAGATCGCCGAGGGGGCCGGGACCGTCGCATCGTTCCCCGGATCGAGCATCTGGCCCTTCCTCCTCGGGATGGGGGCGATGTTCGCCGTCTTGACCTTCGTGTTCGGACTGTGGCTGGCGCCCATCGCCGCGGCGCTGATCATCTCGGCCGCCATCGGGGTGACCGTCGAGAGCCGGCGGGGCGGCGCGGTCTGAACGGTCGGCGCAACGGCCGGTAGGGGCTCCGGGCGGTAGGGGCTCCGGGCGGTAGGGGCTCCCGTAGGAACTGCCGCGAACGCCCGGTCCGCCCTGGCCCGGTCCAGGTACGGAGCCTCCGGTTCCAGCGAGCCGGACTCCAGCAGGTGCTCGGCCGCCCGTGCCAGCGCGCCGTAGGCGATCCAGGCCAGCGAACTGCCCACCGAGACCCGCCGCACGCCGACCCCGCGGTGGAGGGCGCGGAACCTTCTTCTGATGCCGTCTCGGTCCATCCTCCGATGATGGACGTCGGTGGCCGGCGGGACAAGCGGGATCCCGACAGCGACAGTAGGTTTCGGCCCCATGCGCTTGAGCACGGTGATCCTCCCCGTCTATCGATGGGCGGAGGGTCATGGGGTCTGGCGACGCGCCGAGGAGCTCGGGTTCCATGCGGCCTATACGTATGACCATCTCTCGTGGCGCAGCTTCCGGGATCGCCCGTGGTTCGGCGCCATCCCGACCCTGACCGCAGCGGCCACCGCCACCGGACGCCTCCGGATCGGGACCATGGTGGCCTCCCCCAACTTCCGCCACCCGGTGACGCTGGCCAAGGAGCTGATGACCCTGGACGACATCTCCGGCGGCCGGCTCACCGTGGGCATCGGTGCCGGCGGTTCGGGGTTCGACGCGTCCGCCCTGGGCCGGCACCCTTGGTCGTCGACGGAACGGGCCGACCGGTTCGGGGAGTTCGTCACGCTCCTCGACCGGCTGCTGACCCAGGCATCGACCACCGCCGCGGGCGCCCACTATTCGGCTCGGGAGGTCCGCATGGTCCCCGGTCCGGTGCAGCGGCCGAGGATGCCGTTCGTCGTGGCCGCCACCGGCCCCCGGGGGTTCGGGCTGGCCGCCGAGTACGGGCAGGGCTGGGTCACCTACGGGGATCCCCGTGACCCGGCCGGCTCGCCGGGGGCACGGGCCTCCGAGGTGGTGCGGACCCAGATGGAGGGGCTCGAGGCCGCATGCGACCGGCACGGACGGAGCTACGGGTCGATCGACAAGGTCCTGCTCCAGGGATCGACCTCCGAGCGCCCGCTCGCCTCGCTGGACGCCTTCGTGGACTGGGCCGGTCGCTACCAGGCGCTCGGGATCACCGACCTGGTCGTCCACTGGCCCGTCCCCTTCGCCGGCGACTCGGGCACCTTCGAGCGGATCGCCATCGAGGGCCTGGCCCAGCTGTCCTGATCCCCGCCGAGGGGGACCGGTGACGGAGGCCACCACATTCAGCCGAAGGAGTGGACGTGGTCGGACGGCCATCTGGTCACGGACGACGCGCATCGGCTCGACCTGGTCCGGAACCACCGCTGGCTGAGCCGGGAGAGTTGTTGGGCCGATGGCTGTCCGGCCGACCTGGTGGCCAGGTCGGTCCGGGGGTCGGTCGCCTTTGGATGCTTCAGTCCCGACGGCGTCCAGGTGGGCTTCGCCCGTTGGGTCACCGACGGGGCGACCTTTGGGTGGCTCTGCGACGTGTTCGTCGACGCCGGCCGCCGCCGGACAGGGGCTCGGCGCCTTCATCGTCCGCTCGGCGATGGACCGCCCGGAGGTGAGGGACGCCCGGCTCCTCCTCCTGGGCACCAAGGATGCACACGACCTCGACAAGCGGTCCGGCTTCACCAGTGTTCCCGAGCCGGGACGCTGGATGCAACGGTGCCCGTCGGAGGCCGCCCCGTTGCGCTGCCACCCCTGAAGGACGAGAATCCACCGTATGAGGCCGCTCGCCATCCACCACGTGGCCATCAATGTGACCGACGTGAAGGCAGGCGTGGATTTCTACACCAACGTGCTCGGAGGCACGCTGCGCCACGACCGGCCCGACCTCGGCATCGCCGGTGCCTGGATCGAACTCGGCGCCCAGCAGGTCCACCTCGTGGAGGCTCCCGTCCCCTCCGACCTGGGCCAGCATTTCGCCATCCGTGTCGACGACCTCGACGCCGTCGTACAGGAGCTGCGCTCGAAGGGAATCGACGCAGCCGACCCCTCCGGCATCGGAACGAACCGGCAGACGTTCGTCAATGACCCGGCGGGGAATGCCGTCGAGCTGCTCCAGGTCGGCCTCCCCGAACGTTGAGACCGGTCTCGTCCTCTCAGCTCAAACCCCCGCCGCGCCGGCAAGGACGATGGCTTGGGCGGTCCGGCGGTCCTCGGTACGGGTCCCCTCCGGCATGGCGGCGAGGAGGGAATCGAGCAGTTCGACGGCCCGGCGGCGGTGCTCCGGCGGCTCGATGGTCGCCCAGGTCAGCGCAGCGCGCAGCTCGAGCGCGGCGGCGCCACGCTGGTGGGCGTCGGACACCGCCCGATGCAGCCGAGACCGGGCCCCCTCGAGGTCGATGATGCCGGCGGTGAATCCGGTCTGGGCCTGGAGGCGGAGGACCTCGGCATCGAAGAACGGCTGACCCGCCTGGGCGGAGACAGCTTCGGCCAGCTCGAGGGAGGCGAATGCCCCCGCATGGTCCCCACCGGCGGCTTGTGACCGGGCCAGGAGGGTGAGCCCGAGGGACGCTCCGCTGCTGCTGCCCGAGGACGCCAGCGCCTCGAGGGCGGACTGCACCAGCTCCAATCCCCTGCGCGGCTGGCCCGAGAGCGCGGTGGACGCGCCGCGGATCATATTGGCGAAGGCCAGCCAGTAGGGGAACCGCAGGAGGGACGCTTCTGCGATCAGCCGATCGCACATGACCAGGGCGGCGTCATGGTCGCCGCGGAGGTAGTGGACGAGTGCGGCGAGGCTCATCGCCATCGAGCCGCTCAGACGTGACCCGATGGTGTCGGCGTGGTCGACACCATCGAGGGCGAGCGTCAACGCCCGGTCCGGCTGACCGAACAACCACGACGCCATCGCCCCGGCCCCGAGGGCGATGACCTTGTGGTCGGTCCCCAAGCCGAGGGTGACGTCTTCGAAGTCTTCGGGCTGATAGAGCGAGAGCGCGAGCCGGCTGTGGGTCATCGTCTCGGTCGGGTGGCCGAGGTAGATGTTGCACAGTGCCAGGGTGCAGTGGCCGCGGAGTGCGGCGATCCTCAGGTCTTCCTCGGCGGCGATGTCGAGGATCCGCTGGGCCACGACCGCAGCAGCGTCGCAGTGGCCGGTGTCGAAGTGGTAGGTGGCGACGCCGTTGAGCATGCTGGTCAGCTGGTCGACGTCTCCTTGGGCTTCGGCCAGGACGATGCCCCGATTCCAGAGTGGCATGGTCCGCTCGGCGCCATAGCCCTCGGCGGCCATGATGCCGTTGGCCAGCAGCCCGACGAGCTCGAGCTCGAGCCGGTCCCGGACCTCGCCGGCGGGCGCCGGCCCGAGGGCGGTGAGCCCCCTCTCGATGAGGTCGATGGATTCGCGGTAGGCGCCATCCCCGCCGGCGCGTCGCCCGGCGGTGCGGAGGATCGCCGCCGCATCGAGGTTGTGGCCCGCGGCCTCGAGATGGTGGGCGAGCACCTGGGGTTGGTGTTGGCCATAGGCGGCATCTCCGGCCACCAGCAGTTCGGCCACCGCGGCGTGGATCCGTTTCCGGTCGCGGCGCAGGAGGGACGAGTAGGCGGTGTCCCGGATCAGCGCGTGACGGAAGGAGACGATCGTGTCGGTCCCGGTACCGACGCGGACCATGAGCCCCGACGCCACCAGTTTGTCCAGGTCGTCGTCCATGTCGCGGCCGGCCAACTGCGTGATCAGCTTGGAGCTGACGTCACGCCCGACCACCGATGCCAGCCGGGCGGCCCGGGCAGTCTCACCGAAGCGGTCGAGGCGACTCAAGAGGGCCTCGTGAAGTGAGGCCGGGACATCGGTGGCGGCCTGCCGTTCGGACACCGCCGCTGCCAGTTCCTCGGCGAAGAGCGGGATGCCATCGGCCTTGTCCAGGATCATGCGGAGGGTCCCGGCCCGATCCGGGAGCTCGGCGGGCACCATCGTGTCCACGATGACGGCCATCTCGTCCTCCGCCAGCCGCTCGAGCCTCATGACCTCACCCACCGACCCATCCAACCCTTCGCCCTCGTCGGTTCGTTGGGACGCGAGGAGGACGAGCGCGTTGGTCGGGGCTGCCTCCGCCAACAGGCGCCACAGCTCGAGGGTGGACGGATCCGCCCAATGCACGTCCTCGGCGCGCACAACGGCGGGTCCGGGAGCCAGGACGCGGATGAGGAAGTCAGAGGCCGCGGCGATGGTCCGACGCCAGCGGAGATCCCGGTCGCCGCCCCCGGCCGGCCCCCGGTCGACCGCACCGTCGAGCATGTCGAGCAAATGGCCGTCCTGGCAGCCCAGCGCCGCCGCCCAGGCGCCGATGGACCCGTGGCCCTCCGCACCATCGGCGAGCAGCCGGGCGAAGGCGGCGATCACCGGCGCCAGCGGAGTGGCGGTCTGCAGCGGTGAGCAGGCGAACGCCACCAGAGGTGGCCCGGTCCGGGCCGCGAGCTCGTCGAGGAGCCTGGTCTTGCCGATGCCGGGCTCGCCCAAGACCGTGACTGCCGACCCGTGCCCCGCCCGGGCCCGGTCCCAGCGTCGTTGCAGGAGACCCAGCTCCGAGGCGCGCCCGGCGAACGGTGAGGCGCGCAGCCCGTGGGCCGCACCCGGTGCCAGCAATTCGGTCACCCGCCAGGCCCGGGTGGGACCCACACCCTTGAGCTCCGGTTCACCGAGGTCGGCGAACCGGCAGCAGTGGCCGACCAGGACCTTGGTCCTGTTGCTGAGCACCACCGCCCCGGGCGGGGCGATCGACTCGAGCCGTGCCGCCAGGTTGGTGGTCGACCCGAACACCGAGACGTCGACCCGGTCCGGGTTGCCCATGGCTCCCATCACCGCGACGCCGGTGGCGATCCCGGCCCGGGCCTGAATCTGCACTCCGAGGCCGGCGGCATGGCTGGTGTTGAGGGCGTCGAGGTCCTCCATGATCTCCACGGCGGCCCGGACCGCGCGTTCGGCGTCTCCTTCGTGAGCCGTCGGGTACCCGAAGATCGCCATGAGCCCGTCACCCAGGTACTGCGCGATGCTGCCCCCCAAGCGGTCCACCGCGGCGCGCCCGACCTCCTGGTAGGCCAGCACCAGCTCGCCGAGGTCCTCGGGGTCCAGCTGATAGGAGAGCGCGGTGGAACCGACCAGGTCGCAGAACAACACCGTGACCTGCCGCCGCTGGCCGGCGAGCGTGTCCGGCCCGCCCCCGAGGGTATGGACTCCTGGTACGTCATCCATGGCACGTCTCATCGGGTCCCCCAGCCGCGGGCAAGCGAGTCGTTGTCGGGGCCGGCCACCTCTTCCTCCTCGGACCCGTGATCAGATGACCTTCGGGACCGGGTGGGCCGGGGGGGCCGGGGCATACGGGCCGAACGCAGCATTGAGCTGGGGGCGCCAAGGCTGCTCGAGGTCCTGCACCAGTTTGAGGAGAGCCGGGGGTGAATCGTCCATCGCCGCGTGGATCTGATCGATGTTCGCCCACACCAGGCGGCCAAGATCGATGACCGCTCCCAGGTGCTCGCACCGGCAGGTGTCGCCGCCGCCGGGCCTGGCGGCGACCGCGCTCCTGACCGCGCCCGGCAAGGAAGCCAGATCGGTCGCGTACTTCCAATTGGTGGCCAGGCCCTGGATCATCGGACTGTCATATCCCGCCATGAGTGAGATCACCGTCGACTTGAAGATCACGATCGGCTTGCAGACGGCGAAGGCGACCGCGACCTCGACGGCACTCCCTTCGTCAGGCACCCTTCCGTCCATGTTGAACACAACCGAATTGCACCCCTCCACGACCTGGAAGATGTCCAGGGCGAACCCGATCTTTCGGGCGAAGTCCACGATGGTGGCAAAGTCGGTGGTGCCGCCAAGGGGAGGGTTCGTGAGCATCCGCAGCGCCTTGGCCACTTCGATGCCCTGTTTGTGCGGGAGGTACGTGGCGAACCCCGCATCCTTGAGCACTTTCGAGATCCGCTTCTCTTCGCGCTTGTCGCCGAGACTGAACATCGGCCCGGCACAGTAGACGGGCGACCCGGGCGCTTTGCCAGGTTCGGTCTTGGTCATGAGGTCCTCCGTTCGGTTGGGTGATCTGGGTTGCGGTCAGTGAAGCGTGGGACTGGACGCCGTAGCGCGGTCGAGGGGCGTGGTGGTGCGGAGTGCAGTCCCTGGACATCAGGCGCCCGTCGGCGATACCTCCGTCCCCCACGGTGACCATCGCTGGGACGAGCACCGTGCGTGTTCATCCGACCATGTGCGGCGGGATGCGCTTGGAGCGCCACCGCGGTCACGGGCACACGGCCTCGGACATGGCGGCAAACTGCCTGGCCCCGTTGGCCGTTCACAGGGCATGGATCCAGACCCGACAATCCGTCCATCCATTCATCCAGCAACCTCGCCTCGCCGCTGCGAAACACTGCGGCCTACAACATTAGCGAATCCCGAGCGCCGATGACGCCCCCCGTTGCCTCCGGAGTTCCTCCCTGCAAGGCAGGCGCGTCGGCCTTCGACGTCAAGGCACGTGCAGGTCAGACGGCGGTCGGCACCAGACGTGGGTGTGCCAGTGACGTCGGTGCATTGGGGGTATGGATGGCTGCAACCGCGCAAACCAAATACGGCGACATGGCCAGGGTCGTGCTCGTGGTCGTGGTCGTGGTCGTCGCCGGCACGGTCGTGGTCGTGGTCGTCGCCGGCACGGTCGTGGTCGTCGCCGGCACGGTCGTGGTCGTCGCCGGCACGGTCGTGGTCGTCTCCGGAGCCGCTGTGGTCATGGTGGTGGCTGACTCTGCGGCCGTTCCGACATGGCGCTCAGATCCGCTCGTCGGTGGCCGCGTCGGGCAGGCCGTCGAAGTGGCGGTCGAGCACGAGCCGGAACACCGGTTGGTCCGGATCGGCGCGCATGAACAGCGTCATCGACGAATGGAGCTTTCGGGCGTCCACCGCACCGAGTATCTGCACCGCGGTGCGGTCCCGCCACTCGGCGAGGATCACCGCGCACTCGAGCAGGCGGGGACCGAGGACGGCGTGGCGCACATAGGCACGGGCCTCCTCCTGTGACGAGATGGCGAACTCCCTCGACAATGCACTCTGTCCCAGTCCGGCGATCTGTGGGAAGACGAACCACATCCAATGGCCCGTCTTCCGGCCGCGGCGCAACTCCGCCACCGCGCCGTCATAGGTGGCCGCGGCATCCTGGGCGGAGACGAAGCGTCCGAGGTGGAATTGGTCGTCCGTCGACGCCCCGCCCCCGCGTCACTCCCGAGCTGACGCCGATCGGCAGCCACCGCCACGGCCACCGCTCAACGCATCACCCTGCGGACACCCGCCCCGGTGGCCAGCTCGGGCGGGACCAGGTCGATATAGGTGGGGACGGGGATGGCCTCGATCTCCTCGACCCCGTCGCCGGGACGCGCTTCGGCGTCGGTCGTGGAGTACTCGCCGGTCGACGACCGGGTAACGATCTGGGCCCGCTTGCGCTTGCCCACACCCTCGGCGGCCCGCATCTCGTTGCAGATCTTGTAGGCCACCACCGCGGCGATGATCGGCACGATGACCACCGCGAACCGGAAGAACCACAACACCGCGTTGAGCGGTACCTCGAAGAAGTTGGCCATGACGTCGGTGGACGAGGCGAAGAAGACCATGAACAACAAAGAGAGCATGGCCACACCGGCCGCGGTGCGCAGGGGCCGGTCTCGGGGGCGGTCCAACAGGTTGTGGTAGGCGAGGTCCTTGGTGTGCCGGGACTCGATGAACGGCCAGACCAGGAAGATGTTGAAGATGAGACCGGGGAAGATCACCGCGGGCAGGAAGACCTCCAGCGGGATGGTGTGCCCCCAGCCGACCCACTCCCAGCTGGGCATGATGCGCAAGGCGCCGTCGAGCCAGCCCATGTACCAGTCGGGCTGTACCGCATAGGAGATCTGGAACGGCTCGTACTGGCCGAATTGCCAGATCGGGTTGATCTGGGCCAGCCCGCCCAGGAGGAAGATCACCGCCGAGGTCATGAACAAGAAGCCGGTCGTCTTGGCGATGAAGGTGGGGAACATCGGCGACCCGACCACATTGTCCTCGGTCTTCCCCTTGCCCTTGAACTGGGTGTGCTTCTGTTTGACCAGCAGGCCGAGGTGGGCGGCCAGCAGTCCGATCAGCAGCAGCGGGACGATCAGCACGTGGAGGATGTAGAAGCGGGGGATGATGATGCCGTTCCCCGGGTAGTTGCCCCCGAACAGGAAGAAGCCCAGGTAGCTGCCGACCAGGGGAATCGATTCGATGATCGAGTAGGCGATGCGGATGCCGGTGCCGGACACCAGGTCGTCGGGGAGCGAGTAGCCGAGGAAGCCGTTGACGATGCCCAGGATGAGCATGCTCACGCCGACGATCCAGTTGAACTCACGTGGCTTGCGGAAGGCACCGGTGAAGAACACCCGGGCCATGTGCACGGCGATGGAGCCGAGGAAGATGTCGGCCGCCCAGTGGTGGGCCTGGCGCATCAGGAGGCCGGACTTCACGTCGAAGGACAGACCCACCGAGGAGGCGTAGGCCTCGGAGACCCGCTGCCCCCGCAGGGGGCCGTACGACCCGTGGTAGACGATCTCGTGGGCGGAGGGGACGTAGTACAGCGAGAGGAACACCCCGGTGGCCAGGAGCACCACGAAGGAGTAGAGGGCGATCTCGCCCAGCATGAAGGACCAGTGGTCGGGGAAGATCTTGTCGAGGAAGGTCCGACCGCCCTTGGCGATGCCCAGCCTGTCGTCGAGCCAGCGGAGCGAGCGGTCGATCACGGCCGCTCCCAAAATCCGGGTCCGACCGCCTGGTCGAAGCCACCCTGGGAGCGCAGGTTGCCGGCCAGGTCCACCTTGAGCGGCAGCTGGGGCAGCGGGCGGGGCGCGGGGCCGAATTCGGGGATCGCACCCGACCGGACGTTGAAGATCGACTGGTGGCACGGGCAGACCAGCTGCTGGGTCTGCTCCTGGTAGAGGCCGACCGGACATCCGAGGTGGGTGCACATCTTCGAGTAGGCCACATAGCCCTGCACCCCCCAGTCGGTGCGCCCAGGAGGGCTGATCACCAGCGGCGGGTCGAGGGGGCCGAGTTCGGCCAATCGGATGAGGATCACCTGATCGGGCGACGACCCCTCGAAGCCCTCGGGGAAGACGGTCAGCACCCCTCCGACGTCGAGGTCCGCCACGGTGACCTTCCGGCCGTCGACGGTGACCAGTTGCGAGTTCTTCTTCCAGTTGGTCTTGAACAGGGTGGCGCCGGGCTTGGGACCGAGCGATCGGATGAGGGGGAACAGGAGGACGATCCCCATGGCCGTCGACCCGAGGACGAAGAGTCCGCCCAGCAGCTTGCGCCGCTTCACCACCATGCCGCCGCGCTCGACGACCGCCGCGGTCATCGCCTCCCGCTCGGCCTCGGTGGAGTGGAACTCGTGACGCTCCTCGACGAACGGCCCTTGGGGCATCAGGTACTTCCCCCAGGCGGTGACCCCGAACCCGAGCGCCAACAGGCCGACGCCAAGGGTGATCGCCTCCCACTGGCTGTTGTCGCCCACCCAGTAGGCCACCCCGAAGCCGACGAACCCGATGAACCCGACCACCATGGAGACGGCAGCCACCGCCTGGGCCCGTTCGGGGTGCTTGGCGTAGGGCTGCAGATGGGGGTCGTCGAGCGCGGCCGGCGGTAGCGGCCCCTCGAGGCGGGGGTCGTCGCTCACGTGCGGTCTCCGATCCAGAAGCAGACCAGCATCAACGCCCCGACACCAAGGAGCAGGCCGACGAACCCCTCACCCACCGGACCGATCCCCCCGAGGCCGAAGCCGCCACGGTTGGCGGGGTGTTGGATGACCCCGTGGACGTAGGCCGCGATGTCACGGGCCTCGGTGTTGGTGATGTTGCCCTCGCTGAAGTGGGGCATGTTGCCCGGCCCCGAGCGGATGGCCTCGACGATCTGGGGGAGGGTGGCCAGGTGCAGGCTGGGGGCGTAGGCCCCGTTGGCCAGGGCATCGCCCGCGCCGGTGATGGTGTGGCAGGCCGCACAGTTGAGGGTGAACAGGGTGTTGCCCGCCTCGAGGTCGGCGCCGTTGGTGTTGACCACCGGCACCTGGGTCCCCTGCCCGGGGGTGAGCGACTGCACCCAGGCGGAGATCTCGAGGGTCTGGAGCCGATTGAACCGGGAGGGCTTGCGGGTGGCCTGGACGCTGGAGTTGGCCAGTGGCATCCGACCGGTGGAGACCCAGAAGTCGACCGTCCCGGCCCCGAGGCCCTGCAGGTTGGGCGCCCGCGAGGTCCCCAGGGCATCAGGCCCGTGGCAGCTGGCGCAGTTGGCGGCGTAGAGCGCCTGGCCCGGGGCGATGAACGTCGTCGGCAGCTCCACATAGTAGATGCCGGTCTGGTTGGACGGGGCAGCGTAGTTGAGGGCGCCCGAGACGCTGGGCGGGGCCGGCTGACCGATCGGGGTGGCGGTGGTGGACGTCGAGACGAGGGTGGGAAGCGTGGTGGTGGGCAGCGGGTTGGCCTGGGCGGAGCTCGGCCAGAACCCGAGCAGCCCGGCAAGGGCCACGCACCCCACCAGCGCCGCCGGTGCCGCGTACCGCGCCCTGAGCAGCCGGCGCGTCCCGTGTCCCATCTCCTCGAACGTCCCGTGCCGCATCTATTTGAGGAGGAAGAGGCAGCTGTAGAGGCCGATCCAGACGATGTCGACGAAGTGCCAGTAGTAGCTAACGCCCTGGAACACCGGCGTCTCCCCGGGGTCTCCCTTCGGGCCCTTCAGCCGGCCGAGTAGGAAGATCATGGCCACCAGCCCGAGGAACACGTGCAGACCGTGCAGACCGGTCATGATGTAGAACAGCGAGCCGAAGGCGGTGTGGGTGGGATTGGTGGCCACGTCGTGGGAGAGGGTGACCCACTCGTAGAACTGGTTGCTCACGAACAGCGCGCCCATCACGATGGTCACCACGACCCAGGTCTTGGCGCTGCGCCGATCGCCGCGCTCCTGGTCCCAGACCGCCTTCTGCATGGTGAAGCTGGAGCCGAGCAGGATGAGCGTGAAGATGCCGGCCTGGATGGTGTCGAGCTTCGTCCCGGCCGGCGGCCACACCGAGGCGTGGGCCCGGATGGTGAAGAAGGCCGCGAACAGCGAACTGAAGAACATCACCTCGGAGCCGAGCCAGATGATGACGCCCACCGCCAGCATCGACGGCTTGTCGGGGCGGTGGCGCTGGCGGGAGAGGGCCGCCGGTTCGACGGTCAGGGCCTGGGTCACGCCGGTATTTTTAGTCCATCGGAAGCTCGGGGGGCCAACTCATCGGGCCGGCCCGCCGGACCCGCCGGCATGCCCCCGGAGGCCCGTCCATACGGGCTGCTCAGGCACCTTCCAGGGCGGCCGGGACCGGGGCCAGGTGCACCACCGCGAGCCGTTGGGTGGGCCGGGTGAGCGCCACGTACAGGGTCCGCAGCCCGCGCGCGGTCTCTCCGGCGATGACCGCCGGCTCCACCACCACCACCGAGTCGAACTCGAGCCCGTTGGCGGCGTCGGCCGCCAGCAGCACCAATGGCTCGGACAGCCCCCCCTTGCGCAGGTCGCGCGCATCGACCACCGGGAGGTCGGCGGCGCCGAGGGCATCGAACAGGAGCGGGAGCAGGGACTCGGGGGCCAGGATGGCCACACGCCCGGGCGCCACCCGGGCCACCTCCTCGCCGGCCACGTCAGCCACCCGGCGGGCCAGATCCCGGAGGGTCGCGCCCCGGAGCGTTCCGTCTGGCCCCATGGCCGCGATCACCCGCGGCTCCTCTCCGGTGCGACGGACCGGACGGGGCACGGTGAGCTCGGGAGCGGCCAGCGCCAGGACCCGGCCGGCGACGGCCAACACCTCGGCCGGCGTGCGGTAGCTCACCGTCAGCTCGACGCTCCGGACCGGTCGCCGGTTGGGCAGATGATCGGTGATGTCCGCCCAGGACCGGGGAGCCCAGGGTGCGGTGGCCTGGGCGATGTCCCCCACCACGGTCATCGATCCGGAGAGGGAGCGCCGGGTCAGCATCCGCAGCTGCATCGGGGAGAGGTCCTGGACCTCGTCCACCACCACGTGCCCGTACTTGCGCACGCCGTCATCGCCGTTGCCGTTGCGGGGACCGAGGATATGGCGCGCCTCGTCGACCAGGGCCGCGTCGGCCGGTGTCCAGGCCACCTCCTCGAACGAGGCCGAGCGCGGCCGGCGCAAGAGAGACTGCTCCTCGGGTGCGAGCACCCCGCGGCAGGCGGCGGCGATCAGCGGCGGCGCGCCGAACAGGTCGTGGAGCAGCTCGTGGGGCGACAGCCGGGGCCACATCCGGTCGAGGGCCTCGGCCAGTTCGGGGACCCGCCGCACCTTCCGTGAGAAGTCCTCGAAGTCGAACTCGTCCTCGGACAGCTCGGAGGGGTCGTCATATCCAGGGAAGGCGGTGACCGGGGTCGGGGCCCCCGCCCCCAGCGTCTGCTGGGTCTGGCGGGCGCGGTCCGACAACAACTGGGCCACGGCCTGTTCGACCAGCCTCCGCCTGGCGTTGTGGGAACCGGGTCGGCGGCGGGCCATCTCGACGATCCGCCGGCTGTCGTCGGCGCCCAGCCGGAGGAACAGTGCGCCGTAGGGGACGGCCACGTCGTCGGCCAGCGCCCGCTGACGGGTCCGCACCGCCCGGGCGACCACCTTGGCCATACGGGGGTCGCCCTTCAGGCGGGCCACGTCCTCCGGGCCGTTCTCCCGGATCCGGATCTCGGGCACCAGTCCGGAGACGGTGGACAGGGTCGCCCCGGTCTCGCCCAGGGAAGGGAGCACCTGGTCGATGTAGCGGAGGAAGAGCGGATTGGGCCCCACGACCAGAACGCCCTGGCGCTCGAGCGGGAACCGATGGGTATAGAGGAGGTATGCGGCCCGGTGGAGGGCCACCGCCGTCTTCCCTGTGCCGGGACCGCCCTGCACCACCAGCACCCCGGCGAGCGGGGACCGGATGATCTCGTCCTGCTCGCGCTGGATGGTGGCCACGATGTCGGTCATCCGACCGGAGCGGGCCCGGTCGAGGGCGGCCAGCAGGGCGGCCGGCCCTCCGATGGGGAGGTCACCCACGATCAACTCGCCGCCCCCGCCTTCACTGTCGGTCCCACCCGGGAGGGCCTGGTCATCGACGGTCCCGGCGGTCCCGGTGGCGCTGAAGCGCTCGTCCTCGAGGCCGACCACCCGGCGTCCCTCGAGCGCCAGGTGGCGCCGCAGCACCAGACCCTGGGGGTCCCGGCCGGTGGCCCGGTAGAAGGGCTCGGCGATCGGCGCCCGCCAGTCGACCACCAGCGGGTCGTGATCGGCGCTGTGGACGGCCAGGCGCCCGATGTGGAACGTCTCGGTCCCCGGTTCGCCGCCCGGTTCGGCGCCCGACCGGTCGCCGTGCCCGTCGTCGGCGCCCTCGTGCCGTCGATCTATCCGGCCGAAGGTCAGGGCCTGGTCCCCGATGTCGAGCTGCTCGAGCCGGGCCAGGCTGGTGCGCACGACCACGTCCCGTTCGGTCCGGGACTGGAACGTGCCGCCCCGGCCCAGGTCGAGCACCCCTTCGAGCATCGAGTTGGCGTCCCTCCGCATCGCGTCGAGGCGTGCATAGGCGAGGTCCACGAACTCCTGTTCGGCCTGCTGCTCCGGGTCCACTCCACCTCCGTTCTGCCCGCGCCTCCCCGCCGATCCGGCTCCGATTCAGCTCCGGGCCGGCTCCGGGGAACCCTCGATTGTACGCCCCGGGTCGGCGGGGCGCGACCGGAATCGGCGCCGCCGACCACCGAGTCCGCTCTCGTAGACTCGCCGACATGGCCGTTTCGGGTTCCGCCCTGAACGATCCGGACCCGGGCCGGTTCGACTCCTCACCATTCATCCGGGCGTGCCGCGGGCTCAGCGTGGACCACGTCCCGGTCTGGTTCATGCGCCAAGCCGGGCGCTCGCTCCCCGAGTACCGGGCAGCCCGCGGTCCGGGCAGCATCCTCGACGCAATCGCCCAACCGGAGCTGGTCGCCGCCCTCACCCGGCAACCCGTCGACCGCTACGGAACCGACGCCGCCATCTTCTTCTCCGACATCGTGGTCCCGGTCGCCGCGGTCGGGTTCGGTGTGGACGTCGCGCCCGGGAGCGGTCCGGTGGTGGCCGAGCCCTTCCGGGCCAAGGAGGACCTCCGCCGGCTGCGCCCGCTCGAGCCGGAGCTCGACACCCCCTATGTGATCGACGCCGTGGGCATCCTGGTCGGCGAATTGCAGGTGCCCCTCATCGGGTTCGCCGGCGGGCCGTTCACCGTGGCCAGCTACCTGGTGGAGGGTGGCCCCTCCAAGAACTTCGCCAAGATCAAGGCGCTGATGCACGGGGAGCCCGTGATCTGGCGCGATCTGGTGGAGCGCCTCACCGACCTGGCCCTGGCGTCGCTCCGCTCCCAGCTGGACGCGGGTGCCTCCGCCGTGCAGGTCTTCGACAGCTGGGCCGGGATCCTCACCCCGCGCCACTACCAGGAGCTGGTGTTGCCGGCCACCACCCGGCTCTTCGCCGAGCTGTCCGAGTCCCATCCCGGGGTCCCCGGCGTGCTGTTCGGTGTGGGCACCGGCGAGTTGCTGGCCTCCATGGCCTCCTCCGGCTGCAGCGTGGTCGGGATCGACTGGCGGGTCCCGCTCGACGAGGCCCGGCGGCGGCTGGGGCCCACCGTGGCCGTCCAGGGAAACCTCGATCCGGCGCTGTGCCTGGGTCCTTGGGAGGTGGCCGAAGCGGAGACCCGCGAGGTCCTCGACCGGGCCGGCGCCACTCCCGGACACGTCTTCAACCTGGGCCACGGTGTCCTCCCCGAGACCGACCCGGCCATACTCGAGCGGGTGGTCGAGCTGGTCCACGCCGAGGGTCGGGCCGGCGTCGTGGCCGCGTCATGACCCCGCGCCGCCACCGGCCCGCCCCTCCCCCGACCGGCGTCCTGGTCATGGCCCACGGCACACCGGACTCACCCGCCGGGATCGAGCCCTTCTACACGGCCATCCGCCGCGGCCGACCTCCCCCTCCCGAGCTCCTCGCTGAGCTCGACCGACGCTACGAGGCCATCGGCGGCATCTCGCCGCTGGCCGAGCGAACCCGCGCCCAGGTCGACGGCCTGGCCGCGGCCCTCGAGTCAGCGGCACCCGGGGAATTCACGGTGCGCTTCGGCGCCAAGCACACCGCTCCGAGCATCGAGGACGCGGTCGCCGAGCTGGCCGGCTGCGGCGTCGGGCGGGCCGTCGGCATCGTCCTCACCCCCCATCGGTCCTCGCTGGGCTCAGGCGAGTACCTTCGGCGAGCCGAGGCGGCAGCCGCGACGGCATCACCCCCGCTGGCGCTGACCCCGGTCCCGTCGTGGCACCGGGCCGAGGGCCTCGCCCAACTCCTGGCCCACCGGACGGCGGCGGCCCTGGCCTCGCTGGGGCCGGGGGACCGGACCCGGACCGCCGTATTCTTCACCGCCCACAGCCTGCCGGAGCGGGCACTGGCGCACGACGATCCCTACCCGATCCAGGTACAGGAGTCGGCCTCGGACATCGCCGCCGCCCTGGCGCTGGACGAGGTGCCCGGGCTCAGCTGGGGGGTGGCCTGGCAGAGCGCGGGGCGCACGGCGGAGCCGTGGGTCGGTCCCGATCTGCTCACCGAGGTGGAACGGGTCGCCGGGCTCGGCGCCACGTCGGTGGTGGTCTGCCCGGTCGGCTTCGTCTCCGACCACCTCGAGGTCCTCTACGACCTCGACATCGAGGCGGCCGGTGTGGCCCGGGGCGCGGGGATGGCCTTTGCCCGGACCGCGTCGCTCGACGACGATCCGCAATTCCTCGGCCTGCTGGCCCGCACGGTGGTGGCTGCCGCCTCCGCTCCCGTGGCGGCCCCGGCGGCGGGCGCGGCAGCCGTAGCGCCCGCCGCGGCGGATCCGACCCCACCGGCGTGAACCGGCCCCCGCCAACGACCGTCGTCGTCGTCGGCGGGGGTATCGCCGGGCTGGCCGCGGCCTGGGAACTGGTGGCCGGATCGGAACGCGCCGGCCGGGCCGCCCCCGAGGTCCACGTGCTCGAAGCCGGAGACCGGGTGGGGGGCAAGGTGCAGTCCGCTGAATTCGCCGGGCGCAGGGTCGACCTGGGTGCCGACTCCTTCCTCGCCCGGCGGCCCGAGGCCACCGACCTCTGCCGCGAGCTCGGCCTCACCGGGGAGCTCGTCCCGGTGGGGGCCTCGGGGGCCTCCGTCTGGGCCCGGGGCCGGCTCCGGTCGATGCCAACGGGGCTCAACCTCGGTGTTCCCACCCGGTGGTGGCCGCTCCTCCGGTCGGGGGTCTTGAGCCCCGGCGAGTCGTTGCGGGTGGCGAGGGACCTGGTGCTTCCCCACCCCGCGGCCCGGGGATCGGCAGGTGACCGGTCGGTGGGCGACATCGTGGGCGAACGCCTGGGGCGTCCCGTCGTCGAACGCCTGGTCGACCCGCTCGTCGGCGGGATCAACGCCGGCGGCGTGGACGAGCTCAGCGCTGCGGCCAGCTTTCCCCAGTTGCTGGCTGCGTCGGAGCGGCACGGCAGCCTGATGCGCGGGCTCCGGCCCACTCCGTCACCCTCCGGGGAGCCGGGACGGCCGTCCCCGATCTTCTGGTCACTGACCGGGGGCACCGCCCGTCTCGCCGGTGCACTCGCCGAGGCCCTGGCCGGAAGCGGTGCGACCATCCGGACCGACACGTCGGTCCGGTCCATCCGGCGCCAGGAGGCCGGTCGGTCGGGGAGGGCGGGCTGGCGGCTCGCCCTCGAGGGCCCGGGCATCGGGCCGGCTGGTGGGCCAGACCGATTGCAGGCCGACTGCGTGGTCCTGGCGGTGCCGGCCGCGGAGGCCGCGGTGCTGCTCGCCCCGCTGGAGCCGTCGGCGGCCGGTCGGCTCGAGGCCCTGGCCTACGCGGCGGTGGCCGTCGTGACCCTCTCCATTCCGAGCGGGGCGATCGGGGTGCCGTTGAGGGGCACCGGCTTCCTCGTGCCGCGGAACACGACCATTGACGACCGCCGGGCCCTGATCACCGCCTGCACCTATCTCGGGAGGAAGTGGCCCCACCTGACCCGGCCCGGGGACGAACTGGTCCGGGCCTCGGTGGGGAGGTTCGCGGACGACCGGCACCGGGGACTGGACGACGCCGAGCTGGCCACGTCGGTCTTCGGCGAACTGGCCAGGATCCTCGACGTCCACGGAGCCCCGCTCGACCAGCTGGTGACCCGCTGGGACCGGGGGCTCCCCCAGTACGGGGTGGGCCACCTAACCGCGGTCGGGGAGATCGACCGGGCGGTGGCCGGGCTCCCCGGCCTGGCCGTGGCCGGCGCCGCCTACCGGGGAGTGGGCATCCCCGCCTGCATCGGAAGCGGCCGGGCGGCTGCCCGCCGGGTGCTCGACTCGGTCTGCCCCGGAGCCACGGCCGGCGGGGCCCCCCTCGAGCCGGAGAACACGCGTTGACTCCGGACCCGCGGCCGACGGCGACCGCCGAACCCTTGCCGGCAGGCGGGACGACCACCCCGCCCTGGCGCCCATCGAGGGTCTCGCTGACCCATCGCCGGACCTCCGCGGTCGTGCCCCGGCGGGGGATGGTGGCGCTCCCCGCCCTCGGATCCGGCGTGGGACTGGCGCTCTCCCTCCCTCCCTGGGGATGGTGGGTCCTGGCCTTCCCCGCCGCCGGGCTGCTGTGGTGGCGGTTGGGCGGGCTGCGGCCCCGGACCCGTCTGTGGGCCGGCTGGCTGGCGGGCCTCGGGTGCTACGGGCCGGGGCTGATGTGGGCGCGGTCGTTCACCGTCCCCGGAGCCCTCGTCCTGATCGGCCTCGAGGCGTTGTTCATGGCCGTGGCGTGCCTGCTGGTCCCCGGGGGTCCGGCGGGCGCACGGGCCCTGGCCTTTCCTGCGGCCATGACACTGGCCGAGGCGGCGAGGGCCACATGGCCTTTCGGCGGCCTGCCGGTCGGCGGCGTCTTCCTCGGACAGGCGGGCGGGCCGGAGCTCGGGGTGGCCCGGCTGGGAGGACCGATCGCCCTCACCGCCGCGGTCTATGTCGGAGGGGTGGCGCTCGCCGCCCTGTCCGAGGCGACTGTCCGGGCCTTCCGGGACGGCGCCAGGGCCCGGGCCTTCTCCCGCGTCGATCCCGGTGGTGGCCCGGGGGGCGGGGCCCCGGCGGTGGGGCCGGGCCGACTCACCACCGTGTCGGACGCGGTGGCCGGCCTCCGCCCACTGGTGGTGGCCGGGGCGGTGGCCGCCGTGGCCCTGGTCGGTACCTCGATCGGCGCCGACCACGCTCCTGACGGGGGTGCGTCGGTCGGCGCCGTCTCCACGGCCGCGGTGCAGGGAGGAGGGGCCCGGGGCTTCCGCAAGTCCCAGATCGACCCCCGAGTGGTGCTGGCCGCCCAGCTGTCGGCCACCGCCCGCCTCGGACAGCTCGACCACGGGGTCACGCCCCGCCTGGTGCTGTGGCCCGAGGACGTGGTCTCCCTCGACACCCCACTGGCCGACTCGCCCGAGGAGGCCGCCCTCTCCGACCTGGCCCGCACCCTGCACACAACGCTGGTGGTCGGGATCACCGAGACGATCGCCGCCACCACCTTCCGCAACGAGGTGGTGGCATGGGGACCCGACGGCACGTTGGTCGCCCGCTTCGAGAAGGTCCACCGGGTCCCCTTCGGCGAGTACGTCCCCTACCGGGGCCTCTTCACCCACCTGGCCGACCTGTCCGCCGTCCCCCTCGACGCCGTCCCCGGAACCGGCACCGGCCTCATGGACACCCCGGCCGCACCCCTCGGGGCGATGGTCTCCTACGAGGTCTTCTACGCCGGCCGGGGCCGATCCGCGGTGCGCAGCGGCGCCCAGCTGTTGATCGTCCCGACCAATACCTCGTCCTACGCCACCGCCCAGGTGCCCACCCAGGAGGTCGCCGCATCGAAGGTGCAGGCGGTCCAACAGGGGCGCGATCTCCTCCAGGCCGCCCCGACCGGGTACAGCGCGGCCATCACCAACCGGGGCACCCTGCTCCGGCGCTCGGTGCTCGGCCGACAAGCGATCGTCTTCGCAACCCTCTCCCGCCGGACCGGCTGGACGGTCTACGTCCGCTACGGGGACTGGCCGTGGATCGGTCTCGCCGGGCTGGCCCTGGCGGCCGGGTGGGTCCTCGCCGGACGCCAGCGGAGGGGGCGACCGATCACCCGAGGATCTCGTCGGTGAGTGGGGCGACACCGGGCGCATCGACGACCCACCTGCACCCCAGGCCCGCCTCGACCCTCCTACTCGTAGTACCCCGAGTGGATGTAGACGCAGGGAATCCCTTCGCCGTGGAACATGGCGAAGTTGTTGGGGTCGTCCTCGAAGGCCAGCCGCAGGTCGAATCCGAAGGACCGCAACTCCTCCACGCTGTCCCGCTTGAACCAAGTGACCTGGGCGTAGTCTCCCCGGGCCCGCATGACCAGGAGGTCCCACCGGAGCCCGTACCGCTCCAGCCAGGCCAGGGTCTGGGGCTGCACCCGCATGGGCCGGCCGGTGAGGAGGATCACCTGGAGGCGGGAGTCGAGGAGCTCCAGGACGCGGGCCAGCTCCTCGATGACCGGGTCGTCGCCGCAGGCGTCGAAGAAGCGGTCCCAGTCGCGGCGGCCCCGCTCGAGGAAGTGCTGGCGCCCGACCGCGTCGGACAGCACCCCGTCCACATCGAAGACCACTGCCTCGCCCGGCGATCGGAGCGGCGCCTCCCGCCACGCCCAGTTGGGCGGACCGGCAGCCGGGCTCACTCGTTGGTCGGCGAGATCGCCGCCAGACGCCGGATCTCGTCCACCACCGCCGGGTCGGCCAGGGTGGTGGTATCGCCGAGCTTGCGGCCCTCGGCCACGTCGCCCAGGAGCCGCCGCATGATCTTGCCGCTGCGGGTCTTCGGCAGCTCGTCGGTGAAGATGATCGTCCTGGGCCGGGCGATGGCGCCGATCTTCGCAGCCACATGGGCCCGCAGCTCCTGGCCCCGCTCGTCGTTCGGCTCGCCGGCATCGGCCCGCAGGGTGACGAAGGCCACGATGGCCTGACCCGAGGTCGGGTCGCTGGCGCCGACCACCGCCGACTCGGCCACCGCCGGATGGTCGACCAGCGCCGACTCCACCTCGGTGGTCGAGATGCGGTGGCCCGAGACGTTCATCACGTCGTCGACCCGACCGAGCAGCCAGAAGTAGCCGTCCTCGTCCACCTTGGCGCCGTCCCCGGCGAAGTACCTGCCCTCGAAGCGGCTCCAGTAGGTTTCCCGGTAGCGCTCCGGATCGCCGTAAATGCCCCGGGTCATCGACGGCCACGGCTCGGTCAGGGTGAGGTAGCCGCCGCCCTTGTCGACCCGGGCGCCCTGTTCGTCCACCACCTCGGCGGCGATCCCCGGCAGGGGAAGGGTGGCCGACCCCGGCTTGGTGGCGGTGATCCCCGGCAGCGGGGCGATCATGATGCCACCGGTCTCGGTCTGCCACCAGGTGTCCACCACCGGGCACCCACCCCCGCCGATGTGCGTCGAGTACCACATCCACGCCTCGGGGTTGATGGGCTCCCCCACCGAACCGAGGACGCGCAGCGAGGTCAGGTCGTGACGCTCGGGGTACTGCGTTCCCCACTTCATGAACGTGCGGATGGCGGTCGGGGCGGTGTAGAGGATGGTCACGCCGTACCGCTCGATGATCGACCACCACCGGTCGCGGTCGGGGAAGTCGGGCGTCCCCTCGTACAGCACCGAGGTGGCGCCGTTGGCCAGCGGCCCGTACACGATGTAGCTGTGGCCGGTGACCCAGCCGATGTCGGCGGCGCACCAGTACACGTCCTGTTCGGGATGGAGGTCGAAGACCACGCGGTGGGTGTACGCCACCTGGGTGAGGTATCCGCCGGTCGTGTGCATGATGCCCTTGGGGGCGGCCGTCGTGCCCGAGGTGTAGAGGATGAACAGGAGGTCCTCGGCGGCCATGTGCTCGGGCTCGCAACGGTCCGAGGGCGGCCCGCCGGCGGCGTCGTCCGCCCCGCTCAGCAGATCGTCCCACCAATGGTCACGGCCAGGGGCCATCGGCGGCCCGTCGGCGGCCTCCGCCGTGGTCCGCCTGGCCACCACGACGTGCTCGACACAGGGCGACGCGATGACGGCCGCGTCCACGTTGGCCTTCAGCGCCACCGGCGCACCCCGCCGCCATCCACCGTCAGCGGTGACCACCACCCGCGCCTGCGCATCGAGGATCCTGTCGCGGAGAGCCTCGGACGAGAACCCCCCGAACACCACCGAGTGGACGGCCCCGATCCGGGTGCAGGCCAGCATGGCCACCGGGAGTTCGGGGATCATCGGCATGTAGACGGCCACCCGGTCGCCCCGTCCCACGCCCAGTCCTCGCAATAGGTTGGCGAAGCGCGACACGTCGATGAGGAGCTGGCCGTAGGTGATGGTGCGGGTGTCGCCCGGCTCGCCCTCCCAGTGGAAGGCAACCTTGTCCTCGCGTCCGGCGGCCACATGGCGGTCGAGGCAGTTGTAGGACACGTTCAGCGTGCCACCGTCGAACCATCGGGCAAATGGCAGCTTCCACTCGACCACGGAGTCCCAGGTCCGGAACCAGTCGAGTGCGCCGGCCTGCTCCGCCCAGAAGTCGGGGCCCTCCGCCGAGGCCCGCTCGTAGACGCCGGCATCGGCCAGTACGGCGCGGCTCCGGAACTCCTCGGAAGGGGGGAAGACCCTGCTCTCGGAGAAATAGTCCTCGATGGTGGCCTCGGCACCGGACGAGGACTCCCCGGCCAGGTGCTCCGCTGCCTCGTCTGGCATCGCTCCCCTTCTTTCACCGATGGCGCAGAGGTCCCCCGGACCTGACCCAGCTTAACGGTGGCTTGACTCTACGATGGAGGGGCTGTGACTACGACCACCCACCCGACCGAGGGGCTCGGGCCTGACGGTCCGACGCCGGGCATCGAGTCCACCGGGTTCTCTCCCGAGCCCGGTGCCACCCGGGTCGAGGTCCCCCTCGGTCGCCGGGTCATGGTGGTGAGCGATCTGCTCCTGACCCCGGAGGCGACCCCGACCTCGACGGCGGTCAGCGCCGAGGTGGCCCGCGCCCTCGACACCTGGGACGGTCCGGGCATCCTGATCATCGCCGGAAACCTGTTCGACTTCACCGGCTGCGACTCGCCGGCGTCCGAGGCGCAGCGGGCCCTCGGGGCCCACCCGGCGCTGGGTGGGGCGCTGGCCCGGTTCGCCGGCGCCGAGGAGCGGCGGGTGGTCCGCCAGACCGGCACCCACGAGCCGGGCCTCGAGGCGGATCCGGACATCCTCGAGACGATGAAGGCCCGGGGTGTCGAACAGCTCGGACCGGTCGACCTCCACCTCCACACCGCCACCGGTGTGCGGGTGGTGCGGGTGGAGCCCGGCGAACACGCCTACGCCGCCGGGTGCAGCGGGCCCGAGACCGAGTTCGACCCCGCCGCCGATGCGAAGCCCGGGATCATCGGCCCCTCGTCGGCCGGCAGGGGATGGCACTCGCTGGCCGAGCGGTCCACCGCCGACGCCGCCTGGCTGGTCGGGCTCAACCGGCTGAGCGATCCGTCGGCCCTGTCTCGGTTCGTGGTCTCGCGCACCCTGTACCGCCGTCTCGGTCGCTATGCCTGGTGGCTGCTGGCCCCTTTCGTCGTGGCTGCCCTGCTGCGGGTGGCGGTCACCCCCTGGGTGCTGGGGCACATCGGATCGGGCACCGCGGCCCGGGCCATCCGGGTCGCCCACCAGGCCGACTTCGGCGATCAGATCGTCATCGCCCTGCTGGTGGCCCTGGTGGTGCTGGCGGTCATGGCGCTGGTGCTGGGGCTGCTCAGCCGGCGGATGTGGTCGATCCTGGGTGGAGGCTCGCTGGAGTCCGTCCAGTCGGGGGCGGCGGCCAACGACACCGCCCGGGACGCCGCCCGCCGGCTGGTGGGCCGGGGATACGCAGGACTCATCACCGCGGCCACCTTCCAGTCAGAGCTCACCCACCTCGGCATCGGGTTCTACGCCAACGTCGGGGCCACCGCCGAGGTGGTCGAGGAACACCGCGGCAGGTTGGGGCTCCCTCCTGTCTTCCTGGACAACCAACGGGTCAGCTGGGTCGAGCTCGAGACCGGGGCGGAGTTGCACGTCCGGATGCTGTTGGCGCGCAACGAGCTGCGCTCCCCGAACCTCCTCGAGCGGTTGATCACCCGGGGACGGAGCGTCCACAGCCTCCACCCCTCGCTGGTGGCCTCCTATCCGATGGGCGAATCGTGGCCGTCGGCGCCGGACCTCCTCCTGGTCCACCGGCGCACCCGGCGAGTGCGGCGCCTGGCATCGGCGGCGATCCTGTTCGCCGGGATCATCGACCTCCTCGACGCCGTCACGCCGCCATTGCGCGGACGCCTGCACGTCGTCCTCGAGTATCTCCCCTTGCGGGCCAGCGTGGCCGCCGGTGCCCTGATCGCCATGGCCGGCCTGGCGCTGGTGGCGCTGGGTAGGGGCATCCTGCGGGGGCAGCGCCGGGCCTGGAGGGTGGCCGTCGCCCTGCTTTCCGGCACCATCATCCTCCACCTCATCGCCGGCGCCGACGTCGAGGAGTCGGCCATGGCGCTGGCCGTCCTGATCCTGCTGATCACCTGTCGGCGGGACTTCCAGGCGGCATCCGACTCGTCGTCGCTGCGCTCGGCCCTGATCGCCCTCGGCATCGGGGTGGTGGGCATGACGCTGCTCACCACCGTCTCCATCGAGGTCTTCACCCACGTCGGTCACCACCGGCACCCGCACATCCCGTGGTGGACGGCGCTGTGGGCGGTGTCCGAGCGGCTGGTCGGCATCAGGACCGTCCCCCTGCCCCATCGGGCGGACCGGTTCCTCGCCCCCAGCCTCCTGGCCGTCGGCCTGTCCATGGTGGCGGTGACCCTGTTCCTCTTCACCCGGCCGGTGGTCGACCGGCGCCTCACGTCGGGTCGGGCCGCCGAATTCCGGGCCCGCGACATCGTGCGCCGCCACGGCACCTCGACCCTCGACTACTTCGCCCTCCGATCCGACAAGAAGTGGTTCTTCCACCGGGACAGCCTGGTGGCGTACGCCGTCTACGGCGGGGTGTGCCTGGTCTCCCCCGACCCCATCGGGCCCCGGAACGAACGCGAACAGGTGTGGGGCGCCTTCCGCCGGTTCGCCGACAGCCACGGCTGGGTCACCTCGGTCATGGGAGCCGGCGAGGACTGGCTCTCCATCTACCGCGATTCGGGGATGCACAACATCTATCTCGGGGACGAGGCGGTGGTGAATGTCCAACCCTTCACCTTGGCCGGTGGAGACATGAAGGGGCTGCGTCAAGCCTTCAACCGGATCAAGAAGCACGGCTACTCCGCCAGTTTCCACGATCCGGCACACCTCGACCTCGCCCTCTCCGGGGAGCTGACCGCGCTCATGGGCCTGAGCCGGCAGGGGGAGCACGAACGGGGCTTCTCGATGATGCTCGGGCGGGTGTTCGACCCGAGGGACACCGGCCTGCTCCTGGCCGTGGTCAGGGGTCCGGACGGGGCGGCGGCCGCCATGTGCCAGTTCGTGCCCGCCCCGGGCATCAACGGCTACTCCCTCGACCTCATGCGGCGCGATCCCGGCAACCATCCCAACGGGCTCTTGGACTTCGCGTTGTGCTCGACCATCGAGCATCTGAGGGAGGGTGGCTACGAGGGCCTCAGCCTCAACTTCGCCGCCCTGCGATCGACCTTGTCGGGGGACAAGGGGGACGGGACCGTGCAACGGGCCGAGCGGTGGTTTCTGAAGCGTCTGTCGAACTTCGCCCAGATCGAGTC
This sequence comes from Acidimicrobiales bacterium, assembly GCA_035531955.1. Lineage (GTDB taxonomy): Bacteria > Actinomycetota > Acidimicrobiia > Acidimicrobiales > RAAP-2 > Bog-756. Next base: position 18,402 of record DATKRZ010000066.1, on the reverse strand, counting down.
GCTGTGGCGCTTCAACGCCAAGTACGAGCCCGAATGGCTTCCGCGCTACGTCGTCTTCGACACCGCCGAGCACCTCGTTCCGGTGGTCATGGCCATCCTGCGGGCCGAGTCGCTGTGGGAGATCCCCGTCCTCGGCCGGCTGCTGGCGGCGGGAGCGGAAAAGCGCATGGTGGCCGCCCAGCGCGACACCGAAGCCTTCATCGCCGGGTTCGGCCCGTGGGACGGGGACGGGGACGGGGACGGAGCGCAATGGTCGGGCCCGGACGGACCGCCCGTCGAGGGCGTCGGCGGCCACCGGCCTCCCTCGGCGGTGCCGGGACCACCGGGCTCGGCGGCCTGACTCCGAGACTCCGAGACTCCGAGACTCCGAGACTCCGAGACTCCGAGACTCCGAGACTCCGAGACACCGAGACCAGGTGGTCGGGCCGGGCCGGCCGACGGTCGCCGGGCCCGACCCTGATGTCGGATTTCCGCCAGTCAGGCGGCCCACCCGATGAGAGGCTGTCCGGGTGCACGAGGACTTCGACCGCTGCTTCCGGGCCGTGCAGTCCAAGGACGCCCGTTTCGACGGATGGTTCGTGACCGCCGTGCAGACCACCGGGATCTACTGCCGGCCGAGTTGCCCGGCCCGGCCCCCGTTCGCCCGCAACGTCCGGTTCTACCCGACGGCGGCCGCCGCGCAGCACGCCGGGTTCCGGGCCTGCAAGCGGTGCCGACCGGATGCCTCGCCCGGATCTCCGGAATGGAACGTCCGCGGCGACGTCGTGGCCCGGGCCATGCGGTTGATCGCGGACGGCACCGTCGACCGGGAGGGCGTCGGCGGGCTCGCCGGCCGGCTCGGCTACAGCACCCGTCAGCTGGAGCGCCACCTGGTGGCCGAGGTCGGCGCGGGCCCCCTTGCCCTCGCACGCGCCCAGCGGGCCCAGACAGCCCGCCTGTTGATCGAGACCACCCAACTCTGCTTCACTGACGTCGCCTTTGCGGCCGGGTTCTCGAGCGTCCGGCAGTTCAACGCCACCGTCCGCCTGGTGTTCGACGGGACTCCGACCTCGCTACGGTCCCGGGCCGGCCGCCACGCGGCGCCAGCGGCCCCCGATGCGCTCACCTTCCGCCTCCCGTTCCGGGTGCCATTCACTCCGGACAGCCTGTTCGGCCATCTCGTGGCCACCGCCACTCCGGGCTGTGAGGAGTACCGCGACGGGGCCTACCGCCGCACGCTCCGCCTGCCCGGAGGCAACGGCATCGTCTCGCTGGCACCAACGCCGGACCACATCGTCTGCAAACTGGTCCTCGACGACTTCCGCGACCTCCCCACCGCCATCGCCCGCTGCCGGGGCCTGCTCGACCTCGATGCCGACCCCGAGGCGGTGGCCGGCTCCCTGGCCGACGACCCGGTGCTGGGCCCGCTGGCGGCCAAGATCCCCGGCCGTCGCATCCCCCGTACCGTCGACGCCGCCGAGCTCGCGATCCGCGTGGTGCTGGGCCAGCAGGTGTCCGCCGCCGCAGCGCGCGCCCACACCACCCATCTGGTCGAGCGGTTCGGGACGCCGATCGCCGACCCCGGCGGCGGCCTCACCCACCTGTTCCCTTCGGCCGACGAGCTGGCGGCTCTCGATCCGGACGGTCTCGGCCTCCCGACGGCGCGCCGGCGGTGTGTGGCATCGCTCGTCGGTGCGCTGGCCGACGGGGGCCTCGAGCTCGACCCCGGCACCGACTGGGACCGCGCCCGCCACCAGCTGGCGGCGGTGGCCGGGGTGGGACCGTGGACCCGTGAGATGATCGCCATGCGGGGCTTCGGCGACCCCGACGCCTTTCCGGCCACCGACCTCGGCGTCCGCAACGCCGCCGGTCTCCTCGGGCTCCCCACCGCCGCGGCCGGGCTGGCGGATCGGGCCGGCGCCTGGCGCCCGTGGCGCGCCTACGCCGTGCAATATCTGTGGGCGGCACTCGACCATCCGATCAACGACTGGCCGCCGGGCCCGCGACCATGACCGAGACCCGTTGTCGCACCATGGACAGCCCGGTCGGTCCGCTCACCCTCGCCGGGCGCGGCGATGTCCTCACCCACCTGTGGATGGACGGCCAGACCAATCCCCCGTCCGACCGCCACCGGTGGCGCCACGACCCGAGGGCGTTCGGTGACGTCGTCGAACAGCTCGATGCCTACTTCGCCTCTGAGCTGTCCGTCTTCGCGGTCGACCTCAGCCTCGACGGAACCGACTTCCAGCGACGCGTGTGGCTGGCTCTGCTCGAGATTCCTTACGCCGAGACGAGGTCCTACGGCCAGCTGGCAGCGCGGATCGGGCGGCCCGGCGCCGCCCGGGCGGTCGGACTGGCAAACGGGCACAACCCGATCGGCATCATCGTCCCGTGCCACCGGGTGATCGGCGCCGGCGGAGCCCTCGTCGGCTACGGGGGCGGCCTGGCGAGGAAGCGGGCGCTCCTCCAACTCGAACAGGACCACGGAACCCCAAGACTCGCACTCGACACCTGATTCCGCGGGCTCCGCTCAGACCTGCGTCAGCGCCGGCAACCCGATGGGATTGGGGAACGGGATGGTGCCGGAGGCGATGACCGACCCGGTCACCGTGCGCAGGCCCTCGAGCAACACCGACCGCTCCCGCGCCGCCAGCGAGGCGAAGGGTGGGGCGGCCAGCTCATCGGTTACCTGTTCGAGCCAGCGACGCAGCTCGAGGCCGGCCGGGGACGGATGCGCCCCTTCCATCAGGCCCCGGCTCTCCAGTCGGCCGCGGGCGGCTTCCCACTCATCAGGGGACCATCCGCGGCTGGTCTGGAACACGGACCCGGCGATGCCTTCCGAGCCGGCGAAGAGGACCAGTGCCTCGCATCCGTCGAGCCCGCTTGCGGTGAGCGCGGCCACGTGGCCGTCGCCCCGGTGCTCGCGCAGGTCGGTGCAGCCCTGCCACAGCGCCTCGACCGGGTCGTCGGGCGCTACGAGCTCGCGGTTGGCGCCGAACAGCGCGCGGCCCGAACTGTCGGCCACCCCGACGATCGTGTCCAGCATGGGGATGAGCGTCCCGGCCCACTCGTCGACCGACGGGGCCAGGCGGCGCAGGGCGGCCGCCGCCCCGGCGGACCGGGCCCGCAGAATGGACGACGGGTCGGCGAACGTCCAGGCGTCGGGGATCGATCGGCGCACCATCCGTTCGTGGAAACTGAAGAAGGTGGCCTGGACCACCGCCGGCCCGGCCGCGCCGAGGGGTGCCGATCGGGCCGCGAAGTAGCCCATCCAGAAGCCGCGCAACCCCGTGGCCATGAGGGTCTCCCGGCATTCGGGGGCGAAGTAGGTCACGGCGTGGATCGGCTCGAAGCACGTCCACCAGGCTCGGGCGCCCGGTCCGTCCGATGGCCGGCCCGGGGTCCGCCTCGGGGGCTGGGCCGGCATCAGACCGGGTCGGTGCCCCCCGGTCCCTTCTCGCCGGCCTCCGGCGCGGCCGGAACGGGGACGGGGCGGCGCCCGGCGTAGACACCGACCAGGCCGGCCAGGGCCAGGGCGACGAGCACGACGATGACCGCCACCCGCGCTGTCGGCCTGCTCCACACCACCAGGATCAGCAGGCCCAGGCCGAGGACGGCCCACTGCAGTCCTTTCCGGTGGGCGGCGGCGAAGGTGTGCACGGGGCCCTCGGTCATCCATGCGGGCCTGTTCCGGGTGGACACCCACTCCCTGAACCGGGCATTGCCGGCCACCATGCCGCCGATGGCAATCAGGGCGGCCACGATGAGCACGGTGCGGACGGTGTCGAGCAGCAGGGCGCTGACTGCATCGATGGCGGCGGCGTTGGCCGCCTTGGAATGGGAGGGATCCAAGGAGGAGAGGTACTGATTTCGGACCACCGACGCCACCACCAGGACCGCCGCCATGGAGAGCGCCAGCCCCACCGCGGCACGCACCAGGCCCCGTCGGCGATCCCGGGTCAGCACGACGCCCCCGGCGAAGAACAGCAGGGTCACGATGGGCAGCACCAGTGAGAGATGGTTGAGCAACCGGGTGAGCCGTTGGAAGCGGGCAAGCTGGTCCGACTGGAACAGGACGAAGTTGAGCCCTTTGACGGCCGGCACCTTGTTGAACACGGTGATGCCCTTGGCGTCCAGTGCCTTCTTCGCCTGCACCTCGACTTTGGACAGATCGACGGTGACTCTGCCGTTGCTCGAGGTCAGGGTGCCACCCTGCTCTCCGGTGAGCAGTGCCACCAACTGCTTGTGGGAGGCGCGGTTGGCCGCGATCCAGAGCTTTTGGAACTGCTGGGACTGGACCAGCTTCAAGGTGATCTGCTCGGTCGCGCTCCGGAGCCCGTCGGTGATGGGTGTGGCCAGGAAGCCGGCCCGGGGCGGCAGTGCCTGCTTGACCTGCTGCTGCACATCGGTTTGGGCGATCAGCCGTTCGCTCACCTGGTGCGCCACCGCCGCCTGGATGGCCGGATCGCTGGCCAGCGGGGCGACCGTGCTCACATAGGCGTCGGTATTCAGCAATTCGTTCCGGGCGAAGACCACGAAGATCGACACCACGGCGAGGATGCACGCCAGGACGATCAGTACCCAGGAAGTGGTCCGCTTCCAGAGGCTTCCCCGCTCTCTCGCCCCGTCCGTTCCCCGGGCCGAGCGAAGCTCCTCGTTCTCCTTGCGCAATTCTTCGACCGCGTGCTGCAGGGCCTCAGGGTCGTTGCCCCCTTTGTCCGCAGCCACATCCGAGACTGTACCGGGTCCGGATTTGCCGAAACGGGACCCCGCCTCCGCCCGCGGGCCACCTTGTCGCCCGCCGGGTAGCCACTTGTCGCCCACCGAGCGCAAAGACGGAGCATCTGTCGGCGCCGGCAGTGGCCGTCCCGACCCCTACAACCGCCCCGGGGACGGCCCCCTGCCTGCGTTGCCGTGAATTGATGCGGCCGACCTGGTTCAGCCCGACGCTCAGCTGAGCAGTTTGGCCTTCTGGGCCTCGAACTCCGCGTCGGTGAGGACGCCCTTCGCCTTGAGGTCGGCCAGCTTGGCGAGCTCATCGGCACTGCCGGAGCTTCCGGCCGTCTCCTTCACGTAGGAGTCGAATGCCTGCTGCTGCCGTTGGGCCTGGGCCGCGGCCCGCTCCTGCATGCTCCCGCCGCGTGCGATGAGGTAGATGAGCACGCCGAGGAAGGGGAGGATGATGACGAAGATCACCCACAGGGCCTTGGCCAGCCCACCCATGTCGTGGCTGCGGAAGATGTCGGCGAAGATGACGATGAGAAGCCAGATCCACAAGAAGAAGAGGAAGAACTCCAACATCGTCCAGAAGATGCTGAGCAGTGGGTAGTTGTAGGCAAGCATGTTCGGTGCTGCTCCTTGTTCGGGGACAGCAATGCACCATAGTGGCCCGGGCCCCCGCGTCCGGGATTCATCGTCGGCGGGCCCTCCGGGGATCCGGAGGTCAGGCACACGTTCTTCGTGCCCCGGACCACCCCCTCCCGAGAAAAAACCACCTAGTGTCCTCAGACGGAGATCGGACAGGTTAGGGGACTCGTGAACATGGTTGGCTCATCGACCGGTGCCACGGTGGGCACGGTGGGCACGGCGCGGGTCGGAACCTTGGGCGCCGGGCGGTGGGGGATCGATGGCTGAGCCCGGATTGATGCGGTCCCGGCATCACCTACCGGTTGCGGGCGCCGCAGCATGACCACGCCCGCGGCGGGCGGCGGGCCCGACACGTCCGCGACCCCTTCGGATCCGATGGCCCTGCTCAAGAGCCGCAGCTACATCCAGCTGCTGGTGCTGGCCGCCCTCATCGGCGTGCCCGTCTCCGCCGTCGCCTACGGGTTCCTCAAACTGGTCAGCCTGCTGCAGAACTGGTTCTTCGTCACCCTGTCCGGGGAGCTCGGCTTCCACGGGGTGCCGGCGTGGTGGCCACTCCCGCTCCTCGGGATCGCCGGGCTCCTGGTCAGCTCCGTGATCCGGTACCTTCCCGGGAACGGAGGGCATTCGCCGGCTGACGGGTTCCAGGCCGGGGGGACGCCCGATCCCGTCGACTTGCCCGGGGTCCTGCTGGCCGCCTTGGCCACCTTGAGCCTGGGCGTGGTCCTCGGTCCCGAGGCGCCGTTGATCGCCATCGGGGGCGGCCTCGGCGTGCTCTCCGTGCACCTGGCCAAACGCGACGCGCCGCCGACGGCCGCCGCGGTGATGGCCGCGGCCGGGAGCTTCGCGGCGATCAGCACCCTCTTCGGATCGCCGATCGCCGGCGCCTTCTTGTTGATGGAGGCGGCCGGGCTCGGTGGACCGGTGCTCGGGCTGGTGCTCGTCCCCGGTCTCCTGGCCGCGGGGGTGGGGACGCTCATCTTCGTCGGGCTGGACTCGCTGACCGGGTTCGGCACATTCTCATTGGCGATTCCGGGCCTTCCTCCGTTTCAGCACCCGACGGTGGCCATGTTCGGCTGGGCACTGGCATTCGGCGTGGCCGCGGCGCTGGTCGGCTCCGGCATCCGCCTGATGGCGCTCGCACTCCGTCCCCATGTCGAGCGCCGGGTGATCCTTCTCACCCCGGTGGTGGGCCTGGGGGTGGCCGGACTGGCCATCGCCTTCGCCGAGGGGACGGGACGGGGACCGACCGACGTCTTGTTCTCCGGGCAGTCCGCCCTCCCCGGTCTCGTGCAGCACGCGGCCGGCTGGACGGTCGGGGCCCTGCTCCTCCTGGTGGTGTGCAAGTCGTTGGCCTACGGGCTCTCGCTCTCCAGTTTCCGTGGCGGGCCCGTGTTCCCCTCGATGTTCATCGGTGCCGTCGGCGGGATCGCCGCCTCGCACCTCCCCGGACTGGTGCTGGTCGCCGGTGTGGCCATGGGGATCGGGGCCATGTGCACGGCCATGCTCAGACTGCCCCTGACCTCGACGCTGTTGGCCACCTTGTTGCTCTACAGCGATGGATTGGCCGTCATGCCCCTGGTGATCGTGGCGGTGGTCGTGGCCTATGCCACTTCCGCGTGGCTGCCCCAGACGGTCGCCGAACTCCGGGGGGACGCGGTCAGCGGGGTTGCCGTCGGGGACCGCGGGGCAGAACCGCCCTCCGTCCACGAGGCCGGGGGAACCGGGTCCGGGCCACGATGAGCGTCGTCGATCTGATCCTCATCGGGCTGGCGGTCACCCTCGAGCCGATCCCCGTCACCGGGTTCATCCTCGTCCTCAGTACGGAGCGGGGGACGTACAAGGGCGCCGCCTACATCCTCGGCTGGTTCCTATCGCTGGTGGTGGTGATCGCCGGCACGGTCCTGGTCACCGGGGGGAAGCCACCCCGGCCGTCGACGGCGCCCTCCAACGCGGTGCTCGGGTCCAAGATGGCGATCGGGGTGGTCCTCATCATCGTCGCCTTCCGGCAGCGGAGCCGGGTGGGAATTCCCAAGAAGCCCCCGAACTGGATGGCCAAGCTCGACCGCATGTCGGTGTGGGCCGCAGCCGGTCTGGGACTGCTCCTCCAGCCGTGGGTGCTGGTAGGTGCAGGGGCGGCCGCCGTGGCCCAGATGCATGTCTCGTCGATCGAGTCCTATGCCCTGCTGGTCGGGTTCTGTCTCCTGTGCACGGCGAGCATCCTGAGCATGGAGCTGTACGCCGTCTTCTCTCCCGATTCGGCCGCACAGAAGTTGGACGGACTGCGGCGATGGATCGACACCCACCGGGACCAGGCCATCATCGTGCTCGCCCTCGTTGTCGGCCTCTGGCTCGTCGGGGACAGCATCTATCTGATCGTGTCGTGATGGATCTATCTGATCGTGTCGTGATGGCGGCCCGCAGGTTGTCTTCGGCTGTGGGCGAGGGACGGGGGTCCGTCCGTTGATCCTCCTCCATGTCATCGCCATCCTCGTCGGCGTCGCGGTGGTGATGTCCGTGCTCATCTCGGCGTTGGAGACGGTGGTCCTCCCCCGCGGGTTCACCCACATCGCCCGCTTCGTGTTCGCGGTGGCGGACCGGGTGCTCGTGCACCGCTGGCGCGACCCGGATCGAGAGGACAACATCCGGGCGCTCTATGCCCCGATCGCCCTGGTCAGCCTGCCCCTGGTGTGGATGCTCTCGGTGACATTGGGTTTCTCGTGCATCTTTTGGGCCATCAGCCACGACACGGCGCAACGCTCGTTCGAGATCAGCGGATCGTCCCTGTTCACCTTGGGATTCGCCGAGCCGGAGGGCGGCGCCCGGATCTGGCTGACCTTCGTGGAGGCCACTATCGGGCTGGGGCTCGTCGCCCTCTTGATCAGCTACCTGCCCACCATCTACTCCGCCCACAGCAGCCGGGAGCGGGGCGTCAGCCTGCTTCGCCCCTTTGCCGGCACTCCCCCGTCGCCCGTCGGCATGGTCGAGGACCTCCACCGCTTTGGCTCGTTGGACAATCCGGACCTGTGGCGGACCGTGGTCGACTGGATGCTCGACCTCGACCAGACCCACACCTCCTTTCCCGCCCTGTGCTACTTCCCCGAATCGTCACCCGGCCAGTCGTGGGTGGCATCGGTGGGGTCGATGGTCGACGGGGCGGCCCTGCTCCTGTCGACGTCGGAGTTCAGCACGGGGGAGCACACCGTGGAGGAGGTGAAGGGGCCGATGCTGGCCCTGGCCTACGGCATGCCCGCCCTGGTCCGGATCGGGAAGGCCGCGGGGCTGCCCATCGAACCGCCGGTTCTGCTAGCCGAGCTGATGGCCATCTGGTCGGGGCCGGCTCCGGAGATCTCCATCCGGCGCGCCGAGTACCTGGCCGCCCTCGACCGGCTCAGCACGCTGGTGGTCGTCCCCGATGCCGAGCTGGAGGGGTGCTGGCAGCGCTTCTGCTGGATCCGTTCCGGATACGACCAGGCCCTGCGCGGACTGGCCGGCCTCACCCTGGCGACGCCGTCGCCGTGGACCACCGACCGCCCGGCTGCGGTCGGGAGGCCGCGGCTGCTCCTCCGCCATCCGATCGCGGTGGATTGGACGGTTCCCGACCCGGGTCGTGCGGGGCAGCAGCGGCCGGGCGACTTCCGGGGCACCGGGAGGTCTACAGATGGCTGAACCCGCCGGACTCCTCCTTGGTCATGGCCACCGAGACCGGGTGCTTGTCGAAGTGGGCGATCGACTGCTTGATGTCGTCGAGCAGGAGGAGGGCGAGGTCCCGGCTCACCCCCTGACGCACCAGGATCCGTTGGACCGAGATGTCCGCCACCGATCCGGTCAGCGGGTAGGCCGGGACTTGCCAGCCCCGGACCCTCAGCCGATCGGCCACGTCGTACAGGGTGTAGCCCGGGTCCTCACCCTCGCGGATCCTCCAGGCCACCGACGGGATGCCCGAGTGGGCGTCCGAGTCGCAGAGGAGCTCGAACGGCCCGAGCTTCACGATCTCCTCGGCCAGGAACTTGCCCGTGGCGTAGCACGCGTCATGGATGTCACGGTAGCCATGCTTCCCGAGCCGGACGAAGTTGTAGTACTGGGCCACGATCTGACCGGCCGGCCGGGAGAAGTTGATCTGGAAGACGGGCATGTCTCCGCCCAGGTAGGTGACGTGGAAGATCAGATCGTCCGGCAGTTCCGCGGCGTCACGCCACAGCGCCCACCCCACGCCGAGGGGGGCCAGCCCGAACTTGTGCCCGGAGGTGCTGATCGACTTGACCCGGGGGATCCGGAAGTCCCACAGGATGTCAGGGGCGCAGAACGGAGCCAGAAAGGCGCCGCTGGCCCCGTCGACGTGGATGTCGACGTCGAGACCGGTGTCCGCTTCCAGCCTGTCCAGAGCCTGGGAGAGCTCGAGGACAGGCTCGTAGGAGCCGGTGTAGGTCACCCCGAAGGTCGGGACGACGGCGATGGTGTTCTCGTCGACCTGTTGGAGCATCTGTTCGACGTCCATGCAGTACCGACCGGGCGACATCGGGATCTCCCGCATCTCGACATCCCAGTACCTGGCGAACTTGTGCCACACCACCTGTACGGGGCCGCACACCATGTTCGGCCGGTCGGTGGGCTTGCCCTCCGCTCGGCGCTTCTCCCGCCACCGCCACTTGGCCGCCATACCGCCGAGCATGCACGCCTCCGACGAGCCGATGGCCGAACAGCCCACGGCCGCGCCGTCCTCGGGTGCGTTCCACAGATCAGCCAGCATCTGCACACAACGCCGTTCGATCTCGGCGGTCTGGGGGTACTCGTCCTTGTCGATCATGTTCTTGTTGATCGAGAGATCCATGAGCTGGTGGACCTCGGGCTCCTCCCAGGTCTGACAGAAGGTGGCCAGGTTCTGTCGGGCGTTGCCGTCCAACAACAGCTCATCGGAGATGGCCTGGAAGGCGTCCTCGGGGCGCATCTGGTCGGCGGGGAAGCGGTGCGACGGAAGGTTGGTCAGCAGGTCCTGGCCTGCGTACACCGATTCGAACAGCTCGTCACGGACGGACTGGCGCTTGTGCAGGGGCATGCTTCATCCTCATCTCGGTGGTCGGTGGGTTCAGTGGTGAATGGTCGACGGGGACCGATCGTCTCCCGGAGCACCCGGTGCGACCGGGTCCCCCCCACCGGAACGGCTCGGGCCCCGGTCATACGCCGCTGGCCGCGTGGACCCGACCACTGGCGATGGCCAGGGTCAGGGCTTCGAAGTCGAGTTGGTTCTGGTCGGCGTACGACCTGGCGAACCGGCACATGGCCCGGTCGAACCGGTCGCTGCCGCCGAGGTAGGCGCCGAGGGCGATGGCATCCCCCGAGCGGGCATGGGCGCGGGCCAGGGTCCACCCGCATATCTGGGCATAGATCCCGAGGAGGTCGGGCGACATCTGATCGACCGCCGCCGATGCCTTCCAGTCCCACAGCTGGCGAATGTAGAAGTCCCGGGTGATGCCGTCGTCACCTTCGAAACGGTCCCAGCCGAGGAAGATGTCGCTGGCGCCCTGCATGACCCGCTGCCCCTCGACCACCCGCTGGCCCGGGTTGGGGAACTGGCTCTTGGCCAGAAAGGGCTCGCCGACGGCGGCCTCGGCTTCCTTGATCTGCAGGAAGAGCGGATCTCCGTGGTCGCGCCCGGTGAACAGCGCCACCCAGCACCGGGTGCCGACGCTTCCGACGCCGACCACCTTGCGAGCCAGGTCGACGAATTCGTAGCGCTCGAGTAGCCGCTGGCGGTCCACCGACAGGGACTGCCTGTAATTGGAGAGGGCGTCGAAGAGGTTCCGCAGAGTCCGGTTCGAACGCAGGTCGGTGAAGACGTCCTCGGCCGGCACCATCAGGGGCGGGTTGTTGACGAATCTGAGCTGGCCGTCGCGCTCGACCGTCAGCTTGGCCAGGGCGGCGAGGTGGTCTTTGGACTGCGCCTTGGCCATCCTACGCCGGAAGGCCTCGGTCACCTTGCGGCCGGCCTGGTCGCCCCAGCGGGCCACAAGGGTGGCGGTGTCGAGTCGGGAGTACCAGACCTCGAGGTCGCGCATGTCGGCGAACTCCCGTGTGGCCGTCCGGTACGAACACGAGGCCTGGGCGACGACGGACGAGCACACCGGCCCGTCGAACTCGCGGCTGCGGGCGGCGATCTCGAGGCTGGCGGCCAGGCGCTTCAGGTCCCACTCGAAGGGACCGGGGATCGTCTCGTCGAAGTCGTTGACGTCGAAGATCAGGTCCCTTTCAGGTGAGGCGAAACCCCCGAAGTTGGAGAGATGGGCATCTCCGCAGAGTTGGACGTCGAGGCCGCTCTGCTTCTCCTGGGCCAGGTCGGCGGCCATCACCGCGGCGGCTCCCCGGAAGAAGGCGAAGGCGGAGTCGGCCATCCGACCGTAGCGGATGGGGACGAGCTCGGACACCCGGGTGGTGGCCTGCAGGGCCAGGATCTCGAGAGGATCGGTGCGACCGGGTCGAGGCTCCCAATCGCCGTGGCTCGATCGGGGCACACGGGCCCGGGCCTCTCGTCCGAACGACGCGCGCTCGGCAGCGGAAGCCTGTCTCATGGAACCATCATTCCACTACGGCCACCGGGCCGCCCGAGCGCTTCTCCAACGGGTGCAGGTTGGAGCACGGTCCCACCCGATCGGCGTCGACCATCGGGCCGGGTTACAGCAAGGGGACCGACGCGGCCCCACGACGGAAACCTTCAGTCCCGGCCCCCACTCAGAGTTCAGGTTCGGCCATACCCGCGGCCTCTTGGGCCGGGGCCGGGCCGACGGCCAGCTTGGCGCTCAACTTGATGGCCTTGACCGCGCTGGTGGCACCGGTCTGCAGGACGATGGCGACGGCCAGCAGGACCACGGCGAGGATCCGGAACGTATGCGAACCGAGCATCAGAATCGCGACCCGTCCGAGGAAGTACGGCGGTGAGCACACTGCGGCGCCGACTGCACCGCCGATGGCCGAGGCGGTGAGCTTGTCCCGACGTGATCGGCTCGACTTGACTCCGAGGAGCCGCGAGGGGATCAGGACATAGGTGACCATCATCACGCCGACCACGATGCCCAGGGAGAGCCCGAACCAGCGAATCCCCCACCGCTGGACGACCATCGTCGAGAACCCGAGGGCCAGGCCGATGGCGAATCCCCAGCCCAGCACCGTCGTTCTGTGGGCCCGCGCCTCGGCGAACGCCGGGCGGATCTCCGGTGCTCCCGGCTTTGAGATGGCGAAGGCGAAGACCGCGTTGAGGAAGAAGGCCGCTGCGGTGATCGAGGCGATGGCCAGCACGACGGGGATCAACAACGGCCCGCGCAGCAAGTGGAACTCCTTGCCGTGGAACACGTGGACCTTGAGGTCGAGCATGGCCGCCCAGATCCACATGGCCGGCAGTATCTGGACCAGCGTGAGCCGCCAATTGGTGAACAGCAGCTTCACCCCTTGGAAGAGCATCGAGAAGGCCCCCACCGCCATGGCCAACGGCGCCAACCAACGGCTCCGCAAGCTGAGAGTCCGAATGGTGCTCTCGACCATCGCCTCGTCGCCGGTGCGGATGGCGGCGATCAGGCGCTCGAACTGGTTTGCCACCGTCTTTCGCCGCGATTGCCGCGATCGCCCCGATGAGTCGTCGGCCGCGCCGTCCTCCGGGCCCGGTCCTCCTTCCGGCGCAATGAGACCGACCGCTCCCGTGGAGGTGGCCCGGGAGTCGTGGCCGGCTCGATGCGAAGATCTGCGGCGGGCGGCCCGGGGTGGCATCGCGGTCAGGATAACCCTCATGGTCGCGACCGTCGGCCGCGGTCCTGGCCCGGCCCGGCGGCCCGGACGGGCTAGCGCTTCGATGCAGCCCGGCTTCGGCGACGCTGGCCCAGGAGGATGACCAGGCGATCGACGAGGGCGCCGAGGACGGCGGCGATCAGAAGCACCCAGATCAGGCTGAGCTGGGCGCTGTGGAACACGAATCCCACCTTGACGGTCTGGCTGTTGTCGAGCACGAAGGCGACGAGCAGGATCAAACCGACGACCGCCACCACGATCCGGACGATCTCACGTGGCTCGCGCTTTTTGCCCGGGGCGGTGCCCGGGGGGTCCTGGCTGGGTCGTCCTACGGCATCGGCCATTCCTGACTCACTCCTTGCCCTCGGCGAGCGACGGGTGCCCGCTCGGACGACAGTACCCGGGAACGTCGGCGGCTGCGCGGACGCCGGGAAGGCGGACGCCGCGAAGTCGATGGGGCACACAGCCCGGCGTGATCCCTGTCCACCGGTCGGCCCTGTGGCACTCGTGCCGCAGCTCAGGTGAAGAGCAGGGTGGCCTGGTGGGCGAAGTCGAGGATCGGCCCGGGGAAGATCCCGAACACCACGGTGAACGCCACCGACAGGCCGATGGCCACCCGGGTCAGCGCGGGAACCGGCACCACGCCCCGGTCGGTCACCGACTCGGATGGGGGGACCTCGGTGAGCACCTCGAGACTGGACACCGGGGCGGTCGCCCCCGGGTCTCCCGGGACCGGGTCGGTCGGTCCGGGGCCCGCCGTCTCCACGCCGCCCGAGCCGACGCCATCGCCGACCAGGTCGCCGACCAGGCCGTCGGGCGAGAACATGGTGACCACCACCCGCAGGTAGAAGAAGGCGGCAATGGCCGCCGACGACATGGCAATGGCCGCCAACACATAGGCGTGGCTGGCCACCGACGCCTCCACCACTTCGAATTTGGCCCAGAACCCGGTGGTGAAGGGCACGCCGGCCTGTCCGAGCAGGAACACGGCGAAGGCCATGGCCAGCAGCGGCTGTCGCCGGGCCAGCCCCCGGTAGTCGGAGATCTGATGACCGGTGTCCCCCTCCCTGGCCATCACGGTGATCACGCCGAACGAGCCGATGACCATGAACATATAGGTGAAGAGGTAGTAGAGCGACGCCTCCACGCCCCGGGTGGTGGCCGCCTCCACGCCGAGGAGGATGAACCCGGCATGGTTGATGGACGAGTAGGCCAGCATCCGCTTCACGTCCTGTTGCACCAGGGCCACCCCCGCCCCCACCAGCAGGCTGAGGATGGCCAGCCCCCAGATGATCGGCTGCCAGTCGGTCCGCACCGTGCCGAACGAGGAGACGAACACCCGGAGCAGCGCGGCGAACGCCCCGGCCTTGGCCACCGCGGCCATGAATCCGGTCACCGGTGAGGGCGCTCCCTGATAGACGTCGGGTGACCACATGTGGAAGGGCACGGCGGCGATCTTGAAGCCGAATCCGACCAGCAGCAGCGCCAGTCCGCCGAGCAGCACGCCGTTGGAGGCGATCACGTTCCGTGACAGGTAGTCGGCGATCTGGGGCAGGTTGCTCGAGCCCGTGGCCCCATAGGTGAGGGCGATGCCGTAGACGAACACCGCAGAGGAGAACGCCCCGAGCACGAAGTACTTGAGGGCGGCCTCGCCCGACTCGGCCCGCCTGTGGTTGAAGGCGGCCAACACGTAGAGGGCGATGGAAAGGATCTCCAGGCCGAGGAAGATCACGATGAGGTCGTTGGCCGCTCCCATCATCATCGCCCCGGACGCGGACAGCATGGCCAGCACGTGGAACTCGGGTCCCTCCACTCCCTCGCGCCGGAGGTACCCGTCCCCGATCAGGGCGCTGAGCAGGACGGCAATGGCCACGGTGATCTGGATGAACACGTCGAATCCGTCGAAGGCGATGGCACCGGCCACCGTCACCTGGGCGCCGTGGGTACTGACCTGGTCCCATTGGAACAGACCCGCCACCAGCGCGGCCACCGACACGGCGCAGGCCGTCACCGTCCCGGCGCCCACGGTCAGGATCCGGCGGAACAACGAGGACGCCACCATCAGGGCCAGCGCCCCGCCCATCATGATCAGCATGGGCAGGATGCTCAGATAGTCGACGTGGGGCACGTGGATGGACGGGGACGCGGCGGCGAGGGTGAGCATCAGGGGGCACCTCCCGTCGACCCGGTGAGGACCACCGCCCGCCCCGCGGGACGGGTGGGGAGGGCCAGGGCGGCACCGGGAGGACGGCGGGTGACAGGCGCCGACACCGATCCGGGATCGAGACCGGCGGGGATCCGGGTGTGGGTCACCTGGTCGACGTGGATGACGAGCTGGTTGACCGACGGGTTGATCCGGTCGAGTACCGGCTTGGGGAACACGCCCAGGGCCACGATGAGGATGACCAGGGGGGCGACGACCAGTCGCTCGTTCCACCCCAGGTCCCGGGTCTTGGCGTCCGCTTCAGTCGGCTCCCCGTGGAAACCCTGCTGGTAGGCCCACAGCAGGTAGATGGCGGCCACGATCACCCCGGCGGTGGCCGCCACCGCCCACCACCGGTGGGCCACGAAGGTCCCGATCAGCACCAGGAACTCGCCCACGAACCCGTTGAGGCCGGGCACGCCGATGGAGGCCATCATGGCCACCGTGAACACCCCGGCCAGCACCGGGGCCGGCGACTGCAATCCTTTGAGGGTGGACACCTGCCAGGTCCTCCGCCGTTCGTAGATCCATCCGACCAGGATGAACAGGGTGGCGATGATCAGCCCGTGGTTGACCATCTGGAGGACTCCACCGCTCAGCCCCTGACTGTTGAGGGCGAAGGTCCCGAGCACGATAAAGCCGATCTGGGCCAGGGAGGAGTAGGCCAACAGGCGCTTCAGGTCGCGTTGGCCGCAGGCCACCACGGCCCCGTAGACGATGCCCACGACCGCCAGGGTCAACAGCCACGGGGCCAGGGTGCGGGTGGCCTGGGGGAAGAGGTTCAGGTCGAAGCGGATGATCCCGTAGGTCCCGAGCTTGGCCATCACCGCGGCCAGCAGCACCGATGCCGCGGTCGGTGCCTCGGCATAGGCATCGGGCGACCAGGTGTGGAAGGGGAAGACCGGGGCCTTGACCGCGAACGCGGCGGTGAAGGCGATGAAGAGCAGGACCCCCTCCACCCCGGACAGGTGGGTCCGCATCAGTGCGGGGAGCTCGAAGGTCAGCACGCCGGTCTGGGACTGGTGGATGAAGGCCACGGCCAGGATGCCGACCAGGAGGAAGGCCGATCCCGCGAAGGTGTAGATGAAGAACTTGATGGCGGCGTAGCCGCGCCGGGCATAGCCCCAGGTGCCGATCAGGAAGTACGCCGGCACCAGGGTCAGCTCGAAGAACAGGAAGAAGAGGACGAGGTCGAGGGAGACGAAGCTTCCGAGACAGGCCGCCTCCAAGAGGAGGACCCAGGCCACGAACGAGCGCGGGTCCCGCCGGGCCCTGGCCCCGAGCACGGCCAGTGGGAACAACAGGGCGGTCATCACCACCAGGAACAGCGAGATGCCGTCGATCCCCAGTGACCAGTGGATGCCCAACTGCTTGGCCCACACGTGATCGGAGACCATCTGGTAACCGCCGTCCCCCGTCTTGAACCGGAACGCGATGATGACGGCCACCACCAGGGTGGCCAGCGCCACGGTGGCGCCGACGATCTCGTGGAACCACCGGTTGACGGCCTGGCGGGGCACCAGGACCACCACGGCGGCGCCGACGGCCGGCACCAGCACCAGTACGGTGAGGAACGGGAAGGCAGGCGCCGGCATCAGGACCACCACAGGCGGGTCAGGGCGAAGGCCAGGACGAGCACGGTGCCGAGCACGATGCCCAGCAGGTAGTTGCGCACGTACCCGGTCTGGGTCCGCCGGGCCAGTGCGCCGGAACGGCGGACGACGGTGGCCACCCCGTTGACGGCGCCGTCGATCACCTTGGGGTCGATCACGTCGGCGCAGAAGGCGGCCAGGCGTTCCGACGGGCGGCCGAGGACGGTGTCGTAGACCTCGTCGATGTACCAGGACCGGCCGAGGAAGTCGGCCTCGAGGGCCGGGCGGTCGGCCCGGGTGCTCCACAGCCGGAGGCCGATGAACACGGCGACCACGGCGATGGCCCCGTCCACGGTACCGAGCGCCCAGACCGCCGCGCTGCTCAGGTGGTCGTCGTAGAGGTTCCCCCCGAACACCGGGTCGACCCAGTTGGACAGCGAGAAGTGGACGTTGGAGGTGGCCATCAGCCCGCCCACAGCGGCGAAGAAGGCCAAGATGAACAGGGGCACGGTCATGATCCAGCCCGACTCGTGGGGCTCGGGGATCGCTCCTTCGGCATGGTGGGCGACGGGCCCACCGGTGGTCGGGTGGGCGGCCACCTCGGGCCAGCGGTCGCCTCCGAAGAAGGCCAGTCCGGTCAGCCGGCTCATGTAGTACGCAGTCAGGGCCGCGGTCACGATCCCGACGGCCCACAGGGCGGGATGGGCGGCCCAGGCGTTCTCCAGCACCGACCCCTTGGCCCAGAAGCCCGACAGCGGGGGGACCGCGGCGATGGCCAGCCAGCCGACGGCGAAGGTGATGAAGGTGAGGGGCATGTAGGCGCGAAGGTTGCCCATCCGCTTGAGGTCCTGCTCGTCGTGGAGCCCGTGGATGGCCGAGCCGGCACCGAGGAAGAGCAGGCCCTTGAAGAAGGCGTGCACCACCATCAAGAAGATGGCCGCGGTGTAGGCACCACAGCCGATGGCCAGGAACATGTAGCCGAGCTGGGACACCGTCGAGTAGGCCAGCACCTTCTTGATGTCGTTCTGGGCACAGGCGATGGTTGCCGCCACGAAAGCGGTCGCCGCTCCCACGATGGCCACGGTGAGAGCGGCGTCGGGCGAGGCGTGGAGGAGCGGGTTCACCCGGCAGAGCAGGTACACCCCGGCGGTCACCATGGTCGCGGCGTGGATGAGCGCCGACACCGGCGTCGGGCCCTCCATGGCGTCGGCCAGCCACGGGAACAGCGGTATCTGGGCCGACTTGCCGACCACGCCCACCAGCAACAGCAGGCAGATGGCGGTGATGTTGGCCGAACCGATCGAGCCGATGTGGGCGAACACGGTGGAGTATTCGAGTGAGTGCACCCTGTCGAAGGTCAGGAAGATGGCCAGGAGGAACCCGACGTCGCCGATCCGGTTGTAGATGAAGGCCTTCTTGCCGGCGCTGGCGGCCGAGTCCCGGGTGAACCAGAACGAGATCAGCCAGTACGAGCACGCCCCGACCCCCTCC
>DATKRZ010000065.1:0-52622 GCA_035531955.1 Acidimicrobiales bacterium | reverse complement strand
ACGAGGTGAAATGACCTCGGACGAGTATCTGCAGCGAGCGAGCCATCTGGGCTATCAGCGACCACCCGGGTCCAGCCCCGGCGGTCAACCTCCCGAGGTGACGCCACCACCCGTGGCCTGAGAGTCGACCCTCCTGCTTGTGTGGGACGTCCGGTGAGTTCGACTGTTCACGCACTGCCACCTCACCGGTTCCGGAGCCGACGTTGCCCTGACGGCACCTCGTTGGCCGAAGGAGCGCTCTGAGGGTCGATGCGCAGGCCGCCGTGAGCACTTCCGGCCCCGCTACCGGATTGGAGTCCTTGACTGGTGGGGCAGGCAGGGATCGAACCTGCGACCGAGGGATTATGAGTCCCCTGCTCTGACCACTGAGCTACTGCCCCTGGTCTGGTGTATCAGCTTGCACCCCGGGGGTGCCTGCCCTCACCCGTCCGGCGGGGAGGGGGAGCACCGCTCGCAGCTCGGCGCCAGGTGGTCGAGCGAGGTCGCCAGGTCATCGTGAGATGCGATCGTACAACTCTCCGCCCCCGGTAGGCACGAGCACTGGAGCCGGTTGCCCGGATCGCCGAATCCGGACGGATCCCACCACCGGAGGTTGGGCTGACATGCACCGGTCCTGGAATCAGTTGACGACGAACCTCCCTGACGCAAGGATCTTTGGGATGAGGAGGAGACAGAAGGGGGAGAGTCTCCAGTTCCAGGTCAACGATCTGGAACGGCGCCTGTCGCTGACTTTCGCCACCCTGGAGGAGCTCGCCGAGGCGCTGGCCCTCGAGGGCGAGGCCCGCGAGCGGATCGGCGATCTCTACCGGCGTGCCCGGAGCCAGATGGAACCCATCGCCCTCGAGGTAGAGAGCCTGGCGAACACGTTCTGGTTCGGCAGCAACACGGTCAAGGCCCCGGCCGACGTGGCCCTCCGGGGGACGATGGTCTCCATCTTCATGGGGGCCCAGATGGTGGCCATCGACCTGACCCTTGACGCCATGGCTCTCGTCGGTGCGGTCGACGCGCCAAACCAGGACTTCTTCTGGGCGACCATCGATACCTGCTGCAGTGTCTATGGGTGTCACCAATCGATGGTCGATGCGGCCATGCACGCCGACCTCGAGGAGCTCACCGAGATGAGACTGCACTTCGGGGCCGACACCGACGGGACGTCGGCAACCTTCAGCCGCCTGGTCGACCAGTTCAGGCAGGTGAAGAAGCAGGTGTTGGCTGGGTCCTGAGTCCCGGGGGCTTCATCCGGTCGGCCCGCCTGCCCGACCGCTCCCGACCAAGCCGGTGGTGTGGCTCATCCGTGGTGAGGCGGCCGCTCGTTGCGCTGACGATCAGACCAGCACCGGTCGCACGCCTCGCAGAAGTGCGATCCGCCCGAACCGGAGCGCTCCGTGGGCGGGTGCGATCCAGGGTGGCCGCAGAGCGCGCATTTCGTCGTCCTTGTCGAGCTCGTCACCCTGCATCCTCACTGTCGCCACCGGCGACACCCGAACCTAGCGGCCGCCACACCCGGGCCCGCACACCGACCGGGCAGCTCCACTCCACCCCTTCCACCTGGTCTTTTCCTGTTGCCTTCGGCGAACTCGACAGCGCCGGCGACGGCTTCGGCGCGACCGGATCGGGCCGGCATGCCCGAGTCGGGAAGGCCGGGCCGCCAACCAGATGACAGTGTCGGAGCGCTCCTGACAGTGAGGCTGGACGGCGATGCGGGCCCGGTGGTGGCAGAGGGCGGAGCTCGCCCATTCCGGGTCCGGCACCAGGACTCCGTCAAAAGCGAACTGTCGTGGTGGCTCTCCAGGCCGATTTTTCGTCACAGAACCCGTCCAGGGCGAGGGCTCACGGATTCAACTCGGGTGGCGGGAGAGGACAGGTCCGACACCATCCGACCGACCCGGAAATCGGAACGGGCCGGCCCGTCGGAGAGGACCCGGTGGCCGGCGGCTACTGCACACTTTGCGTGCTGGTGCCGTCCCCTTGGTTCCGGCCGGACCGCGATCCGTTGGGTCCTAGGTTCCGCCCGATCCGCCCTACGCGATCCCTTGCAGGAGAAAGGCCCGGGCCCTCCTGGCCTGCTCGATTCGATCCATGAGATTGGTCCCGACCTTGTCGGCCAGGTCTCGGTTTCCGATCCACTCGCCCGCCGGCGCCTCTCTGGCGACGACCTGCATGATCGCCCACATGCCGCGGCTGGCCGCGATCAGTTCTACGAAATACGTACCGAATCTGGCATCGGGGCAGCGGTGGATCTCGAGCCATGACTCCGCGTGGCTCACCGCGGCATCCAGCTGATCGCACAATGCCGTCACTGCCACTGCAGGTCGTTCCGACCTCGCGATGAGCATGTCCTCGGCATCGATCAGGGCGGTGACGATCGGCCGCGCCTCCGCGCGCCACTGCAGCAAGCCCATCGACCGGCGGCGTCTCACCCGACCGTCCCGGGGTCCCCATCCCATGGGTGCATTCTGACCAGCCTGGGTCGGACCCGCACAGATTCGCGCGCTGCGCAACGTGGCCGGCACGCGCCGTGGTTCCCAATTTCGACATGTCCCAGAGCCCATGACGTCCGTGGGAATCGAAGGGTCTACGGTGCGAAACTGATGGGGATCCGGACCGATGCCGCGGGATCCGTCGAACTGGCGTTGTTGACCACGATGACACATCCGGGGTGAGCCGCATCGCAGCTACCCGTGCCCACCGTCCCCCGGACGACCTGGAGCTGGATCGACCCATGTCCTGTCGGATCGGGGGTGAGGATCTTGGCACCGGAGAAGTTGCAGGCTGACGAGCTGTTCGACTGCACCACGCTCGGGGTGCACTGAAGGATGTTGACCACCGCACCGGGGGAATACCCGCTCCACTGCACCGTCACCTCCTGGCCGTCGACAAGGTTGGCGGTGGGTGTCACGGAGGCGCGGAGGTCGAGCTTCGGCGCCGGAGGGACCGGGATGGTGACGGTCGAGCCGACCTTCGGAGCGAAGCGCACCGCCGTCACCCCACCCTGGGCGTCACCGGAGATCCGGGCGATGGCCGCGTGGTCGCCACCGAGGTAGGCGGCAAGGAAGTCGGTGGTCGTCGACAAGACGCTCGAAGACGACGACGTCGAGAGCCCCGCTGCGGATCCGTGGCCGCCGCGTTCGATCGTGAGCAAACCCTTGGGTCCCCGTACGGCATTGAACATCCCGACGGCCAGGGAGTACGGAAGTAGCTCGTCGGCCGTGCCGTGCACGAACAGGATGGGCGGAGCACCCGGCATGTCGTAGGTCCCCCCCGAGAAGGGAACCGCATCGCCCGCCATCACCACTGCCGCCTTCACCCGTGGATCCCGACAGCAGGTGTTGGCAACGAGTCCGAGCGTGGTGATCGCTCCGTTGGAGTGACCGGCGGCCCCGATCTCCCGCGGGTCGACAAGGCCGCTGAGGCCATTGTCACTGCCGGCGGAGGCCTGCAGTACGGAGTCGATGACGAAGCTCATATCCCGCGGCTGGTTGACTACGTCGCCGGCATCGGGGCCACCAGGGGTGTGATCACCGGTGAGGGGGAACAGCGGTGCGGCCACCACGAAGCCCGCCGCCGACCAGTGGCTGAGCAGCTTCTCGTACTGGAGCGGTTCGGATCCGAGTCCGTGGGCAAACACGATGAGCGGGTAGCGCCCCGGTCTTCGGTCCGGCGTGGCCCCGGGTCGAGGCTGTTGGGACGATGGCGGGCCGATGGCCGGGTACAAGATCGTGGTCACCAATGTGCGCGCCGGCTCCGACGGTTCAGGACCCCATGCGGCTGTGGCCCGCCCGGTGTCGACGAAGGTCTCCGTCAGGATGCCGACCGCGTGCTTGTCCTGGGCCACCGCACCTGTTGCCCTGGCCGATTCGCCCGAACACCCCGCCGCCAGCAGGACGACAGCGACCCCCACTGCCCCTGTGAGCCGCCACTTCTTCACTTCGAGAGTCTCCGAGGTGGTCCCGACCCTGTCAAGCAGAAGGCTCCGGGGGAGACCCTATCGTTCTCCCTCAGCCGGGCCGGTGCTGGTGTTGTCCTATGCGGACCAAGGCCACCGCACTTCGCCACCTGGCGGACCATCCAAAATCGACCGTCTCAATGATTGGGGATCGACTCAGCCCTGAAGTCGGGACCTGGTCCTCCTCACGGTCGGGTGTCGCTGCAATCGCAATCTCATGATCGCTCTCCGGCCAATGGTGACTCCACCGAGCTGGTGAGCGCCCTCGTGTCGCCGTGGCTTCGAGCACCGCTCCCACTCACGTTGGACGAGCATCTCCCAGCGGCATCTCTGGTCGGTCACACGGCGTTCCGGCATCCCGCTTCTTACCTGACCTGGCTCGGTGGAGGCAACATCGGGAGGGACCGGAGTCGACTGACGACCCACTGGCGTCTCTGTGGCGGGCTGCAACCGCACCGATGGACGACCGCGCGGGACAATCCGCCACAAGGTGCTCGACGACGCTCAACAGCCTCGGCGTGAATCGCCGTCAGCGGCTCAGTCCCTTGCGGGTCTGCTCCTTGGCCTTCTTGGCTTGACGCTTCTCTTTGAGCGACTTGCCGGACTTCTTGGAGGCGGTCTTACGGGGAGACTTATCGGTCATGTCAGCCCCCTTCCCTACTGGGAGCGTACTCCCCTACTCGTCGAACCGGAGCGGCCGAAGATATAGTCGGTTCTATTGGACCGTCCCGATCGTCGGGAGAGTGATGCATCTATCTATCTTCCACGCATCTCTCGTACGTGATCGATGTGGCTGATTCTCGATTGGGCGATCAGCCATTCATTGGAGCGGGCCAGTTGCCGCTCGGATGGTAGGTGGTGCCGCCCACCGGGACCGTCAGTTTGGGTCCCACACCGTCTGCACACCGACATTCGCCCGTTTGTCTCCGGGACGTGGTGTTCATCAAGATGGGTGCCTGCTCGGGCTGCACCGGCTGTGACCATCATTCTCCCATCGTCCTTCGCTCCACCCTATGCCCAACAGTCAGCACGGTGTTTCAGGGTGGGCAGCCTCATCTGGGCTACACGATCCGACCAGCACCGCCGGGCACCACCGATTGGAGTTTGTGCAGCTCAAGGTGGTGCGACGGATCAGGACGAGGTGCCGCTAAAGATCACCAAATGACAAGTGCCTGCCACGATCTCTTGGCTTCTCGTGCTGAGAATGCGGAAAACAACACCGCGATAGAGAGCAGGACCAACATCGAGGGCCAGAGCGATTGGTGCGGGAACACGATGGTGGTGAAGTTGCCGTTGGCAGCCTGTCGGGCCTGCACCAACAGGGCGGTTCCCCATGTCGCGTAGGCGACGAGCAGCAGTGCGAAGAGTGTCGCCACGACGATCGAGACTGATTTGCCGAAGCGAAGGTCGGAAAGACCGATCTCGGCTCGCCTTGAAGCGACCGCCACGCAGGCGATTGCGAGTAACCATCCCGTTATCTCCACGGACGGAACGACAACGCTCAGCACATGTAGACCAGTCGGATAACCGCCCAGACCCACCACATGGCCATTACCAATCGTGTGAAAGCTGGTCGGTCGCATTCGATTTTGCGTGATGATGAGAGCGAGGTCGGCGAGGAGGGCGATCCCCGGCGTCCAGGCTAGGAGCCACCACCGCCGCCGATGGTGCGTGGTGGAATGTCGGATCGCGCTCGTCAATCCGAACCAACCACTGGCGAGCACGATGATTGTCACCAGGACCAGGACTGCGATCGCCAAGCCCGCATAGCCCACCACTGATGCCACGGGAGTTAGGGGAGGTGCCGGTGTGGGAGGTGCTCCCATGATCAGGAGGTGCCTCGGGAGAAACGAGAACCCGGACCAAAACACCTGGCCCTTCGATGAATGCAGGCTCTGGTTCCCCATGGCGATGAGCAAGAGGGGAGCCATCAGCAGCCAGGGCAACGTCGCTGCGGCGATGGAGACTCTCGTTCGAGTGGACCACAGGTCGTACACCTTTGGCATGCCCTGGGCACGCGCCCGTGCTCGCACCGCCCCTCGCAACAGGTTCAAGGTGACCACAACTGCTGAGCGGCCTTCAGCTGTGAGATCCGCCGCCACGACTCGCACCTCGTCGGCATAGCGCTCACGCCACCAGCTGGGATAACACTGCAAGGCCAGTTCTACTGGTCCATTTCTATTCATGCGCCGAGCGCCCCCAGGCGCTTGAACCCGATGTCCGCCACTTTGACGTTGGCTTCGAGTCGTTGACGCAGTACAGCGGCACCAGAGCCCGTAATGCGATAGGGGCGGCGGTGATCATCGCTGGACAGCGGCTCGATCAGTCCCTCTTCCTCCAAGCGGGCGAGCACCCCGTAGAGCGTTCCCGGCCCGAAGGAGATGCCGCTCATGGTCTCAATATCCTTGATGACGGCGTACCCATGCTTCGGGCCTCCAGAGAGGCTGGTCAGCACGAGGATTGTCGGGTCTTGCGTTCGCCCCAGCCGCTTTGACGCCATCACCCATCCCGTCGTTCGCCCTATTGCACATACTATTACGGAAGTCGTAATAGTCAAGGCCCTCCAACTGACGGCAAATGGGGACCCGCTCGAAATCAGTCCGCTCGGTGATGAGGGTCGATTCAATAGTGATGAGGGTCGCTTCAATAGATGGCCATCACCAAGTGGCCATGTATGTCCGCCCGCGAATCATGGATTTGGATCTGAGGGGTTCGCTGGATCTGATCATCTGCCTCGCTCGTGTGCACCCGCCACGCCTCGGCCGCGCTCGCCCGCCTGGAGAAGCCTGCCGATCTCAGCCACCTCCGCATCGACCGAGCGGGCGAACCACTTCCCGGCTATGAGGTCGTGGAGCCATCCGAGCGGGCCGTGGCCCAGGTCAAGCTCCTCCACGTGGCGGATGCGAGTTCCCCCTTCCACGGCATCGATCTCGAACCAGGCGTGGAGACCCCGAGGAACTCCGTGCTCCAAAGTGACGTCGATGCTGTGGGGCCGTTCCCATCGATATCGGGTGATCACCGAACCAGGGAACCGGCCGAGAAACTTCCCGTCTTCGCGGGCCAGCATGCCGTCGGGAGTGTCCGCCAGCTTGGTGACCCAGACCATCTTGGTATCGGCCTTGGTGTACTGCGCCGGATCGAGTACGAAATCAAACGCCTCGTCCGGGGTCACCCCCCTGGCTACCGTCGTTCCCTCACCTCTGAGCACGGCCTGTCTCCTTGATCAGTCAGCCGACGTCACCCGGTGGCCACGCCAGATACGCCGACTTCGCCGGCGTTCACGACAATGGAGGTATCCCGGCCGCGAACAGACAATCCAGTCGACTTTCTCCATCCACAGAGCATTCTGCCCCACTTCGAATCGGAATGCGCGGGTGGACGCTCGCGTCCCCGTCAGAGGAGATGCGTCGACGCAGATGTCCCATTGCACGCTGCCCGAACTACGACCAGAACTCCTGCCAGTAGTTGGAGGTACCCACGTCGCCAAGGGGCATCAGGTGTTGGCCCTCATGGCCACACTTTCTCATGCAACACACCAGCGTGCCCGTCCACGGACCTCGTTCGATGCAATGAACGGCACGGCAGCGTAGCCATTGTGGTTGCTCTGGCAACTCCAACTCGTCGAGGTCGAGATCGGTGTCGTCCTCGGTCCAGCGTTCGACCTTCCGCGCCTGAGATGGCTCCGAAGTCACCGTTCACCCGCCTTTATCGCGAATGCCCCTACCGGATGATCGGAACCATTGAGGCCGAGCTGTAGTGGAAATCACTGTGAGTCATCGAGGGCGACGCTCAAGCCTTGCGGCTCTCATGTTGAGATGCTGCTCTCCCGGATGAAGGGAGGAGCCGACCATTTCACGACCATGCGGGCGGTACTGCATCAATGGCAAGATTGGTGAGAGCCGGTGACAGCATGCCGACACCCAGCAGGGGTCCTACAGTCCCACCATGAGACCTTCAGCGCCATACTTCGTTGCCAGTGCGACTGCCCTGTTGGTGGTGGCCGCTCTCGGCGGCGCCTGCGGGTCTTCGTCCAGCAAGGCAACGCCGAGCAGCACGGCCCACTCGACCACGACACCCTCCAGCGCAGCGGCTCCTGTTGGCAACATCTACTGCGGAACGAAAACCGGAACCCCGACCACCACCAAAGTGATGGTCATCTACGAAGAGAACTCCGACGCCTCCTCGATCTACGGCTCCTCTGCGGCACTGAACATGAACAAATACGCCGCTGACTGCGGGTCGGCTCAGAACTATCAGGCCCTGACCCACCCGTCATTGCCCAACTACATGGCCTCGACCTCGGGAGTGTCCTATGCCTCGGACCCGTGGACGAGTGACTGTGATCCCGGGGCCAACTGCCTGACCGGTAACGACAACATCTTCCATCAGGTGGGAGCATCGGGCTGGAAGGCATACGCCGAGTCGATGACCTCCAACTGTCAAACGGGTTCGAGTGATCAGTACGCCTCCAAGCACAACCCCGCCGAGTACTACACCGATGTGAGCGCCCAGTGCCCCACGAATGACGTCCCGATGGGCACCACTTCCTCGGGGGCACTGCACGACGCCGTGATGGGTGGCACCCTACCGACCTTCTCAACGGTCACCCCGAACCTCAACAACGATATGCACGACGGCGGGACGATCCCGCAGGCCGACACCTGGCTCGCCGGGTGGATGGCCCAGATCGCCGCTGGTCCCGACTACCGGTCCGGGCATCTCGTCGTTCTCGTGGTGTGGGACGAAGGGTCGGGTGATGGCAACGTCGCCAGCACGGTGGCGATGATCGCCATGTCCCCATACATCGCCGCCGGAACAAGGTCGTCTACCTATTTCACCCATTACAGCTTCCTGAAGGCAGCCGAGGACGTGGCTGGGGTGTCTGAGCTGGGGGGAGCCATCACCGCCAACAATCTGCGGACGGCCTTTGGGTTCTGATGGCAGTCCATTTTCGCTGCGAGCGAGCTAACGACGCGGAGTGGAGGAAGTTGACCCTCAGCTCGGTGCACCGACCGGGGGTAGCTCTAGCGCCGGTAGGTCCCCCTCCCTCACGGATCCGGGGCAGGTCCCGACATCGTTGGATTGGGTCAGATCGCCCACGTGCCGGAGGTCGGGATACCGGTAGAGCCACCGAATGCACCGGATCGCGCCTCCCTCCACCTACCATCAAACCGCGTGAAGGGTGATTCTGCGTGAAACAGTCCCCAGCCCTCCAGTGGGCCAGGCTCATTCTCGTCTGCCTCGGTCTCTTTGGTGCAGCCTTTGCGATCACTGGACTCCTGGTTGCCCTTCCGAAGCCTGCCGCTGGGGGCACCTGTGGCCCCGGACAAGGATCCGAGGCAGCGATCGTCGCCTTGTTCGACCCGAACACGATCGGGGCTGGGCCAGAGCCCGCGGCAACCGATGTGGGGGGCCGAGCCCAGTGGTCGGCGTTCGTCCACGAGTGCCAGTCGGCTGCCGACAACAGAGCCCTTGCGGCATTTCCCATCCTCGTTGTATCCGCTGGGATTGCTGTCATCGGAGCAGTGGTGGTGGGAAGGAGAGCCCGTCATCGGGTTTGACTCAACTCAGGAGAGCACCGTCGGCGAGTGGCGGTCGCCACCTCGGGCTACTTCATCCCATTGACGTCCCCATATTCCCTCCTTGGGCCAATGCCAGCGATGTCCAAGGGCAGCAGTGGTTGTAGCGTGCTCACATGGCGGGATCTGTGATCAGGTAACACTTGGGGATCGAGTGTCAAGCTCCGACGCCCTTGCTGAGGCCCCCGGAGACTTGGTAGGCGGCGGTGCGGAGCCCGTCTCTCAGACGCGAACGAGCGGTCCCTGCGGTCCTTGCGCCCTTCGCGCGCCCAGCAATTCATGAACGATGCACCGCGCACCGTCTGGACTGGGGAAGGCTCCGGGGGAGAGACTCGAACTCTCAACCTAGCGGTTAACAGCCGCTCGCTCTGCCGATTGAGCTACCCCGGAAAGGTCGTACCGTGGCTGATTGTGCCGCAGCGTGCCTGAGGACACTAGCCGGTGCCCGACGGCCCCAGGGCATCGATGATGCACGGGTCCTCAAGTCCGGGCACAATGGGCCGGTGAGGTTTCGAATCGGCACGGCCGCCGCCTTCTGTCTCGGATACGTGCTGGGCTCCCGTGCGGGCCGCGAGCGCTATCTCCAGATCGTCCGGATCGCCCGGGGGGTGGGCCGCTCGGCGCCGGTGGCGGCAACGGCCACACTGGCGGCGGACAAGGGCAAGGCGGCCGCCACCCTCGGCGCCGAGCGGATCAAGGATGCCATCGGCGTCAGACTGGGGTGGCGCGATGCCGACCAGGCCGCCGACGCCATCACCCGGGACCTGGCCGAGGACCTGGCCGCCGCCCTCAGCAGCCGGCACCGCCAGATGAACCCGTCAACTCGGGCGCAATGGCCGGCCGCCCGGGGACGGGCCGGGTCCCGAGTGGGTGCTCAGGCCTCGTCGAGGTAGTCCCGGAGCAGCTGGGCCGACTCGGGGCGTCGCAGCTTGGCCAGGGTCTTCGCCTCGATCTGCCTGATCCGCTCACGGGTGACCCCGAAGGCCTTGCCCACCTCCTCCAGGGTGCGGATCTTGCCGTCCTCCAACCCGAACCGGAGGCGAACCACATCCTGTTCCCGGGGTGACAGGTGTCCGAGCGCCTCGCGTACGGCGTCGTCGAGCATCGTCCGGGCCGCGGCGTCGTCGGGCACCACTGCCTCGCGGTCCTCGATCAGATCGGAGAGGCTGAAGTCGTCCTCGTCCCCCATCGGCTGTTCGAGTGAGACGGTGTCCTGGTTGATCCGCTGGATCTCGCGCACCCGCTCGATGGAGAAGTCGACCCGACCCGCCACCTCTTCGGCGTTCGGCTCGCGTCCCAACTCCTGTAACAGCTGACGTTGCGCCCACACCACCTTGTTGATTGTCTCGACCATGTGGACCGGTATACGGATGGTCCGGGCCTGATCGGCGATGGCACGGGTGATCGCCTGGCGGATCCACCACGTGGCGTAGGTGGAGAACTTGAACCCCTTGGTGTGGTCGAATTTCTCCACGGCCCGCATCAGACCGAGGTTGCCCTCCTGGATGAGATCGAGGAAGGCCATGCCCCGGTTGCGGTAGCGCTTGGCGATCGAGACCACCAAACGGAGGTTTGCCTCGATCAAGGCCTCCTTGGCCGCCTGCCCCCTCCGGACCAGCACGCGATCGGCAACGCGGTCGGGGTAGGGCTCGCCACTGCCGTCCTCGAATGCGGCCAGGCGCTCGGCGGCCGCGCCTCCGGCCACGATCCTCTCTGCCAGCTCCACTTCGAGGGCGGCGTCCAGCAGCTTCACCTTGCCGATCTCCTTGAGGTACATGTGCACCGGATCGGCGGCCGATCCCCGGAACCCGTCACCGTCGGCATACCCGTCCCCCGCCGGTGATCCCTGCACCGACCGCTGCCTCTTCACCGGAGTGCGGGGGGCCGCGGCCCCCGCCTGGTGGGCCCCGTCCCCCGACGTGTCCGGGCGGGCCGGCGGCCAACTGGTCTCGAGGGGCACGATGCGGGCCGGTGGCAATCCGACGCTCGGCACCGAGACGTCCGCGGAGTCGGGGAGGACGGGGAATGCCTCGCGAAGGTGATCGGACAGTTCGTCGGCCACCCGACCGGTCATCGGCACGACGGTCGTCTCACCGGTGTCATAGACGAACTCGATGCCGGCCTCTCGGATCCGCTGCACCACGTCGGAGATGAGATCGGCGTGGAGCTCCACCGACCTGAGCACGGTCATGACATCGTCTTGGGTCAGGCCGCCGCGGGCCCGCCCCATCCGGATGAGCGCCTCGAATTCATCAGCGGGCACCACGTCGAGCACCCCGCCGGCGCCGGTCTCCGGGGGCGTCGACGGACGCGTTGCAAGACCCTCATCCTCCTCGGGGGTGACCAGAGCAAGGGGCGACCCCTGATCGGCGATCACGCCTCCGGCTCCGGTCCGCTCGTCTGTGCTCTCAATACGAGCCAGGCTACCAAGCTGGCCGTCGCTGCGACCGAGTCATCCGGATCGTCCAGCTCCTGGACCCAACCGGCGACGTTGGCCGCCTCCCGCACCGCCTCCGGGGAGGTCCGGGCCTCGGCGGTGATCACCTTCAGTTCCTGGCGCGACGCGTCCCGGACCAGTTGAAGGACCACTTCGTCGGGCTCGCCCATCGGTTCCTCGACCGTCAGGCGCACCAGCAGCGCCCGTACCGCGGGCGGCGCGGCGTCGATGACCTGGTGGAGGTCGTCCTTGTCCGTGTCGACGAGGGCCTCGAACGTCGCCCGCTGCAATTCGTCACGGAACAGCGCCGCCTCGAGCCGGTCCCCCACATCCTCGGGTCGGTGAATGGCCAGCCGGAGGGCCTCGAGGCCGGGGCGGAACTCGCGGGCGGTCCCCCGGCCCGTATCCGGACCGGGTCCCGTGCCCTCGAATCCGTCGGCGTCCCAACCGGCGTCGTCGTCCGGATCGCGGACCCACGGTTCACCGGCACCCGGGGAGGGCGGACCCTCCCCCCGCCGGCCCTGGCCGCTCTTCGCCCCCGGCCGGCCGCCGGGGCCGGACCCCGGGACCGGGCCCTGGCGCCGGAGCTCCTCGAGCCGCTCGCGCAACAGGCCCGGCTCGAGGTGGCAACGCTCGGCCACCTGCATCAGGTACTGGTCGCGCACCAGGCTGTCCGGGTGCTCGGCCACCGCCGCCAGTGCACCGTCGGCTGCCTTGGCCCGTCCCTCCGAGGTGGCCAGTTCTGCGTCCTCGAGAATGCGTTCGACCCGGAAGCGGAGGAATGGTCTGGCCGCCTCGATTGCGGCCCGCAGGCCCTCCGGGTCGGTCCGGGCCATCTCCCCGGGGTCGGAGCCGGCGGGGAGGGCTGCCACCGCCACGTCCACCTCCAGACGACGCTCCCACTCGTAGAACCGACCGGCGGCGGACTGTCCGGCCCTGTCTGCGTCGAAGGCCAGCACCACCCGCGATGCGAAGTTGCGCAGGAGTTTCACGTGCTCCTCGGCCAGGGCGGTCCCGCAGGTGGCCACGGCTCGCTCCACTCCGGCCTCGAACAACCCGATGACGTCGGTGTACCCCTCGCACACCACCACCTCTCCGGACTTGATGATGTCGGCCTTGGCCCAGTTGAGGGCATAGAGCGTGCGTCGCTTCGAGTAGATCGGGGTCTCCGTCGAGTTCTTGTACTTGGCCGGGTCCGGGCTCCCCGGGAGGACCCGTCCGCCGAGGGCGACCGGGTGGCCCGAGGGATCGCAGATCGGAAAGAGGATCCTCCCCCGGAAGGCGTCCTGGAGTCGACCCCGCCGATTGACGAATCCCAGGCCGGCGCCGACGGCGACGGCCTCGCTGAGGCCGAGCCCGGCGCACAGCGCGTCCCACCCCTCGGGCGCCCAACCCAGCCGGAACCGCCGGACCACCGCACCGTCGTAGCCCCGGCTCCGCAGGTAGTCGCGGGCTTGACCGGCGTCGGTGCCGGTCAGCAGCCGCTGGTGGTACCAGTCGGTGGCCAGCTCCATAGCGTCCAGGAACACCTTTCGGCGTTGGCTGTCCCGGCCGGTGGCTGCGTCCTCGTGGATGGTGATGCCGGCCTTGTCGGCCAGGCGGCGCACGGCATCGACGAAGTCGAGGTGCTCGATGGCCCGGACGAAGGTGATGGCATCGCCCTTGGCCTGGCAGCCGAAGCAGTAGTAGAAGCCCTCGTCGGCGTTGACGCTGAACGAGGGGGTCTTCTCGCCGTGGAAGGGGCAAAGACCGACCCATCGGCGTCCCTGCCGCTTCAGTGCGGCGTGCTCCCCGATCAGGGCGACGATGTCAGTTGCCGTCCGGACTCGGGCGACGTCCTCATCGGGGATGCCCATGGATGTTGACGGTACCGCGTCGCCGCGCGCCACCGTCCGCCGGTGATCCTCCGACCGGGCGGTGCTACCGCTTGGCCTTGGCCCGGCTCGCCGGTGCGGAGGCCGCCGCCGGCTCGGCCTTGGACCCCGGGCGGGCCGGGTTGGGAGCGGGTGGGGTCCCGGCCAGGACGGCCTGGGCGGCGGCCAGCCTGGCGATGGGGACCCGGAAGGGCGAGCAGCTGACGTAGTCCAGGCCGGCCCGGGCGAAGGTGGCGATCGACTCGGGGTCGCCCCCATGCTCGCCGCACACCCCGATCTTGAGCGACGGGTTGGTGGACCGGCCCCGCTCGACCCCCAGTCGGACCAGTTCGCCGACGCCGTCGGGGTCGACCACCTCGAAGGGGTTCCGCTTCAGCAGGCCCTGCTCGAGATAGGCCGACATCATCCGGCCCTCGACGTCGTCCCGGCTGAATCCGAACGTCATCTGGGTGAGATCGTTGGTACCGAAGGAGAAGAAGTCGGCCACCTCGGCGATCTCACCGGCGCGCAGCGCGGCCCTCGGGGTCTCGATCATCGTACCGATCAGCACATCCAGCGATCCGGCTCCGGCCCGGGTGTCCCTGGCGCCCCGGGACCTCGCCGGAGGGGCTTCGGCCAAGGCGGCGGCCATCGCCTCCTCGACCCACGATCGGGCCAGGGCCAGCTCCTCCCGGGAGACGGTCAGGGGGATCATGACCTCCACCACCGGATGGCCACCGGCGGCGACCCGGTCGAGCGCCGCCTCGATGAGGGCGCGCACCTGCATGGCGTAGAGCCCCGGTTTGATCACGCCGAGCCGCACCCCCCGGGTGCCGAGCATCGGGTTGTACTCGTGCCAGGCGAGCGCCGCCCTGTAGAGCTCCTGCTCGTCAGGGGTCAGCCCCACGGTCGCTTTCGTGACGGCGAGCTCCTCGGTCGTCGGGCGGAACTCGTGCAACGGGGGGTCGAGCAGCCTGATGGTCACGGGCAGGCCGTCCATGGCCTCGAGGATCTCCTCGAAGTCCGACCGCTGGGCCGTCCGCAGCGCCTCGAGCGCCTGTACCTCCTCCTCGGGGCTCGATGCCAGGATCATCCGCTGCACGATGGGCAGGCGGTCCTCGGCGAGGAACATGTGCTCGGTGCGGCACAGGCCGATCCCCTCGGCCCCGTGGCGGCGGGCGTTGGTCGCATCCGGCCCGTTGTCCGCGTTGGCCCGCACGCCGAGACGGCCGGCCCTGATCTCGTCGGCCCAGCCGAGGACCGTCTCGAACTCGGGGGGCGTCTCCCCCTCGGTCACGGCGACCTGGCCGAGCATGACCGTCCCGTTGGTCCCGTCCACTGAGATCCAGTCGCCCTCGTTGACCACGGTGTCCCCCACGGAGAACGACGAGCCGGAGATGTGCACGGCCTCCGCTCCCACCACCGCGGGCTTGCCCCAGCCCCGCGCCACCACCGCGGCATGGCTGACCAACCCGCCCCGGGCGGTGAGGATGCCTTCGGCGGCCAGCATCCCGTGGACGTCCTCGGGCGACGTCTCGCTGCGGACCAGCACCACCCGTTCACCCCGCTCGGCTGCGGCCTGCGCATCATCGGCGGTCAGGTACACCCGGCCCACCGCCGCCCCCGGTGAGGCGCCGAGGCCGCGGGTGAGGACGGTGTGGCCGTGGCCCGATCCCGAGAACTGGGGGTGGAGGACCTGCTCGAGGTGGTCGCCGGTGATCCGCTCGACCGCCTCGGCCTTGGTCAGGCAGATGGCTTTCTCCGCCACCATGTCGACGGCCATCCGCAGCGCGGCCCGACCCGTCCGCTTGCCCACCCGGGTCTGCAGCATCCAGAGCTTGCCCTGCTCGATGGTGAACTCGGTGTCGCACATGTCCCGGTAGTGGGCTTCGAGGCGGGCGAAGATGGAGAGGAGCTCCTTGTGGATGTTCGGGAACCCCTGCTCGAGGGCCGACAGGGGCTCGGTGTTCCGGATGCCGGCGACCACGTCCTCGCCCTGGGCGTTGACCAGGAAGTCCCCGTACTCGCCGACCACGCCCGTCGCCGGGTCGCGGGTGAACCCCACTCCGGTCCCCGAGCTGTCGTCGCGATTGCCGAACACCATGGCCTGCACGTTGACACCGGTGCCGAGGTCGTGGGCGATGCGCTCCCGCACCCGGTAGGCGACCGCCCGGGGGCCGTTCCACGACTCGAAGACGGCCTCGATGGCCCCGCGGAGCTGCTCGTCGGGATCCTGGGGGAATGGCTTGTCCGTGTGGCGCTCGACGATCTGCTGGTAGGCGTCGACCAGATAGCGCAGGAGCTCGATGGGGACCCCGGCGTCGGAGGAGGTGCCGGCCAGCTCCTTGGCCGCGTCGAGAAGGGCGTCGAACTCGTCGCCCGGGATGCCGAGCACGATCCGCCCGTACATGGCCACGAACCGGCGGTAGGAGTCGAAGGCGAACCGCTCGTCGTCGGTCTGCTTGGCCAGGCCCTCGACCGACTGGTCGTTGAGGCCGAGGTTGAGGACCGTGTCCATCATGCCCGGCATCGAGAACTTGGCCCCCGACCGCACCGACACGAGCAGCGGGTCGGCCGGATCACCGATGCGCTTGCCCATCTTCTTCTCCAGGCGGGCCCTGGCCTTGGCCACCTCCCGGGTGAGCCCGTCGGGCCACCCCCCGTCCATGTAGCTGCGGCAGGCGGTGGTGGCGATGGTGAACCCCGGGGGCACGGGCAGGTCCAGGACCGATGTCATCTCGGCCAGGTTGGCGCCCTTCCCACCGAGGAGGTCCTTCATCTCCATCGGTGGCTTGCGATGGGCATGGTCAAAGTCGTAGACGAATGGCATCGGGACGGGTTCTCCTGGGTGGACTGCAGGTGAGGGGCTGCTCGACAGGACGCGCCGGCGCCGGCCTTCCAGCCTACCCGTCAGTGGTCGACGGCCCGAAACCGCGGCCGTTCGCCGGCGTCGCCCGACCCCGTGCCGCTCGGCCTTCCTCCCGACGCGATCCTCAGACCGACGAGGGCGCCCGGTCGTCCGGGCGCCGGGCGGCACCCGGCGCCGGCCCGGCGAGACCGAGAGCCCGAGGCCACCATCGGTGGAGGAAGGCGCGCTCCTCGGCCTCGGTTCGCTCCGCCATCGGCTCCCGGCTGAGCAGGGAGATGATCACTCGGGCGGCCAGCTCCGAGGCGTCGTCGATCCACGCCCCGAGGTCCGGTGCCAGCTCCACCACCGGACCCAGGCACAACTTGGCGTAGTACAGCTCGTCGGGGTTGAGCGGGCCGCTGAGGAGCTGGCCCCGGCGGAAGCGCATGGCCAGTGCCGGCTCGGCGCGTATCCCCCGCACGGAGAAGAGCGTGGCCTCGACCAGGCGCTCGGGGGCCGTGTCGAACTGGCGGGAATGGGCCAGCACCCGCTCCACGAAGGAGTCGCTGGCGGCGATGGCCGCCTGGTTGACGATCTCGTCGCGGTTGTGGAAGTACGCGTAGAGGGTCGGGCGGGACACCCCGGCCTCTGACGCGATCATGGCCACGCTGGTCCGGTCGATGCCGTGCCGCTGCACGCAGCGGACGGCCGCGGCCATGATCCGCCGGCGGGCGTCGGCCTCGTCGGCGGGGGCCTGTCCCGACCACGCGAGGCGCCTCACCAGCCATAATTTACTGATTGACACTTTGGTGTCAAACAGATAAAAGAGGGGGATGATGCTCGAAGGCAAGACCGTGCTGGTGACCGGCGTGGGCGGGGGCCTCGGCCGCGAGTGCGCCACCAGCGCCCTTCGTGACGGGGCCAATGTGGTGCTGGCGGCGCGCACCGCCGAGACGCTGGAGTCCACCGCCGCCGAGCTCGATCCCGACGGCAGGCGGGTGGCCACCCAGGTCACCGACATCACCGATCCGGACTCCTGTGCCTCACTCGTCGAGTTGGCGCAGAGCCGCTTCGGCTCGGTGGACGCCCTGATCCAGGTGGCGGCCTACGAGAACGTCTGGGGCGGGCTCTACGATCTCAAGTTCGAGGCCTGGCGCAAGGCCTTCGAGACCAACGTCATCGGCGCCCTGACCGTGATCCGCCCGACGGCCGCGGCCATGAAGGCGGGCGGGGGGGGATCGGTGGTGCTGATCGGCTCCCAGTCGATGTTCCAGCCCGCGCTGCCACAGGGTGGATACGCCGCTTCGAAGAGCGCCCTGCTCTCGGCCATGTACTACCTCTGCGACGAGCTCGGCCCGGACAACATCCGGTGCAACATGGTCGTCCCGTCGTGGATGTGGGGCCCGAACGTCGAGATGTACGTAAATGGGACGGCCAAGAGCCAGGGCCGCACGACCGACGAGGTCCTCACGGACATCGTCGGCAAGTTCCCCCTCCGGCGGATGACCGAGGACGGCGAGGTGGCCGATGTGGCCGCCTTCTTCGCCTCCGACCACGCCAAGGCTGTGACCGGCCAGTACCTGCTGGTCAACTCCGGCGAGATGCTCCGATGACCGGCGGGCGCAAGCGGGTGGCGGTCTGGGGGACGGGCTTCGTGGGGAGGATGGTCATCCCCGAGGTGCTCCGCCAGCCCTCCTTCGAGCTGGTGGGCGTCGGGGTGAGCAACCCGGACAAGGTCGGCCGGGACGTGGGGGACATCTGCGGCATCGGCCCGGTCGGACTGGCGGCGACCGACGATCTCGAGGCGCTGATCGCCCTCGGGCCCGACGCCCTCGTCCACTACGGGCCCACCGCCGCCCACGCCGCCGACAACATCCGACTGATCGGGGCGTTCCTTAGCGCCGGCATCGATGTGTGCTCGACGGCGATGACCCCCTGGGTGTGGCCGACGATGACCCAGAACCCGCCCAACTGGGTGGAGCCGATCACCCAGGCGTGTGAGGCCGGCGGCTCTTCCTGCTTCACCACCGGCATCGACCCCGGCTTCGCCAACGACCTCTTCCCGATGACCCTCATGGGGCTGTGCGGCGAGGTCCGGCAGGTCCGGGCGCTCGAGATCCTCGACTACATCAACTACGAGGGCGACTACGAGGACGAAATGGGAATCGGGCGTTCACCCGAGTTCACCCCGATGCTCGAGCACACCGGGATCCTCGTGATGTCGTGGGGCGGGACGGTCCCGATGATGGCCCACGCAGTGGGCATCGAGCTCGACGAGATCACCAGCACATGGGAAAAGTGGGTCACCGACAAGCCCGTCGAGACGGCCAAGGGCCTCATCAACCCGGGGGAGGTGGCCGCCATCCGGTTCACCATCAACGGCATCTACAAGGGGGAGGCCCGGATCTGCCTCGAGCACGTGAACCGGGTGGGGAAGGACGCGGCTCCACACTGGCCTCGGGGCAGCCAGGACGACGTCTACCGGGTGGTGATCGACGGCTCGCCCTCGATCACCCAGGAGACGGCCTTCCGGTTTACCGACGGGAGCGGCCGCGATGCCGCCGCCGCCGGCTGCCTCGCCACCGGGCTGCGCGCCCTCAACGCGGTCCCGGCCGTCAACGAGCTCCCCCCCGGTTGGGTCACGGCCCTCGATTTGCCGCTGATCCCCGGTGTGGGAACGATGCGCTAGACACAGGAGCGACCATGACCCCCGATGACCTGGTCGAGATCGAACTGATCAAGCGGTTGAAGTACAAGTACCTGCGGTGCCTCGACCAGAAGGAATGGGATGAGATCGAGACCTGCTTCATCCCCGAGGCCACCGCCCGGTACGGCGGCGGCCTCTACGAGTTCGAGGGCCGCGACGCCATCATGGAGTTCCTCCGCACCTCGATGGGCGCCACCACCATGCTGAGCAGCCATCGGTGCCACCACCCCGAGATCGACCTGGTCGGCCCCGACGAGGCCACCGGGACATGGGCCCTCGAAGACGTGGTCATCCTGACCGACCTCGGGATCAACGTGCAGGGCGCCGCCTTCTACGGCGACCGCTACGTGAAGCGGGGCGGGGACTGGCTCATCGCCCACACCGGCTACCGCCGCTCCTACGAGGAGCTGATGCCCCGGGCCTCGGTCAAAGGCCTCAAACTGACCGCGGAGTGGTGGGCCACAGAAGGGCGGTCCACCCTCGGCTAGGGACGGGCCCCACATCGGGGGATCAGGCCAACGTGGCGCCGTCGATGAGCAGGTCGGCACCGTTCATGTGGGAGCCCTCGTCGGACGCCACGTAGGCGATGGCGGCGGCGATGTTCTCCGGCGTGCCGAACCCCCCGATCGGGGTGACCCTCCGCAACAGTTTGGGGTCGGCACCCTCGGGGAGATGGAAGGCGGCCGTGATCGGGGTGTCGATGGCACCGGGGCTGATGCTGTTCACCCGCAGGCCCGCCGCCGCGTACTCGACGGCCAGGGCCCGGGTCATGGCGAGCACCCCTCCCTTGGAGGCGACATAGGCGGTCGCCCACGGCTGGGCCCGGTGGGCGGCCGTCGAGGCCAGGTTCACGATGTTGCCGCGGGTGGCCAAGAGGTGCGGGAGCACCGCCCGGCACACCAGGAAGGTGCCCGTGAGGTTGACGGTGATGAGCCGGTTCCACTCGTCCAGGGTCAGCTCGTGGGTGTGGGAGAAGGACAGCACCCCGGCCACGTTGACCACCACGTCCAGACGGCCGAGCCGGTCGACCGCCCCGTCGACCAGGGACTCGACACCGGCCTCCGACCCGACGTCGCCGACCAGGGTGGCGATGGACCCGGAGAGACCCTCGGCGTCGACGGCGAGCTTGTCGAGTTGGTCGGCGTTCACGTCGACGGCCGCAACCTCTGCGCCCTCGGTGGCCAGCCTGACCGCGGTCGCCCGTCCGATGCCGGACGCCGCCCCGGTGACGAGGGCCGACTTCCCGCTGAATCGTGATGGAGCCATGCCAGACTGTAGGTGCGAATCCGCCCTGTGCCGTCCGACAGGATCAGGCCCGGTCGATCCGCCGGCGCAGCTCGGCCACCAGGCCCTCTACGGGGACCCGGGCCTGGTCGGTGGTATCCCGGTCGCGGACGGTGACCGCCCGGTCGTCGATCGAGTCGAAGTCGACCGTCACGCACCAGGGCGTGCCCACCTCGTCCTGGCGCCGGTAGCGCCTTCCGATGGACTGGGTCACGTCGAAGTCGCACATGAAGTGCGGCTGCAACGACGTCAGCACCTCCCGGGCCAGCGGCGCCAGCGTCTCCTTCTTCGACAGGGGGAGCACGGCGACCTGGTACGGGGCCAGCCGGGGGTGGAGCCGGAGCACGGTGCGGGCCTCTCCCCCGACCTCGTCTTCGTGGTACGCGGACAGGAGGAAGGCCATCATGGTCCGGGTGGCGCCGGCGGCGGGCTCGATGACGTAGGGCACATAGCGCTCGCCGCTCGGCTGGTCGAAGTACTCGAGTCGCTCCCCGGACGCTTCGGCGTGGGCCAGGAGGTCGAAGTCGGTGCGGTTGGCGATGCCCTCGAGCTCGTCCCAGCCCCAGGGGAAGAGGAACTCCACGTCCGCGGTGGCCGCCGAGTAGTGCGAGAGCTCGTCGGCCCCGTGGTGCCGCAGCCGCAGCTCGGACTCGTGGATGCCCATGTCGAGATACCAGCGGTACCGCTCGTCCAGCCAGTACCGGAACCACTCGTCGGCCTCCCGGGGCGGGACGAAGTACTCCATCTCCATCTGCTCGAACTCCCGGGTGCGGAAGACGAAGTTCTGCGGTGTGATCTCGTTCCGGAAGGACTTCCCAACCTGGGCGATGCCGAAGGGTGGCTTC
The DNA here is from genome assembly GCA_035531955.1 of Acidimicrobiales bacterium. Lineage (GTDB taxonomy): Bacteria > Actinomycetota > Acidimicrobiia > Acidimicrobiales > RAAP-2 > Bog-756. The sequence continues at coordinate 31,123 of DATKRZ010000065.1, read as the reverse complement.
TTGCGGGTGGTCTGGAGCACGTTGGCGAAGTTGGTGAACATCCCCTGAGCCGTCTCGGGCCGGAGGTAGGCCACCGCCCCCTCGTCCTCGATCGGGCCGGCGTGGGTCTTGAACATCAGGTTGAAGGCCCGGGCCTCGGTGAACTCGGTCGACCCGCAGTTGGGGCACACGCCTTCGATCCGGTCCTCGCGCCAGCGCTGGTGGCAGTGGCGGCAGTCCACCAGCGGATCGGTGAAGTTGGACAGGTGACCCGATGCCTGCCACACGGCCGGCGGCGAGAGGACGGCGGCGTCCAGTCCGACGACGTCGTCGCGTCGTTGGACCATCGCTTCCCACCAGGCGTTCTTCACGTTGCGCAGCAGGTTGACGCCAGGGGGGCCGTAGTCGTAGGTCGAGCGGAAGCCGCCGTAGATCTCCGCCGACTGGAAGACGAAGCCGCGGCGCTTGCACAGCCCGACCACTTTGTCCATGAGGTCGGCGGGCGCGCCGGGAGGGTCTTCAGGGCCAGGCATAGGGTGGAATGGTACCGGCTGGCACCTGGCCGCCTGCTCCGACCACCAGCCGGGTGGTGACCGCATTGGCCAGCAGGCGCCCCCGCAACGTGAGCACCCATCTTCCCCCCACCGGCTCGACCAACCCGGCCAGATCGGGATCGTCTCCCAGCGCGGACCGGGGGACGCCGGACCGGGTCCGCAACTGCAGGGCCAGTGCCTCGAACCGCCGCTGCTCGTCGGTGAGGACCTCCTCGCCGGCCATGACGGACCCTCCGGCGCCCACCAGTGCCACGTACCGGTCCGGGGTCCGGACGTTCCACCACCGGTGCCCGGCCCGATGGGAGTGGGCCGAGGAGCCGATCCCCCGATAGTCGCCCTGGTCCCAGTACAGACCGTTGTGCCGGCACTCGTGCCCGGGCCGGGCCCAATTGGAGATCTCCTCCCAGCGGTACCCGGCCCGTCCCAACACCCGGTCGGTGTGCTCGTAGCGGGAGGCCTGGATGTCGTCGTCGGGATGACGGTCCGGCTCGGCCGCAAGCGGGGTACCCGGCTCCACGGTCAACGAGTAGGCGCTGATGTGGGGAGGTGGCGCCTCCAGGCCGGTCACCTCGGCGAGGCTCCGCTCCCAGTCGGCGTCGGACTCCCCCGAGCCCCCGATGATCAGGTCCATGCTCCACGAGGCGAATACTGCTTCGGTCACCGCCGCGGCCGCCTCCCACACCTGCCCGGCGCGGTGGCGGCGGCCGAGCCCGTCGAGGACGTGGGGGACCGTCGACTGCACCCCCAACGAGATGCGGGTCACCCCCCCGGCCCGGTAGGCCGCCATCCGGTCGGCCGATACGTCCTCGGGATTGCACTCCACGGTGACCTCGGCCCCATCGGCCCGCGGGATGGCCGCCACCAGCTCGACGAGCAGGTCAGCGTCGAGCCGGGACGGGGTCCCGCCTCCGAAGAAGACCGAGGTGGCCGGCCGCATGCCTTCCTCGGACCGGGCCCATTCGATTTCGGCCAGGCACGCGGCCACGTACGCCTCCATCAGCTGGTCGCGGTCGGTGTAGGTGGCGAAGGCGCAGTAGTCGCAGCGCGACCGGCAGAAGGGGATGTGCACGTAGACGCCGAAGGGGGCGGGAAGGGCCATGCCGTGCCCGGCTCCCGTCGGTCAGGACACCTGGCCGGCGCGCACCGACCGCAGGCGGCGGTCGAGGTGGGCCTCCATGGCCTCGGTGGCCAAGGCGGTGACTTCGTCAACGACCGGGGAGGCCGCCTCGGCCAGCACACCCGCCAGTCCCCCTCCCAGTGTCCGGCGCATCAGGGAGAGACCTCCGGGCGAGACCGCCCGGCCGCGCCGGCAGCTCCGGCACAGGACCCCCCCTTCCGTCAGGTCGAAGGCCACCAGCAGATCCGAGGCCTCCTCGCCGCAGGACACGCAGACATCGAGCACCGGGGCCGAGCCCTCGAGGGCCAGGACCTTGAAGAAGAACGCCGGCGCCACCATCGGCGAGTCCCGTTCGGCCAGGGCGGCCAGCGCCCCGACCAGCATCTCGTAGAGCCGGGGGTTGCCGTGCCGCTCCTGACCGATCTGGTCGACCACCTCGAGCATGGACATGGCCGGGGCCATCCGGTCGAGGTCCTCCCGGACCACCCGGAAGGTGTCGATGACCTCGACCTGATTGATGATGTCCAGGTCGCCACGCCCCTGCCAGCCCAGCATGGCGACATGGCTGAGCGGCTCCAGCCGCGAACCGAACCGGGACTTCGTCCGCCGCACCCCCTTGGCCACGGCGCGCACCTTCCCGTGCTGCTCGGTCATCAGCGTGACGATCCGGTCCGCCTCACCGAGCCGGATGGTCCGCAAGACCACGCCCCGGTCGCGGAAGAGCGTCATCGCTGCTCGCCTGCCTGACCGTCGGCCGGTCGCCGGGGGCGCGGCACCGCCAGCGGGGAGTCCGGGCCGTCGGGGCCGCTGGACGACAGGGGCGCCTGTCCCCGGCCCACCGGCCGCCCAGGGGAGCGGCCGTGGCTCCTTCCTCCCCCGAGCAGGTTGTTGCCGCCGATGAGCGCCACGAGCACCGGCGGGAGGACCACCAGCGGCACCACCGCAGTGAACCCGGCCACCGCCATCACCACCACGCCGAGGTAGGCGAGCACGCCGAGGACCACGGCCGTGACGATCCACGCGCCACCGGTGTCGTCCAGGTTGCGCCGGCCGTCGGCACCGGAACCGCCGGACCGCCAGGAGGTCACTCGACTCCGCCGAACCGGCGCTGGCGCTGTTGGAAGTCCCGCACCGCCTCGAAGAGATGGGCCCGGCGGAAGTCGGGCCACAGCACGTCGTCGAACACCAGCTCGCTGTAGGCGAGCTGCCACAGGAGGAAGTTGGATATCCGATGCTCGCCGGAGGTTCGGATCACCAGGTCGGGGTCGGGTTGGTCAGGGAAGTAGAGGCGGGACCGGATGGCTTTCTCGTTGACCTTCTCCGGCGCCACCCCCTCGGCGACCAGCTGGCGCACCGCGTCGACGATCTCCGCCCGCCCGCCGTAGTTGAAGGCCATGGTGAGTGTGCATCGGCGGTTGCGCGAGGTGAGCTCGATCGATTCGTCCATCCGCCGGAGCACCCGCTTGGGGACCCGCCAGTCGCGGCGCCCAGCGAAGCGGATGCGCACCCCCTTGTCGTGCAGCTCGTCCCGCCGGCGGACCAGGAGGCTCTCGTTGAAGCCCATGAGGTACCGCACCTCGTCGGCGGGACGCCGCCAGTTCTCCGTCGAGAATGCGTACATGGTGATCCACGGGATACCGAGGTCGAGAGCCCCTTCCACCGCGTCGAGCAGGGCCGCCTCACCGGCGGCATGGCCCTCGGTCCGGGGCAGGCCCCGGCGGGCGGCCCATCGGCCGTTCCCGTCCATGACGCAGGCGACGTGCATGGGGATCGGGCCGCCGGCGAGCTCCGAGGCCGACACCACCGGGCGGGTTGGGCCTCCGACGTCGTCGGCGCCTCGAGGATCCCGTTGCACCCTTCGAACCTATCGCTTCGGTGGGCAGACCCGACCCCGTCCGCCCCTCCTGGTCTCCGCGCCAGGGGCGTGCGATCCCCCTATTGAGCCCGCGGCCATGGGCCCTGGACTAGACCGTCCCCATGTCCGCGCCGCACGCCCTGGCGATATTCGCCGCCGGATTGGCGGCGGGGACCGTCAATGCCATCGTCGGATCGGGCTCCCTGATCACCTTCCCGACCCTGCTGGCGCTGGGCTATCCGCCGGTGCTGGCCAACGTCTCCAACACCGTCGGCCTGGCGCCCGGGAACGCCAGTGCCGCGGTGGCCTACCGAACGGAGTTGCGCGGCCAGCGCAGTCGCCTCGTGCGGCTCGGCTCGGCGTCGGTGCTGGGCGCGGCCATCGGCGCCGCTCTGCTCCTGGCCCTGCCCCACAGCGTCTTCAAAGCCGCCGTGCCCGGCCTCATCGCCTTGGCGTCGGTGCTCATGGCGGCCCAGCCCCGGCTGAGTGCCGGCCTGCGGGCCCGCCCGTCCCGTCGGACCCACGGCGGTCCGGCCCTGATGCTCGGCGTCTTCATCACCGGGATCTACGGCGGCTACTTCGGAGCGGCCCAGGGAGTGATCCTCATCGCACTGTTGGCCATCTTCCTCGACGACGGCCTCCAACGCCTCAATGGCACCAAGAACGCCCTGATCCTCACCTCGAATGCGGTGGCCGCCCTCATCTTCATCGCCACCACCCGCGTGTCGTGGCCGGTGGCCGGGCTGATCGCGGCGGGGTCGATCGCCGGCGGCCAGGTCGGCGGCCGCTACGGCCGCCGAATTCCCGCCCCTGTCCTCCGGGGGGTGATCGTCGCCGTCGGCCTGGGAGTGGCCGTCGGATTGGCCGTCGAGTGGCACTGAGCCGCTCGGGGCGGCCCCGCCCGCCGGTAATGCGGCACCGCCCGCCGGTAATAGGGTCGCCGGATGGCTGACGAGGTGACCACCACCCTGGCGCGGGTGACAGCAGCCCTCCCGGGAGGAGGCGAGTCGCGAGAGGGCCAGCGGGAGATGGCGGTGGCGGTGGGCCGTTCCATCTCGGACGGGCGCCATCTGGTCGTGCAGGCCGGAACCGGGACCGGCAAGTCGCTCGCCTACCTGGTACCCGCAGCTCTCTCCGGCCGGCGGGTCGTGGTGGCCACCGCCACCAAGGCCCTCCAGGACCAGCTGGCCGACAACGACCTGCCGATGGTGGCCGGGGCCGTCGACCGGCAATTCTCCTTTGCCGTGCTCAAGGGTCGCAGCAACTACCTGTGCCGCCAGCGGGTCTCGGAGATCGGCGGCCGGGGAGCGCAGCTCTCGCTGCAGGTGGGCTCCGCCGACCCGCCCGATGCCGACGACCCCCTCACCCCCGTCGGCGGGGCGGGCGAGCCCCCCGACGACCCGGCCGAACGCGGGCGTCTCGGCGAACAGGTGGCACGGTTGGTCCGATGGGCGGAGGACACCGCCTCGGGGGACAGGGCCGAGCTCGACTTCGAGCCCCACTTCCGGGCCTGGGCCATGGTCTCGACCACCGCCCGCGAGTGCCCTGGGGCGTTCCGGTGCCCGTCGGGCGGCGACTGCTTCGCCGAGACGGCCCGGGCCCGGGCGGCCGAGGCCGACGTCGTCGTCGTCAACACCCACCTGTACGGCGCCCATCTGGCCAGCGGCGGCGCCGTGCTCCCCCCTCACGAGGTGGTCGTCTTCGACGAGGCCCACGAGGTGGAGGAGGTGATGACCGACAGTCTGGGGGTGGAGATCGGTCCCGGCCGGTTCCGGGCCCTGGCCGCGTCGGCCAGGGGGGTGCTGGATCCGGGACCGTCGGGTGCCGTCGAGGCGGTCGATGCGGTCTCCGACCTGGGTAACCTCCTTCGCCGGACCCTCGGGCCCCTCGCCGGCCGGCGGGTCCCCCCCGAGGAGCTCCGCCCCGTGGAGGAGACCGGAGCCGGCCCCTCGCCGGAGGACTCCCGGGGACGGGGCGAGCCTCCCGGACTCGAGCTGGGCCTGGGCGGGACCGCCCGACCCGCGGGCCGGGGGGGAGCGGGGGGCCCGGGACCGGGCCCCGGACTGGGCCAGGTGCTGGTGCTGGCCACCGGGCGGGTCGGCCGGATCATCGAGAGCCTGCGCCGGGCGGAACGGGTAGCCGGCGACGACGAGGCCGGGTCGGCCCGATCGCGCCGGGACCGGGTGCTCCTGGCCGCCGGCCACCTGGCCTCCGACCTGGCCCGTCTGGCCGGGCTCAGTGACGACGAGGTGGCGTGGGTGGACGGGGCATCCGGGTCTCCGAGCCTGCGGGTCTCCCCCATCGACGTGGCCCCATTGCTGTCGGAGCGGCTGTGGGGTGCGGTCACCGGTGTGCTCACCTCGGCCACGGTTCCGCTCGGCCTGGCCGACCGGCTGGGACTGCCCGCCGGGAGCAGCGACGCACTCGACGTGGGAAGCCCGTTCGACTACCGGCGCCACGCCATGTTGTACGTGGCCCAGTCGCTGCCCGACCGGCGTCGACCCGAGTCGGAGCCTGCACTCCATGACGAGCTGGAGGCGCTCATCAACGCGGCCGGCGGCCGGACCCTCGCCCTGTTCACCAGCTGGCGGGCGATGAACGCGGCGGTCGAGGCCCTGCGGGGCAGGCTCTCGTTCCCCGTGCTCGCCCAGTCCGACCTCCCCAAGCCGGCGCTGGTCGAGGCGTTCCGCGAGAGCGAGGCCACCTGCCTGTTCGCCACGCTCGGATTCTGGCAGGGGGTGGACGTCCCCGGCCGCACGCTCAGCCTGGTGGCCATCGACCGGATCCCGTTCCCCCGACCGGACGAGCCGGTGCTCCAGGCCAGACGGGACCGGGCCGGTGCGGGCGCCTTCAACGCCGTCGACCTGCCCCGGGCTGGCACCCTGCTGGCCCAGGGTGCGGGACGGCTGATCCGGTCGGCCACCGACCGGGGTGCGGTCGCCGTCCTCGACAGTCGGCTGGCGACCGCCCGCTACCGGGGCGCGTTGCTGGCCCGGGTGCCACCGATGCGGCGCTCGATCGACCGGACCGAGATCGAGGCCTTCCTCCGCCAGGTGACGGCCTGATCCCCGCCGCTCCGATGACCCGGCCTGATCAGAGGCCGAGCCGGTCGAGCGCGTCGTCGCGCTGCTGCCAGTGCTTCTCGACGCGCACGAAGAGCTCGAGATAGGCACCCTCCGGCATCTGGCGGCGCACCGCGGTCCCCACCTCTTTGAGGGTGCGGCCGCCTTTGCCGATCACGATCCCCTTCTGCGAGTCGCGCTCGACCAGGATTTCGCAGCGGACCCGAGGCCACTCCCATTCGGTGACCCGACAGGCGATGCTGTGGGGCAGTTCGTCCTCCACCCGGTGGAGTAGCTCCTCCCGCACCAGGTCGGCGACCCACGAGGCCTCGGCCGCGTCGGCGACCATCCCCTCGGGGTAGTAGTGGGGACCCTCGGGCAGCCGCGCCACCACCGCCTCCACCAGTGCGGCCACGCCCTCGCCGGTGGCCGCCGACACCGGGAAGTACTCGACGGTGACCGGCACCCCGCCGTCGCGCTCGTCGATGGACCCGATCACCTCGGACACCGCGTTCAGATGGGTGAGGACGCCGTCGGCGCCGACCCGGTCGATCTTGTTGACCACCACCAGCAGGGCGGGCCCGCCCGTCGCCACGCCGCTACCGGTACCCGCGGCGGCCGCCCGGGTCGCCGACCTCACCCGCCGGGCCGACTGGGCCAGCACCATGGCATCGCCCGGGCCCACCGCACCGGTCGCCTCGACCATGGCCACCACCGCGTCGACGTCGTCCAGTGACGACGTCGCCGACTCGTTCATCCGCTCGCCCAACGCCGTGCGGGGCTTGTGGAGCCCGGGGGTGTCGACGAAGACCACCTGGGCGTCCGGCCGGGTGAGCACCCCCCTCACCTGGCCGCGGGTGGTGTTGGGGCGGGGCGAGGTGATGGTGACCTTGGCGCCGACCATGCGGTTCACCAACGTGGACTTGCCCACGTTGGGCCGCCCCACCACGGCGACGAAGCCCGAGTGGAAGGCGCTCACCGGTCCCCGTCGTCGGCGGCGGCGCGGGGCACCGGCACGATCCGCACCCGTTCGATCCGGCGCCCGTTGACCCGGTCGGCCACCAGGCGCAGCCCGTCCACGGTGACCGACTCGCCGGCCGCCGCCACATGGCCCAGGCGGTCGAACACCAGTCCCCCCAAGGTGTCCCAAGGGCCGGTGGGCAGGCTGACGTCGACCAGTTCGTTTACCTCGTCGACGGCCAATCGGGCGCTCACCCGCAACTCACCGGAATCGAGGCGCTCGACCTGGGCCTCCTCGACGTCGAACTCGTCGACGATCTCGCCCACCAGCTCCTCGATGAGGTCCTCCAGGGTGACCAGGCCGGCGGTGCCGCCGTACTCGTTGACCACCACGGCCAGGTGGAAGGTCTCCGCCTGCATCTCCCGCATCAGGTCGGACACCCGCTTGGTCTCGGGGACGAAATGGGCAGTCCGGAGGTGGGACCTGACCGCATCTCTTCCCTTCCCCGACTGCACGGTCCGGATCATGTCCTTGGTGTAGGCGATGCCCACGACGTCGTCGACCTGTTGCTCGACGGCGGGCATGCGGCTGAACCCGACCTCGAGGGCGCGCTCCAACACGGCCTCGACCGTCTCCTCGGAGCCGACCGTCACCATGTCGGGGCGGGGCACCATGACCTCGCGCACCACCGTGTCGCCGAACTCGATGATCGAGTGGATGAGGGCCCGCTCGCCGGTCTCGATGACGTCTCCCTCGAGGGCCACGTCGGCCATGGCCAGGAGCTCCGACTCGGTCACCACGGTGCCGAAGTACTGGCCCCGTTGCCCGATGAGCAGGTTGGCCAGGCCGATCAGCGCGCCGGACACGATGCGGATGGGCCAGAACCGGACCAGCGCCGAAACCAGCGGGGCACTGAACAGGGCGGCACGTTCCGGATGCCTCACGGCCCAGTTCTTGGGAACGGCCTCTCCCAGGACGAAGATCACCACGATCGTGAAGGCGGTGGCCGCCGCCACACCCCAGGCGCCGAACCAGGCGGAGGCGAGGATGCCGACCAGAGTGGCCACCACCAGTTGGCACACGAGCACCAACAGGAGGACGGGGTTGAGGAATCCCTGGGGATTCTCGGTCAGACGGACGAGCACCCGGGCCCCGCGCCGCCCGTCGTCGACCAGCGCCAGCGCCTTGGCCCGGCTCATGCGGACCAGACTGGTCTCCGCCAGCGCCAGCAGCGCCGAGGAGGCCACGAGGACGACCACCACCACGAGGAGGACGAGATCGCCCGTGGTGAACGACGCCGTGGCGCTGAGCGCGCCCGACACCGGGATCATGAGGCGACGCGGTAGTAGAGGGCCAGGAGCTGTTGCTCCCGTCGCTCCATCCGCTCGGCCTCGGCGGCAGCCTGGTGGTCCATGCCCAACAGGTGGAGCAGGCCGTGGACGAGCAGCAGGGCGATCTCGTCGTCGAAGGTCACCCCGTGGTCGACCGCATTGCGGGCCGCCACCGCCGGGCAGATCACGACGTCGCCCAGCAGGAGCAGGCGACCGGTGCCGGCCTCGATCGACCCCGGCCCGGTTCCCCCTTCGTCCGGGGACCGGCCACTCCGGTCGGCCTCGTCCTCGATCGGGAAGGCCAGCACGTCGGTGGGGCCGTGCTCGTCGAGGAAGCGCCCGTTCAACGAGGCGATGGTCGCTTCGTCGACGAACAGCAATGACACCTCGGTGTCGCTGGTGATCCCCTCGGCCTCGAGCACCGAGCGGGCCAGCGTGGACCACCGCTCCACGGCGACGGGATGGTCTGCCTGCTCGTCGGCGGCGAAGATGTCAAGGCTCACGGGAGCCGTCCGCGGGAGTCCGGCGCTCGTAGGCGGAGACGATGTCGGCCACGATGCGGTGGCGGACGACGTCTCGCTGACTGAGGTGGACGAAGGCGAGGTCGGGCACGCCCGAGAGCACCGACTCCAGGCCGACCAGCCCGGACCGGCCGCCGGCGACGTCGATCTGGGTGATGTCCCCGGTGATCACCGCCTTCGAGCCGAAGCCGATGCGGGTGAGGAACATCTTCATCTGCTCGGGACTGGTGTTCTGCGCCTCGTCGAGGATGATGAAGCTGTTGTTCAGGGTGCGGCCCCGCATGAAGGCCAGAGGGGCGACTTCGACGGCCCCGCGGTCGATCAGGCGTTGTGCCCCTTCGGCATCGAGCAGGTCGTGCAGTGCATCGTAGAGGGGACGCAGGTAGGGATCGACCTTGGCCATGAGGTCGCCGGGCAGAAAGCCGAGGCGCTCACCGGCCTCCACCGCAGGACGGGTCAGGATGATCCGGCTCACCTGCCGGGCCTGCAGCGCCTGGACCGCCAGCGCCACCGCCAGGTAGGACTTGCCGGTGCCGGCGGGACCGATGCCGAACGTGACGATGCTGGAGGCGATGGCGTCGGCGTACTGCTTCTGGCCCCCGGTCTTCGGGCGGACCGCCCGTCCCCGGGAGGATCGCAGCAGCTGCTCGGTCAGGACCTCGGACGGCCGGACGTCGTCGTCCATCATGTCGATGGTCCGGTTCACCTGCAGGACGTCGAGGCCCTGGCCCGACTCCAACAGGATGATCAGCTCTTCGAAGAGGGCCCCGACCCGCTCGGCGCCGTCGCCGTCGATGGATATCTCGTTGCCCCGGACGGCGATCCGGACATCACCGAACGCCCCTTCGATCAAGCGCAGCAACTCGTCGCGCTGGCCGAGCAGGCCGGCCATGAGATGGTTGCCGGGAACGAGAATTTTGACCTTGGTGCCTGCCACGTGCGTTCTGGACCTGACCCTACCAGTGGGCAGCGTGGCGCCGTCCCCCCGTGCTCCCCCTGTGCGCCGGGCGTCTGGCGCCCTCAGCCGGGCGGCCAGTCGAACGAGCGGCCGCCGAGCAGGTGCAGGTGCAGGTGGCCGACCGAGTTGAGGGCGTCGGGGCCCACGTTGAAGACCAGGCGGTAGCCGCGGTCCTCCCCGCCCACCCCCTCGGCGTCGGCCACCGCCTTGGCCGCCACCAGCAGTGCCGCCATGTCGCCGGCATCGGCAGCGGTCACCGCGGCGGCGTTGGCGATGTGCTCCTTCGGGACGATCAGCACATGGATCGGCGCCTGGGGATTGAGATCGCGGAAGGCCACCGTGCGCTCGTCGGTCCACACGACGTCGGCGGGGACGTCTCCGGCCACGATGCCGCAGAAAAGGCAGTCAGCCGCCAAACGTCACCCTCGGCTCGCGGCCGACACCCCGTCGGGCGGGACGTGCACGCGGCCGTTGCCCTTGACTTCGGGATAGAGGTGCTCGAGGCTCCCGGGCCGGATCCGACTGGCCTCGATGAAGCGCTCCACATCGTCCTCCTGGATGCGGATCACCCGGCCGAACTTGTAGGCGGCCAGATCGCCCTCGTCGATGAATCGGTAGAGGCTGCGCAAGGTGATGCCGAGGCGCTCAGAAGCCTCCTTCGTGCTCAGCCAATTGATCGGCCCGGTCACCGGAGGCCCAGCCGCCCCATCAGAGGCTCACCAGGAGGCCGAGCTCGTCGAGGCGCGAGCCCATGCTGTCCGGAGTCACGCCGAACAGGCAGGCGATGGCCCTCACATCCTCGGCCCGGATGGTGATCATCCGGCCGTTGAAGTCCTGGCGGTGCACCTGGATCATGCTGAGGAAGCGGCGCAGCAGGTCCCGCTCCGGACCGCTCACCGTGTGCAGCTTGGTCAGGTCGATGGCGACCTTGTCGGCACCGGAGCCGGCCTGGATGGCCCGCCGGCCACCGAGGGGAACGACATCCTCGGCGGCGCCCGCAGCCCCCCATCGGGTCACGGTGGCGTCGTCAGGGGGCAGCAGCTGGTCCACGGGGACGTCGTACAGCTTGGCCAACCGCTGCAGACGGGGCACCGAGATGGCCCGCTCACCCCGCTCGTAGGCGCCGAGGACCGACGCCTTGAACTCCTGTTCGGACATGGCCTCGACCGCCTGCAGTGAGAGGCGCATCTGCTTGCGCATGGTGCGGAGCCGGGCCCCGACCGCTCGGGCATAGGCGATCCGGGCCGCCTCTTCCTGCTCGTCCTCGTCGAATACCTCGACGCCCTTGTCAATCAATGACATATGCACCTCCGCTGATCTCCACCGATCGCCCCTGAGCTCCGGTTCTGCCAATGTGACGCAGGTGCACGCTCTTTTCCGACCGTCCCGAGAAGGACGACCCTCCTCCACACCAGGAGACCCTGCCTCTCTGTGTAGTTTCGCTCACGGAGCGTGGTTACGCAAGGGGGGGCCCCACCACGCCGCTCCTCAGGCCGCACAGGGCCGAGCCCACCACGATGGCGGCCGTCTCGGCCCGCAGCAGGTTGGACCCGAGGCCCACCCAGGCAGCGGAGGAGCCCAATTCCTCCTGGTCCCAGCCACCCTCGGGGCCCACCGCCACCACCGGTTGGTCGAGCGACGGGGGGCCTCCACCCGGTTGGGCCAGCCGCGGAAGGCTCCCCACCAGGGAGGCCAGGCCGGGCAGGGTCGTCACCTCGCCCACTTCCGGCAGCCACACCCGTCGGCACTGGGCCGCCGCCTCCCGGGCCACCCGTCGGAGCCTCTCGACCGCCCGGTCCCCACGCTCCCCTTCCCAGCGAACCACCGACCGACGGGCCCGGATGGGCACGATCCGGTCCACACCCAGTTCGGTGAGCTTCTGGGTGACCCATTCGGGGCGATCGCCCTTGGCCGGGGCGAAGGCGACGGTGATGGCCGGCGTCAAGGGCGCCTGGGTGGTCACCGGGCCGTCGGCCAACAGCACGGACGCCAGGTCCATGCCCTTGGCCCCCCGCCGTCCGGCGGCCCCCGACACCCGGTGCGGCGCCCATGAACCGGCCCCGTCGGAGGCGATGACCAGCTCGCCCGGGCGGAGGCGGAGCACATCGAGCAGGTGACGGGCGTCATCCGGGGTGAGGACCGGTGAGGCCGGCTCGCCCACGAACACCATGGCCGCGGCGGCCAGCAGTGCGGGATCCGGGCCGGCCGGGCCGCCGGCGGGCCGGGCCGGGACCTCGGGAGGCTCCTCCGGGCGGCCCTCCACCACGGTCAGCTCAGAGCCGAGCGCAGCTTCGAGAAGATCCCCTCGCCGTGGGGCGCATCCCCCAACTCCTCACCCCGGGCCTCGGCCAGGGCGTACAGCAGCTCCTTCTGGCGATCGTCCAGGCCGGTCGGGGTGTCCACGTGGACGTGGACGAAGAGGTCACCCCGTCCCCTGCCGCGCAGCTTCGGCACACCGAGCCCCTTCAGCGGGATCACCGTGCCGGTGCTGGTGCCGGCGGCGATGGCCAGCACGCGCTCGTCGTCCAGCGTCTGGAACCGGAGGCTGCCCCCCAGGGCGGCCATGGTGAGCGGGACGTGGACCGGCGCATGGAGATCGACGCCGGAGCGTTCGAAGCCGTCATCGGGCTGGACCGAAATGTGGACGAAGAGGGCGCCATTGGGGCCTCCCCGGAAGCCGGCGGGCCCGTGCCCGGCCAGTCGGAGGGTGGAGCCCTCGTCCACGCCGGCGGGAATGTCGACGGTCAGCGTCCGGTGCTCGTTCCTGCGTCCCTCGCCCCCGCATTCCGTGCAGGGATGCTCGATGGACTGCCCGGTGCCCTGGCAGCGGGCACAGGGGACGGCGGTGATCACCTGCCCCAGGATCGACTGGCGCACCCGGCGCAACTCGCCGGCCCCTTGGCACTCGGGGCAACGCACCGCCGAGGTGCCGGATCGGGCGCCCGAACCCTCGCAGGCGTCACAGTGCACGGGGGTCTGCACGTCCACCTCGCGTTGCACCCCGAACACCGCCTCCCGGAAATCCAGCCGGAGCACCATCTCCGCATCCGGGCCGGGCATCGGGCCGGTGCGACGGCCCCGGGCTCCCCCCGGTCCACCCATCCCGTTGAAGAAGGCGTCGAACAGGTCGCCCAGCCCGCCCCCGAAGGGATCGCCCGGCGTGCCGGCCCCGCCCCCGAACACCCCCTCGGAACCGAACCGGTCATAGCGGGCGCGGCGCTCCGGGTCCTTCAGCACCTCGTAGGCCAGGCTGATCTCCTTGAACCGCTCGTCCGACTCGCTGTCGCCCTGGCTGGTGTCCGGGTGGTACTCCCGGGCCTTGGACCGGTAGGCGCGCTTCAGCTCCTCGTCGGACGCATCCCTGCGGACGCCGAGGACCTCATAGAGGTCGACATCGGTCACGAGCCGGGCCTCCGGTCGCTCATCGTCCCGGCTCGCTCAATCGCTCGCCCAGACGGTCCCCCACCACTCGGGCGGCCGCCAGGGCCAGGGGGTAGTTCATCCGGGTGGGGCCCAGCAACCCGATGGTGCCGGCCTCCTCGCCTCCGATCGACACCGGCATGACGACGATGGCACAGGAGGCCAGCGGTTCCACCCCGTGCTCGGATCCGATGGCCACCGACAACCCGGTGTCGAGTATGTCCCGGAGAAGGGTGACCACGACCAGTTGCTGCTCGAGGATGGTCAGCACCGACCGGACGGTGTCCACGGCGTCGAAGGCAACGGCCATCCGCGAGGAGCCGCCGACGAAGAGCTGTTCCCCCGCGTCGGCGGACCCGAGCGACCGGAGCGCCCGGACCCCGGCACTGATCACCGCGTCGGTCGACCGGTCACCGGTGGCGGCCACCTTCGAGCGCACCCGGGTCAGGGGGACGCCGAGAGAGTGGGCGGCGAGCCGGGCGGCGGCCTCGGCCAGGCGGGCCTCGTCGACCTCTTCGGCCAGTTCGATCGACTGCTTCTGAACGGCGCCGTCGGCCAGCACCACCACCAAGAGGGCGAGCCGAGGACCCAGCGCCACCAACTGGACGGAGCGGATCGCCGCCGAGTCGTGGGACGGGCCCACCACCATGGCCGTGCAGTCGGTGAGGTCGGCCAGCAGCCCGGACGTCCGCTCGAGCATCTGCTCGATCTCCCCGTGGGCGTGGTCGAAGAACTGACGGACCTGCTGGCGGCCCAGCGCGTCCAGGGACCCGGGGCGGGCCAGATGGTCCACGAAGAACCGGTAACCCTTGTCCGTGGGGATCCGTCCGGCGCTGGTGTGGGGTTGGTCGAGGTAGCCGTCGCGTTCGAGCGCGGCCATGTCCGACCGGACGGTGGCCGACGAAACGCTCACCCCCGGGGCGTCGACCACGTGTTGCGATCCCACCGGCTGGGCTGACGCGATGTACTCGGAGACCACCGCATTGAGGATGGCCGCCTTGCGGGCGTCCAGCCCTCCACCGTCCGGCCCCGCGGCGTCCAGGCTGTCGTCGATTCGGCTGTCGTCAGTGGTCGGCATGGCTGTCTCGCAGTTGGCGGTCGAACCTGCCCCGACCCGGAGCAACGGGCAGAGGTGCGATTCGTGTCTGGCACTCCACTCTAGTGAGTGCTGAACCGGATCGGGCTGCCATGGCCGCTCGCCGCTCAGCCGGTGGCGATGAACATCCGCTTGGTCATCGCCGGTCCGAGGGCGATGGTGGCGTCCCCGACCAGCAGGGTCAGCGTGCCGTCGGGGGCCCTGGCCTGGATCAGAGCCGTGGTCCCCGGTGTCAACCCGTGATCCCCGAGGTAGGTGAGCGAGGCTGCGTCGTGTTCGACGCTCTCGGTGATTCGCTCCAGACGGATCCGGTCCCCGGGTTGGGCCTCGGCCAGCCGGCGCTGCTCGGGCCCCGCCGGTTCGGCGCCGGGGATCGGGTTGCCGTGCGGGCAGGTGGTCGGATTGCCCAGCAGGATCACCAGTCGCTCCTCGACGTCGTCGGAGATCACGTGCTCCCACCGACCGGCCTCGACGTGCGCCTTGTCCCAGTCGAGCCCGATGATGTCCACCAGCAGGCGTTCGGCCAGTCGGTGCTTGCGGACCACGCCGCGGGCCAGGGCGGCACCGGTCGAGGTCATGGCGATCTGCCGCGACGTGCGCACGATGAGATCGTCGGCCTCGAGGCGGTCCAGCATCTCGGAGACCGACGGGGCCGCTTTGTCCAGCCGCTCGGCCAGGCGGGCCTGGATGACCGGGATTCCCTCTTCCTCCAGGGCGAAGATGGTCTCGAGGTACTCCTCGACCGGCGGATGGAAGCGGTCAAGCACACGTCGATCCTACGATGCCCGTGCGCCCGATGGCTCGCCGATGCCTGGCCGGGGCACCCGGCTGCCTTCCCGGGTCGGGGCTCCAGGCAGCCGGCCGCGGGTCGGCCGCCGGGTCACGGACGGTACCGTGGAAGTCGTGGATGCGAACCCGGGGACGGATCCGGCCGAGCGCGGGACCGAGCACGGCGCGGCCGGGGCGGCGGATCCCGCGGGCGGCGGAGACGTCGACGACCGGGCCCCTGCCCCCGTCGAAGCCGCCACCAGTGGTGATGCCGGTGCGGATCAGGGTGGTGGCGGAGGCGGGGAGGATCGGTGCGGCGGAGCCGGGGCCGAGCATCCCGCCGGCGGGGACCCCCTCCGGTTCAACCACTGGATGAAGCGCTCGGCCACCGGTGCGGTGCTGACCGGCATCGCCATCGGTCTCCAGCAGGCACTGGAGTCCCCGAGGAAGCAGCCGGCCTTCGTCATCGTGGCCTCCGACGAGCCCGACGGTTCCGACGGCCCCATCGACCTCAGGTTCGACCCCGACAGCCCGGCCGGCACCGTGGCCATCATCCGCCGATCCTCGGACGACGGTCCGGAAGCCCCGACTCCGCCTTCCTGAGCCCATGGTGGTCGGCGTCCCCCGTCGGCAGCCCGGAGGCACCGTCCGGGGGCCCGTTCCCGACCCGGGCCCGGTTCGGGTCCCGCTGGCGGTGCGCACGGCGGGCGATCCGGGAGGCGGCCCCGTCGATCACCAGGACGAGCCGACGCCGAACGCCAACCCGGCCAGCGCCTCGGTCGGATAGTGCCATCGGAGGGCGACCACGGCCAGGGCCACCCACAGCGCGTAGGCCGACGCCGGTCCGGCGATCCACGGGCGCCAGCGGCGGGGCGAAGCCAGCACCCCCGCCGCGGCCAGTGCCGCGGCTCCCACCGTCGATCCCGACGGGTAGGACAGCACTCCTCCGAGGGTCCGGCCCACCAGCGGCTTGACCACCAATTCGCAGGCGAGCAGCGCCAGCGGCGGGGCGATCAGGCATGCCAGGGCACGGGGCCGGTCCCGGGAGGCAGGCGCCGGCGGCGACCGCGGCCCCGATCACGATGGCGGCGGGATGGGTCAGCGAGGAGACATGGGTGAACGCCAGCGCGTGACTGGCTCCCACCAGGTCCAGCAACCACCCGTCAACCGTGGCTGGGCCCGGTCGGACGGCGAAGTACAGACCGCCGAGGGCCGCCGTCAACACCAGGGTTGAGCCGACGACCAGTTCCGCCGCCGATCCCCCGGTTGGGCGTCTCCGCCGGCGCCCTTCGGGCCCCCCGACGGCGGGCCCTGGCATGGCGGTGCCCGACACTTCCGCCCGTGGAGCGACCGGTCCTGTCGAAGCACCGGCGGGGTCGACGACACGGGCCATCCAGGGTCAGTCGTCCAGCCTGAGGGCGGAGACGAACGCCTCCTGGGGCACTTCGACGCGTCCGATGTTCTTCATCTTCTTCTTGCCCTCCTTCTGCTTCTCGAGGAGCTTCCGCTTGCGGGTGATGTCACCGCCGTAACACTTGGCCAGCACGTCCTTGCGACGGGCCTTGACCGTCTCGCGAGCCAGCACCCGACCCCCGATGGCGGCCTGGATCGGGACGTCGAACATCTGGCGGGGGATCAGTTCACGCAGCTTCTCGGTCATCCGGCGGCCGTAGGACTCGGCCACTGACCGGTGCACGATGGTCGAGAAGGCATCGACGGGGGTGTGGTTGATCAGGAGGTCGACCTTGACCAGGTCGGCGGTGGCGTAGCCCTCCGGCTCGTAGTCGAGGCTGGCGTACCCCTTGGTCCGGCTCTTCAGCTGGTCGAAGAAGTTGACCACCACTTCGGCCAACGGGATCCCGTAGACGAACTCGACCCGCTCGGGGGACAGGTACTCCATCTTGACCATCTCGGCCCGGCGCCCCTGGCAGAGGTCCATCACCGTGCCGGTGTACTCCGCCGGGGTGAGGATGGTCGCCCTCAGCATCGGCTCGTCGACGTGGTCGAGATGGGTGGGTTCGGGGAGCTCGCTCGGATTGTCCACGTCCACCTGGCTGCCGTCGTTCAGGAAGGCCCGATAGGCGACCGACGGCGCGGTGGCGATCAGTGACAGGTCGAACTCGCGCTCGAGGCGCTCGCGCACGATCTCCATGTGCAACAGGCCGAGGAAGCCACAGCGGAACCCGAACCCCAACGCCCGCGACGACTCCGGCTCGTAGGTGAAACTGGCGTCGTTGAGGCGGAGCTTCTCGAGGGCGTCACGGAGATCGGGCAGTTCGTCGCCGTCGATGGGGAAGAGGCCGCAGAACACCATGGGCTTGGGATCGCGGTACCCGGCCAACGGGGCTGCCGCCGGGCGGTTGGCCGTGGTGACCGTCTCCCCGGACCGCGCCCCGCCCACGTCCTTGATCCCGGCGATCAGGTAGCCCACCTCGCCGGGACCGAGTTCGTCCACCGGCACGGTGGCCGGGGCGCGGTAGCCGATCTCCTCGACCTCGTGGTTGCTGGCCGCCTGCATGAACCGCAGCCTGTCCGTCCCGACCAGCGTCCCCTCCATCACCCGGACCGAGCTGACCACGCCGCGGTACTGGTCATAGGCGGAGTCGAAGATCAGGGCCTGCAGCGGGGCGGTCGCATGGCCTCCCGGGTGCGGGATCCGCTCGACGATGGCGTCGAGCAGCTCGGGCACGCCCTCGCCGGTCTTGGCCGAGATGTGCATGATCCCCGAGGAGTCGATGCCGAGGACCTGCTCGATCTCGGCGGCGCACCGCTCGGGGTCGGCGGCGGGCAGGTCGATCTTGTTGAGGACGGCGATGACCTCGAGGTCGTTCTCGAGGGCCTGATAGCAGTTGGCCAGGGTCTGGGCCTGGATGCCCTGCGAGGCGTCGACCAGGAGCACCGCCCCTTCGCAGGCCGCCAGCGACCGGCTGACCTCGTAGCCGAAATCCACGTGTCCGGGCGTGTCGATCAGGTGGAGCGTGTCGTCCTTCCAGGACACCCGCACGTTCTGCGCCTTGATGGTGATCCCCCGCTCGCGCTCGATGTCCATCGAGTCGAGATACTGCTCCCGCATCTGGCGGGGATCCACGGCACCGGTGAGCTCGAGGATGCGATCGGACAGCGTCGACTTGCCGTGGTCGACATGGCTGATGATGGAGAAATTGCGGATGCGTTCGACAGGGAGCACGGGCTGCCCAGCGTACCCACGTCGACCCGGATGCCGTCCCGCCGGGCTGCACGCCGGGCCGCACGCCGGGCTGCCACCCCCGGGGACGCTCCCGGGTCGGTCGGGGCCCGACCGCATCGCGCCGGGCCGGAGCCTTCCGGGCTGCTATCCTGCACTGTCTCCGGAGTTGGCCCTGTGGGGCGCCTTAGGAGGATCTCCGCTTCGACGGCGGTGGCTGCCCGGCCCCGCCCGTGACATCCCCGAACGATCTCAAGGACGAGAAGGACCGGCCGTGGCAAATATCAAGAGCCAGATCAAGCGCAATCGCCAGACGATCAAGCGCCAGGCGCGGAACAAGGCGGTGAGGTCAGAACTGAGGACGCGCACCAAGCGGGCGGTCAACGCCATCGACGAGGGTGCGGAGGACGGCGGCGAGGCGCTGCGCCTGGCGGTCAAGCGGATCGACAAGGCTGCGGCCAAGGGCGTCATCCACAAGAACCAGGCCGCCAATCGCAAGGCCCGGCTGATGAGGCGCGCCACGGCCCCGGCTGTCGACGCCTGACCTCTTCCGAGCTCACTCGCGTCATCGGGTCCTGCCTACCCGTTTCGATCTGCCGGGTTCACCCCTTGGCGTAGTAGAAGGGCCGGTCACATCGGTAGCCGTGGGTCGGTCCGCTCACCGGCGGGTCGTCCAAACGGGTGATCGTGCCGCTTTCGATCCTGGTGATGATGTAACAGGTGGTCGGGATCTTCTTCGCCGGGTTGGCCGTCCCGACCAGGTTGCCACCGGAGAAGGACGTGATGCCCCGAAGCGCCTCGAGGACCGAGCCCCGGCTCGGATCGGCGCCGGCCGCCTGGAGGGCCTGGGCGAAGAGCTCTGCCGACAGCCAGCCGAACAGCGTGTACAGGTCGGCCTTGAACCCGGGCGAGGCCTTCTGGACCCAGGTCTGGAAGGTGTCGACAGCGGGGATGCCGCCCGAGTCCTCTCCCAGGAAGAGGGAGGTGTTCTGCTCGAGGTAAGACCCGTCGATGGCCGGGGCGCCCCCGGAGTTCGGTACCAGGTCCTGGCTGTAGGTCGAGCCGCCCAGGACCAGGACCGGGTGGAAGTCCTGCTGGTTGAGGGCCTTGACCACCGAGGCGGCATAGTTCTCGGGCATCTGCTCGAGGAACAGGATCTTCACCCCGTCGTTCTTCATGGTGATGACGTATTGGTTGAAGTCGGTGGTGGTGATGTCGAACGTCGGGTCGTAGACCACGTTGTACCCGAGGCTGGCCATCGCCTGCTTCTCCGCCGCCCACTTGGACGTCGCCGAGGGCTGATCGGCGACCAGCGCGGCGGTGTGACGGATCTGGCTCGGGTACTTCTTCTGGAAGTAGGCCAGGGGGCCCTCTTGCCAGCCGTTGACCGCAGGGGCCGGGCTGAACGAGTTGGGCAGGTTGGCGGTGGCCAGGTTGAGGGAGACCGTGACGTTGGGGACCTGGGGATTGGCTGCCAGCACCGCCCCGCCGAAGTTGTCCTGCAGGGAGAAGCCCCCGACCATGGCGAAGTCCTTCTGGATGGCGGCTTGGGTCTCCTGCTTGTTGGGGGCGCCCTGGTAGTTGTCGTCACTGCCGTCCACGGTGATCCTCCGGCCGTTCACCCCTCCCTGCGAGTTGACGTAGTCGGCGTAGGCCTCGGTCCCGACGACCGCACCCTTGAACAGCCCGATGAACAACGTCGAGACGTTCCCTACGGCCACCGACGTGGCGGTGATGCCGGTATGGTCGCTGAAGGCCGACGCCGGGATGGCCGACCTGGTCGAGGCGGTGGCCGAGCCCGAGGGCGCGGGGGCCGACGAGTTGGTCGACGAGCATGCGGCCAGCGCGGCCACCAGCACCATCCCGCTCATTGTCAGGGCCATCCGCGACGTCCGCCGGGTCGTCGAGGTCACCTCACCGGAACTGCGCGTCATGATCTTCCCCCATCTGGTCGGGCAACAACCGGGGGACGCCGGACGGACCCCCCGTTGATGCCGCCGCTATGACTCTAGAGAATGCCGTCCCGGCCCGCTCGCTCAACCCGGATCGTCCTCCGCGTGGCGCCGGTCGGGCATGGTCGGCTTCGCGGCGTGGTCCGCCCGGTGCAGCTCCGAGATGCGCGAGCGTCCCATGTTGACGAACTCGCCGACCGCCTCGACGGTGACCACTCCCCCCTGGGTCAGCCGTCCCCGGCTGTGGGTGCGCCGGCCGTCCGACTCGGTCACCCAGGCCTCGAACCGGGCCGGCAGGGCGATGAGGGTGGGCTTGCGGTAGTGGATGGAGAGGCTGACGGTGGGCCCGGCGCCGTCGGCGATGACATTGGCCGCGGTCAACATCATGTCGAAGGCCCCGGCCAGCACCGCGCCGTGCACGACGCCCGGTGCCCCCTCGTAGGGCGCGGTGAAGACGGCGTGCCCGATGGCCCGGGGCGGGTCGAACTCGATGGTCAGGGGCGGAGCCACCGGATTGCAGGACCCGATGACCATGTCGAAGGGCATGGCCGCCGCCAGGGTGACGACCTCTCCGGGTTGGACCGAATGGTCGGCGAACCGGGCCGTCGGCTCCGGGCCCGCCGGCGGCACGTGCCGGTCCAGCTCGTCGGCCAGGGCCGTCGCCCGGCGGGCGGCGTCGGAGAGCACCTCGGGTGAGGCGGCGGCGGTCACCGTTGCCGCCGTGAGTCTCCGGATGGCGTCGGCCAGCTCCTCGCGGCCCCCCCCGCTCCACGGCCTGGACGGCGGGGCCGACCCGTCGACCTGGGCCTCACCCATCGCCGTCCCCGAACCGCTCGAGGTAGGCGACGTGGCCGTCGAGGTCCGACAGCATCTGGTCGGCGCTCCCCGACGCCAGCCGCAGCACCACCTCGGCGATCCCCTGGCTCCGGAGGTGGGCCAGCTTCTCGTCACCGGGCACCGTCCCGAACGGGACGACTCGGATCGCCTCCGGGTCGCGACCCCGCTCCTCCACCGCCCGGCGGAGGAGCGGCAGGGACTCGGCCAGGCCGGCGCCGCCGATGGGCATCCATCCGTCGGCGTACTCGGCGATGGCCGCGAACACTGCGGGGTTGGGGCCGCCGCCCACCAGGGTGGCCACCCGGGGCCGCTGGACGGGCTTGGGCCAGCTCCAACACGGATCGAGCGAGACATACCGGCCGTGGAACTCGGCCTGGTCCTGCGACCAGAGCGCCTGCATGCAGAGCACGTGCTCCCGGGCCACCTCCCGCCGGGTGGCGAAGGGCACACCGTGGTCGGCCGCCTCGTCCCGGTTCCATCCGAAGCCGATGCCGAGGACCACCCGGCCACCGCTCAGGAGGTCCAGGGTGGCGACCTGCTTGGCCAGAACGATGGGATCGTGCTGGGCGGCAAGCACCACACCGGTACCGAGGGCGATCCGTTCGGTCACCGAGGCGGCGGTGGCGAGCGCCACGAAGGGATCGAGGCTGCGACGGTAGTCGTCGAGGTGGACGCCTTCCACCAACGCCGGAGGCGTGTCGGCGCGGACCGGCAGGTGGGTGTGCTCGGGAAGGTAGAGGGAGTGGAACCCCCGGTCCTCGACCGCACGGGCCAGGTGGGCCGGCGCCATGGCGCGGTCGGTGAGGAAGGCGGTGATGCCCAGGCGCACGCCGGTCAGGTCCCCAGGCCCGCGGTGAGCCGTGCTCCGGGGTTGATGGCCGGGTCGGCGAACAGCGAGGCGAAGGCCGCTTCCTCCCGGGCCCGGGCCGCCACGATCTCCGAACGGCCCGAGGCCATCATCAACCGCTTCATCTGGCGGGTGGCATGCGGCGGGAACGATGCGATACGCCGGGCCAGGGCCATGGTCTCGTCGAGCACGGTCCCCTCCCGACAGACCCGGAGGGCCAGTCCGGACTCGACCGCCTGATCGGCGCTGATCCACTCCGCGGCCAGCAACGCCGCGGCCGCACCCTGCCATCCCATCCGCTGGGGCAGCAGCCGACTGCTGGCGGCCTCGGGCGGCACGCCCAGCTCGGCGAAGGGCGCACGGAGCCGGGCGAGCTCGTCGACGAGCACCAGGTCCACGTGTCCGAGCAACGTCAGGCCCAGACCCACACCGACGCCGTTCACCGCGGCCAGCAGCGGCTTGTCGAAGGCGGTGACCGTGTCGAGGAGTCCTTGGAATCCCCGACCGGCACCGGGGCCTCCGGACCCGGTGGCGATGTCCGCCATCTCCCGCAGGTCCTGGCCGGCGGTGAAGGCCGTGCCCCGGCCGGTCAGCACCACCGCTCCGGTCCGGTCATCGTCGAGCGCCCCGGCCAGCGCCGCGGTCACCGCCTCGTACATGGCGGCGTCGAAGGCGTTGCGGGCTTCCGGCCGGTCGAAGGCGATGAGCCGGACACCGTCCCCGTCCTCGACGTCGACGCGGTGCTGTGTCACGGGCGGACCACCTGGCCGCCGTCGACATTGAAGACGTGGCCGGTGATCCACGACGCCTCGTCGGACAGCAGGAACAGGCACATGCCCACCAGGTCCGTCGTCTCTCCCTGCCGCTTGAGCGCCAGCGAGGCCAGGATGGGCTTCATGAAGGCATCGGGGACCACCGTCCGCGACGCCACGGTGTCGATCGGCCCGGGGGCGATGGCATTGGTCCGGATGTGCTGGCCGCCGAGCTCGTGGGCCAGTTGCTGGGTGATCGAGTTGACCCCGGCCTTGGCCAGCCCGTAGAAGCCGGCGTACATGTAGGCCGCGGTGGACGACTGGTTGACGATCGCCCCGCCTCCCCTGGCCTTCATCGCCGGATAGCAGGCCCGCACGCAGTTGAGGGCCCCGAGCATGTTGACCGAGAGGAACCGGTTCAGGTACTCCCAGTCCACGGTGAGCAACAGGTCGAGCTGCATCCCGCCGAAGATGGCCGCGTTGTTGACGAGGTAATCGAGGCCGCCGTAGCGGTCGACGGTGCGGGCGGCCATGGCCGCCGCCGAGCCCGGGTCGGCCACATCCACGCCGACCGAATCGGCCTCGCCCCCGGAGGAACGGATGCCGGCGGCCACCTCGGCCGCCCGCTCCTCGGCGATGTCGGCGACCATCACGGCGGCACCGGCGGCGGCCAGCGCCTCAGCGTAGGCCTGGCCGATGCCGCCGCCCGAACCGGTGACGATGGCCACCTTGCCGGAGAAATCGAAGCGGACCATCGGGGCCGGGTGGGCGGAGCCCGATTCGAGGGGATCGGTGCGGGGTGTCACGAGCCGGCTGGGCGATTGCGGCGGGCGATGACCTTTTCGGCCGCCTCGTTGACCCCGGTCGAAAGCGGCCAGCCGATGTAGTGAGCCAGATGGACCACCGCCTCGCGGACCTGGTCCTCTGACAACTCCTCCCGGTCGAGCGCCGACTGGAACTGGATCTCGACCAACTGGGACTGTCCCAGAGCGGCGAGGACGCCGAGGGTGATGAGACGCCGGTCCCGGATGTCGAGGTCGGACCTGGTCCACACCTCGCCGAACAGGTGGTCGACGGTGAAGTCCACATAGGGCCCGGCGACGGTGGCCGGGTCGACGGAGAACCCGTAGACCTCCTGCATCTTGGCGATGCCCCGGGCCCGTGGGGAACCGGGGCCCTCCTCCCCCGTCGGGCCCGCCGGTCCGGCTCCGCCGGTCTCATCCATCGGTGGCCGCCTGCCTGCACGGGACACCGGATCGGGTGTGGTTCATCGGTCCATCCCTTCCAATCCGAAGACCTCATCGCAGCGGACTTCGGCCATCTCCGCAAGCGGCAGCCGGACATCGAGCGACTGCGCCAGCTCCAGGGCCGCCTGCAGGTCCTTGTGGGCCAACGACGCGCCCGCTCGCATGGCCGCCACCAATCGGTCGTCGTCGGCGGCGGTGAACTGGGCCACGGTAGGCCGGAACATCAGGGTGGAGGTGCCGCCGATCAGCGCGTCGCTGGCCCGGATGACCGTGGCCAGGTCGGCCAGCTGGACGCCGGCCGCCTCGGCCAGCCGCTGGCCCTCGTAGGCGGCGAGCCATGACCCGTACTGCACCAGATTGCGGGCCAGCTTGGCCGCCAGCCCCGAGCCGAAGGGCCCCATGGTCACGGTC
Organism: Acidimicrobiales bacterium; assembly: GCA_035531955.1. GTDB lineage: Bacteria > Actinomycetota > Acidimicrobiia > Acidimicrobiales > RAAP-2 > Bog-756. The sequence continues at coordinate 6,271 of DATKRZ010000065.1, read as the reverse complement.
AACGACCCGATGGCGTCGAACACCGGCCGGGCCCGTTCGATGGCAGGAGGGTCCCCACCGACCATGCAGACCAGGTCGCCGGAGGCGGCAGCTCCGGGACCGCCGCTCACTCCGCAGTCGACCACCTCCGCACCGGCCTCCCGGGCCTCGGCGCCGATGGCCTCGACGCAGGCGGCCGAGATGGTGCTGACGAGGATGAACGTGGTGTCGGCGCCGGCGGCCAGGCCACCCCCGGGTCCGGACAGCACCTCGTGGACCTGCTCGTCGTTGACCACCGCCACCACCACCAGGTCCGAACCGCCGACCAGGTCGGCCGGCGAGCGGGCGACCGTGGCCCGGTCCCGATACGGGTCGACGGCCTCCGATCGCACGTCGAATGCCACAAGGGGGAACCCCTCCCGCACCACGTTGGCGGCCACCCCGCCGCCTATGGCCCCGAGCCCGATCACACCGACGACGGGCGTCTCCCCGGGCCGGGAACGGACAGGGGTCTGGTCGTTCGGCACTCGGTCTCCCCCTGGCAGGTCGGCGGGCTTGTACTTGGACAACTGTCCAGACTATAGTCCACATCAATGGCCCACGGCAAAGGGGAGAAGCCCGGGGACCAGGCTCCCGACGGGGACGGCCTGGCCGACTACTCCGGGGCCTTCCGGGCCGATTTCCGCTACGAGGACCTGTCCCGGGAGGCGCTGGTCCGCCTGGTGCGCGAGTACGCCCAGGCCGTGCACATCCTCGATCGCTCGATGTGCGCGGCCATCGGCATGTCGCACGGGATGGAGGAGATGGAGCGGCTGGCCATCGAGGAGTGGCGGGGCGCCAGCCCCGTGTACGGACAGCGCCTGCGCCGGATCATGGGTGTCGAGGGGAACGACGTCGAGGCGATCTTCAAGGTGCTCCAGCTCGATCCGGGGTTTCCCCACCACTACCTCGACGTCCGCTACGAGGTCGTCGACGAGCGGCACGGGTTCTTCGAGCTCGCCTACTGCGGCGCCCTGATGGATGCCGAGCCGTGGGGGGACAAGATGGTCACCGGCATGTGCCACCACATCGAGGACGGGACGTTCGATGTGACCGCCCAGGCCATCAACCCCAAGGCGCACATACGCCATGTCCACCGTCCCCCACGGGTCCCTTCGGACCGGGCGCCCCACTGCCGGTGGGAGCTCGTCATCGACGACGACAACGAAACCCTGCCCGAAGCGGAGATCACCACGGTCACCAAAATGACCACCGCGGCCAATTTCGAGTTTCCGCCGATGCGCGACGGTACGCCCCACATCCCGTTCCACCCGATGCCCGCTGACGGTGACCAGTGAGCCTTCGTCGATGAGCGAGACCGTCGCCCTCCGGCCGACCGACGAGGCCCATGTGTTCGAGGCCACCCGTCGCCGACTGACGCCCCGTCAGGCCGAAGTGGTCGTGCAACTGGTGGAGGCAACCGAGGCTGCCATCGAGGAGGTCGGCTATTCCGGCCTGACCGTGCGCATGGTGGCCCGGCGCGCCGGGGTGGCCCCGGCCACCGCCTACAACTACTTCAGCTCCAAGGACCATCTGCTCGCCGAGGTGTTGTGGAGGCGGATGCGGGCCCTCCCGCCGGTGGACTCCTCCGCGGACCGGTCGGTCTACGAGCGCCTGTCGGATTCGGTCCGGGCCATGGTGCTGTTCACCACGGAGAGCCCGGCCCTGGTCGACGCCTGCACGGTGGCCCTGTTGAGCCCCAATCCGGACGTGAAGCACCTACGCGACCGGATCGGGGCGCAGATCCACCGGCGCCTGGCCGCCGCCCTGGGCCGGGGAGTGGACCCGTTGGTGGTACGGGTGCTGGAGACGAGCTTCTCGGGGGCACTGCTGACCGCCGGCATGGGGCACATGTCGTCTTCGGACATCCCCGAGTTCCTGGCCGGTGCGGCCCGGCTGATGGTCGGCGGACCCGAAGGCGGAACGGGTTCGTGACCACCACCCGCCAACCGGTCGCCTACAGCCCGTATGCCTACGAGATCCACGAGGATCCCTATCCGACCTACGCCCGTCTGCGGTCGGAGGCCCCCGTCTACCGCAATGAGGAGTTCGACTTCTGGGCACTGTCCCGCCACGTCGACGTACTGGCCGCGTTCCGCAACGTGGACGGGTTCTCCAATGCCCAGGGCGTCTCCCTCGACCCAAGCGCCTTCGGCCCCAACGCCCACAAGATGATGTCCTTCCTCGCCCTCGACCCTCCCCGCCACACCCGGATGCGCTCGCTGGTGGGGAAGAAGTTCACCCCCTCCAAGGTGGCGGGGATGGAGGACCGGATCAGGGCCATCGCCCTCGAGCATCTCGAACCCGCGCTGGAGCGGGGATCGTTCGACTTCATCGCCGACTTCGCCGGCCGGCTTCCCATGGACGTCATCTCGGAGCTGGTCGGAGTGCCCGCCACCGACCGGGCCGAGCTGCGCCGTCTGGCCGACCTCGTGGTCCATCGCGAGGACGGGCTGTTCGACGTCCCACAGGCCGGGATGGATGCCGCCCTCACCCTGGTCGGTTACTACCAGGACATGGTCGACCAGCGGCGGGCCGACCCCCGGGACGACCTCACCTCCGAGCTGCTCGAGGCGGAGCTCGACGGCGACAAGCTCACCGACGAGGAGGTCATCGCCTTCTTGTTCCTGATGGTGGTGGCCGGCAACGAGACGACCACCAAACTGCTGGGCAACGCCTGGCTCTGGGGATGGCACAACCCGGACCAGCGGGCCAAGCCCCTCTCTGACCCGACGCGGGTGACCGACTGGGTCGAGGAGACCCTGCGCTATGACACCTCGAGCCAGATGCTCCTGAGGGTGACCCGGGTGCCGATGAGGCTGCACGGGGTCGATATCCCCGAAGGCGAGCGGGTGCTGCTGCTGGTCGGGTCGGCCAACCGTGACGAGGACGTGTTCCCGGACCCCGACCGCTACGACCTCGACCGGGACACGTCGCGACTGGTGAGCTTCGGCAGCGGGCGCCACTTCTGCATGGGCGCACCCCTGGCCCGGATGGAGGCGCGGATCGGCCTGGATGAGCTGGTGAGGCGGGTGTCCTCCTACGACGTCGACCCGGACGGCATCGAGCGGGTCCACTCGATCAACGTGCGGGGGCTCGCCGCCCTCCCCACATCGGTGACCCTCCGCTGATGCCCCGCTTCGAACCCCATCCCGTCCGCCGCCCGGCCGTGGTCACCGGGGCATCGTCGGGCATCGGCCGGGCGGCGGCCGAGGCACTGGCCGCACTCGGACACCCAGTCGTGCTCGGGGCCAGGCGGCTCGCCGAGTGCGAGGACGCGGCGGCGGCCATCCGGGCCGACGGCGGCGACGCCGTGGCCATCCACCTCGACCTGGCCGACGGCGATTCGGTCGACCAGTTCGCCAAGGTGGCCGTCGACACCGTCGGAGCGACCGAGATCGTGGTGTCCAACGCCGCCCAGAACATGGCCGGATCGGTGCTGGAAACCGGACCCGATGCCTTCGACGGCGTGCTGCAGGTGAACGTGAGTGGCACCCACCGGCTGGTCCGCGCCCTGGTCCCGGCCATGGTCGAGCGCGGCCGTGGTGACGTCGTCTTCGTCACCTCCGACGTGGTCGAGCGGCCCCGCCCGGCCATGGCCGCCTACGTCACGTCCAAATGGGGACTGGAGGGCTACGTCCGGTCACTGCAGATGGAGCTCGAGGGGACCGGGGTGCGGGCGACGATCGTGCGTCCCGGGCCGACCCTCACCGGCATGGGCATGGACTGGGACCCCGACGTCACCGCCGAGGTGATCGAGCAGTGGGCTGCGTGGGGATTCGCCCGGCACTCCAACTTCATGCGCCCGGCCGGCGTGGCCCAGGCCATCGCCGCGGCGGTGGCGCTGCCCCGCGGCACCCACGCCACCGTCATCGAACTGCAGCCGGAAGCACCGATCCGAGACGATCCGAAGAACGGGGGAAGCCGATGAGCAAAGCGGTGGGACGTGGCGAGCCGCCACGGGTGTCCGGTGGTCATGGGGAGAACGGCCACCTCGACGAGCTCCGGGTGGACCCGATCGCCCTCCTCGACCGGGTCCGGGCCGAGTGCGGCGATGTCGGGATCTTCCGGTTGGCCGAGCGGGACGTGGTGCTGATGACGGGCGCCGAGGCCAACGAGTTCTTCTTCCGTGCTCCCGAGGAGGTCCTGGATCAGGCCGAGGCGTACCCGTTCATGACCCCGGTGTTCGGCGAGGGGGTCGTCTTCGACGCCCCGCCGGAGCGGCGTCGGGAGATGCTCCACAACCAGGCCCTCCGGGACAAGTTCATGCGCGGGCATGCGGCCACCATCGCCGACGAGGTGGCGCGCATGGTGTCCGGGTGGGCGGTCCGCGGAGAGATCGACCTCCTCGACTGGTTCGCCGAGCTGACCATCTACACGTCCTCGGCCTGCCTGATCGGCAAGCGGTTCCGCAACGAGCTGGACAAGCGGTTCGCCGAGCTCTACCACGACCTCGAGCAGGGCACCGACGCCATCGCCTATGTCGACCCCTACGCCCCGATCGAGAGCTTCCGCCGCCGGGACGCGGCCCGGGTGGGGCTGGTCGAGCTGGTCGAGGGCATCATGGAGCGCAGGGCGGCCGGTCCGGCGGTCGAGGACGGCGAGCGCGACCTCTTGGACGTCCTGATGTCGATCACCAACGAGGACGGGTCACCCCGCTTCGTCGCCGACGAGGTCACCGGCATGTTCATCTCGATGATGTTCGCCGGCCACCACACCACCTCGGGCACCGCGGCCTGGACCCTTATCGAGCTGCTCCGCCACCCCGGGGACCTGGACGCGGTGGAGCGCGAGCTCGACGAGCTCTACGCGGGAGGGGCCGAGGTCAGCTACCAGGCCCTGCGGGCGATGCCACACCTGGAGTCGGCCATCAAGGAGGCACTCCGCCTCCATCCGCCGCTCATCCTGCTCCTGCGGGTGGCCAAGGAGGACGTCGAGGTCGAAGGCTATGCCGTCAAGGCGGGCCAGATGGTCGGGGCCAGCCCGTCGGTCTCCAATCGGATCCCCGAGGATTTCCCCGACGCCGACTCGTTCCGGCCGTCGCGGTACCTCGAGCCCCGCGAGGACGACCGGTCGAATCCCTGGACCTGGATCCCTTTCGGGGCGGGACGCCACCGGTGCGTGGGGGCGGCCTTCGCCATGATGCAGCTGAAGGCCATCTTCTCCGTCCTGCTGTCGGACTGGGAGTTCGAACTGGCCCAACCGTCGGCCTCCTACCGCAACGACCACTCGAAGATGGTCGTCCAACTCCAGCAGCCCTGCGTGGTCCGCTACCGTCGCAAGGCTGCCCAAGGACAGGCGTCGGCCTGATGCGCGTTTCTGTGGACCTCGACCTCTGCCAGGGCCACGGGGTGTGCGAGTCCGAGGCGCCCACCGTCTTCCAACTGGCCAGGAGCGCCAAGGTGACCGTCCTCGAGGACCGACCCGGTGACGGCCACCGGGATGAGGTCGAGGCCGCAGTCCGGTACTGTCCCACGTCCGCGCTTCGCATCACCGAGGAGGAATAGGCCCATGCCGTCATTCCCACGCAGCGAGCTCGAAGAGATGATGCAGCGGTGGTTGGACATCAACCGGCGCTGCGAGGAGCATCTCGACTGGTCGCCGATGGCCGAGATGTACACCGAGGACGCCACCTACGGCTGGAACGTGGGCCCGACCGACGAGTTCATGGCCGTGGGCCGGGACCAGATCCGCGAGTACGCGCTGGGCTACGAGATGGAGGGCCTCGGGGGGTGGGTCTACCCCTACCAGCGGGTCCTGATCGATGACGTCCAGGGCGAGATCCTCGGTCTGTGGAAGCAGGTGGCCGACGCCACCCGGCCCGACGGGTCCCCCTACGAGATCGCCGGGCTCGGCGGCAGCTGGTTCCGCTATGCGGGGGACTTCCGGTGGAGCTGGCAGAGGGACTTCTTCGACGTCGGCAACGCCACCGCCGTCTATTTCGAGATGATCAAGGCTGGCACCCTCACCGAGGGCATGCAGAAGCGCCTGGAGCGGGCCACCTCGGGCCAGCGCCAGCCCGGGCACTACCGGCTGGGCCAGGCCCCGGTCGGGCTCTGGGAGGGCGTCTAGCCCTCCGCACCGGGCCCATCGGTCCGTCCCGGGCCGGGGGTTCAGGCCATCACCGGCACCACCGGGGCGAGGCGTCGGGGAGCCGCCTGCCTCCCGGTGGCGACGTCGATCCAGACCGGTGGCGGGAGGGCAAGCGCCTCGGGCACCAGGTGGGGCGCCCTCGACGCCAGGACCGCCGTCA
>DATKRZ010000064.1:0-8247 GCA_035531955.1 Acidimicrobiales bacterium | reverse complement strand
CCGTGCCGGGGGCCGTAGAGGGCGGCGGCGGCGGCGGCGCAGGCGGAGTACGGATCGGCGTGCGACGAGCCGACCACCCGCATGGCGGTCGTGGAGCAGTTCTGCTCGTGGTCGGCATGGAGGATGAAGAGGACGTCGAGGGCGCGGGCCAGGGCCGGATTGGCATCGAACCTGGGCTCGGCCGTCTTCCACATCATCGACAGGAAGTTGGAGGTGAACTGCAGCGAGTTGTCCGGATAGACGAAGGGCATGCCCACACTGAAGCGGTGGGCCGCCGCCGCCAGTGTCGGCATCTTGGCGATGAGCCGGATGATCTGCTTGTCCCGGGACTCGTCGTCGAAGATGTCCTTGGCGTCGAGGTAGAAGGTCGAGAGGGCGGCGACGGCCGAGACCAGCATGCCCATGGGATGGGCGTCGTAGTGGAAACCCTCGAGGAAGCGCTTGCGCACGTTCTCGTGGATGAAGGTGTGGTGGGTCACCTCGTGCTGCCAGATGTCGAACTGCTCAGCCGTCGGGAGCTCGCTGTTCAACAGCAGATAGGCCACTTCCAGGTAGGTCGAGTTCTCGGCCAGCTGCTCGATCGGGTATCCCCGGTAGCGGAGTATGCCCTCGTCACCGTCGAGGTAGGTGATGGAGCTCTCGCACGCCGCCGTCGAGACGAACCCGGGGTCGTAGAACCAGACACCGGGAAGCAGCTTCGACCACTGCGCGGCGGAGATCCCCCCGTTTTCGAAGGGGATCTCGAGGGACTCGCCGGTGCGGTTGTCGGTGATCGTGATGCTCTCGGCCACTGGTCCTCAGACCCTTCTTTCACAATCCGTCTCGTCTCCCCCAATCCTAGATCGACTCACCCCCCAGTCGACCAGCCCCTCAGCCGTCCTCGTGATGCGCGGCGTCTGTGTCGGAGCGTGCGTCCGACCGGTCCCATCCACTCAACCGGAGATCTGGAGGAGGAAGCCCTGTGTCGACCCGGTGGGATCGAGTTGGTTGGAAGGATCGATGGCGATGGCCAGCGTCAGGGTGTACAGATGGCCGGCGGCAACGGCGAACGCCGTCGGTGGGACGGCGACCGACGACCCCGCCCGCAGCGTCACGGTGGCCCTCGCCGTGCCCCCCCTGGCCGAGGGAGGTGGCGGGGGCGTGCCCGGCGGGTCGGCCGGAGCCAGGGTCTCCGAGACCCCCACACCGGATTCGATGACCGTTCCGCAGTTGGTCACGGTGGCGGCGACACCGACCGAGGACGTCGGGGGCAGCACCGTCGGGGTGGCGCCGGGGACCACGGAGCGGGGGACGCTGCACCCGTTGCTGGCGGTGCCCGCGTCGCCGGTGGTGACCGCCGGCGGCGACAGGCCCACGACGGAGTAGATCAGCCGGTGGTAGGGGACGAAGCTGGCGGCCGCATCCAGGGAGGGGATGAGGGCACCCAACCGGACCGAGCCCAGGGGGGCCTGGGCCACCGGGGAGGGCACCCACACCGACCTCGGAAGGTGGATCGGGAGGCCCCCCCGCCGGATGCCGGCCAGCAGCACCCGGTAGGCGGCGTCGGCCCGTTCGAGCCCGAGCCCGGCCGCGGTCAGCACCGCGGCGGCCTGGTTGGCCGAGACCAGGGGGGCGGGACCCGGGTTCGTGGACGGGGTGGGTGCACCGGCGACGGGCAGCGGCGACATCCCCAGCCGTTGGTCGATGCCGCTGCGGATGGCCGAGACCGCCGTCGCCCGGGCGGACATCACCTGGGTGAACTGACCGCTGACCGTGTCGGCCGGAGCCGGTGGCACCAGGTGGGCCGCCTGCACCGCCTCGGCCGAGCTCGAGCGCACCGCCTGGTCGAGACCCTGCTGGAGCACGGTCCGGGCCATGTTCTGGGGAATCGGCGGGTTCGGGGCGTTGGTCAGGAGCGGGGCGGTGTCGATCAGGCCCGCCAAACGGCCGCCCGTCTGATTCGAGTCGTCCGCCACGCGGGAGGCGAGGGCCCCGTAGCCGGTGTCGGTCGACGTGCGAAAGGCACTCGACTGGGCGTGGACCTCGATCAGGGAGCCGACGGCCAGTACCGTCACGGCGGCCACGAGGACGGCGAGGAGGGCATGCCTGCCCAAGCCGTGCTTGACGAGGGAGCGACGTCGTCTCCGTCGGGCCCGGGGCATCGTGACGACGATAGTGCGGGCCGTCAACCTGCGAACTTGGCCCGGGCCCGGCGGTGGAGGGCGCCCGGGTGGGCGCAGCGGGCCCCGGCCCGATCCGCCTAGGAAGGCTGGTGAAGGGACTCTCTGGCCTCTTCGGGCGCCCGGAGGCGGGTCGGCGTCCCTGCGGTGGGCAGGCCGCTGGTGGTGTTCCGCCATTCGACGGTGGGCCGGATGGCGGCCACGTCGGCGTTCGCCTTGAATTTGTCGGAGACCGCCAGGATCGACTGGATGACCGACGAGGTGAGCAGGTGGGGCACCAGCCCCAGATCGAGGAGCTTGGTGTGCGCCGCCCGGTAGTAGTGGTCCTCCTTCTCCACCCTCGGGTCCGGCGAGTGGTCGATGACCGCCTCGCCGGCGTACTCCGAGACGACAAGGTCCGCCATTTCGGACACCGAGAACGACTCGGTGAACTGGTTGAACACCCGGAACTCGCCTCGCTCGGCCGGGTTGACCAGCGCCAACTCCACACAGGCCAGCGTGTCCAGGATGTTCAGCATCCCCCGGGTCTGCCCGCCCGAGCCGTAGACGGTCAGGGGATGCCCGGTGACCGCCTGCACGCAGAACCGGTTGAGCACCGTGCCGAAGACCCCGTCGTAGTCGAAGCGGGTGGCCAGTTCGGGGTGCAGCGCGGTCTCCTCGGTGTCGTGACCGTAGACGATGCCCTGATTGAGATCGGTGGCCCGGATCCCCCAGATGCGACAGGCGAACATGATGTTGTGGCTGTCATGGACCTTCGACAGGTGGTAGAAGGAGCCGGGCTGCTTGGGATAGGGCAGCATGTCGGTGCGGCCCCGGTGGGTGATCTCGATGAAGCCCTCTTCGATGTCGATGTTGGGGGTCCCGTACTCGCCCATGGTCCCGAGCTTCACCAGGTGGATGTCCCGGTTCTGCTCGGCGATGGCGTAGAGCAGGTTGAGGGTCCCGACGACGTTGTTGACCTGGGTGTAGACCGCGTGCTTGCGATCGATCATCGAATAGGGGGCGGACCGCTGCTCGGCAAAGTGCACCACGGCATCGGGCTGGAAGGAGGCGAGTGCATCCCCGACGAAGGCCGGGTCGTTGAGGTCGCCCACGAACAGGTCGATGGACAGGTCCGAGATCTCCTTCCAGCGGCGCACCCGCTGCTGGAGGCTCACGATCGGCACCAGGCTGTCGACGCCCATCTCGAGGTCGTAGCCCCGCCTGGCGAAGTTGTCGACGACCCCGACCCGGTGGCCCCGACGCGACAGGTACAGCGCAGTGGGCCAACCGAGATAGCCGTCGCCACCGAGCACCAGAATGTTCACTTCGTCTCCCTCTCGCTCCAGGGTCGCCGCCCGGCCAGACCAAAACACCGACCCATCGCAACGGTGGGTGGCCACTACTTTTATCACCAACCGACCTTGGAATCGCCTGAGAACTGCAATCAGATCGTCATATCCCGGACAAAGCGCAGTTCAAGGCGGTGCGATTCTTACACCGCCGCGGTGCCGCCGGTCGGCGACGAGGCCGAGCCCCCATCAGCGGGCAGCCGGGCCCCGGGCGTCCCCGTCAACGCTGCTCGTCCCCCATTCGGGCGCCCCGCCCCACCCGGCCGTTCACCTGCCCGGCGCGGGCGACAGGTCGGTCAACGGCGGTCGTGCCGGCCGGCGCCGACGGGAAGGCCGGCACCGACGACCGAGCTGTCCGCGAACGGGAGGTCCAGGGTCGGTGGGCTGAGCTCGGGAGACTCCAGGGCCCTGGTGGTGGCGTCCACCGTCGGCGGGTGCGGCAGTTCCCTGTCCCCGGTCCCGATCACCCCCATCTCGACGAATCGCCGGGCGGTGACGAGGACCCTCCCCTCGAGCGAGCCGACCGCCCGGTTGTAGGCGGAGACGGCGTTGTTCAGGCCTTTCCCGACATTCGAGACGTGGTCGCCCAGCACCGACAGCCGCTGGTACAGCTCGGCGCCGAGCTGTTGCACCTCCCGGGCGTTGTCGGCCAGGGCGTCCTGCTGCCACCCGTAGGCGACGGCCCGGAGGAGGGCGATCAGCGAGGTGGGGGTGGCCAGCAGCACGTGATTGGCCACCGCGTACTCCATCAGCCCCGGTTCGTGCTCGAGCGCGGTGGTGAGAAGGGGGTCGCCGGGGATGAAGGCCACGACGAATTCGGGTGAGGGGTCCACCCGCTTCCAGTACTCCTTCTTCGACAGGGCGTCGATATGGGCCTTCATCTGGCGGCCGTGGCTCGCCAGGCAGGTCCGGCGGACAGCCTCGTCGTCAGCCTCGTTCGCGTCGAGGAAGGCCTGCATGGGCACCTTGGCGTCGACGGCCACGTTCTTGTTGCCGGGGAGGTGGACCACCATGTCGGGCCGCATCCGCCCACTGTCTGCGTCCGAGGTGACCTGCTCGTCGAAATCGCAGTGCTCGAGCATCCCGGCCATCTCGACCACCCGGCGCAGCTGCAATTCCCCCCACTGGCCGCGGGTCTGCGGCGAGCGCAACGCGGTGACCAGGTTGCGCGTCTCCTTCTGCAGCTGGTCATGGGACGTGGAGAGGTGCTTCATCTGCTCGGTCAGGGTCGTGTGGGCCCGCTGGCGCTCGAGCTCGAGCCGCTGCATCCCGGCCTCGTACTTGTCGAGCTGCTCGCCGATCGGCTTGAGCAGCTGTTCGATGGCCTCCTGTCGTTTGGCCAGCTCCCCTTCGGCCGCCTGGCGGGTCTCTTTCAGCTTGGTGTCGGCCAGCTGCAGGAACTGCTCGTTGTTCTGCTGCAGCGCCAGGGTGGAGAGGCGGGCGAACTCCCCGGTCAACTGGGTGCGGGTCTCTTCGAAGGCGGCGGCCCGCTGCTCGGCCGCCCTCCGTTCGTGCCCGAGCTCCGCCTCGAGGCGGGCAGAATCGCTCAGCGCGGCGTTGAGACGGCCCTGCTGGTCGGCCAGCTGGGACCGCAGGGCCACCAGGTCGCCGGCCAGCGCCCGGGTCTGGCCGAGCGCATCGGCCAGCCGGGCCTCCGCAGTCCTCGCCGTTGTCATATGGCCGGTGCGGGCCAAGAGGCCGACCGCGAGCCCGAGAGCGGCCCCGGCGACGAGCCCGAGTACGAGTCCGGTGATCATGGCGAGTCCTCCTTGCGGCCCTGGGGCCTTCGGTGGCCAAGCGTACCGAGGGGGTGTCACAACTCAGTGGACACCCCCTCGCCATCGGACGTACGTGCTCGCCGCCTGCCCCCACCCGCCGGCGGAGGTGGACGCCGGGCGGCTCCGGGCCTCCTCGGGCGCACGGCCCCTGGGATCCGCCCGGCCTGTGCCACCATGAGCACATGCACCGCGTCGTCATCGTGGGCGCCGGATTCGCCGGGCTCTCTGCGGCCAGGGCCCTGATCGGCAAGCCCGTCGAAGTGACCGTCGTCGACCAGCGGAATTTCCACACCTTCCAGCCCATGCTGTACGAGGTGGCGACGGCCGGCCTCGACTCGGGCGACGTGGCGTATCCGATCCGGGTGATCTTCGGCAAGGCCGCCAACGTGGCCTTCCGCTTCGCCACGGTGACCGGCGTCGACTGGGAGAGGCGTCAGGTCACCCTCGAGGACTCGGATCCCCTGCCCTTCGACTCGGTCGTCGTGGCCAGCGGGGCCACCGCCAGGTACTTCGGGATTCCCGGGGCGGCGGAGTTCAGCTTCCCGCTGTACACCCTGACCGACGCACGACGCCTGCGAGACCATGTCCTCCGGAGGCTCGAGGACGCCGACTCCAACCCCGCCCGGGCCACCGAGGGACCGCTGACCTTCGTCGTCGTCGGTGGTGGACCGACCGGGGTGGAGGTGGCCGGGGCCCTGGCCGAGCTGCTGGACGTGGCCGTCCGCCATGACGGCTTCGGCTTCGACCGGTCCACGGGCCGGATCATCCTCGTCGACGGGCTCGACCGGCTGCTGACCCCTTTCAAGCCCTCTGCGGCCTCCTACGCCGCAGACACCCTGAGGGGGCGGGGCGTGGAGCTGCGGCTCGGGCGCATGGTCAGGGCGGTGACCGGTGACTGCGTGGAGCTCGACGACGGGACCCGGATCCCGACCGAGACGGTGGTCTGGGCCGGCGGCGTCACGGTGGAGGGCACCATCGCCGCCGAGTTGGGGACCGCCACCGGCTCCAACGGCCGCCTGACGGTCGACGCCGACCTGTCACTGGTCGGCCACGACGGCGCCTACGCCATCGGGGATGCCGCCGCGGTCCCGTGGGGACCGGAGCCGGCGGAGCGCGACAGGGTCTGCCCACAGCTGGCCCAGGTGGCGATCCAGTCGGGCGCGCACGCCGCCGCCCAGATCCTCAATCGGGTCGCCGGCAGACCCACCGAGCCGTTCCGGTATCACGACAAGGGCATCATGGCCACCATCGGGAGGAGGGCGGCGGTCACCGAATTCCCCAACGGCCTGATGGTGCGCGGCACCCTCGGCTGGCTCGCCTGGCTCGGCCTGCACCTGGTCTACCTCATCGGGTTCCGCAACAAGATCGTGGTGCTGATCAACTGGTCGTGGAGGTACCTCTCATGGAGCTCGGGCCCCCGGGTGATCGTGAGCGACGAGCTCCAGGCGAAGTCCCCTCCCGAGGGGGCGGACCAGGGCTAGGGACCGCTCAGCCGACGATGCCCAGGGCGACGAGCGACTCGGCGATCTGCACGGCGTTGAGCGCCGCCCCTTTGCGCAGGTTGTCGCCGCTGACGAACAGCGCCAGCCGGTCGGCCCGGCCGGCCGCCCGGATCCGGCCCACCAGCACCGGGTCCGTCCCAGCCACGCGTAGCGGCGTCGGCGCGTCGGACAGCTCCACCCCCGCCGCCCCGCTCAGCGCCGCTGTCGCCTCCTCGGGTCCCATCGGACGGTCGAACTCGGCCACGATGGCCAGCGAGTGCCCGGTGAAGACGGGGACCCGCACGCACGTACAGGTGACGTCGAGCTCGGGTAGGCCCAGGATCTTCCGGCTCTCGTCGCGGAACTTCTGTTCCTCGCTGGTCTCGCCCGAGCCGTCCCCGACCAGGTGGCCGGCCACCGGGATCACGTTGTGGGCGATGACGTCGGGGAAGGTGCCGGGTGACGGGAAGGTCACCGCGCCACCGCCGAAGGTGAGGGCGGCAGCACCGTCCACCGTCTTGATCAACTGGTCCTCGAGCTCGGACGGGCCGGCCAGACCGGCGCCGGACACCGCCTGGTAGGTGGCCACGACGAGACGCCGCAGGCCGGCGCCGTCGTGCAGCGGCTTGAGGACCGGCATGGCCACCATGGTGGTGCAGTTCGGATTGGCCACGATCCCCTTGGGGATCGAGCGGAGCGTCCCGGTGTTGACCTCGGGAACGACCAGGGGAACCTCGCGATCCATCCGCCATGCCGAGGAGTTGTCGATGACGACGGCCCCGGCGGAGGCGAACCGGGGGGCCAGGACCCGCGAGGCCTCCGACCCGACCGAGAACAGGGCGATGTCCACGCCGCCCGCATCCGCCGTCTCCGAATCCTCGACGGTGATGTCGCTCCCCCGGAACGCCAACAGGCGGCCCGCCGAGCGGGACGACGCCCACAGCCGCAGCTCGTCGACAGGGAAGCCACGCTCGTCGAGGACCGACCGCATGACCGTCCCGACCTGCCCGGTTGCACCGACCACTGCCACCCGCATCGACCCATTCTACTTGCGCTCCTCCCCTCGACCGTCGACGCGCACCGGGAGCGTCACGGGGGGCGGGACGTCGATCAGGCCAGGTCGAACGCGGCGTGCAGGGCGCGCACAGCCTCTTCGGCGGCATCGGCGCGCACCATGCACGAGATACGGATCGACGAGGTGGAGATCATCTCGATGTTGATCCCCGCGGCGGCGAGGGTTTCGAAGGTCAGGGCGGTGACGCCGGGATGGGTCTTCATGCCCGCCCCTACCAGGGAGACCCGGGCCACGGCGTCGTCGCCGGTGACCCCGGTGGCACCCAGTTCGGGCACCAGTGCTTGGCACACCTCGGTGCTCACCGCCAGGTCGTGGCCCGGCACGGTGAACGAGATGTCGGTGGTGCCGTGCAGTGACGTGTTCTGCACGATCATGTCGACGTTGACGTTGCGGTCGGCCAGGCCCCGGAACAGCCGGGCGGCC
>DATKRZ010000063.1:0-3808 GCA_035531955.1 Acidimicrobiales bacterium | reverse complement strand
GCTCCGGCGGCAGCACAGGCGTCGGCGGCCTGGCGGGTGCGGGCCACCACGTCGGGGTCGGCCCCGTCGAGGAACTCGGTCAGCACGCCGACGGTCAGGCCGGCCACACCGTCGTCGAGGACGGACACCACCCTGGGGGTGGGGCGGTTGAGCGAGGTGGAGTCGCAGGGGTCGTGGCCGCCGATGACGTCGAAGAGGAGGGCGGCGTCGGCCACAGTGGTGGCCAGGGGCCCCACCTGGTCCAGGGAGCTGGCGAAGGCCACCAGGCCGTAGCGGGAGACGGTGCCGTAGGTGGGCTTCATCCCCACCACCCCGCACAGGGCCGCGGGCTGGCGGATCGACCCGCCGGTGTCCGAACCGAGGGCCAGCGGGGCGAACCCGGCGGCCACGGCCGCGGCCGAGCCCCCCGATGATCCGCCCGGGACCCGGCTGGTGTCGTGGGGGTTGCGGGTGGGGCCGAACGCCGAGGTCTCCGTCGAGGAGCCCATGGCGAACTCGTCCATGTTGGTCTTCCCCACCATGACCGCGCCGGCCCGGCGCAGCCGGGACACCACGGTGGCGTCGTAGGGGGGGCGCCATCCCTCGAGGATGCGCGAGGAGCAGGTGGTGGGGACCCCCCGGGTGCACAGGTTGTCCTTCAGCGCCACCGGGACCCCCGCCAGCGGTCCGGGGTCCTCTCCCGCCGTGACCATGCGATCCACGGCGATCGCCTGGTGGCGGGCCTGTTCGGTGGTGACGAGATTGAAGGCGTTGACCCGGTCGTCGCCGACCTCGATGACCGCCAGGTGCTCCTCGAGCACGTCCAGGGCCGAGCGAGCCCCCGAGCGGACCGCATTGGCCAGGAAGGTCGAGGGGCGGGCCGAACTCACGGGGACTCCCCGAGGATGCGGGGCACCCGGAAGCGATGGCCCTCCACTGACGGCGCCTGTCCCAGTACCTCGTCCCGATCGACCCCCGGGCGCACCTCATCGGAGCGGAGCACGTTGGTCACCGCCATGGCGTGGGCCGTCGGCACCACACCGGCCAGGTCGAGCGAGGCCACGTCGGCGGCATGGTCGAGCACCTCGGCCAGCTGGCCGGTGAACAGATCCAGCTCCTCGTCCGTGAGCCGGAGCCGGGCCAGGTCGGCCACGTGGGCCACTTCGGCGCGGGTCAGCCGCCCGGGCCCTGCCATCAGGCGGCCACGGCGCCGGGGCCACCCAGGACCTCGCCGGCGAAGGCCACCACCCGCTGCTCGACCAGGGGGGCGTCCCAGTCGAGGGTGGCCACGTGGAAGCTGCGCTCGAGATAGACCCGCTCGACCGGTCCACCCACCGAGGCCTCGAAGACATCGCCGGACTCGACCGGCACCACGTGATCGACCCGGCTGCTCAACAGCAGGGACGGGCAGCGGATGTCACCGAGCCGGGAGGCGACGGCGTCGACCCCTTCGAACAGGGAGAGGGCGGCGGCCAGCGGGGTGCCGGCGTAGGCGGCCTCAGCCGCGCCCTCCTTGGCGATGTCGGAGCCGATGCCGTCGACCACTTCGGTCCCGTCGGCCAGCATCCCTTGGATGAGGTCCCGAGCATCCTCAGCGGTCGGTTGCACCAGGGGGTTGACGACGGCGATCCCCTCGATCTCGGGATGGTGCTCGGCCAGCCAGCAGGCCAGGGTCCCTCCCATGGATAACCCGGTCACCACCGCCTTGTCGCAGCGGGCGGCCAGCGCCTGGTAGGAAGCCTCGGCGGCCCCGGACCAGTCCTCCCACCGGGTGGCGAGCATGTCCTCGACCGAGGTTCCATGTCCGGGGAGCAACGGCATCTCGACGGAGAAGCCTGCGGCGGCGACGGCCTCGGCCAAGGGGCGCATCGACTGGGGGTTGCCGGTGAACCCGTGGAGTACCAGCACACCGTGGGATCCGCCGACAAGCGACCACGGCTCGGCACCGGGGATGATCGGAGCAGTCACGACAGGGGATGCTAACGGGTCGGGCCAGGGGTGGATCACCACCGGGACGCCCCGGCCCTGCCACTCCGGGGCGTCCCGGGGGTCGGGTTAGTGTGGTCGGCCAGACACCCGACCCGACCGGCAAGGAGCATCGCAGACATGGCCACCTATCTGTTCCTGAGCGACGAATGGCTGGACGAGGCCCGGTCCATCCGGGCGGAGTTCGACGGGAAGGGCGCGGCCATCTCCCACTCGATCAGGATGAACCTGGTCATCGCCGCGGTGCCCTTCGGCGAGGGAACGGTCGACGCCCACGTCGACACCAGTAGCGGTGAGCTGGTGCTCGAGACCGGGCACACCGATCCGGTCGACCTCAAGGTGTCCCTGGACTACGACGTGGCCAAGGCCATCCTGGTCGAGGGCAACCCACAGGCGGGCATCCAGGCCTTCATGTCCGGCAAGATCAAGGTCGAAGGGGACATCGCCAAGCTGATGGCGCTGCAGTCGATGACCCCCGACCCGGTGGCCGCCGAGATCGCCGCCCGCATCCTGGCCATGACCGAGTAGGGACCGGCGCTGTCGGTCGATCACTCGAGGAGAGGGGCCATGCCCGCTTCAGGTCTTCAACACAGGCTGCAGTGGGAGGATCCCGAGCACCTCCGCGTCGGTGAGGCCGGTTTCCTCATGGCCATCGACGGTGCCAAGGGAACCCGTTCGACAGCAGACCACTTCGTGTTGATGAAGAACAAGCCGATGGTAGACGGGTTTCTCGCCCATGCCCCCCATGGCGTGGAGAACATCGTCGACCTCGGGATCTTCAAGGGTGGGAGCATTGCCTTTTACCACCAGCTGTTCCTGCCCAGGCGCATCGTCGGGATCGAATTGCACAAGGACCGGGTGGCTGGCCTTGACGATTTCATCTCCCGTCACTCGCTCGGCGATAGCGTGCACCTCCACTACGGCACCAACCAGTCTGATCGGAGGGCCATCGCCAAGATCCTTCGCAAAGAGTTCGGGGACCAGCCTCTCGACCTGGTGATCGATGATTGCTCCCACAGGTACGGGCCGGCCAAGGCCAGCCTCAACCTCCTGCTGCCCCGGTTGCGGCCAGGCGGTGTCTACCTGATCGAGGATTGGGGTTGGGCACACTGGCCTGGTGATCACTGGCAGGGCACCTCCCATCAATACGCCGACGAGCCCGATCCGATGTCGAAACTGATCCTCGAGCTCGTGATGGTCGCCGAAAGCCGACCGGGGCTCATCCGGGATTTGAGCATCACGGGTGGCGCCGCCTATCTGACCCGCGGTGACGAGATCGTCCCCGACGACACATTCGACGTCAGCTCGAGCTACCTCACCGCCGGACGGTCGATCCTGTACTAATCGGGTCCCTGGCCGCCGAGGTCGGCGCTCCCCGACCGACCGTCAGGCTCCAGCATGTCGACGGGCGGCACGAACGTCCGCCATCGGCGTCCAAGCGGCTACGGCTACAGCGTCATGGTGACGGGGGCGGGGGCGAGTAGACGGAGCCGGACTTGCGGACCGATCGGGCCTCGAGTCTGAACAGTCGGTTCTTGACGACGTGATTGGGATGGTCGAAGCGTGAGCCGGGACGGGTCACGAGCGACAGCGAGTCGAGGAGCAGCACGCCGCCCTCCCAGTTCACCAGCTCCTGTCCGACACAGTGCAATCCGGCCGCCTCGCACAGCGCGGCGAACACCGGGGCGGAGACACTCGGGGCCCTCCAGTGGGCGCCGCGGTAGACGCCCATCCGCAACAGACCGGCGCGGGCCGCCGTAGGCAGGCGGTCGAAGGTGGTCTGGAGCGGGGCCAGGGCACCGGCCGACCGCCGGTAGCTCCCGTAGTTGGAATGGTGCAGGAA
>DATKRZ010000062.1:0-8911 GCA_035531955.1 Acidimicrobiales bacterium | reverse complement strand
CGATCCGGACCCCTCCGGTTTCGGGGAGGTAGACGCCAGGCTCGACGGTCACCACGGTGCCGGGGACGAGGATAGCAGTAGACCCCGGCCCGACCGACGGGCCCTCGTGGATGTCGAGGCCGACACCATGCCCGGTTCCGTGCTCGAACTGCTCGGCCCAACCCGACGCGGCGATGACCTCGCGACAGGCCCGGTCGACCGAGCCCGCGGCCACCCCGGGGCGGACGGCGCGCACGCCGACCCGCTGTGCTTCGGCCACCACCTCGAAGACCTCGGCCAGCCGACCGGATGGGAGACCGCCGACGCAGAAGGTCCGGGTCATGTCCGACCGGTAGCCGTCGAACACCGCCCCGAAGTCCACCACCACCGGGTCGCCGGGCCCGATGCGCCGATCGCCGGGGCGGGCGTGGGGTTTGGCTGAATTCTGGCCCGACGCCACGATGGTCTCGAAGGCGCTCTCCTCGGCCCCCCGCTCCCGCATGGCATGGTCCAAGAAGGCCGCGAACCGGGACTCGGTCAACGCCGGCCGCGCCCTGCCCGACCTGGTCGCCCCGCCGGCTGCGGCCAGCTTGGGCAAAACCGCGGCCAACGCCGCGTCGGCAATTGCCGCCGCACGCTCCATGCGGGCGATCTCGCCCGCGTCCTTCACCATGCGCAGCCCCTCCAGCACCCCCGTGGTGGGGGCCAGCCGCCCCCCAACGAAGAGCTCCTTCCACGAACGCTGAGCCGACCAGGTGACATGGTCGGCCTCCAGGCCCAGGGCCCGTGCGCCGGACGCCGCCGCCACCACGGCGTCCCGTTGCGCCTGGGCACCGCCGATGCGGACCTCGATGTCGGCCCCCACCCCGGCGGCCTCCAGCTGCTGTCCCGACTGGGTCCGGTACCTCCCATCGGTGGTCAGCAGGGCCTGGCTCCGGGTCACCAGCAACAGGCCCGCCGATCCGGTGAACCCGCTGAGCCAGCGGATGTTGGCCGGCGTGGTCACCAACAGCGCATCCAGCGGGCCGTCGTCGGGACCGGCCGCGTCGAACAGCTCCCGCAGCCGGTCGAGCCGGCCGGACACATCCAGCGGAGCCAGGGTTCCGACGGCGGGCCAGGGCCTACTCATTCGGACGGCGGTGCGGTGAGGAGCCGGTGCACGGCCTCGACGGCCAAGCCGTAGCCGATCCCCCCGAAGCCGGCGATGCACCCGTCGGACACCGGGGCGATCACCGAGGTCTGACGGAACGGTTCCCGGGCGGCGGGGTTGGAGAGGTGGAGCTCCACCACCACGCCGTCGAAGGAGGCCAGGGCATCGTGCAGCGACCACGACGTGTGGGACAGGGCCCCGGCGTTGATGACGATGGCGGCGGCACGGCCCCGTGCCCCGTGGACCGCCTCGACCAGATGGCCCTCGTGGTTGGTCTGGAGGTGCTCCAGCGTGTAGCCCAGCGCCGATGCGGCCCCGGCGGCCACGGCCACGTGGTCGGCGAGGGCGGCGGTGCCGTACACGGCCGGCTCACGCTCCCCCAGCAGGTTGAGGTTGGGACCGGACAGGAGCACGATCAGTCCCGCTGGGCTCATGGTCGGCTCCCCGCCTCGGACTGCTCCATCTGCGCAAGGGTAGCGACCACGTCGAGCGGGTCGATGCCGGGGACGGGCTCGACCCCGCTCGGGCCGTCCAGCACGAAGGTGAGGTCGTGATGGGCCTTCTTGTCGCGGACCATGTAGGACACCAGGCGGTCGGGGTCGGCTCCCGGCGGCAGGCGGTCGGAGAGGTCGAAGCCGCCGACCACCCGGCGGTGGAGCTCCACCCGCTCGTCGTCGATGCGCCCGAGCCGCCGCGCCAGCATGGCGGCGAAGACCAGCCCGACAGCCACGGCCTCCCCGTGGCGGAGGTCCCAGCCCGAGCGTGGGTCGAACGCCGAGGCCTCCAGGGCGTGGGCCAGGGTGTGCCCGTAATTGAGGACGGCCCGGCGGCCGCCCTCCCGTTCGTCCGACGCCACCACCCCGGCCTTGACCGCCACGCACCGTGCCACCTGCTCGTCGAGCGCCAGACCGAGCAGCGAGGCGTCCGGGGTCCGCTTCGGGGCGCCGGGGAACGCCTCCGCCAAGAAGGCGTACTTGGCCATCTCGCCACGGCCCGAAGCCCACTCCCGGGGCGGGAGGGTGGACAGCACGTCGGTGTCACACACCACCGCCCTGGGCTGCCAGAACGACCCCACCAGGTTCTTCCCCTCGGGGAGGTTCACGCCCGTCTTGCCCCCGACCGCCGCGTCGACCTGGGCGAGCAGAGTGGTGGCGACGTTGATGTAGGGCGTCCCGCGCAGGAAGGACGCCGCCGCGTAGCCGACCAGGTCGGTCACCACGCCGCCGCCCACCGCGATGATCACGTCGGACCGGCTGAGTCCGGCCTGGGCGAAGCCCCGGCATAGCCGCTCGACCTCGGGAAGGGTCTTCGCCTCCTCGCCATCCGGCACGGTGAACCGGTCGAAGGGCAGCCCGGGATCGACCGGGACCCCGATGCCCGCCTGGGTGACGATGGCCGCCCGTTTCGCCTGGGGCACCGTCGAGGCCACCGCCGCCGGCAGCTCGTGGCGGGCGCCATCACCGATCAGCACCTCGTACCGGCGGTCCCCCAGCTCGACCGGCACGATCCTCATCCCCTCCCCCCGGTCCCGATCCCGGCCTCCGACAGCGTCCGGTCGCCAAGCACCCGGTCGACCACCTGGCGGGGCGAGAGCTCGTCGACGTCCACGGTGACCGCCGCCACCGACGCATACAGCGGTCGCCGGACCCGGTCGAGCTCCACCAGCGCAGTGGCCGGATCATCGTCGAGCAGTGGCCGACCCTCTCCGCTCCCCACCCGCCGGGCGAGCACCCGCGGATCAGCCCGGAGCCACACCACGGTGCCCGAGCGGGCCAGGAGATCCCGGTTGGCCACCGACAGGACCACGCCCCCCGCCGCCGAGACCACCACCGGCTCGGTCCCCGAGAGGGCCGCGACCAGCACCCGGGACTCCTCGGCGCGGAACGCCGCCTCCCCCCGCTCGGCGAAGAGCGCAGGAACGCTGTGGCCGGTCTCGGCCGCCACCTGGACGTCAGAGTCCAGGTGGCGCCACCCGAGCCGCTGGGCCAGCAGGCGCCCCACGGTCGTCTTGCCGGCGCCCATCATCCCCACCAGGATGAGCCGGTCAACCATCGATCGGGGCCGGAGGCGAATGGGTCTCGCCCAGCGCGTTCAAGTAGCCCTGCCGATTTCGCCGGAATTCGCCGACCGAGTCGCCGCCGAACTTTCGCAGCGCCTCGGAGGCCAGCACCAGGGCGACCATGGTCTCGGCCACCACGCCCATGGCCGGCACCGCCGTCACGTCGGTGCGCTCCTTGAACGAGACGGCGGCCTCCTTGGAGACCACATCGACCGTCCCGAGGGTCGGTCGATTGAGCGTGGCCAGGGGTTTCATCGACGCCCGGGCCACGATGGGAGCGCCGGTGGACATGCCACCCTCGACGCCTCCCGCGTGGTGGGTGTCCCTCACGTAGCCTCCGCCCAGGAGCCCGGCGGCGGCGTCTCGCGCTCCGTCCGGGCCCGCCTCCGCCACCCGGATGGCGTCGTGCGCGACCGAGCCCCGTCGACCGGCCAGCTCGATGCCGTCGCCGAATTCGACGGCCTTGATGGCCTGGATGCTCATCAGCGCCTGGGCCAATAGGGCATCGAGGCGCCGGTCCCAGTGGACGTGGCTCCCGAGGCCGACCGGCACGCCGTAGGCGATCACCTCGGCCACGCCGCCCAGCGAATCACCGTCCTTGGCCGCCGCCTTTACCGCCGCGACCATCCGTCGCTCGGCAAGGGGATCGCAGCAGCGCACCTGTGACTCGTCCGCCCGGACCAGCTCCTCAACCGTGGGCAGCGGACCGATGGCGGCCCGCTCGGGCCCGAGCTGCACGATGTGGCTGAGGACGTCGACGCCAACCTGCCACAGCAGCAGCTTGGCCAGCGTGCCGGCGGCCACCCTCGCCGCCGTCTCGCGGGCCGACGCCCGCTCGAGCACGTCGCGGGCGTCGTCCAGCCCGTACTTGAGCATGCCGGACAGGTCGGCGTGGCCCGGCCGGGGCTTGGTGAGCACCCTCGAGGGCAGGCCCGGGTCGGGGGACATCTCCGCCTCCCACTTCGGCCACTCCGTGTTGGCGATCTCGATGGCGATCGGTGAGCCGAGGGTCCGGCCGTGGCGGATGCCGGCGACCAGGCTCACCTCGTCGGCCTCGAAGCGCATCCGTGGCCCCCGACCGAAGCCCAGGCGGCGGCGGGCCAGGCCCCGTTGGATGTCCTCGGCGGTCACCAGCAGTCCGGCGGGCATGCCCTCGACGATGACCACCAGAGCCCGTCCGTGCGACTCACCGGCGGTCAGGTAGCGCAGCATCTAAGGGAATCTACTCGGGGCGGTCCCGGCCTCCGGCTGGGACATCACCCGGCGGACCCGAACATCCGGCGCGTGAATCGGGACGCCTGGGCCGGGCGTCCGGTCACGTCCCGGCGTGGAACAGGCTCTGGGCCAGATGCCCGCCCCAGAACACGGCGACCACCGCGCCGACGGACAGGGAGGGGGCGAACGGGATTCGGGTCTTGCGGCCCGACGACGAGGCCACCGACAGCACCAGGCCGAAGACCATCCCGGTGATGAAACCGGCCAGGAAGGCAACGTAGGCGTGCAACAGGCTGAGGTAGCCCACGGTGAGCCCGATGGTCCCCGCCAGCCGCACGTCACCGAATCCCATGCCTCGGGGAACGAACCACCAGATGGAGAAGAAGAGGCCGAAGGCCACCGCTCCGGCCACCACCGACCCGGTCAGGCTGTGCCACCGGTGGTCGACCGCCGCGGACAGCACCAGCAGCGGGACGATCAGGGCCAACGCCGGGTAGATGAGCCATCGGGGCACCAGCCGGTGCGAAAGGTCGGTCAACGAGACGGCAACCAGCAGGGCGAAGAACACGCAGAAGGGGGCGAGGACGAGGTCTCGTCCGAAGTGGTCCGCGGCCGCCGCCAACAGGGCGCCGGTGAGGAGCGCCCCCGAAGCGGCCCGGACCGGGGAGGGTCCGGTGGGCACGAGGTTCCGCACCGCTCCGTCCGGGGTGGGGTCGGCGGGTCCAGGGCCTTCGGCTCCCCCGGTCCCGGCCGGCGCCGTTGCGCCCCGGGCGGATTCCTCCACGGACCCGACCACCGGGACCCGGCGGCCGGCGCCGTCGTCGGCGACCTGGTGGTCTGCGGCCCGCTGCGCCCGGCGGCGCTCGTCCTCGAGTCGGCTGCGCTCGGCGAGACGTTGGCCGACCGGGTCCAGGGCCGCACCGATGAGGAGACCGGCGATGCCGGTGCCGACGACGAGGAGTGTGTCCACTCCACGCAACGTATCGGACGGCTCTCGCCTCTACGGGCATGCCGGCACCGGCCGGAGGCGCCCGTTCAGCGCGGCCGCGAGGTCGGGCTGCTAGAGGGCCGGTTCGTAGTAGGGGTTGGTCCCGTCGGCGTGGTCGGTCACGTCGACGATGTTGGCCAGCTCCGGAATGGCCTCGCGCAGTATGACCTCGATGCCCTGGGAGAGGGTGGCCTTGGCCATGCCACAGCCCTGGCAGCCCCCGCTGAGGCGCAGGTACACCGACGCGTCCTCGACCGCCACCAGGTCGGCCCGGCCGCCATGTGCGGCGATGCTCGGGTTCACCTGTTCGTCGAGGACCGAGACCACCCGCTGGGCCAACGGATCGGACAGGGCCACCTCCGGGCCGGGGCGGAGACCCTGCAGGGTCGGGGCCGGAGGGGTGTTCGGGTTGACGATGACCAAGCCGTCCTCCCCCGAGGCGTCGGTGATGAAGTCCAAAGTCGCACCCTGGAGCCGTTCGGCACTGGCCCCCGGCACCACAACGGTGAGGTCGTCTCCGTGCTGGACGATGTCGCCCCCGGCGGCGTCGGCCAGTGCCTGGAAGTACATGTCGTAGGCATACGCCCCGTTGCTCTCCCCGCTGATCTCGAGCCAGAGCGCCAACGTTTCGGACTCGGACTCGTTGGCCAGCACCTCCAACACGGTCGCCCGCGCCTCGGGAGTGATGGTCAGCACGGGGAGGACGCCCTCACGGTCTTCACTCATGCCTGTCATCATAAGGGCGTGCCGTCGGCCCACAAGCGTGTCCCGGAAAATGCCCACGAATGGGTCAGTTTCGACGATCCCGATGAGGAGCGGACCTGGCTCTTCGATGTGACGTTCCTGGTCAGCGCCTGGACCTGCATCTTCGGGCAGGGCTGCCAGGGTGTCCTCACCGGGCCCTCGCCCGAGCTCGTCCAGGGCTGTTGCTCATACGGGGCCCACTTCACCGGCAAGAAGGACGCACGCGCCGTGGAACGGGCGGCGGCCGACCTGACCCCGGACCTGTGGCAGTTCTACAAGCAGGGGCGAAAGGGCGTGGTCAAGAAGCTCCCAGACGGAGAGCTGGGGACCCGGTTGGTCGACGACGCCTGCATCTTCCTCAATCGCCCCGGATTCCCGGCCGGCGCGGGCTGCGCTCTGCACAAGTCAGCCGAGCGCCAGGGTCGGAGCCACGTCGATCTGAAGCCGGAGGTGTGCTGGCAACTGCCGCTGCGGCGCGAGGACGAAACGGCGGCCGACGGCCACGTGACGTCGGTGGTCCGGCAGTGGGACCGACGCCACTGGGGAGAGGGCGGCGAGGAGTTCCACTGGTGGTGCACCGAGGACCCGGAGGCGTTCGTGGGCCACGAGCCGGTGTACGTGACCATGCGCACCGAGCTGGAGAGGATGGCCGGGAAGAAGGTCGTCCGGAGACTGGCCTCCTACCTCGACCGACGGACGGCCCCCAGGGCCCGGGTGACACTCCTGCCCCACCCGACGGTTCGCCGCTGAGCTATTCGGCCAGAGGGTCGTCCTCGACCAAGGACGGGTCCTTCGGAGCGGTGCCGAGGATCTCGTCGTAGTCGTCCTCGGTGGCCAGGCACCACGAGGCATGCTTGTCATCGGGCTCGGCTCCGCACTCGGGGCAGCGCCGCGAATCGGTCGCGACGGACCGCTTCAAACTGCGCGCTTCTTCGAAGCGGCGATGGCGTCCCTTCTTCACGGCAACGAACTCCTAGCCCCACCTGCGGTGGCGCGGCCCCCGTCTGTGCTGCACCCGGGGTGACCACCGATCACCAATGCCAGTCAGTGTAGTGCGGGACTCCCTCATTCGTGGCGCACCGGCCCGACCGGTACCATCGGGCCATGCCCGACCAATTCGACCCCCAGGCCATGGTGGATCGGTTCCGGGCCAGGGCCGATGCGGTCAGGGCCCGCGGCCTCCCCCCGATCGAGGGCGCCGACCGCGAGCGGTTCAAGCGGCAGGCCCAGGCCGACTTCATGGACTTCGCCATGCTCGGGGACGCCGAGCCCAGCATGGAGAACGGGATCCTGACGCTCAAGATCGACCTGCGGCCGGACCCGGCACCCGACCGCCCCTGACCCGCCGGTCCCGAAGCCGGGAACCGGCCCTCGGCCGGCGAGACCAGGGGGGCGAAGATCCGATCCGGCCGACGGCAACCGTCGGGCGCCACTCATCCTCCGTAGTTCATCCTGGTGTCCTCCATGCGGAGGACACCAGGATGCCCGCTCCCAGAATCCGCCAGGGTCTCACCGACATCGACGACCTCTCCGACGACGAGAACGTGGCTGGGGGCACCGTCGGGAGCATCCCCGTCCCAGCAGCAGACCCGCCGCACCTCACACGACAACCACGCCACGGCCGAGACGAGGCACGGCAGCCCCCCGGCCACCTCGAAGACGGGCTCCCCCTTCAGCGAGGTGGCAGCCCCCTGGGCGTCCAGCTCCACGGCGTCGGCGTCCACCGGCCTGACGAAGCGCCGGACGAGGGGACGGTCCGCCCTCGACAGCACGCTCACCGAGAAGCCCCCCCCATCTTCGATCAGCCCGCGGGTCACCGAGCCCCGCTCCACCGAGACGGCGACCAATTTTGGCCTCGTGGCGATCTGCATGACCCAATTGCAGGTCATCAGGTTGCGCCGGTTCCCGGCCCGGGACCCGACGACGAACAGTCCGGTCGGGAGGGACCACAGCACCCGGCGCCTGACCTGGTCGTAGCGGACCGGGTCGCGACCGTCGGGAACCGGCCCGAAGCCACCGTCGGCGGCGGCCACCGACTACCACGCCTCCGGAGCGGGGTGATCGGACGGTGTGCGGGGGGCCATCGACCTCCCCCCTCAATTCCCGAACGGGTCGTTGTTGCCCGCCGGTTGGGTGGTCGACGTCGAAGGGGTGTGCCCGGTGATGGCGGCGACGCGCTCCAGCGCAGTGACCAGCAGCGGCATCAGCCTGCTCCGCTCGTCGGCGGACCGAAGGAGCAGCGAAGCGGTCCCTGACGAGCCCTGGTAGCAGTCGTCCCCGGCGGCCGCCGCATCCTCATAGGCGCGGTTCAGGTCGTCGGTCAGCTGCTGGTCGGGCGTCGGGAGGTTGCCGATGGCGACCTGGGCGTCATTGCTGAGTAGGGCGCACACCGTCTTGATGGCGGCGGCCGGGTCGTGGCGGGAGAGGGCCAGGCCGACATTGCGGCTGTCCACCTCGAGGGTGCCGACCGCGGACCCACCCCCCGCACCGGACACCCAGGCGGAGACCCGGGCGGCCGGTGGTCCCGACTGGTCCTGTCCGGCGCAGGCGGCCAGGACCGCAGCCGCGATCAGGACGACCGTCAGGGCTGGCCACAGCGGCGTGCCCCGCCCGGTGCCGTCCGACGAGGGGGCGGCCACTACGCCGGGATGCCCGTCCAATCCGGCCGCCAGGACGGATCGAGCTGGCGCAGGAACTGCACGCATCGCTCCTCCTCGCTGTGCTCGCCGATGGATCCGGAGGCCGACCGCAGGCCGTCGAGGCAGCGGAGGAACCC